>URJB01000010.1 GCA_900548145.1 uncultured Eubacteriales bacterium | reverse complement strand
TCGAATGCTCCCGCGCCCTATGGGCGCGGTGTGGGGTGCAGGGGCACTGCCCCTGCGCGCCCGCAGCGCGCAGTCCGCGGTGCGGGGCTCAGCCCCGCCGGAGGTAGACCATGAGGACGGCGACGTCGGCGGGGTTCACGCCGGGGATGCGGCCCGCCTGCGAAAGGGAGCGGGGACGCATGGCGCTGAGCTTCTGCCGGGCCTCGATGCGGAGACTTTCGATGGCGTTGTAGTCGATGTCGTCCGGAATGACCCAGTCCTCCATGGCCCGGGCCCGGGCGATCTGCTCCTGCTGCTTTTTCAGATAGCCCTCGTACTTAATGGAAAGCTCGGCTTCCAGCGCCGCGTCAGGCGCATAGCCGACCAATTCGGGAGATAGCTCCCCCAGCGCCGCCAAGTCAATGGCGGGACGGCGCAGTAAGTCCTCCGCCGATAAGGTGGCAGGGGTCACGGGCTGTCCGTGACGCTCCAGCCATTCGTTCCGCGCTTCGCTGGCGGGCAGCTTGACTACGTGCAGCTTCTGCAACATTTCCTCGGTCTGAGCCTTCTTGCGCTCCATCAGCGCCATGCGCCGGTCGGAGGCCAGCCCCCGGGCGTGGCTCAGGGCCGTCAGGCGCAGGTCAGCATTGTCCTGCCGCAGGGTCAGCCGGTACTCGGAACGGCTGGTCATCATGCGGTAGGGCTCGTCCGTGCCCTTCACCACCAAATCGTCCACCATCACGCCCAGATAGCCCATGTCCCGGGTAATGATGAGAGGTTCCTTGCCCTGCAGCCAGCAGGCCGCGTTGATGCCCGCCAATAGCCCCTGCGCCGCCGCTTCCTCGTAGCCCGAGGTGCCGTTGATCTGCCCGGCAAAATACAGGCCGGGGACTCGGCGGCTGCCCAGCGTCAGGTTCAGCTCCCGGGAGTCGATGCAGTCGTATTCAATGGCATAGGCCAACCGTACCAGCACCGCCCGCTCCAAACCGCGGATGGAGCGGTACATCTGCCACTGCACAAAATCCGGCAGACTGGAGGACATGCCCTGCACGTACCATTCCGGGCTGGAAAGGCCCTCCGGCTCCAGAAAGAGCTGGTGGCGGTCCTTGTCCGCAAAGCGGCGAATTTTATCCTCGATGCTGGGGCAGTAGCGCGCCCCGGTGCCCTTGATCTCTCCCCGCACCATGGGGGACAGATGCAGATTCTCCCGAATGATGCGGTGAGTCTCTTCGTTGGTGTAGGTCAGGTAGCACATGGCCCGGTTTTCCAGCGGATACTTCACGCCGATGTCCGGCTGCCGGGCCACCGTCAGGAAGGAAAACGGCACAATAGGATCGTCGCCGGGCTGGGGCTCCATCTTGTCAAAGTCGATGGAGCGAACGTCCACCCGGGCGGGCGTGCCGGTCTTGAAACGGCGCAGCTCGAAACCAAGATCGGTCAGGGACTGGGAAAGCCCCTCCGCCCGCAGAAGCCCCTGCGGCCCGCTGTTTTTGGAATACTGACCGATGATGATGCGGCTTTTCAGATATACGCCGCTGCAGATGACCACCGCCCGGCAGGGAATTTCCTCGCCGGTCATGGTGCGCACGCCGCTGATGGCCCCGTTCTGGGTCAGCAGCTCCATGGCCTCCCCCTGACGGATGGTCAGATGGTCGGTGGAAAACAGGGTGGCCATCATGTCCTCGTGATAGCGGCGCTTGTCTGCCTGTGCCCGCAGACTATGCACCGCCGGGCCCTTGCCCCGGTTCAGCATCCGGCTCTGCAGGAAGGTGCGGTCGATGCACAAGCCCATCTGGCCGCCCAGCGCATCCAGCTCCCGCACCAGATGGCCCTTGCCCGTGCCGCCGATAGCGGGATTGCAGGGCATCAGGGCCACGGAATTCATGTCCAGTGTAAGGAGCAGGGTGCTGACGCCCATGCGGGCGGCTGCCAGCGCCGCCTCGCATCCCGCGTGCCCTGCTCCGATGACGATCAGATCATACATACTACTCGTACTCTTTTTTTCTCAAAATAGGGAAAGGGGTCAATCCGTCTCGCCCAGATATTCTTCCAGACAGAGATTCCTGTCCCGCATGACCACGCTGTGCTGTACGCCCACGTAGCGGATGTGCCAACACTCGGCCAGAAAGCCGGTAACGGCCTCCTTGTCCTCCTGATAGCGGATGATGAAGCCGTAATCCCAGCAGTGCTTCTGGAGCCACTTTTGCTGCTCCGTGCCCTTGAAGGTGGTTCCGGCCACGGTGATGTCAAAGGCCAGCCCCGTGTGATGTTCGCTGGCTCCGGGGTCGGCCACCAGCTTGCTGGCGGCGCTTTTGGCCTTGGCGACGCTCAGGCCCTGATTCTGGTACTCGGCCACCTGCCTGTCAAACAGCTTCTGCTGGTACTTGACGCTGCGGTAGCCTGCGCTGATCTGCCAGCCGGTCACGCCGTCGGCCTTGGCGGCCTCGAACATGGTAATGAGCGCCTGCGCGGCGGTGCGGTCGCCCTCGCAGTCCGATCCCTTGACGGTCACAAGGCTGGAAGGAAGCACGTCCTTCAACTGCACCAGATCGGCAGGACGGTAGCTCGCATCCACCGGGTGGGTGCGGTTGACCAGAATGGGCAGGGCGTTGGGGTCGGGGGTCGGCGTCGGTTCCGCCTTGGGCGCGCTGTCGCTGAACAGCAGCGCCAGCGTTTTGGCCCCGGCGATGCCGTCCGGGGTTTCGCCGTTCTGGGTCTGGAACCAAACCACCGCCGCCTTGGTGGCCCCGCCGAAGTCGCCGTCAGCGCTGCCGTCCAGATATCCCAACTCCTTCAGCCGGGCCTGCAACGCCTTGACCGCGTCATTCCGATCGCCCATGGTGAGCATCGAGGGCGTTTCCGTGGGGGTGGGCGTGGGACGGAACATCTCCGCCCGGTCGGAATACAGCAGGTTTCGGGTCTCCTCTCCGGCCAGACCGTCCCCGGCAATGCCGTGCTGGGTCTGGAAGGCGATGACCGCCTGCGCCGTGCCCTGCCCGTACTGGCCGTCGATCTCGCCGGTATAGTAACCCAGCTGATACAGCCGCTCCTGCAGCTTCTTCACCTCGTCGCCCTGCGTGCCCAGCTTGAGGATGAGCATAGTTGGCGTGGGGGTGGCGTTGGGGTCGAGGGTAACGGCCATCATGTTGGCGTTATCCGCCGTGGGCGTGGGGGTGGCTTCGCTTTCCGTGCGGTATTCCTGATAAGCGTCCCGGGTGCGGGGCGCGAGGTACACGCATACGCCGGTCAACGCCAGCAGCAGAACGACCATCACCACTGTGCCCGCTTTGGGTCTCCGTTTTTCCATTTATGCCTCCGGCCACAGGGGGGCAGGATACAGACCGGCTTCCGCCATGCGGGCCACCGCGTCCACCACGTCCTGCTTATCCTCCGGGTTGGTCACGCCGTACCACTTGTCATGGGTGGTTTTGACGCTGACGCCGGCCCGTCCGGCCTGCATTTCCGCGTCCACCGCCATGGGCAGGTAGTATTCGGCTTTTTCAGGATTCTTGGACAGCTGCTCCCGCAGGAACACGGGGAAGCCCTTTTCCAGTGCGGCCATCATGGAATGCGGGAAGGCCCACATATTCATGCTGACCACTGTGTCTGGCTCCAGACGGGTGTAGGTGTGCAGGTCTTCGGTCATCAGCGGGCCGTCGGCGCTGGTGATAATGTGGGTGCGCTCGGTCAGGGCAGTCAGACGTCCCGTTTCGTCCATTTCGCACACGCCCCGGGAAACGTAGCCGTTTTCGCTCAGAGTGTTCTTCAGCAGATAACCCACCATGGCCACGTCGCCCTCGTCCTTCAAATGGGTCAGATGGTCATAGGCCAGACGGAAAGCCTCCGCGCCGTAAAAATCGTCGGCGTTGATGGCGCAGAAGGGCGCGTCCACCAGCTTCCGGGCCGCCAGCACCGCGTGGCCCGTGCCCCAGGGCTTTTTGCGGCCCTCGGGAATGGAAAAGCCCTCCGGCAGATCGTCCATTTCCTGATAGGCGTACTGAATCTCCATCTGGCGGCTGGCCCGGTCGCCGATGACCTCCCGGAACAGGGCCTCGTTTTCCCGCTTGATGACGATAATGGCCTTTTCAAAGCCCGCCCGTTTCGCGTCGAAAAGGGAGTAATCCAGAATGATCTCGCCGTTGCGGCCCACAGGGTCGATCTGCTTCAGCCCGCCGTAGCGGCTGCCCATGCCCGCGGCCATAATGACCAGTACCGGCTTTTTCATGCCTTGCTCCGCCCCTTTCCCAGTTCCCGGACGATCTCGTTCATCTCCTGCCAATGGGCTTCCATTTCCTGCAGGAGCTTGAGCTGCGTGCGGGCGCGAACCAGATTGTGTTCAGGGTGATCCACCTTGAAATACACGTCGCCGTTGAGATAATCACCCAGAAAGCGAATGCCCACTTCCAGCGTCATCAGCTTGGCCCCCATGGGCAGGGACAGAAGCTCGGCTTCGTTCAGGCGGCTGCCGAAGGCTTCCAGATAGCCCTCCGCGAAGGCGCGGTAATAAGGCAGGCTGAAATGTACCTTGTCCAGATCAGTCTCGTCCTCCAGCGCCGTGCTGGCCCCGAAGCGGATGGCGTCGCCAAAGTCGTAGGCCGCCAGACCGGGCATCACCGTGTCCAGATCGATGACGCACAGGGCGCGGCCGGTCTTTTCGTCCATGAGGACGTTGTTGAGCTTGGTATCGTTATGAGTCACCCGCAGGGGCAGCACGCCCGCTTCCAGCTGATCCTGCAGCACGGGAGGAAGGGCGGCGAAGGCCATGAAGCCCTCGATCTCCTTCCGGGCCGTATCTGCGCGGCCGGAGCGGTTTTCCTCCACCGCCCGCAGGAAATCCTGCCAGCGCCGGGGCTCATGATGAAAATAAGGGATCGTTTCATGCAGAAGGGATGCGTCGAAATCGTCCAGCAGGTCGTGGAACCGTCCGAAGCAGCGGCCCGCCTCTCGGAACAGGGCGGGATCGTCCGTGCGCTCGTAGGTCACGGTGTCCTTCACAAAGGCGTAGCTGCGCCACAGGTCGCCGTTTTCGTCAAAGGTATAGGGCTTGCCGTCCTGAGCCAGATTCAGCCGCAGAGTCTCTTTCTCGGGGTCGCCGCCCTCCCGGGCCACCTTCTGGCGGATGTGCTCCGTGACCCGCTGGAAATTCTCCATCACCTTTTCCGGCTCCCGAAACACATTGCGGTTGATGCGCTGCAGCACATGGCTCCGCCCTTCGGATTCAAACAGGAAGGTATCGTTAATATGGCCGTTGCCAAGGGGAACAGGGTCTTTGTCGAGCCCGGCGGGGCAGAACTCCCGCGCCAGCGCGCGCAGCTGTTCGTTGGAATAGTCCATGATGTTTCTCCACTCCTGATTCATCAGAAATCGGCGCTCGCCCGCGCCCGGACAGATTCAGTATTATATTATATCATGAAACGACTTTGGGAACAAGTACGGAGGTTTTGCCCCCCGGCAGAGCAAAAAATCGCCTGCCCGTCCGAAAAAGCAGACAGGCAGACGCATTGGGGCTTTAACCAAGAATCAGCCGTTCGGCCTCTTCATAGCTGGCCGCGACCGCATTGGCTCCATGGTTTTCCGGGGCGGGACGACCGTTGGTGAACAGAATGCTGAACACCCCGGCGGCGTTGGCTGCAGGGATATCCGCCGCCGCGCTGTCCCCGATCATCACGGCGTTTTCGGGTGCGACACCCATGCGGCGCAGCGCCGCGTGGACGATGGCGGGATCTGGCTTGGCCGCGCCCAGCTCCTCGCTGATGAACAGGCCGCTAAGATAGGGCGAGATCGGGCAGCGGTCGAAACGGGCGTGCTGAATGGCCGCCACGCCGTTGGTGACCAGACAGATGGGCATTTTTTCGGCCACCCGGGCGCAGAAAGCCTCCGCCCCGGGCAGAAGGATGCTCTGGCAGCTGAGCCGGTCCCGGAAATAAAGGTGCATCTCCTCCGGGGAGCGCCGCAGGCCCACCGCCGCAAGAAAGTTGGCCATGCGGGCCACCTGCAGCTCCGGCAGGGTCGTCCTGCCCTGCTCCAGCAGCGCCCACTGCTCCCGATTGATCCGGTGATAGGTCTGAAAATTTTCTTCCCGCACGGGAATGTCAAAATGGGTAAACAGCTCAGTCAGGGCGTTCTGTTCGCCCGCGTCAAAATCAAACAGCGTGCCGTCCGCGTCGGCCAGCAGCAGCTCGTAAGCCATCTTCCTTCATCCTTTCCGTTTGCCGCCGCCCTTGGGGGCGCTTCGGCGTTTCAATGCCTTGGGGGATGCGACGGAATAACCGAAGAAGCCCAGCGGCTTGCCCACGGCGCAGTATTTACCGTGGACATAGGCCACCAGCTCCATATCCTCTTCCCGAATGGAGCCGGACTCGGTAAAGTATTCATCCGCCACATAGACCTGCTCCACCTCCGCCAGAAACAGATCGTGGCTGCCCAGCTCCTGCACGCTTTTTACCCGGCAGCACAGGTAGGCGGGCGCTTCCGCCACAGCGGGGGCGTGGGTAAGCGGCGGCGCAGGGATGGGGGTCAGCCCGCAGGCCTCGAATTTGTTTACGTCCCGACCGCTTTTGACCCCGCAGAAGTCCACGGCCCGGCACAGGCTGCGCCCGGTCAGGTTCAGGGTAAATTCCCCGGTGCGCCGGATCAACTCGTGGCTCAACCGGCTTTTGCGGATGCTGACAGAGACCATGGGTGGCCTGGTGCACACCACGCCCGTCCATGCCACGGTGATCAAATTGGCCTCATAGCCGTTTTCCGGGTCGGCGCATCCCAGCATCACCGCCGGGATGGGGCTTAGATACGTCGTCGGGCCGATAGGCCGGAAAGTTTTTCCAGTGCCGGGCTTCATGCGCTCTCCCCCTTGTGTCTGGTTTCCAAAAAGTGTACAATGAATCAGTTCCTCTGTCAACGCTCGCTCAAAGGAGGGTCCTCCCTTGCCGAAATATCATTATCGCTATCGAAAACCCCAGCGGCGGCATTTCCCCGTCCGGCTGGCGCTGGTGCTGCTGGCGCTGTTGGCGCTGTGTATCTATCCCTTTATCGAGGCACGGACGCTGACGGTAGACGAGCATACGGTGCAGGTGGCCAACCTGCCCGCCAATCTAAAAAACTTGAAGATCGTCTACGCCACGGACATCCATCAGGGCCGCTGGTTCTCCCAAAGCCGGGTCAACGAGCTGGTCAAGACGATCAACGGGCTCAGTGCCGATCTGGTCATTCTGGGCGGCGACTATGCAGAGGACAGCGACGGGGCCATCGAATTTTTCGAGAACCTGCCTTCCATTTCCGCCCGGATCGGCGTATACGCGGTGCTGGGCAACCACGACCGCACCGAGCCGGAAAGCAATCTTTCCGTGCTCATCGGCACCATCAAGGGCCGGGGCATCATCCCGCTGGTGAACAACGTGGCGGCGGTCAAGCGGGGGCAGACGTACTTTTACATTGCTGGCGTGGACGACTATTACAACGGCTACCCGGACGTGGAGGGCGTGGCCTCGCAGGTCAAAGCCAGCGATTTTGTGATCTTCGCCGGGCACACCCCCGACCTGCTGCCCGATATGCTCAAGGCCAAGAGCAGCGACGGCGACAACCACTGGTTCGATCTGGCGCTGTTCGGTCACACCCACGGCGGACAGATCAGCTTTTTCGGCAAATCGCCCTTCTTCAATCTCAAGACGGACGTAGGCCCCCGGTACATGAGCGGCTGGCTGGAAGAAAACCGCGCCGCCGTGCTCATCAGCAACGGCGTGGGCACCTCCGGCGCGCCGGTGCGGCTGTTCGCCCCGCCGCAGATCCACCTGATCACCCTGAAAAGCCGGTAAAAAACAGAAGGCCCCGTCTTTCGCACGTTAACGAAAGACGGGGCTTTGAATTTTGTTTTACCAGCCGCGCTCCACGGAGCTTTCGTCCGATGGTTCCTGCTGGTTCCATTCGCCGACACTGCCGGATTCCCCGTTGGAGTTCTCCGGCCAGTAGGGTTCGGGGGTCTCCACGATCTGCCAATCCGTATCCGGCACAAAGGTGTCGGAAGGCTCCGCCGCCGCGCCGGAAAGATTCTGCTGCCACAGATTCAGCTGCTCCTGCGTGGAAGCGCTGCCAAGGTCATAAGAAAGCGCGGGCAGGCCGGATGGGTCGTAGCTGACCTGCATGGGCAGGTACAGAAGCGCCGTAGACGCGCCGGTCACATCCGCCCAGTCCCCTATGGAAAGGGCCGCCGCGCCGGAATACGCCGGGTCGCCGGTCAGGGACGCGCCCTGCGTGATGACGTACACAGACGCGCCGTGCACCTCCACATTGGCCTCCGGGTAGAAGTTCAGCTGGACGGAAAGATAATCGCCCTGCATCATCACCGTGGCGCTGCCGATATAAAAAGCGTTGCTGGCGCACAGAGGAATATCCTTCATGCCCACGCTGCGCAGCTCGGTCAGGTTCAGCACGGTGCCCATGAGCCAGTCCCCGCCAAGGCCCAGATCCCGAAGCCGCACGCCGTAGGTGCAGGCGCTGTTGAACTGGAGCCGGGGCTGCAGCTGCATAAAGGGCATGGCATACACCGTGTCGCCCACATACAGCGTCACCAGATAGGGCACGGTGGAGCCGCCGCCGTAGGGCAGGTAGATCACATCGCTGTCAAAATTGCGGCTCTGGTAGCCGTAGTCCTTGTCAAACAGAAGGGTCTGCGTATCCATCCGGGTCAGGGACAGCCGCACAGGCTCCGCCAGTTCGCTGGACGTGCTGATGGTTTTCAGCACCCGGATGCCCTGACAGGCCGCGGACAGGTTCGCCGCCACATAATCGTTCTGGTTGAGCGAATCCATATCCAGCATATCCACATTCAGGGTGAAAAAATCCTCCGCCTGTGCCCCCGGCACGGCGCAGCACGCCAGCAGGCAGCTGAGGAGCGCCAGCACCACGGCCTTTTTCCAAACCCTGTTTTTCATTCCCGTCTCGTCCTTTCGTCGTTTGGCGCGGAAGACCCTGCGTCCTCCGCCGGGAGAAACTCCCTTCGCCTATGGTAACGATTCAGTTTACCATTATCATCCCCAAAAAGTAAAGAGAAGGGCAAAAGAAAAGCAGCGGGAAAAATACCCGGAAAACAGGAAAAAATCCTGCGTTTCCCATCTTGACACGGGGCGGTTTTCCGCGCTACAATGCCCTTGGCTAACGGAATGACGCAGATCAAGCCCTTCCTATCTCCTTTTGCCAAAGAGAGGCCGCGCCCCGGCTGAAAGCGCACCGCAAAAGACCGAACGGGTACCGCCTGCCGACCGCAGCACGTGAGCGCACGTTACAGCGCGTCCAATGAGCAAAAAGCAGGGTGGAACCGCGGATGAATTTCATTCGCCCCTACGAAACCGAAATCGTGGGGGCGTTTTTCGTTCCCCAAAAGCAAGGAGGAGAAACCCATGTTGATTACCCTGAAAAACGGCCAGCGGGAGTTTGAAAACGGCATGACCCCTCTGGAGATTGCCGGTCAGCTCAGTCAGGAGCTGAAAAAGCAGGCGCTGTGCGCCCGGGTGGACGGCAAGATCGTGGAGCTGTGGCAGCCCATCGACCATGACTGCGAGCTGGAGATCCTCACCTTTGAAGACAACGAAGCCAAGCGGGTGCTTCGCCATACCGCCAGCCACGTGCTGGCGCAGGCCGTGAAAAAGCTGCGCCCTGAGGCCAAGCTGGCCATCGGCCCCGCCATCGACAACGGCTTCTACTACGACTTTGACGTGGACGAGCCCTTCACCCCCGACTTCCTGAAGGAAGTGGAGAAGGAAATGAGCCGCATCGTCAAGAAGAACGACAAGCTGGAACGCTTCGAGCTGCCCCGGGAAGAAGCCATCAAATTCATGGAAGAAAAGGGCGAGCCCTACAAGGTGGAGCTGATCCGCGACCTGCCCGAGGACGCGCACATTTCCTTCTACCGTCAGGGCGACTTCACCGACCTGTGCGCGGGCCCTCATGTGCCCTCCACCGGCAAGGTCAAGGCTTTCAAGCTGACCTCCATCGCCGGCGCTTACTGGCGCGGCAATGAAAAGAACAAGATGCTGCAGCGCATCTACGGCACCGCCTTCACCGACAAGGCCGAGTTGGACGCCTATCTGGCCCGCATCGAAGAAGCCAAGAAGCGCGACCACCGCAAGCTGGGCCGCGAGCTGGATCTGTTCGACATCCGGGACGAGGGCCCCGGCTTCCCCTTCTTCTACCCCAAGGGAATGATCCTGCGCAACTGTCTGGAAGACTACTGGCGCGAGATTCACCGGGAAGCAGGCTATGAGGAGATCAAGACGCCCATCATGCTCAACCGGGCCCTGTGGGAGCGCTCCGGCCACTGGGATCACTACAAGGAGAACATGTACACCACCAAGATCGACGACATGGACTTCGCCATCAAGCCCATGAACTGCCCCGGCGGCATTCTGGTCTACCAGCGCAAGCCGTGGAGCTACCGCGACCTGCCCATCCGGTCCGGTGAGCTGGGTCTGGTGCACCGTCACGAGCTGTCCGGCGCGCTGCATGGCCTGATGCGTGTGCGCTGCTTCACGCAGGACGACGCCCACATCTTCATGACCCCCGACCAGATCCGGGACGAGATCAAGGGCGTGTATCACCTGATCGACAAGGTGTACTCCACCTTCGGCTTCCCCTACACCGTGGAGCTGAGCACCCGGCCGGAAAACTCCATCGGCACGGACGAAATGTGGCAGCAGGCCACCGAAGGTCTGCAGGGCGCTCTGGACGACCTGCAGGTGCCCTACACCATCAACGAGGGCGACGGCGCATTCTACGGCCCCAAGATCGACTTCCACCTGCAGGACTGCCTGGGCCGTACCTGGCAATGCGGCACCATCCAGCTGGATATGAACCTGCCCGAGCGCTTTGACCTGACCTACACCGGCGCGGACGGCGAAAAGCACCGTCCCGTGATGATCCACCGCGTGGTACTGGGCTCCATCGAGCGGTTCATCGGCATCCTGACCGAGCACTTCGGCGGCGCGTTCCCGCTGTGGCTGAGCCCCGTGCAGGCCAAGATCCTCACCATCACCGACCGCAGCGATGAAATGGCCAAGGCGCTGGCGGAGCGGCTGGAGAAGGAAGACATCCGCACCGAGCTGGATCTGCGCAACGAGAAGATCGGCTTCAAGGTCCGCGAGGCCCAGATGATGAAGATCCCCTACATGCTGGTGCTGGGCGACAAGGAAGTGGAGCAGAACGTGGTCAACGTGCGTACCCGCAAGGGCGAGACCATCGGCAACATGACCATCGACGAGCTGGTTGCCAAGCTGAAGCACGAGATCGACACCAAGGCGGTGGACTGAGCCGCCGACTCCCGTTCGGGCTGAACGGAGAGCGCCGCGTTCGAAAGAAACGCGGCGCTCTCTTTGAGCTTTTGGCAGTCCCGTTTTGATAAAAGAAAAAGGATGGAACGCAGGCGTGAAACAATATACGGCGCGGCGGCTGATCGCGGTATTTCTGGGCAATATTCTGATTGGAATCGGTGTGGCGATCTTTCGGATGACGCTGCTGGGCAACGACCCCAGCACCGCCTTTGTGCTTTCGGTAGCGGCCAAGGCGGGCATGGCGCTGGCTCCGATGCTGTGGATCTGCGGCGCGGCATGGTTCGTGCTGGAGCTCATCTGGGGCCGGAAGTTCATTGGGCTGGGCACCTTTGTCAACTGGTTCCTGCTGGGCGTGGTCGCCGATGGCGTAACGTGGGTGCTGAATCACCTTTTCACGGTGCCGGAGGCCTTTCTGCCCCGGTTCCTGATCATGCTGCTGACGCTGCCAGTGGTCAGTTTGGGCGTGTCTCTGTACCAGTCTTCGGAATTGGGCGCTTCGCCCTATGACAGTCTGGCGCTGATTCTGGATGACCGTTTTCCCAAAATTCCCTATTTCTGGTGCCGCATCGCGGTGGACGGCACGTCCACGCTGCTGGCGTGGCTGCTGGGGGGCGTCGTGGGCTGGGGGACGCTGGCCTGCGCCTTGGGGCTGGGGCCCTTCGTCCACTTTTTCAACCGGCACGTTTCCGAGCCCTTCTGCCGGGTGGAAAAGCCTGCTCCAACGGAGACGGGCCGGGGCTGAAAGCCTTTCGTTTTTTCAAAAAAACGGTTGACAAACGGGGAAAAATCCGTATAATCATAAACGATTCTTTGGAAACCTATGCCGAAGACAGCGGGTGAGGGCCTGTCCCTCATAAGAAGCGTAAGCAGCGCCCGCCGAGGTGTAAGGCGGGAGAAATCCCCTGCGACATGTTCGCCCTTGCGCCTGCAAGGGTTTTCTTTTTGGAATCGACCATTTCAAAAAGGAGGTGCAACTCAAATGAGCAAGAATCTCGAGATCAAAAAGCAAGTCGTCAGCGACATCGTGAAGAAGTTTCAGGATGCCCAGAGCGTCATCGTGGTCAGCTTCAGCGGCCTGTCCGTGGAAGACGTTACCGCCCTGCGCGCTCAGTTCCGTCAGAACAACGTGGAATACTGCGTTCTGAAGAACACGCTGGTCCGCCGTGCCCTGCACGAGCTGAACATCGAAGGTCTGGACGATGCTCTCAACGGCCCCTCTGCTTTTGCCTTTGGCATGAGCGACCCCGTGAGCCCCGCCAAGATCGTCAGCGACTTCATCGACAAGAAGAAGACCGATGCGATTCAGATCAAGGCTGGTCTGATGGGCACTGAGATCCTGAGCGACGCGCAGATCAAGGAACTGGCGACCGTTCCCAGCCGCGAAGTCCTGCTGGCCCGCCTGCTTGGCAGCCTGCAGAGCAGCATCGCTGGTTTCGTTCGCGTTCTGGATGCTATCGCCAAGAAGAACAGCGAAGACACCGCTGCCGCCCCCGAAGCCTAAGTGCTGAGCGCGCCGCATGACGCGCCCCCAAAAACATGATTATGAATGGAGGTTATCCGTAATGACTCACGAGGAATTTATTGCTGAGATCGAGAAAATGACTGTTCTCGAGCTGAACGATCTGGTGAAGGCCCTGGAAGAAAAGTTTGGCGTTTCCGCCGCCGCCGCTGTTGTGGCTGTGCCCGGCGCTGCTGCTGGCGCTGCTGCCGCTGAAGAAGAAAAGACCGAGTTCGACGCCATCCTGAAGGACGCTGGCTCCGAGAAGATCAAGGTCATCAAGGTTGTCCGCGAGCTGACCGGCCTGGGCCTGAAGGAAGCCAAGGACTTCGTGGAATCCGCCCCCAAGACCATCAAGGAAGGCGCTTCCAAGGAAGAATGCGAAAAGATCAAGGAAAAGCTGGCCGAAGTCGGCGCTACTGTCGAAATCAAGTAATTGCTTTTTCCAAGAGCATTCCGCTCCCCCGCCTCGCGCGGGGGAGTTTTTCATTTCCAAAAATATCGGGCGGAATCCGGGGTCAGTCCCGAATTTTCCGCCCGATATTTTTATCTTGCCGCCACTGGGGCGCGGGGCCGTCATCGCCCCAATACTCGTCCAGCTGGGTGATCTTCCCGTCCGTCAAACGAACAAAGGCCACTGCATGGAAAGACAACGCACGATCCGCCGAATAAACATGGACGACCGCCGCGATTCCTCCCGGGATCGGCTCCACCCGCTGAATTTCGCCCTCCCACTGGCCGGGATATTCGCAGTTTGCCCGGACAAATTCCGCGGCGGTAAAGCTTTCATTGGTGCAGTGCCAGTTGACGATGGCGTTCGGGGCCAGAAAGGTTTCCATGGCCTGTGCGTCCTGCCGGAGCACCGCGTCCCAGTAGGCTTGGAGATCAAAATTTTCCATCTGCTTTTCCCTTCATCAAAAAATCGACCGCGACGAGCGCGGTCGATTCGTATTTTCATGGCGTTACGCCATCTTGTTGCCGCAGTTGGGGCAGAATTTGCTGCCCGCTTCGACCTTGCCGCCGCAGTTGGGGCAGAAGCCGCCAGCGGGCTTTTCTTCCTGCTTGGCGCCGCAGGAAGAGCAGAACTTACTGCCCGCCGCGATGGGCTGGCCGCAGGCCGTGCAGGCCACCGTCGCAGCCGCAGGAGCCGCGGGGGCGGCGGGAGCCTGCTGCTGCGCGCCGCCAAAGGCCTGCGTGAACATCTGACCCATGCTCATGCCCGCGCCCATGCCCACGCCCATACCGGCCATGCCGTTGGGGTTGTTGGCCGCGTCCCGCATAGCCTCGGCCGCCTGGAACTGGGCATACTTGCCCATATCGCCCAGCACGCCCATGGAGGTGCGCTTATCCATGGCCTTTTCCACTTCTTCGGGCAGGCTCACGTTTTCAATGACAAAATTGGTCAGGGTCAGACCCAGCGCTTCCACCTTGGTATTCAGCGCGTTCATGCAGTACTGGCTCAGGCCGCTGTAGTTGGCGGCTATATCCAGCGCGGGGATCTTGCTCTGGGCGATGGCGTCGCTCAGGCCGCTGACCACCATGCTCTTCAGCTGGCCCTCCACGCCTTCCACGGTGAACAGGCTGCTGGTGCCGAAGCACTCCTTCATGAAGGTTTCGGGTTCCTTCACGCGGAAGGCGAAGGAGCCGAAGGCCCGGATGCGGATCATGCCGAAATCGGTGTCCCGCATCATGACCGGGTTGGCGGTGCCCCACTTCCGGTCGAGGAACTGCTTGGTGTTGATGAAGTACACATCGCTCTTGAAGGGAGAATTGAAGCCGAACTTCCACGCCTTGAGCTTGGTCAGGATGGGCATGTTCTGAGTGCTCAACTCATAACGGCCGGGCTGGAACACGTCGGCCAGCTTGCCCTCGTTGACGAAGATCGCCGCCTGGCTTTCCCGCACGGTGAGCTGCGCGCCCATCATGATCTCCTTGCCGTTCATGTCATATTTGTACACCATGGTATTCTGGCTGTCGTCCGTCCACTCGATCACGTCGATCAGCTGGCTGGTCACCAAATCCTTAAAAATCCCCATATTGTTCTCCTTACTGCCGCCGCAGGCGGACGGCTTTTTTATTTCAGATTTTCAGCGGCGAAGGTCGCCAGGCCCGGCACCAGCCGCACCTCGGCAACCTGCATATGCAGCCCCAGATAGTGGTCGATCTGCTGGGCGGTCTCCTCCACGTAGGCGCGCACCGCGCTTTCCAGCAGGGTGCCGTCCCCGGTGACGGGGTAGCAGAGCACCCGCACCTCTTCCGGGGAGATCACAGCCACGTGCAGGTACATATCCCGCTGCCGCGCGCCGAAAAAGTTGCGCAGGGCGGTCTCCAGACGCTCGCTGCCGTAATGCCAGCGGTTGGTCAGGAAGGGATCGTCCATATCCATGGTCAGGCGGGCCAGCACGCAGGGCACGTTGGGCTTTTCCCTGCATCGCAGCATGAACAGACGGGCCCGCAGCTCCTTCTCCGTGGGGATCAGTCCGCAGACGATGCCCTTCAGCAGCCGTTCCTGACTGTGGGAAAGAGAGCCCATCAGATCGTATTCGTCGTTATAATGATCGGCGTGAAGGTTTCCCAGCATCCGATCCAGCGCCCGGATGACCTTCCATTCCTCGTCCGGGGTCTTTTCAATGGGAAAACGGAGCATTGCCGGGCACTGTTCTTCCACAAAGCGGTTCAGCTCGTCAAAAGCCGGGCCGTCGTCCACGGCGATCGCGTCGATCTGGTGCTTCTGCATACATTCCAGCGCTTCCTGCGTGGTCTGACGCAGACGCGGCGGCTTGAAGCCCAAGCTCTCCCAGCCTTCCATCGCGGTGAACAAGTCCCTCACACTCTGGTTTCCGGTGACGATCAGCAGCCTATACACGCGTTTCCCTCCATATTGGTCAAAATGACACGAATTTATTATACCCTGTCACCGGGAAAATTTCAATCCTTCCCGGATTTTGGCTGAAAAAAGGCGGTTTTGAGCAAATGCCGCCGATTGGTTCCCGGCCTTTTCAGGTGTATAATAAAGGGGAAGCGCGCTCATTGGGCTGCGCGGAAGGGAGCATAAGGATGAAAACAGGACTGGTTCTGGAAGGCGGCGGGATGCGCGGCATGTTCACCGCCGGGGTGTTGGACGCCTTTTACGCCCGGGGCCTTCATTTTGACGGGGTGATCGGCGTTTCCGCCGGGGCGGTCTTCGGGGTGAATTTTCTATCCCGGCAGCCGGGACGCGTCATCCGCTACAACAAGCGCTATATCCGCGACCCCCGCTACATGGGCCCCGGCCCGCTTTTAAGGACCGGCAATCTGTTCAGCCCGGACTTTGCCTACGGCACGGTGCCCACGGAGCTGGATCCCTTTGATCAGCAGAGCTTTCAGGCCTCGGGGGTACCCTTTTACGCTGTGGTGACCAACATCGAGACCGGCCATGCGGAATATCCCCTGATCGAAAACGTGTTTGAGCAGATGGACACGCTGCGGGCCTCTGCGTCGCTGCCCTTTGTTTCCAGGCCCGTGGCGGTTGGGGACGGATTGTATCTGGACGGCGGCATTGTGGACAGCATCCCCTTTGAGGCCATGCGGGCGCTGGGCTACGACCGGCTGGTAGTCGTCCTGACCCGAGACGGTTCCTACCGCAAGGGGCCCATGCCCTCCCTGCCTATCGACCTGTGGTACGGAAAATATCCTGCCCTGCAGCAGCGGCTCCGCTGCCGTCACGAGGCCTACAATCAAAGTCTCGACCGTCTGCGCCAGCTGGAGCAGGACGGCGTCGCCAAGGTCGTCCGTCCCCGCCGCCCCATCGAAATGGGCCGGTTGGAACGAGACCCGGCGGTGCTGCAGCGGGTGTACGATCAAGGATATGCCGTCGGCCAGAAAACAGAGCTGTAAAGAAAATTCCCCGGTTCCGAAGCAATTGGGTGCTGCGGAATCGGGGGAACTTTTTTACTTCACATGAAAATACTTATGCAGCCCGCGGAAAAACCCGCCGCCCAGACAGACGGCGCAGACCACGAACAGTCCGAAGGACAGGGCCGCCAGTACGATCAGCCCCCACTGGCTTTCCACGCCGGGCACCAGCAGGCATACGCCCGCCGACAGGAACGCCACCAGACACAACAGCATCAGTGGAATGATGTTCTGCTTCTGCCGGCTGAAATCGGTGAAAAACAGCACGGCGGCCACGGTCAGCCCGGCAAAGCACACGATGGGCAGGAGATTCCGAATGCGGCCCGGGGCAAGGATCAGGTCGATCAGCAAAAGAAGGCCGCAGCACTGGGCCAGTACCTTGGTGAACTGGCTGACCCGGTTGTATTCCACCATTGTCGGGGCCACCAGATCGCCCCAAAGCATCCACAGCCCCCACAGGGCCACCAGACTCCACGCGCTGCCGCCCAGGCACAGGTTCACCACCGGGCAGGCCACCGCCGCCGCCAGAAAGGGCCAGCGGGCCGCGCAGATCAGCTGATGCCGCTGGATGCGGCGCTTGGGGGGGATGGGATAGACGCACTCAACCTTCATACAGAACGCTTCCTTTCACGGCATAGGGCACCTGATCGCCGTCCAGCAGGCGGCACAGTGCTTCTTCCAGCGAGGGGTCGGCGGTCTGCTTGGCGATGGTCAGCACGGCCTTGCCGCCGCAGGTCACCAGCGCACAGCCCGCACGATTCGTCACCAGCGTGCCCAGCAAAAATTCCAGATGATCCACCCGGCTCTGCATCTCCGGGGGCAGGTTCACCACACCCAGATTGGACAGGGTGTTGGTGAAAATTTTATCCCCCAGAAAGCCGTAGATCACCCGGGCGATGGGGGCCTTGATGAACAGCGGCACAAAGCGCACCGAGTTCACCAGCCGGGTGGAGGAATGGATCATCTCGGTCATGGCCTCCCGGGAGGCTTTCTCCGTCAGCTGATGCTGAATTTCCGGCAGAATGTCGTCCAGTGTGGTCACCTGCTCCATATCCAGTCGAATGCCGCAGTACATGGAAAAATTGCGCAGCGTGGGCGAGGGATAGAACTTGCGCATATTGACGGGCACCTGAATGTTGAAGCTGCCGCCCATGGCCTCCGTGGCCCGCCGTCCCGCCAAAAACAGAAGCCCCAGCAGATAGGCCGTGACGGTGGCGTTCCGGTTGCGGGCAGCCTCCCGCAGCTTTTCCGCGTCCATTTCGAAGTGCAGGATGCGACAGGGGTGCACCGGGGCCAGCCGGCCGCTGAGCTGCAGGGCCGCCCGGTCGGTCAGGCCGGAGCCCTTGCCCCGGCGATCTGCCGCCGGGAAAGCGTTTTCGTTTTCCCCGGCCAGCGGCGGCCGGGTCACGTCCAGAATGCCGTCGCCGCAGGGGCAGTCCGTGCCCAGCAGCCGCAGATATTCCGCCAGCAGGGTCTTGAGGAAGCACATGCCCCCGGTAGCGTCGGTCAAAATGTGGAAAAACTCCGCGCTGATACGGTTTTCATAATACAGCACCCGGAAGCTCTGAGAGCCGCTGGCGGCGATCTTCAGCGGTCGGACGGGAATATCCATCTCCGGCTGGATGCAGTAGCGCCGTTTGGTCTGATCCAGATAATGCCAGAAAAAGCCCTTGCGCACGGTGGTGGCAAAGCCGGGAAAGCGCTGGATAGTGAAATGCAGGGCGATCTGCAGAAGCTCCGGCTTCACCGGCTCCTTCAGAACCGCCGCCAGCCGGAACACAGACATCTGCCCGTGCTTCATGGACAGGGGATAAATTTTCGCCGCGTCGTCCAGCCGGAACCACAGCGTGGCGGGCCATGCGTAAAAGCCGCCCAGCCGTTCCGGGTTCAGACGGGTCAGGGCTTCCTCCAGTGGACAGCCCAGCTGCAGCAGCAGATCGATGGCGGCGGTGAAGTCCCGGCGAAACTGAATGACCTCGTCCCGTGCCAGCGACAGGTGGGCGTTCAGCCCGTCAAAATATTCCCGCAGAAGGGCTTGATGCTCCTTTTCAAAGCCACCCACCCAAAGCTCAAACAGCGCCTTTTCCCGCAAATGAGGGGTGCGTGCGGTTTTTTCGGCCTGCTTTCGGGCAGTGCGTTCCCGGCGCACCTGTTCCTTTTCCAGCTTTCGTGCAGCCTTCGCAGCCTTTTTTTCGTTTTTCCGCCGGGCTTTTGCCTCGGCCTTCCGTTGATTTTCCACCGTTTGGGTTATTTCCTCGGCCTGCTCACCGGCCGCGTTTTTTCTTTCTTCCTCCATCGTCCTAAAAAACCTCCCGATGTGGACTGGCCCGCCAAAGTTGCGTGCGGACAACTTCTATTATATCGTCCCCCGCCTTTCGATGCAACCGGGGTGACGCCGCGCCCCCTCTGGACTTGCGGGGCGCATCCAGGGTAAGTGGGGCGGGAGTGGAAATGGTGATGGATGAATGTTGTTGGGGGCTTATCTCGATACTGCCGCGAAAAGAATGGACAAATGAGCCATTTCTGCGGATGATATTGGGATTTTGCCACAGTTTCCTTCCGGCAGACGGCGTATGAACTGGATCTCGCTATGCGTGGCCTTTGTCACCGAAGGAAAGAACTCGCTTTTTTTCAGCGTTTTTGATTAATCATTGAGAATAATAAAGAAAAGCATGGGAGGAAACAAATGAAGCCAGAGAAAGCCATGGAGCCATCTGGCCGGGAGCTGCCCGGGTTCCGCAAAAAGTCCTTTGCCCTGCCCTATCGCAGCGGGATGATCTGGTTCGAGCATTTGGACGGACTGGGGCGTTTTTGCCAGGGGGCGGACAGTAAAGTCCGCCGGGAGCTTTCCCGACGGTTGGCCCCCTTCGGCATGACCGTCCGCTTTGAATCGGATGTGGAAAAAGCCAAGGAATGGCTGATTCTCGAAAAGGCATAAGGCTATTTTCCGTCCAACGCGCGGCACAGCCGCCGGTCAGCCTCCCGTTCGGCCAGCAGGCCGTCGGCGTAATGGGTCCGAAGCCCCGCCAGCGCATCTGGCGGCAGACGCTTCACCAGTGCGACGAGCGCCTCGTCTCCCGCGTCCAGATCGGTGAGCAGGTCCAGCAAGTCGGCCAGCGAATGGACGTTTTCCCCGATCAGCGCCGCCTGCTCCTCCGGGGAATCCGCCTGAACCAGCCGTGTCAACAGGCGCTCATAATCCCGAATGTCCATGCTTTCGCCGTAGAACAGCTCCGGCTCGGGGACATTTTCATCGGCGGGCAGCAGAAACGCCCGTTCCGGCTTTCCCAGCTCCAGTGCGGCACGGACGGCTTCCTCCAGCTTGGGCAGACATTGGGCGGCATAGCGCAGCGCCCGGCCCGGCAGCGCCAGCTGCTCCCCCAGCCGGTTCAGCGCGTTTTCCAGCGCCGGACGGATCATCGTTCTGTTTTCGAAATCTCGGGCCAGCTTTTCCACCTCGTCGGGCGTTAAGTCCAGCGCCAGCGGAGAGCGTCCGCACAGCGTCAGCCCCAGCGCCGACAGGCAGACCGGCTCGAACAGGTTCACCGGCGCGCTGGCGTATTCCCGGCTCAGGCCCAGCAGCAGCCGGTGTACCGCCCGGGGAGGGAAGGCGCGCAGAAAGGCGTTTTCTCCGTCGATCTCCTGCAGATAGCGCTCCATAAATTCCACGCCCTGCAAGGCGGGCCGACCCAGCAGAGGCGGATAATCCGCTGTGATATGGATCTCATGGGCGGCGAACTCCGGCCGGTACAGCCGAAAGAATCCGTTGACCCCGCCTTCGATGGTGGAACGCCAGAATCCGTTCGGGGTCTGAAACAATCGGCTCAGGATCCTCCGCTGCAAAAGCCGCACCGTCCGCAGCTTTTGACGCACCCGGCAAAGCCCTTCGTCGTACAGTTCGTTCAATGGCCGTTCCTTCAGCGCTATCGCGGCCTGTTCCGAGGCGGCATAGCCCTTCAGCGCCGCGCCAATGGCAAATTGCAGGGAACGCAGCATTTCCCCGGCGGTCTCCACCGGCAGGGAGCCGCAGCCCTCCCCGGCATATTCGGCGGCCATGCGGCGCAGCAGCCCCGGCAGCTGTGCCTGCAGACGGGCAAGGTCATCCTCTGTCAGCAGCCCGCAGGCAAGGGCTTCCTCCGTCAGCGAAGCGAAATAATCCCCGGGGCGCAGCCTTTGGGGGTCGATCCCCTGTCCATTTGCCAGAGCGTTGGCTTCCATCGTTTCTTCCTTTCTTTGCGCATCAAGGAACAAAGTTTCCATGCCTGTTCCGCAAAATTCCCGTTGACAGGGTTGTCTGCGACGAGTATACTGCAAGAGAGGCCGTCCTGCATAGCTCCCCCGGGGAATTGGACCCCGGACTTCGCGAACAGGTTACGAGCCTCGGACTTTTTTCAGCCCTAAGCGCCGGTTTGACCGGCGTTTTTTGTTTATCTGCTTTGGGAAAAATGCCGCTCACAGCCGTCCGAAATCCTCCGGGCGGCCGCCCTGCTGCAAATGCCGGGGCAGCTGCAGCAGAAAGCAGTCGTTCATCAGCTCCATGCAGCCCCGGCAGGGGCCGTCGAACGCCCGGCGCATCTGTTCCAGCAGCCAGCCGTCAGGCAGGCTGTCCGGCAGCTCGGCACGGCAGTCGTAGAACAGCGCCGCCAGTTCGGCCAGCTGCTGCCCCTGTTCTTCGCGAGTCAGCCACGGGGAACCGGCGAAAATCTCCACCAGCTTTTCGGCGGCGCTTTTGCCGAACTCGATACGTCCCGTTCGGCGCAGGGCTTCGCTGTGGGCCTGGGCGACCGCCCGCGCCTGAGCTTCCGTCAGCGGCAGTCCCCCTTCCGCCTTGCGGCTGACTGCCAGCAGACGGTCGACTTCACCCTCGGCGTTTCCCGCCGTCAAACCCCATTCCAGCTTCATAGCTGTTCCTTTCGCAGCGAAAAGAGCAGCTGTTCCAGCGCTTCCCACTGAAATTCCTCCTGCGAAATTTCAAACTGCTCCGCCAGAAAGGCTCCCTGCCGTTGAAGGGTATCGTTCAACCCGCTCAAGGCCGACCATAGCACCATCGTGCAGCGCTCCGGATGCAGAGCTGCCCGCACGGTCCCTTCCGCCTGTCCCTGCCGGATCATCTCCGCCAGCCGCTCGTTGATCCGCTGCCCCAGCGCCAATATTTCGCCCACGGTCGGATCGTTGCCGTCCAGCCGCTGCGGCTGTACCTGCTGAACCTGTGCCGCCGACTGAGGACATTCCCGCAGGTAACGGAGAATGGCTTCGCAGGCGGCAAAATACCGAATTTCGAAGGTTTTCCGGCCCACGGCGGCTTCCAGCGCCCCGTCCAGCTGCCGAAGTCCCTTTCGGACAATCTGGCGAAGGAAATCCTCCTTGTTGATATAGTAGGCGTACAGCGTCCGTCGGCTGTAGCCGGACGCTTTGGAAATATCGTCGATGGTGGTCTGTTCGAAGCCCTTTTGCTGAAAAAGCTCCTCTGCCGCCGCCAGCATCCGCTCCCGGTGCAGCGCTGCCACGGCTTCCTTCTGATTTGCGCCCACAGAAGTATACCTCCGTATTAAAAAGTATACTATTGATATACCACATTGAACCGAATTTTGCAATAGAAACACCGCCCCGGAAAAATTCCGGGGCGGCTGTGTTGATTCAGAAAAGGAGTTCCGATCAGGCCTTGCCGTTGCAGCCCAGCACGTCCACGATCTTGTGGCGCACCATGTTGCGGATGCCGTCGCGGGCGTCGGTCAGGTACTGACGGGGATCGAAGTGATCCGGATGCTCCGCAAAGTGCTTGCGGACTTCGCCGGTGAAGGCCAGACGCAGGTCGCTGTCGATGTTGATCTTGCAGACCGCCATGGTAGCGGCCTTGCGCAGCATGGCCTCGGGCACGCCCTGAGCGCCGGGCATATGACCGCCGTACTGGTTGATCATATCCACATACTCGGGAATGACGCTGGAAGCGCCGTGCAGCACGATGGGGAAGCCGGGCAGGCGGCGGCCCACTTCTTCCAGAATGTCGAAGCGCAGCTTGGGTTCGCCCTTGAACTTGAACGCGCCGTGGCTGGTGCCGATGGCGATGGCCAGGCTGTCGCAGCCGGTGCGGGTGGCGAACTCTTCCACTTCGTCGGGATGGGTGTAGCTGGAATCCTCGGCGGAGACCTTCACATCGTCCTCCACGCCCGCCAGACGGCCCAGTTCGGCCTCAACGGTGACGTAGTTCTTCTGGCTGTGAGCATATTCCACGACCTTCTTGGTCAGGGCGATGTTCTCTTCGAAGGGCAGGTGGCTGCCGTCGATCATAACGCTGGTGAAGCCGCCGTCGATGCAGCTCTTGCAGGTCTCGAAGTCGGGGCCGTGATCCAGATGCACCACGATGGGCAGGTCGGTATCCTCGATGGCGGCTTCGATCATCTTCATCAGGTACACGTGCTTGGCATAGGCGCGGGCGCCCTTGCTCACCTGCAGGATCAGGGGAGCGTTTTCCATCTTCGCTCCCTCGGTGATGCCCTGGATGATCTCCATATTGTTGACGTTAAAAGCGCCGATCGCGTATCCGCCTTCGTAGGCCTTTTTGAACATTTCCTTCGTATTGACCATTGGCATGGGAAAAATTCCTCCTTTAATCAGGGTGATATCTGCATTATACATGATTTTTTCCCGGTTGAACAGCCCAAACTTTCCTTTAGAGGGCAGAAACCTTTCCGAGCGGATCTTTTCAGGCTTCCTCCGCCGGGTCGCGCCGCCGGGCGGGGCGCTTTTCGTCCTCGGGATAGATATAGCTCAGCTCCATGCTATCGTAGGGAAAAGCGTCGATAAAATCCCCGGCGCGGAAACGGGTCATGGCGTATTCGTCCCAGTCTGCCTGATGGCGGGGCAGCCACACCGGCTGGCTCAGGTCCAGCCCCGGCAAAATCTGCCGCAGGGCCTCCTGCGGATCGTCCCGGCGGCAGGGCGCGACAGCGCTTTTGGCCACCCGGTGTTTTTTCATCAGCCGTACCCACAGACGGCCCTCCGATCGTTTTGCCGGCACAGCAAAACCTCCTTTTGCTTTTTCTCTTCTAAACGGCCCTGCCCCAACGGGATTCCCGGCACGGCCTGTGCTCAATGCAGCGCCTCTCCCAGCGCGGCGACCTGCTCGTTGGACGGGGAGTGATTCTTCTGCTTATAGTCCATTCCCCAATCAAACATCGCGCCCAGAACCGGCTTCAGGCTCTCGCCCGTTTCCGTCAGGGTGTATTCCACCCGGGGCGGCACCTCGGGATAGGCTTTGCGCGTCAAAAGGCCGCTGGCTTCCATATCCTTCAGATTTGCCGTCAGCACTTTTTGGGATACGCCGGTCAGCGACTTTTTCAGCTCTCCGAAGCGCTTGGTCCCAGTGAACAGATCCCGGAGGATCAGCACTTTCCAGCGATCTGAAATCAGGGAAAGCGTCGTTTCCACCGGGCACATCGGAAGTTCCCTGTTTTCTGCCATGAAAGCACCCCTCCATACATTGCGGGTTTGTGAACCAGTCAGAATGATTATAACGACCCGTATTTGATCCGTCAACCGATTTTCAGGCAGTCCTCTCGCGCGCCTCAGGAAGATGCCGTCCCTCTTTTTTAACAAAAAATTTTTGAGCGCCGTTACCGCCCGCAAATCCTGACGGGGCCAAAATGTTACCAGCTGGAAACCGTCCAATTCTTACCTTTTGGTAATTATGCCACTAAAAAGTGCGTACTTGTCCGTCCTTTGGCCCGGTGCTAGTCTATCGTTGCAGGCGGGAAACAAACCGTAAACCCTGCGCAGAGAATTTCCAAGGAGGAATCCACCGCTTATGAAAAAACTGACCGCCATTCTTCTCACCGCTATCCAGATGCTGACCGGCGCCGCCGCAGTCGCCGAAGCCGACGTCCAGAGCCCGAAAGAAAAAGCCCTCGCGCTGATCGGAACCTTTGCCTCCGGCGACGCGAAGCTGGCCGCCTCTTTGCTGGACGAAAACTACATTCAGCATAATCTGGCCTACGGCACCGGCCGGGATGCTTTCGTCGGCTCTGTCAACTATCTGGCCTCTGCGCCGGTCAAAACGACGGTTCGGAATATCCGCGCGTTCGAGGACGGAAAGTATGTTTTCCTCCAGTCGGTCTACAACTTCGCCGGGGCGGGCGAACAGGTGGCCTTCGACGTCTTCCGCTTTAACGATGAAGGAAAGATCGCCGAGCACTGGGACAATCTGGCCGCTCTGGCGCAGGCCAATCCTTCCGGTCGTACCCAGATCGATGGGAGCATGGAAGTAACCGATTTGGATAAGACGGAAGAAAATCGCGAGCTGGTCAAGCAGTTCCTTTACGACGTGATGCAGGGCAACCACGCCGAAAAGACCGCAGATTATTTCAACGGCGACGCTTATATCCAGCACAATACCGGCATTGCCGACGGCGTTTCCGGGCTGGGCGCGGCGCTGACGGCCATGGCGGAGCAAGGAATTTCCATGATCTATGACAAAGTGCACCTGGTGCTTGCGCAGGGCAACTTTGTGCTGGCCGTCAGCGAAGGAACCTTCGGCGGCGCGCCGACCAGCTATTACGACCTCTGGCGCGTGGAAGACGGCAGGATCGCAGAGCACTGGGATGTGATGGAAACCATTGCCGACAAGGACAGCTGGCAGAACGAAAACGGCAAATTCTGATATTTTTCCTCTGACAAACACTGACCCGCCCCATTGGGGGAGCAAGGCTCCGAAGTTTCCCGCTTCGGGGCCTTTTTCCATTGTTCTTCCCTTTTCCCCCTTCTGGGACAAGCACATTGACGGATAGTGTTTTTTCGCTATAATAAGGTAGAATAGAGCGAATTATCGGCATATGCCGATGCTTATGTATGAAGGAGAGAAGTCCGATGCCTGCCGCTTCCGCTTACCGCCGCGCCCCTTTGGTCAACCCCGCCTATGTGCCCCTGTCCGACGCCGCCCTGCACCCCGAAGGGACGATGAAAAACCGGATCCAGCAGGTGCTGAACATGGTGAGTCCCCGCCATATGTCCACGCTGGACTCCGTGCTGGCCACCAAGCTGGGCGGCTATGCCCAGCTGCCCCCCATGCCCGACGTGGAGGCCGCCGCGGCGCTTTTGCCCGCCGATCCGTCCCGCTTTGTGGAGATCGTATGGAGCGCCTCCATGCTGGCGGCCATGAGCCGGGATAAAGAGGGAATGCTGCGGGTGCTGGGAGCCATGCGGGCCTTTGCCCAGGCGCTGCCCCAGCTGAGCGAGGAAGCCCTGTTCGCCTGCGGCGCGGACGCGCTGCGGCTGACGGTCGATCTGTACCGCCGCACGGGCCAGCCCTTCCTTTTGAACCTGCTGGAGACCATGCGGGGCCAGCTGCCGGACGTGTCCGGCCTGATGCACATGTTCCCCTTCCAGCGGGAGTACCGGCGGGAATCCCAGGGCAATACCCCGGAGGAAAAAGCCTTCTACGACCGCATGGATCGCTTCGCCATGGGCAAGGGCGCGGCGGACGCGCTGGCCATGACCGTCTTTCTGGGCCAGTACAGCGGCTCCGGCCGGGACGCGGCTGCGCCGCTGACGGGTCTGAACGCCCTGAACCGCTATCACGGAATGCCCTGCGGCGCGTTTGCTGCCGACCCCTATCTGGCGGGCCGGGACCCCGCCCGGGCGGTGGAGCTGGACGCGCTGTGCGCGCAGATCGAGGCCTACGCGGACGCGCTGTGCTTCACCGGTGAAAACGCCTTTGCCGAGCGGCTGGAGCTGATGTGGGAAAACGCCCTGCCCGACCTTCTGACCGAAGAAGGCCTTCGCACGTTGGAACCCACCAACCGCCTGTCGGACGATGAAAGCTGCCAGCTTCACGCCGTGCCCGAAAAGGAGGATGTAAGCGCCCTGCTGCGGGCGCTGTACGCCCTGCGGCGCAGCGTCTGGCTGAGCCGGGATGATAACACCCTGACTTATATGCTGCCCGTGGAGAGCGGCTGCATTACCCGGCTGGGCGGCGTGCCCGTGCGCATGACCGCCGCTGTGAAGGGATTGAGCCGCAAGGAGATCACCCTGCAGGCCGAGCTGAAGCAGCCCGTCCAGTTCACGCTGGAACTGCGGGTGCCCCGCTGGGCGGACAGTGCTACGGTCAGTGTCAACGGCGGCAAGCCCGTGCAGGCCCAGCCCGGAGAAAAATTCCCCCTGACCCGGCTGTTCCAGAGCGGCGACACCATCGTGCTGACGCTTGCCTCGTCTCCCCGGCTGGAAACCGGCTACCGGGGCAGCCTGTCCGTTTTCTGTGGCAGCACGCTGATGGCGCTGCCCCTGCCCGGCGCAGAGATGGAATGGCGCTATGCGCTGGTGTCCGGCGAAAGCGTCACCGTCAGCGAGGAGGACGGCGAGCTGAACGTGCTGGTCACGGCCTGTGAAGCGCCCCTTTGGAAAGAAAAGAAGGGCTTTATCCTGCCCCCGCCCCAGAACTGCCAGATGGGCCCCGCTTACCGTCTGACCCTGATCCCCTATGCGGGCTGCGGCGGACGTATTGCAGCGTTCCCCTGTGTGCGGGCATAAAAGATGACGGAAAAGAATGGGATGAATTTGGAGCGGCTGCCCGTTTTATCATTAGCGCCCATGGCGGGCATCACCGACTGGCCCCTGCGGGTGCTGTGCTACCGAATGGGCGCGGAATACGCCTGTTCGGAGATGGTCTCCGCCATCGGCTACCTGTGCGCCAAGCCCGGGAACCGGGTATATACCCAGCTTTTACAGGTACACCCGGAGGAGACCAATACCGCCTGCCAGCTGTTCGGCAAGGACCCGGTCGTCATGGGCGAGGCCGCCCAGAAGATCACCGAGCTGGGCCGGTTCCGCTCGCTGGATATCAACATGGGCTGTCCCGCCCGGAAGGTGGTCTCCATCGGAGAGGGCAGCGCCCTTCTGCTGAACCCGGATCAGGCCTACAAGGTGATGGAGGCAGTGGTGAACCACACCACCCTGCCCGTGACGGTCAAGACCCGGCTGGGCTTCGACCGGCAATCCATGAACGCCGTGGAGCTGGGCAGGGCCGCCCAGTCGCTGGGGCTTCGGTGGATGTGCGTCCACGGCCGTACCCGGGAGCAGCAGTACTCCGGACAGGCCGACTACGGCGCCATCGCCCGGGTGCGGGAGCAGCTTTCCATCCCTGTGATCGCCAACGGCGACGTATTCGCCCCCGGAGACGCGCGGCGCATCCTGCGGGAGACCGGCTGCTCCGGCCTGATGATCGGCCGGGGAGCTATGGGCGATCCGTGGCTGTTCCGGGGCGCACGGGAGACGCTGGACGGCCGGCCCGTCACGCCGGTCACGGCCCGGGAGCGCATCGACGTGGCGCTGCTCCATCTGGAATGGATGGTGGGCTACAAAGGCCCCCGGCAGGGCGTGCTGGAAATGCGCAAGCATCTGGGCCACTACATCGGCGGAATGCGCGGAGCTACGGCCCTGCGCCGGGAACTGAACATGGCCAAAACCGAGGAGGAGCTGCGCGGACTGCTCCTCCGCCTTTGGGAAGAAGTCCGCGGTCAGGAGGATCAAGAATGAAAAACGCAATCAAAAGAGCGGCGAAGGCGCTGGCGCTGATCCTGTGCCTCTGCCTGACGGCGGGCGCTGCCCCGGCCAAAGCGGACGCGCTGGACATGGTCAATCTGCTGTCCCCGTGGATCGAGGGTGACGAAGCGCAGCTCTCCGTCAGCTACGAGATCAAGAACCTGCTGCCCTATAACGACAGCACCCTGACCCTGCTCAACAACGTGCTCAAGCATATCACCGTGGAGGGCCGCGTCAGCGGGAATGATACCTCCATGGGCATTTCGGTGGACGGGGACAGTCTGTTCACGCTGGAGGAGACGCAGGAAAACGGCCGCTCCGTGCTTCGGACGGAGCTATTGCCCAACCGGGAGCTGACCTCCGCCCAAAACGCGCTGGACGCGCTCTTCCCGGAGGACGAGACCGCTGAACCGGCAGAAGAAGGCACGGACGCGCTGCCCGGCGGTTCCTTTGACCTGAACGTGGCCCTGACCGAGGCGGAAGCCTGCTACCGCCAGCTGACCGACGGGATCCAGCCCTATGCCGAGGAAAAGAAAGCCAACTACACGATCAAAAACGTGGGCAAGGGCAAATGGGTGCGGCTGGCCAAGCTGACCGCCGAACAGGCCGAGGCCCTCAAACCCCAGATCGCGGCGGTGCTGTCCTGCGGCATGGACGAAGCCTTCCGCCAGCAAATGGAAAGCCTGACCCTTAAAAAGGGCTTTACCGTAGCCCTGTACCGCACCGCCGAGGATGGGGACGATCTTGCCGTCTACATCAAGGGCAACGCGGCCATCGAGGACGTCAACTATACCATCGCCTACCAGTGGGCCTTCGCCCGGGGCGAAAACGGCAATGATACGGACACCTACAAGCTGGAATTCAACCGGCCCAAGGGGAAGATCGACAAGCGGACGGCGGAAGCCAGCCGCAGCCAGTCCGTCAGTGAGGACGGGCGGAAGCTGACCGTCCAGAGCTCGCTGGAATTGAAGGAAGGCAAGCTGACCCTGACCACCACCCGGAAATACGACCTTACCGGCCGGGACGCGGACGGCGGCACAGCGGTGTCCGGCAGCATCGTGGACACCGTCAAGCAGCAGGATTCCAAGGAAAAGACCAGCTCCACTACCTCCACCGAGCTGGTGCCCGAGCTGAAATGGGCGGGCGGCGTGCTCAGCGGCACAGTCAACGTGGCCCGGCTGAACGGCAAAACTCCCGCAGGCGAATATGTGCTTCACTTCGGCGATACGTCCTTCGACCCGGTGCAGGCACTGGCCGCTGCCAGCAGCAGCGACGACTCCGCCCCCACCGTGCAGATCACCATCGACGGCTCCAGCGTGCAGCAGAACACGGACACACTGCAGGCCATGCAGTCCGGCTCCTATCAGGTAGGCGAAACGCCCGTGGGCGTGACGGAATACACCGCCCCCTCCACCCTGATGACCGTCGATCTGGACACTGCCGACGCAGCCGCGCTGGCGGCGCTGCAGGGCGAGCTGTTCCAACGGGCGGCGGGCAAGCTGCTCCCCACGCTGGCGGCGCTGCCGGACGGCGACTCCGCGCTGCTTTCGGATTCCATGTCCGACGAGGATTATCAGGCGTTTTTGAACCTGCTGGGACTGTAAAGCTCAAGCCATCAAAGGAGGCCGACCCATGGGAAAACGGAACGGACTACTCCGCTTCTGGGGCGCGCTGGCGCTGTGCCTGTGCCTGTGCCTGTGCACTGGCGCGCTGGCCGAAAGCCTGCAGGGCTACACGGTGGCGGAAAAGCTGATCAAGCAGCTGGACGCGGGCAGCGGCTTTTCCGGCACGCTGGAAGTGCAGACCGACGGGGCCGACGCGCCCCTTTCCTTCCAGTGGGACTACATCCACACCCGGAAAAACAGCGAGACCGTGGAGCAGCAGCGGCTGGATCTTCGGCTGATGGACGGCGAGACCGCCCGCAATACCTTCCGCTTTCAATGGGAAGACCCGGCTCTGCGTTTTCAGACCGACCTTTGGTCCGGCCAGTGGTACGAGCTGAATGGAGCCCGCACCGAGCAAAGCGAGGGCAGCGCGGGTGCAGCGCTGGACACTCTGCTGGCCGACACGCTCAAGGCAAACGGCATTCCCGTTTCCTTTCTGCGGATGCTGCCGTTGCTTTCCTCGATGAACACGCCGGACGAATGGCTGGCCCCCGCACTGGAGACCTGCCTGACTCGGATGGACATCTGGATGGAGGGCTACCGGGGACGCACAGATATCGGCAAGCTGGAGGACGGCACCGGCACGCTCAGCGCCCAGTACCGCATCGCGCCCTCCAACGTTAAGGCACAGCTGAAGCAGCTGATTTTGGACGTGCTGGGGGACGAAGACCTGATCCAGCGACTGAAAAATCACTTCGGCGAGGAACAGACGGCCTTGTATCTGAACCCGGAATGGCAGCCCTACTATTTTGCGGCGGTGGAAGCGCTGCCGCTGGCGGACGATCTGGTCATCGACCGAACGGTCTCCCTGAAGGGCGACCTGCTGTCGCTGAAGGTCTCCATGCCCTACTCCGACCCGGACATGGGCGCGGTCACGCTGGGCTACAGCCTGACCACGACGGAAGACAGCGAACCCAGCAGCGAGATTACCGTGGAAAGTCAGGAGCGGCTGGTTACGCTGCGGTATTTCACCTATAGCAGCATGACGGACGTGAGCGTCACTCAGGGGACGCTGATCAGCCAGCCCACCGGCGAAGCGGCCTTCACCGTGGCTGACGGCGAGCAGGAAAAGCCGCTGGCCGTGGCCTTCCTTTTCCGCAGCCAGACCACCAACGGCAAGGAGGACGACGGTCGGGACAGCTGCCGCATCCAGTGGGAGCTGAGCCTGACCCCCGATCAGGAGACCCCGGACGCGCAGGAGTTTGACGAATACGACCTGAATCTGGATATGACCTTTGCCTCCCACAGCCCCCAGAAATCGGCCACCGAGCTGAACGCGGTGCTGACTGTGGGCGGCGGCCAGCGGACGGGTCGCACTTTCACCCTCAACGGAACCACCCGCACCCCTTGGGTGCCCGATGCCGTTCCGTCCGAAACGGTTTCCCTGTCCGATCTGCCTGAAAGTGACTGGATCACCCTCTGGCAAACGCTGTGGAGCGACGCGCTGCTTTCCAACCTGAAAATCGGCGAGTGATTCTATTTACATGAAAAAGCCCGGCAAAATGCTGCCGGGCTTTTCTTTTCCACATCGCCTAGCTGGGGGCAAAAGACTGAAGTGAATGATTACTAGCAATCGCATTGATAAAGTCTGAAATCGTTTCGATTTTGCAGCATAACTTGACATTTTGGTAAGTTATACGTATAATAAAATCAGGCTGATAAGTGAGGCCTGACGATAGGAGGAAATACTTATGGGCAAGGCACTAGGAGAGAGAATATCCGAGATGCTGCGCAAGCAGGGAATTCAGCAGAAGGAACTAGCTGAGCGAATCGGTATTACAGAAGCCGCTATGTCACGGTATATTGCCGGAACACGAGAACCAAAACCAGATGTAATTGCCAATATGGCAATTGCATTACACACAACGTCCGATTATCTTTTGGGAATTGAGAACGATGCGTTCAACTATCACCAAGTTCGCCGTATGATTGCAAGAAATGCTTCTTCTATGACGGATCAGGAAAAGAAAGCTCTGATTGATGCGCTATTCGGGGAGGAGTAAGGATTGGCAATTCAATTATTAAATCAAAGATACCATTTATATTTACAAAGGAATAAAATACTGGTTTCAGGGTTATATGCCTGATTCAAATACAGTACACATGGAAGTTATACAATATCAACCAGCAAACAACAAAGAACTATGGAGCCATGATGCCGCCACTATTGAACAGTGTAAGCAGGCTTTTATAGATGCACCTCTCTTTGACTGAAAAATATTCTGGGATGCCGAACAAGATATTGAGTGGGTGGATGACTAAGGATGTAATTTATATTTCATTTACTTTAAGGGGGGGCCTAAAATTGAAAAATGGTGATGTTCGTGAGTTTGTTGATCACATTCATTATGGAGATGAGCTTTGTTTTCTCTATGAAGGAAAAAAATACTTTCTGGAAGGATGGACGAATAACGGCAGTCTTGATCTCTGCTTATACGAAATGACAGACAATGGAGAAAAGCATATCTGGAAAGGGAACGCAACGCATTATCCAGTTGAAGCATTCTTAGAAGCTAAAATCTGGAACGGAAAATCTTTCTGGGATGTTGAACAGGATATGGAATGGGTAGATGATTAGACGAGGGAGCAATTTATGGCGGGGAGGACCTTAACTGATAGCAAAAAATCCACACCAGACCCGCGAGCCGCGAGGTCCTTCGCCGAGCGGCGGTAGCTCCGCAGCCAACCCGCTTTCTCTCGAGCGTCCCGCGCCCTATAGGCGCGGTGTGGGGTCAAGGGGCACTGCCCCTTGCCGAGCGGCGGTAGCTCTGCAGCCAACCGGCTTTCCCTCGTGTGCCCCTGCGCGCATAGCGCGCAGTCCGGGGTGCAGGGGTACTACCCCTGCTGCTGCCGAAGGCCCTTGGGGTAGTGGTTTTTGAGCTGGCCGTTGGAGGCCTTGGCAAACCCTAAGGGGAGAGATTCGTAGCAGACCAGATAAAACCCGGAGAAGGAGTCCGGGCAAGGAAGCACCTCGCCCCGGAGATACGCCCGGGCTTCAGCCGGGGAAACAGAAAACGATGGGAATCCGGCAGTCGGGCTCATTGCCAGCGCCAATGCGTGATCGGGCTGAAATACCTTGCCCTTCAAAGCCCCCAGCTGTACCCCGGCCCGTAAGACCCTGACCCCCTGTAAGGGCGGCAGCTCCGGCGCGGAAAGCAGCGCGTCTCCTAAACGGGCATTGGCGGCCGGCAACGCCGCGCCGACGGCTTTGGCAAAGGCATCGTAGGCTTGTAAAAGCGGCTTGTCCGGCTTGGCCAGAGCATCCCCCGGAGCAAGCGCGGACGCGTGCGGTTCGTCGCCGCGCTTGCGCAGGAAAGCCACAAAATGCCCTTCCCCTTTGACCCGGTGGGGATAGAGATGCAGCGTCCCGCCAGGCGCGTCCAGTTCCGCCCCTTCCCCGGCAGGAAGGGTAAACGCGGCGGTTTCGCAGTCGGAAAACGCCTGCTGCATCCAGTCAATCACCCCTTCGTTTTCCTCGGTATTCAGGGTGCAGGTGCTATAGACCAGCCGCCCGCCGGGGCGAAGCATGGCCCATGCGGAGGTCAGAATGCGCTTCTGCCGGGCCGCGCATCCTGCCGGGGACTGCTCCGTCCATTCGGCGCGGGTCTCCGGGTGGCGGCGGAACATGCCCTCGCCGCTGCAGGGCGCATCCACCAGAATCGCGTCGAAAAATCCTGCCCACCGGGGAGCGAGCTGCTCCGGCTCGGCAGAAACGACCAGCCCGTTGGTCACGCCCATTCGTTCCAGATTGCGGCTGAGAATTTTCGCACGGCTCGGTACCGGCTCGTTGCTGACCAGCAGCCCCCGACCCTCCAGCGCGTCGGCGATCTGGGTGCTCTTTCCCCCCGGGGCGGCGCAGAGATCCAGCACCCGTTCGCCGGGCCGGGGAGACAGCACTGCCACCGCCGCCATGGCGCTGGGTTCCTGAATATAGTACGCCCCGGCTTCGTGTAGGGGCTGTGCGCCCGCCGTGCTTTCCTGCGACAGATAACGCCCCGTCCGGAGCTGCCACGGCACCGGCTCCCCCAGCCCTTCGATCAGGGCGGCAGGATCGGCCAGCGGCTTGCGGGGATTGAGCCGCAGCCCGCGCACATAGGGCTGGGCCAGCGCGGCAAAATAGTCGTCCGCTTCTGCTCCCAGCTGGGCGCGGATCCGCTCCTGAAAAACCGGCGGCAGGGGATAGGCTTCGCTCATGGGGAACCTCCGTTCAAAACATAGACTCCGGGGCATAAAAGAAAGGCCTTATGCCGAAGGCCCTTCCTGCTGATGGTTGTTGGGATTCTTGGGATAGACCGGTTCGCGGAATGCCTTGTGCACAGGCACGGTAGGCTGCCAGTCATGGATGGAACGGGTGTCGTCCTCCGCATCCACACCCACGAAATCGCGGGCCTTACGGGCCAGCGCCGCAAAGGGATTGCGAGGTTTGGCCTGTGCGCTCTCCACCCGGGAGCGTTCCGCGTCGGCAAAGGAGTAAAAGTCGGGCGCAGGCTCCTGCGGGGCCGTGTCGGACGGATTCCAGCCGATGTTGCGCTGAAAGCTGGCCGCGTCCAAACCGGGATGGATGGGCGCGTTGTTTTCATAGGGCTGAGCATTTGGTTCGTTGGGCGTGTAACCGTTTGGCGCAGACACATTTTGCGTCTGCGGAGCGGCGTAAAGCTGCTCCGGCGGCAGGGGACGGGCAAAACCCGCCTGCATATCCCGGATGTAGTTCAACGGCTCTGGTTGGGCAGCGCCGAAGGTCTGCTCCATGCCCTGCGCCGCCTGCTGAATCGTGTCCGGGCGCACCAGCGTGTCGCCGTGCTCCCATCCACCCAGATCCTCGTCAAAGACCGGGTCAAAACCGGCGCTTTCATTGGGCACCGCCCAAGTCGCCTGCTGGGGCTGCGCCGGGGCGGACGGGTTCTGCTGCCAGTGCTCGTCCTGTACGGCGCGGTGCTCCTCCCGGGGCAGATAGCCCGAAGCAACGTAGGAAGGATTGCCGCCCCGGTAGACCATAGTGGGTTCCTCCTCCGGCAGGGGTTCCTCCCACTGGGCAGGCGGAACGGGATGGGGATTTTCCACCGTAGGGACGTATTCATGAGAGAAATCCTGCCGGCGCTGGGAGCGGCGGGCCTTGCGGCGGTTGCGCCAGACGGTGTCGGGTCGCCAGCGCAGAAAATATACCAGCCGGTCGGCCACAAAGCCGCCCACCGCCAGACAGACCACCAGAAATTTCCAGTTGCTCTGAAGAAAGGAAAGTGCGCGGCTGCCGTTTTCACTGTTCAGTGCAGCCCAGATCTGGCCGATCAGCAGCCGGATCCAACTCAGCAGCAGCGACAGAATGGAATTGGTAAAGCCGTTCATTCACCGGCCCCTTTCCCGAAAAATTATTTGGTCAGAAGCGTGACGCTGGCCTTGGAGGGCGTAGCCGTCCAGGTCAGGGTGTCCGGGTCGTCCGCGTCCAGCACCAGCATGACCGGCAGGGCGTATTCGCCTACCGTCAGGCCGGAGGCGTCCACATAGGCGGACATCTTTGCGGCGGACAGCCGGGAGACCGCATTCTGCGGGCCGGTCACATCCACGTCAATGGTTCGCTGGGCCAGTCCGGCGGACAGTCCCTCCGGGATATTGCGCACGGACAGCTTTACTCCGCTGAAGCTCTGGGTGGTGATGATGGGCTCGATCTCCACCTGTACGGTCACGGTATCGGTGCTCAGATAATTCACCGTGGACGGCTTGCGCAGACTCAGCTCCGTGGCGAAGCCCTCGCTGCGGTCGTCAAGGTCGATGGCCGAAGTGGTGAACAGGGTGTCCAGCGTATCCAGCGCGGTGCCGTCGCCCGCGGCCAGCACGGTAACGGGCGTGATGGTCACACTCTTGACTTCATAGCCCGCGGCGGGTTCGCCTTCCAGCCGAACCAGATCGGAAACGGTCAGGGTCTTGGTGGGATAGAGATTCTGCTCCACGGTGACGGTGCGCAGGGTCACGCCCGCGTTGGTCACCCGCAGCAGGGAGCCGTCCAGTTCGTTGCCGTCCGCGTCCAGCACCCGCATGGACAGGGCGGAACGCACCTGTCCCTCCTTGGCGCTGAGCCGGGATAAGTCATAATCCGCCACGATGCTGGCGATCTGATCCACAATGGTGCGGGGGCCGCTGACGGCCGCCGTGCTGGGGGCCAGCTGAGGCGTGGAGGCATAATATCCGTCGGGCGCGCTGCCGGTCACGTTCAGTGTGATCGGCACGCGGTAATTGGTCACATACTCGTCCACCACCACGGTCAGGCTTTCCGGCGAAACGGACGTGACGGTGCCGTAGGTCGTGGTAGAGGAGGTCTGAATGCGCAGGGTCTGCTCGCCAGTCTCGGTGATGCGGCTCACATCCACCCGGGGGTTATAGTTGGAGGCCTGTGCGTTGGAATAGGAGCGCTGGGGCACATCCGCCCGCAGCCGCACGGAAAGATTCTCGTCCTCCAACCCGGACACCACGATCAGCCCGTTGCCGATCAGCGTGTCCGTACCGGTGACGGTGACGGGCACGTCGTTGAAGACCCGCTCCCGGGTCAGTGTGGGATCCTGCGTGATTAGGCCCGCCCAAAGGCAGACCGCCAGAAAAAGGGACAGCAGTTTCCAGCCCCAGTTATGCAGGCATACCCGCAAAAAACGGGCGGGCGCCTGACGCAGCGCCTGACGGACGCTGCCGGTCTCGTTTCGCTTGGGTTCGGTATTCATGCCGCGTCCCCCTTTCGCCGTTTGGTTTTCTCCAGCAGGCTGGACAGAAGGCCGGTCTCTTTTTGCTGATAAATGGAGGTAAGCACCTGTTCCAGTCCCGCACGATCCAGATGGCGGGTCAGATGACCCTCCCGGGCCACGGAGATGGTGCCGGTCTCCTCACTGACGATGAGGGAGATAGCGTCCGTGGTTTCGGTAATACCGATGGCAGCTCGGTGGCGGGTGCCCAGTTCCCGGCTGATGCCCTTGCCTTCGCTCAGGGTCAGGATGCAGGCAGCGGCCATGATGCGGTTGCCGCGAATGACCACCGCGCCGTCATGCAGGGGCGTGTTGGGCTCGAAAATATTTTCCAGCAGTGCGGAGGAAATTTCGGAATTGAGGGTCGTACCGGTCTCCACCACGTCCTTCAGGCCGATGCGCTGTTCGATCACGATCAGCGCGCCCACCCGGCGGCGGCTCAGGTTCAGCATACAGTGGGTGATCTCGGAGACGATCTGGGCGCTTTCGCTGCCCGTGGCCCGCTCGCGGATGGCTCCCCGGCCGATCTGCTCCAGCGCCTTGCGCAGCTCCGGCTGGAACAGGATCACCAGCACCACCGCGCCGTTGGCCACCACGTTCTGTAAGACCCAGCTCAGGGCGGTCAGGCCCAGAAGGTCACTGATCCAGCTGGCTGCGATCAGCATGACCAGTCCCTTCAAAACGGCGCTGGCCCGGGTCTCCTTGGTCAGCATCAGCAGCTTGTAGATCAGATAGGCGACGATAAAAATATCCAGCACATCGGCAATGGTGGGGCGATTGAAAACGTTCCAGACCAGGTTTTTGATCTGATCCCAAGCGTTGTTCACGATCAATCCCTCCCTCCGAAAATTCTTTTGAAAAGCCCTGTCTGGCTCTATGCGCGTTTCTCTTGTGCGCCTTCTTTGATTATACTACATATAGAGGTAGGATAAAACCCCCCGGCGGCAGTTTTTCGCAGGAATTTACGGGTTTTGCAGGGTGGAAATTTTCGGAAAAACGCTTTCAGAACATCACCTTCCTGCCTATGGAAAGAGTCTTGACACCTGCGGGCCGCAATGCTATACTCCAAGAAAGATGTATCATGCATCTGTACTGATTTTTCAACGGTCTGTCAAGATACGTTTCGGTTACTAAAGGAGGTTTTCTCATGCAGATCCACGTTTACGATCACGCCCAGCAGGTTGGGCAGGCGGCGGCGACGCTGCTGGCCGCTCAGCTGATCTCCAAGCCCAACTCCGTGCTGGGGCTGGCCACCGGCTCCACCCCCATCCCCACCTATCAGGCCCTCATCAGCCTGTACAAGGCGGGCGTGGTGGATTTTTCCAGCGCGTCCTCCTTTAATCTGGACGAGTACGTGGGTCTGCCGGCAGGGCATCCCTGCAGCTACCACAGCTTCATGCGGGAGCAGCTGTTCGACCATGTGAATATGCCCGCCGACCACATCCACATTCCCGACGGCAACGCCGCCGACCCCCAGACGGAATGCGCCCGGTACGATCAGGCCATCACTGCGGCGGGCGGCATCGACATGCAGGTGCTGGGCATCGGCCGCAACGGCCACATCGGCTTCAACGAGCCGGACGATCATTTCACCTGCGGCTGCCACGTGGTCAACCTGACCGAAAGCACCATTCAGGCCAACCGCCGCTTCTTCGACAGCGAAGCCTCCGTGCCCCGTCAGGCCGTCAGCCTGGGCGTGGGCAGCATTCTGGCCTCCCGCTGCATCCTGCTGCTGGCTACCGGCGAGGATAAGGCGCAGGCCATCCACGACACGGTCTGCGGCGATATCACCTCCCGCACCCCCGCCAGCATCCTCAAGACCCATCCCAACGTGATCCTGCTGCTGGATCGGGCCGCCGCCGGGATGCTGTAAAGCACATCAAAAAGAGCGTCTCCGCCGTTTCGGGCAGAGACGCTCTTTTTTATTTTTTCAAATATCGTACACGAACTGTACCCTTGGCAGCAGCCGCTCCAGCGTCGCATTCAGATACACGGGTTCCCGATTCTGGTCGGCGGGGACGATATAGGCCTCCCCATCCTCGGCCCGCAGCATCAGCAGCAGCTTTTCTCCCTCGTCGCAGGTGGCAGCCATGCAGAAGCTCAGCGGCAGCTCGGGCCGCTGTGCGGCGTAATCCAGCGCTTCCTGAAATTTCTGCTCCGGCGGCGCGGAGTCGGTATTGCGCTCCGCTTCAAACACCCGGCGGTACAGGAAGCTGTATGGGCTGCCAGAACCGGCCACCGGCAGAAAAAAACGAATTTCCAGAAACTGGCACAGGGACAGATAATCCACGATACTCTGGTGAAACTCCGCCGTGTGTTCCCCCAACGGCGCCTGATCGTCCTTCCACGAAATGGGCTGCCAGAAAGCGTAGCCCGGACGGCGGCACCCGGGAATGACCAGCGCTTCGTCCTTCGGACTGCGGAGCCAGCACAGGGGCCGGCGGCCCGTTTCCTTGATCGCGGTCTGCTGGAAGCGGACCAGATAATCACGCATGATAGGCAATAAAGCCGACTGCATGAACATTTCCTCCCTTCATCCGACCGATTTCCACCAAAAAGTCTACCATTCGCCCCGGCGGCTGTCAACCGTTGCAGCCGCTGGGCTTTCGTTTTTCCGGCCTTTTTCCGTTCCGAAAAGGAATGAGTTGCGAAAAAGCCTGCAATCATGTATAATTAGCCTGACCTGCTGTGCGTAACGGGCAGGCCAGCATTGTGGGCGCACCGCGCCGCACAGGGGAGGCAAGGACTTATGGAATGTAAGATCAAAAATGATATCGGTACGATCTATATCACCGAAGATGTCATGCTGAAGGTGGTCGGCTACGCCGCGCTGGAATGCTACGGCATCGTCGCCATGTCCTCAAAACGCGCCAAGGACGGGCTGGTGCAGTGGTTGGGACGGGAAAACCTGTCCAAGGGCGTGCAGCTCCGTCTGGTGGACGACATGCTGGATGTGGATCTTTTTATCATCGTCGAATACGGGATTTCCATCGCCGAGGTCTGCAAGACCATCGTGCAGACCGTGCGCTATAAGCTGGAAAGCATGACCGGCGTGAAAGTCCGCCGCGTGAACATCTCCGTGGAGGGCATCCGGGTGTAAGGACGCTCGCCGTAGGCATACAAATTACAAGCGTATCGGGAGGAAATGACCTTGATCCAAGCCAAAACGATCGACGGGGTGCTGCTGCGGGATATGGTGGTCGCGGGCGCCGCGCTTTTGGAAAAACACCGGGAAGCGGTGGACGCGCTGAACGTTTTCCCCGTGCCGGACGGAGATACCGGCACCAATATGAGCCTGACCATGGCCTCCGCCACCCGGGAGGTCAACCAGAAGGAATACCTGAACGCGGGCGAGGCCGCCGCGGCTGTATCGAAGGGCGCGCTGAAGGGCGCCCGGGGCAACAGCGGCGTTATCACCTCCCAGCTTCTGCGCGGCTTCAGCCGGGCGCTGGCCGGAGTGGAGCGCATCACTCCCGCGCAGTTTGCCGCCGCGCTGAAAAGCGGCGCGGAGACCGCCTATAAGGCCGTGATGAAGCCCAAGGAGGGCACCATCCTGACCGTGGCCCGCGTCATTGCCGAGGAAGCCGTCAAGCAGGCCGAGCGCACGCCCGACGACTATGACGCGCTGTTCACCAACATCCTCTCCACCGGCGAGGTCATTCTGAAAAAGACCCAGCAGATGCTGCCCGCGCTGACGCAGGCGGGCGTTGTGGACGCCGGCGGACGGGGCCTCCTGTACATCTACATGGGTTATGCCGCCGTGCTGCGGGGCGAGGAGCTGCCCAGCGACGACGAGGCCGAGGGCGCGGCAAGCGACAGCTTTGAGGACGAGCACAGCCTGACCGGCGAGCTGAAGTACATCTACTGCACCGAGTTCGGGGTTGAAAACCTGTTCCCGGACATCGTGGAGGAGGATATCGATTCCCTGCGCCGCCGCCTGAACCGCATCGGCGACTGTGTGCGCGTCACCGGCGACCTGAGCGCCGTGAAGGTGCACGTTCACACCAACGAGCCCGCCAAGGCTCTGGAATTTGGCCTGAGTCTGGGCGAACTGATCGACCTGAAGATCGAAAACATGGCCCAGAAGCGCCGGGAAGCCCAGCCCAAGGAAGAACCGCAGGCCGAGCCCCAGCCCGCCGCCCAGCAGGAACCCCCGAAGGAGTCCGGCATGGTGGCCGTGTCGCTGGGCGAAGGCTTCAACCAGATCTTCCGCGACCTGACCGTGGATCAGGTGGTGGAGGGCGGCCAGACCATGAACCCCAGCATCGAGGATATTTCCGAAGCCGTGGGCCGGGTCAACGCCAAGGTGGTCTATGTGCTGCCCAACAACGGCAACGTGATTCTGGCGGCCCAGCAGGCGGCCGAACTGTGCGAGGACAAGAAGGTCGTGGTCATCCCCACCAAGAACGTGGCCATGGGCATCGCCGCCGCCATCGCCTGCCAGCCCGAGCTTTCCCCCGAGCAGAATGCCGCCCGAATGGAGGAAGCCGCCCAGCGGGTGCGCACCGGCACCGTGACCTACGCCGTCCGGGATACGGATCTGGACGACCTGCACATCCATCAGGGCGACATCATCGGCCTGTATAACGGCAAGATCCAGACCGTGGGCAACGACGTGCAGGATGTGACGCTGCGGCTGATGGAAGCCATCGTCACCGACGAGGACGAACTCATCACCGTCTACTACGGCAAGGACACCAAAGAAGACGACGCGCAGGCCCTGACCGACGAGCTGGCCTCCCGCTACGGCGACTGCGACGTGGAAATGCAGATGGGCGGTCAGCCGCTGTACTACTATCTGGTTTCTGTAGAATAAATCATGGAACTTGCATCTCTGACCGGGATCGGAAAAAATCGATCGGAAGCCTTACACGCAGCGGGGATCTTCTCGTTGCGTGATCTTTTGTACGCCGTTCCCCAAAAATACCGGGACTGCAGCGCCGTCACCCCCGCCGCGCAGGCGGCGGCAGGGCAAAGGCAGTGCTTCTCCCTCGTCCGGGAGGGCGAAGCGAAGCTGTCCCGTTTCAAGGGGAAAATGACGCTGGTCACCTGCTCCTTTTCCGACGAAAGCGGCAAGCTGACCGCCTGCTGGTTCAATCAACCATGGATGAAGGAGAACCTGAACCGAGGCACCCGCTTCCTGCTGTGCGGCCCGGTGGAAAGCCGGGGCGGACGGCTGCAGCTGATGAACCCTTCGCTGGAAAAGGAAAACCGCATCGTGCCCCTGTACCGGCCCATCGAAGGATTGCCCCAGCGTGTGCATGAACAGATCGCCCGAGAGGCACTGGAATCGCTGGACGAGGTCTGCCCGGAGACGCTGCCCCTTTCGCTGGTGAAGCGCTATGAGCTTCTTCCGCTGAGAGAAGCTCTGCGCCGTCTCCACGCGCCCCGGACGATGGACGAAGTCCAGCCCGCCCAGCGCCGTCTGGCCTTTGAGCAGATGCTGATGTATCAGGCGGGCATCCGCATGATGCGGCGGCTGCGCCGGGGCGGCCTGCCCATGGAGGCTCCCGCCGAACGACAGGAGGCTTTCTGGGCCTCGCTGCCCTTTTCCCCCACCAGCGCCCAGCGCCGCACCCTTGCCGAGATCGCCCGGGATATGGAATTGAAAGGCTCAGAGCCCTACGCCATGGCCCGGATGGTGCAGGGGGACGTGGGCAGCGGCAAGACCGCCGTGGCCATGGGGGCCATGTTGCTGGCCGCTCAAAGCGGCTACCAGAGCGCCCTGATGGCTCCCACGGAAATTCTGGCCCGGCAGCATGTGGAAACCATGAAGCCCTTCTTTGAGAAGAACGGCTTCGGCTGCGGCCTGCTGGTCAGCGGAATGCCTGCCGGGGAACGGCGGGAGGCCCTTGCGGCCATTCAGGAGGGCCGCTGGCAGGCGGTGATCGGCACCCACGCCCTCATCGGCGGCGGCGTGCATTTTCAACGTTTGGGGCTGTGCATCACCGACGAGCAGCACCGTTTCGGCGTGGCCCAGCGCACCGCCCTTCTGGAAAAGGGCGGCGATGTCTCCACCGATCTCGCTCCTCATCTGCTGGTCATGTCGGCCACGCCCATTCCCCGCTCGCTGGCCCTGAGCCTGTTCGGCGATCTGGATGTAAGCGTCATCGATGAGCTGCCCCCGGGCCGTCAGCCGGTGAAGACCCGGCTGGTGCCGGAAAGCAAGCGCGGCGGTCTGTACGACTTCATTCGTCAGGAGTTGAAAGCCGGGCGGCAGGCCTACATCGTCTGCCCGCTGGTGGAGGAAAGCGAGACCGCCGACGGCCTGATGGCGGTGAAGAGCCACGCCCGGGAGCTGAGCCGAAAGGCCTTTGCGGATTTCTCCGTGGGGCTGACCTACGGCACTCAGCCCGCTGCCGAAAAGCAGGCGGCGCTGGCGGATTTCGCTGCGGGAAAGCTGCAAATCCTGGTCTCTACCACGGTCATCGAGGTAGGCGTGAACGTACCCAACGCCTCCGTCATGGTCATCGAGGACGCGGATCGCTACGGTCTGGCCCAGCTCCATCAGCTGCGGGGCCGGGTAGGACGTGGCACGGCCCAGAGCTGGTGTTTCCTGATGGCGGAGCCTAACGAGCGCCTGCAGGCGCTGGTGCGCACCAACGACGGCTTCCAGATCGCCCAGACCGATCTGGAACTGCGGGGCCCGGGCGAACTGCTGGGCACCCGCCAGCACGGCGAAGCCCTGATGCCCGGCGCGGGCGACATGACCCTTCTGTACCGCGCCAGCCAGTGCGTGGAGGAGATCAGCACCGACCCCGCCTTTGCGGAGGAGTGGGAGACGGTGCAAAAACTGGCCGGAGCTTATGTAAGCGAATCCGCCGGACGGGTCTCCGTGAGTTGAAAACCTTTCTCATTTCGGGTACAATACCCGGGAGGTGATTCCCATGCATATCGTGCTTTACGAGCCGGAAATTCCCCAGAATACCGGCAATATCGCCCGCACCTGCGCCGCGACCGGCTCTGTGCTGCATCTCATCAAGCCGCTGGGCTTTTCGTTGGAGGACAAATACCTCAAGCGGGCCGGGCTGGACTACTGGCGCATGATGCGCTATGAGGTGCATGAAAATTTTGAGGAGCTGCTGGAAAAATACCCCGGCGCGCGGATGCACTTTCTTTCCACCAAAGCGCCTCGAAGCTACACCGAAGCGATCTACGGCCCGGAGGATTTTCTGGTGTTCGGTCGGGAGACCCGGGGTCTGCCGGAAAGTCTGCTCAGCCGGGTCTACGACCGCTGCCTGCGCATTCCCATGGTGCCGGGAGCCCGCAGCCTGAATTTGAGCAATTCCGTAGCTATTGTGCTCTATGAAGCCTTGCGCACGCTGGATTTTCCCGGAATGCAGGAAGCGGGCGCGCTGACGGGCCGGGAGGACGAAAGCGCCCCGTGGATGGATTACGTATGACCGTTCGTTCAATATAGGAACGGAAAACTCAAGCCCTTCGAAAGGAGGAACGGCGGATGGACGATCGAACCAGACGGTATCAGCCCGGGCAGGAGGATGAGCCCATGGAGCTCAACGACGTATTGGAGCCCTATCGTGGCTCCGAAGACGGCGCTGACCGTTTCGCCGATGACGGCGGGGACTATGACCCTTATGCCTACGGAGAAACCAACGACGACCTTGCCTATCAGGACGAAGCCTACGGCGGCGACGACGGCGATGAAGCCGCCGAGGACGCGTGGGAACACGAAGGCCATGTGCGCACCACCATGGGCGTGCTGAACACCTTCAGTGTGCTGCTGGGCGTTTTTGTGATTTTTGTGCTGGTGGCCATGCTGCTGGGGCTATTTTCGTGGCTCAAGGCGGACATTCTGCACTCGCTGACCCTGCTGGAGGGCGGCATCCGCTGACGAGGCCCGCGCATGGCTTTCCATCCGGCGCGGCACACTAAACAGCGGCTTTCGGCCGAAGGAGGAAAGACCATGGACGCTATGGCGCGTTTTCAGCGGGACTGCACCGCGTTTTTTCAGACGCTCTATCCCGGCGGGCAAAGTCCGCTGGTGTTCGGCGCGGGGCTGGCGAAAAAGCCCGTGCTGATGCTGATCGGCGAGGCTCCCGGCGAGCAGGAAGCCTTGCAGGGAAAACCCTTCGTAGGCAAGGCGGGCAAGAATCTGGAAGGCTTTTTGGAAGTGCTGGGGCTGCGCCGCGGCGAAATTTACGTCACCAATACCGTTAAATTGCGGCCCACGAAAATCAGCGCCGCAGGCCGCCGGGTCAACCGTCCCCCCACCCGGGAGGAAAAGGAGCTGTTCCGCCCGTGGCTGATGAAGGAGATCGCGCTGGTTCGCCCGGACGCGCTGGTAACGCTGGGTAACGTGGCCCTGCAGAGCTTCATCCGAGACACGGTAGGCCACCTGCACGGGCAGTGGACCCGGGCCGTGGTCTCTCCGCCGGAAAAAGAGGCGTTCACCCTGCCCCTGTTTCCCCTGTATCACCCGGCCTCCATCATCTACAACCCCCACTTGCAGGAGGACTACGGGCGCGACCTTCAGGCGCTCCGGGAATCCCTGCGTGTAAGATCAGACGCCGGGGATGACAAATGAGACCTTTTCCGGAGGAATGGGACGAAAAATCGAGACATTTGGACGCTTCCATGCTACAATGATCCCATCAACCGGGCGAAACGCTCGAAGGAGGAATTGCGGATGGAAGCATTTTTATTGGAGAACCTGCCGATTCTCCTCTGTTTTCTTTTCGGCGTTGTCCTGCTGATCGTCGAAGCCTTTATGCCGGGCTTCGGCCTGCCGGGCATTTCCGGCATCATTCTGGAGGGCGCGGCTATTGTGCTGACCTATCTGTGGCACGGCGGACTGGCGGCGCTGGGCGTGACGGTGCTGATCCTGGCCATTGTGGCCGTGGCCATATCGCTGGCGCTGCGCTCCGCCAACCGGGGGCGGCTGTCCAAGTCCAACATCATCCTCAAGGAAGCGGAAACGGCTGAAAACGGCTACTCCGCCACCAGTGCGGCGGACATGCAGGTCTTCGTCGGGCGAAAGGGCGTGACCTCCACGCCGCTGCGGCCCACCGGGCTGGCGGAGTTCGACGGCGTTCGGCTCAACGTGGCCTCGCAGGGGGACTTCATTCCCAAGGATACGCCCGTGATCGTCGATCACGTGGAGGGGGCTTCCGTAGTCGTGCGGCGGCTGCCTCTCCAATAAGGCTTCATTCCCATTTTATCACCGCAAGGAGGAAAGAACATGGATCTTCTCTGGGCTCTTGTCAACTCTTACGGCTACGGCAGCAACAGCCTGTCCGCGCTGTGGATCGTGCTGGTCATCGTGCTGGCGCTGATTCTGGTGCTGGTTTTCCTGCGTTTTGTGCCCGTGGGCCTGTGGATCACCTCGCTGGCCGCCGGGGTACACGTGAGCATTGGTTCTCTGGCCGGTATGCGCCTGCGCCGCATCCAGCCCAAGCTGCTGGTCAATCCCCTCATCAAGGCCCGCAAGGCCGGTCTGGACGTGACCCTTTCCAAGCTGGAAACCCACTATCTGGCCGGCGGCAACGTGGATCGCGTCATCAACGCCCTGATCGCCGCCCAGCGCTCCAACATCGAAATGCCCTTTGAAAAGGCTTCCGCCATTGATCTGGCGGGCCGCGACGTGCTGCAGGCCGTGCAGATGAGCGTTACCCCCAAGGTCATCGAGACCCCCGTGGTCGCCGCCATCGCCAAGGACGGCATCGAGCTGCGGGCCAAGGCCCGCGTCACCGTGCGCACCAACATCGAGCGTCTGGTAGGCGGCGCCGGGGAAGAAACCATCATCGCCCGCGTGGGCGAGGGTATCGTCACCACCGTCGGTTCCAGCGAGACCCACAAGCAGGTGCTGGAGAACCCTGACCTGATCAGCCAGACCGTGCTGAACAAAGGTCTGGACGCCGGTACCGCCTATGAAATTCTTTCCATCGACATCGCCGACGTGGACGTGGGCCGCAACGTGGGCGCTCAGCTGCAGATGGATCAGGCCGAGGCCGACCGCCGCATCGCGCAGGCCCGCGCCGAGGAACGCCGCGCCATGGCTGTGGCCCGGGAGCAGGAAATGAAGGCCTCCGTGCAGGAGATGCGCGCTCGCGTGGTGGAAGCCGAGGCCGAAGTGCCCAAGGCCATGGCCGCCGCTCTGCGGGAAGGCAAGATCGGCGTAATGGACTACTATCAGCTGAAGAATCTGGAAGCGGATACCGATATGCGGGAAGGCATCGCCAAGGCCAGCGCTCCCGCCGCCGCGCCCCGGATGAACGAAGGAAGCGGCAAGTAATGCCTGACCGACTCACCGTTTTTCAGAAAGGAGGGAACTCATGGACACGTTAGTGGCATTGATTATCATCGGCGTATGCGTATCGCTGTTCCGAAAGAGCGGCGCAAAGCAGTCCCGAAAAAAATCCGCCCCTTACCGGCGGGGACAGGTAAACCCCAAGCCCATTCATTTTGAACCGACGGATCCCGTCAGCGTAACCAGAGTTACCCCCGCCCCAACGGTCGACCCGGAGCCCTTCTGCCAGGAGGCGGAAGGCTTCTCCGACGAGGGTCAGGGAATGTCCCATTCGCTGGAACGGGCTCCCCTGACCCGGCCCGGCGACTATGTGGGCAGCCTGAACGTGGACAGCGACGAGGGCCGCGACCTGTGCGACCCGGAGCTGGGCCACGGTCATGAGGAAGAATTTACGGTTCAGCACCTGCCGGACGAACCCAACCCCTACGAGGAAACCTCCTCTGTGCTGTCGTTGGACAGCCGCGCCATCGTGCAGGGCGTGGTCATGAATGAAATTCTGACCCGGCCCGGCCAGCGGAAATGGGGGCGGCGCGGATGAACGGCGATCTGCGGGTCCTGATCGCGGACGACGACAGCGGAATGCGGATGATCCTGCGGCGGCTGATCGAAAAGGCCGACGGCTTCACGCTGGCCGGGGAAGCCTCCGACGGCAAACAGGCCATCGAGCTGGCGGAGACCCTGCGGCCTGACGTGGTCTTTCTGGATGTAGAAATGCCCGAAATGACCGGCGTGGAATGCGCCCGGGTCATTCAGGACATGAACCCGGCCATTCTGCTGATCTTCGCCACGGCACACGAGGGCTACATGGGCGACGCCTTCGAGGTATACGCCTTCGACTATCTGGTGAAGCCCTTCAAGGTGGAGCGGGTGATGCAGACGCTGGAGCGGGCGCGGAACCTGCTCCGATCCCCGGAAACAGCGCCGGAGCCTGCCCGTCCGCCTCTTTCCCGGCCCCGGGTAGAGGGCCGCATGATGCTCCATCACCGGGGCGGCGTCAGTTTCCTCAGCTTTGAGGATATCGTGCTGATCCAGCGGGAGGAACGCTCCACCGTGCTGTACACGGCAGACGGCAGCCGCTACGTCACCGGCGATTCGCTGGGCGACATGGAGGAGCGTCTGCCCCCCGACCTGTTCTTCCGCTGCCACAAGAGCTACATCGTCAATCTGAACAAGATTCGGGATATCACTCCCTATGGCCGCTGGACCTACGCCGCCCGGCTGGAAGGCATCCCGCAGGACGCGCTCATTACCCGGGAAAAATACGACGAGCTGGAACGGATGTTTCAGCAGGAATAACAAACAGAGCCGCATGACGAAACTCATGCGGCTCTCAGTGTGTCAAAAAAGTGGAGGTGCAGGAGGCACTGCCTCCTGCCGGGGTTTTAGGGGCGGAGCCCCTAAGTCTTACGCTGCAGCATTTTTTCCGCGAACCAGCGAAGCGCTGTTCGCGAGCGCGGGCGGTCGATCAGGGGTTTTTCGACAGTCTGAGAGCCGCATGACGAAACTCATGCGGCTCTGACTGTTTATTCTCTCAGCAGTCTTTCTTTTTCCAACGCTTCCTTTTTGCCGTGGATGCGGCCAAGGCCGTACATCAGCAGCGTGGCGCACAGCAGATTGATCCATGCATATTCGGCGTTGGCCTGAATGGAATTGGTGATCCCGATGGCCAAATTCGCCAGTCCCAGCACCAGCAGGGGGTTCCCTACCCGTTCCAGATGACGGATGCGGGAATCGATATCGGAAAACAGATCGAAGGGGCCGTCGGTCAGCTTTTTGCGGAAGTAGACCCATTGCAGCATACGGCCGACGTACTCTGCTCCCGCGTCCTCCATAAAGGAAAGATAATCCTTATCGCAGGGGTGCATTTCCAGTCGGACGCTGTAAGCGCCGGGCTCGCAGCGTACAAAGCGATAAATGCAGAACCCTACCTTATCCAGCAGCCAGCCGGATTGAGCCATCTGGTTCAGCCACTGCTCCTCCTTGTCAAAGTCCCACTCCCACCACCAGCGAAAAACGGTTTTGGTCTCCGCGTTGCGTTCCATTATTCCTTCGCCCCCTGTTCCAGAATGATTTCTCCGTTGCGCACCAGTTCCCGCAGGCGTTCCAGTTCGCCCCGCAGGACGCTTTCGCCCTGCTGCGTCAGCCGGTACTCCTTGCGGCGGCTTTCCTCCTGAGCGGGAACCGGCACGATCCAGCCCTTTTCGCACAGGGCGTTCAGCGCCCCGTACAGGGTCCCCGCCGCCAGCCGCACCCGTCCCCCGGACAGCTGCTCCGTCTGCTGCATGATGCCGTATCCATGCCGGGGCTGCGCCAGCGCCAGCAGGATATAGTAGGTGGATTCCGTCAACGCCATATTCTCATTCATCGGTTCGTTTCACTCTCCCGTCGATATATCATTGTTCGATATATCACGATTTGATTATAACAGTTGGCGATATAATTGTCAAATAAAAAAACGACGCTTCCGAAAAAGCGTCGTTCCATGTATGCTCTTCGCTTACACCAGACGGAAGCCGGCGGCGGTCTGCTGCTCGTGATACCGTTCGATCAGGTTCTTGATGCGGCTGTAGGGATTCAGCAGGCGGCTCAGGCTGCGGTCGTGGTTCAGGCTGGCAATGATGTAGGAAATATACTTGCTCATGTCCGCCTCGATGAACCACGGGGCGTTCTTCAGTTCGTCGGTGCGGTAGGTCAGGTTGGTGGAGATCACGCGGCTGATGTAGCCTTCCTCGTAGGCCTTGTTGAAGGCGTCCAGACCGTTGGTGAACAGGGCGAAAGTGGCGGAAGCGAAAATGCGGTTGGCCTTACGCTTCTTCAGCTCGTGGGCCAGATCCAGAATGCTGTCGCCGGAGGAAATAATATCGTCCGACACCAGAATGTCCTTGCCCTCCACGTCGTCGCCCAGATATTCGTGAGCCACGATGGGGTTGCGGCCATTGACGATGCGGGTGTAATCGCGGCGCTTGTAGAACATACCCATATCCAGCCCCAGCACGGAGGAGAAGAAGATGTTCCGATCCAGCGCGCCTTCGTCGGGGCTGACGATCATCATGTGCTCCCGATCCAGCTGCAGATCCTTATCCTTGCGGAACAGAGCCTTCAAAATCTGATAGCTGGGACGGACGCTGTCAAAGCCCATCAGGGGCACGGCGTTCTGAATGCGGGGGTCGTGAGCGTCGAAGGTGATGAAGTTGCTCACGCCCAGATTTTGCAGATCCTGCAGCGCCTGAGCGCAGTCCAGACTTTCCCGGGTGGAGCGGCGGTGCTGTCGGCCCTCGTACAGGTAGGGCATGATGACGTTGATGCGCTTGGCGCGGCCGCCGATAGCGCCGATGATGCGCTTGAGATCCTGAAAATGATCGTCGGGAGACATGGGCACCTCCTTGCCGTACATCTGATAGGTTTTGTTGTAGGCTCCCACGTCGGTCAGAATGTAAATATCATATCCGCGTACAGTACTCTTGACCATGCCCTTGCCTTCGCCGGTGCCGAACCGGGGGCAGCGGGCTTCGATCAGAAAGTCGCTCCGATTGGAGCCCATCAGGGAGTAAAGGGGCGTGTCTTCCAGGGCTTCCTGCTGCTCATGCCACTTCATCAGCCAGCCGTTGACCAGCTTGCCCATTTCCTCGCAGCCGGGCATGGCGATCAGGCCCAGCGGAGCCACGGGAGTCGTCAGAAGCTCATTATTCCAGTTGTTTACAAAATCCGTCATAAGTCGCGCTCCTTTTTGCTGTATCGCGGGTGTATTCAATCATAGTATAGCGCAAAAATCAATTTCTGAAAAGTCGCTTTCGCGGAAAAAGGGAACGTTTGCAGAAATTTGCAGAAAAATGGACTGGTTTTTCGGCACTCTGCCGAATCGGAAAGAAACATACAAAATTACCTTTCCTACCGGCTGAAAAACCCCGTCTTTTCCATGACGGGAAAAGGCGGGGTTTTCCATAAGCAGCTTACAGCTTGTTGATCAGATTGTACATTTCGCGGTCGAAGGTCTTCTTCATGCTCAGCGCATCGATGATGGGCATATTGAAGACGCGGCCGTGACGGATGCCGATAGCCTGATTGGCAATGCCGCGGTTGAGCAGCTGCACGGCCTGATGGCCGGCCTCGAAGGCGAAGGCGCTGTCCTGCGCGGTGGGCTGAGCGCCGCGCTGGGTGTAACCGATGACGGTGGAGCGCACCTCCGCGCCGCCGCACTTCCGCTTGAGGATGCTGGCCAGATACTCAGCGCTGATGGGCTCGCCGGGATAAACGGTCTTGCCGTTATCGTTGAGGAACTTGCGCCAGTCGAAGGGCTTCATGTTGTCCCAGCAGTGCTCGCTGATGACCAGCGTAGCGCGGGTGTTGCCCTGCTCGATCAGGCAGTTCAGGCGGGCGGCCACTTCGTCCACATCCCATTCCACTTCGGGAACGATCAGCATTTCCGCGCCGGTCGCCATAGCGGTCTTCATGGCGATATCGCCGCAGTTGCGGCCCATCACCTGCACCACGTGGGGGCGGTCATGGCTGCGGCTGGTGGCGCGGATGGAGCGCACGGCTTCCACGCACACGTTCACAGCGGTGTCATAGCCCAGGGTGGCCTCGGTGTAACCAAGGTCGTTGTCGATGGTGCCGGGGATGCCCACGCAGGGGATACCCAGCTCGCACAGATACATAGCGCCGGTGAAGCTGCCGTCGCCGCCGATGACCACCAGCGCGTCGATGCCCAGCTGGCGCAGGTTCTCCGCCGCCTGACGGCGCACTTCGGGCTGCTTGAATTCCACACAGCGGGCGGTGCGCAGGAAGGTACCGCGCTGGTCGGCAATATCCAGCACGGTTTCCAGATCGAGGGCGCAGATATCGTCCTCGGGGTTCTTGCTCAGGCCCAGCAGACCGTTATAGCCGCGCTTGATGCCCATGAGCTGGATGCCGTTCATGGCGGCGCAACGAGCGACGCTCACAACCGCCGCGTTCATTCCGGGGCTGTCGCCGCCGCTGGTCAGGATACCAATCTTCCGGATCATATCGCAATCTCCTTATCATAAAGAAAGAATGTAGGAAAAAATTCCGTCTTTCAGTATAACACAGCCAGAAAAATACGCAAGCCTTTTTGAGCAAAGGCTTGCGCAGAAATAAAAGGTTCTTTTCTATTTTCCCCGGTCAGGCCCGGCCGTCGGGCTCCATGGGGCCCACGTGCTTGAGGTAGGCGGTGGGGCTCATGCCCACGATGTGCTTGAACTGCTTGGAGAAATGGTAGGGGTCGGGCATACCGATCTCCACGCCGGTCTGGCGCACGCTCATGCCGCCCCGCAGCAGGGTCTTGGCACGCTCCATCTTCTGGAACTGCAGGTAGCCCAGCGGGGGAATGCCCAGCTCCGTGGTGAAGCGCTTGCGGAAGGTCTCCATGGGCATACGGCTGATGGCGGCCATTTCCGCCAGGCTGAAGTTGGCCTGATACTGGCTTTGCCGCATGGCGTCCACCACCCGGGCGATCTCATGGCTCAGCACCGCGTTGGTGGCTACGCTGTGGCCGCTGTGGGCCGCCAGCAGCGCCCAGAGCAGCTGCGCCAGCTGGAAGCTGGCCTGATCGGTGCCGCTGTGGCGCACCAGCACCTGCACGATCTGCCGGATCAGCAGCACCTGATTGGGCAGGATGCCCTGCCGGGCGGGCACCAGATTGTGGGCGTTCATCTGCCGCAGGAAGGACGTGGCCAGTGCGCCGTCCACCGTGAACCACAGAAGGCGGCTGTCCCGGGCTTCTTCCAGACGGCAGTCCGTCGTGCCCGCGGGAATAACGAAGCATTCGCCCTTCTTGAAGCGCAGGCGCTGATTGCCGAAGGTCATGGTCATGTCGCCCTCGTCAGCGACCAGCCACAGCGTATGATAAAAAGGCGCGATCTGGTACTGGTCCTGGGTCAGAATGGCGCTGCCCGCCTCCCGGATCCACACACCGCTTTCTTCTACCAGCCGCGCAGGGACGTGAATGCCCTGAACAAATACGCCGGGGTCGCTGTCTTCGGTATTGATAGGGATAAATCGAAGTTCGTCCATCTTGCTGTATCATCCTTATATAGTTCTGGCCAGCTTTCTGACCGTATGTAACATTGTAGGAGAGGTTGATACGAATGTCAAGAAAAAAACACTCCAAAATTCGGAGTGTTTTTTGAGAAAATAGGAATAAAGTTCGGCACTCAGGGTTCCTCCACCCGCTCATAGACCGTTCCCACGGTATTTCCGTAGCTTTTGATGGAGAAAAGCTCCCGGTAGCCCGCCGGCGGCACGGCGTGATACACCCACGCATAGGTAGCCCCATAATAAAGGTACGGCTCGTCGTCCTCATGGGTGACGGTCAGCCGGGCCCGCAGGTCGGCGGGCAGTTTGTAGGCCGCCGGGATCAGGTCGTTGAAATAGCACCCAATGGTCACATGACCCTCGGTCTGGCTTAATAACTGCCGGTACGCGCCGGTGGGGCACACGTTCCACGTGTCCATTTCCATGGTCTCGGTAGCGTCTCGGGGAATCAGTACATTATAATAGGCGCACTCGTAGGGATGGTTCAGGGCGATCCCCACGGCGCTCAGCGCAAGGAAACCCGCTGTCAGCCCCACGGCCGTCCGGCGAAGGGCCTTCCGCTGCCGCAGCCCACGCAGAATGCCGTCCAGTCCCATGGCCGCCAGCAGCACCATGCCCGCATACACAAAGTAGAAATGTCGCCAGCCGTTGTACATCAGGGGCTTGCCCACGCAGCTGTACAAAACGGGCACCGTGAATGCCGCCAGAAAGGCCAGACCCAGCACCTGCCGGGGATCGGACAAATTCCGCGTTTTCTTCCGCAGAGGCTTCGCCAGCGCCCGGGCACTGCCCGCCGCCACCAAAAACAGCGTGGGCAGCGGCACCGTGACCAGGATCATGAAGGGCAGATAGTACCACGGCAGGGGCGTTTCCTGATTGATATCCCAGAACCGCGCGCCCCGGAACAGCACCTCGCCGCCGAAGCGGGAGAAGTTCACCGCGTTGTCCATGCACCAGTGGAAAAAGCCGATGGGGTCCGACCAGAGGGCCGGGGTCAGCAGCACGTAAAAACCGACGAAGCTAAGGATGGTCGCGACCGCCAGCCCTACCATGGAACGGTTCCACTTCTTCCGAGCCGTCAGGGAAACGATCATGGCAAGGCCCATCAGGCCCCACGCGAAAATGCCCACGATCTTGGTATTGAACGCCATGGCCCCGAAAAAGGACAGCAGCACTCCCCGGGACAGGGTGGGCTTGCGGAGCAGCCGGGCTCCCTGCCAGAAGGTCAGCAGGAACAGACACAGCAGCACTACGTCCTTATTATTGTAATGTCCCTCCGCAAAGAACCGGGGACAGAGATAAAGCAGCAGCACGGCGGCGCAGCTGCTCAGCCATCCCATGCCCAGATTGCGGCACACGCCGTACACAGCGATGCAGCCCAGCAAAAACCAGCACTCGGTCAGGATGCTCCACACCAGCGAATAGGTGTAGATATCCTGCCGCAGCCACGGCAGCAACGGGATCAGCGGGTAATAGGCGCAGATGCCGTGATCTTTTTCGATGCTCTGGGAAATGGGCTGGCCTCCTTCACTGGCGAAATAACCTTCCTCGATGGGGAAGGGCCAATGCAGGCGGTACTCCTCCACATTGCTGTGGAAGATCGCCATTTCGGTGTATTCGTCGTAGGGCATACCGTAATCCCGCACCGTCAGGAAGCCCGCCAGCGCCAGAAGCAGGAAAAACAGCGCCGTCAATACGCGCGCTGTTTTTCCCGAAATGCCAGAAATTCCGTGCATTTGCATTCCCCTTTTGTTTTTCCGCTGCGGCGAAGGCCGCGAAAATCGGTCAGCCTACCACGTCGCCCACGCCGTTCAGCACATAGCGGGGCCGGTAGGGGAACTTGCTCATTTCCTCCCGGGAGGTCACGCCGGAAAGCACCAGCACCGTGTCGATGCCGCTTTCCACGCCCGCGATCACGTCGGTATCCATCCGGTCGCCGATGATGGCGGCCTCGTCCGTGCTGACGCCCAGACGGCGCAGGCCGTGGCGCATCATCAGGGGATTGGGCTTGCCCAGAAAATAGGCGCTGTGGCCGGTGGCCAGCTCGATGGGGGCGATCAGCGCCTTGCAGGCGGGGGCGATGCCGTTTTCGATGGGGCCGGTCAGGTCGGGGTTGGTGCCGATCAGCTTTGCGCCGCCCAGCACCAGCTGCACCGCCCGCTCGATCTTTTCGTAATTGTAGGTATGGGTCTCCCCCAGCACCACATAGTCCGGGTTCACCTCGTTCATGGTAAAGCCCGCGTCGTACAGCGCGCCGAACAGGCCCGGCTCGCCGATGGCGTACACGCTGCCGCCGGGACACTGGCCCTTGAGGAAGGCCGCGGTGCTCATGGCGCTGGTGTAAAAGTGGCTCTCGTCCACGTCCAGCCCCAGCCGGGCCAGCTTCTGCTGCAGCTCCCGAGGAGCGCGCTCGCTGGAGTTGGTCAGGAATAGAAATCGTTTATCGTTCTTTTTCAGAAAATCCACAAAGCGCTCCACCCCGGGCAGCAGCATGTTGCCATGGTAGATCACGCCGTCCATATCAATAATGTATCCTTTTTTGGCCCTCAGGGCTTCCATGGTGTAGGGATGGGCCGTTTCATTCAGGCTCATGGGGGTTCTCCTTTCCGTCCGGCCGCTGCCGGCATCTTTCAGTATAGCATAAAGCGGGGCGGACTGCCAGAGGGCGGCCAGGTCAAATCCCGGTCAGATTTTGACCGCTTACATAATCATATCGGCTAATTCCGCCCGGGAGTGGATCATCAGCTTGTCATAAAGGGATGAAACCAGATTTTTCACCGTGCCGACGGACAAATACAATTCGTCCGCCACATTCTGGTAGGTGCTTCCGGCCACGATCATCTGCGCCACCCGGTATTCCCGCTGGGTAAGCAGCGTAGTGATATTCTCCCGGGTGTAGCGGTTGTGGAAAGCGATCCAGTTTTTCCATGTGGCCATGCTGACCCGTTCCACCGGGTCTCTCCACTGGGGATAGCGCTGCTCCAGCAGATGCTCGATCTCGCAGCCCGTGGTCATCCAGGACTGGACAAACGGCGTGACGAACCCGTTGGGCAGGGCGATCTTCATGGCCTCCAGCAAATGATCGTCGCATTCATCCACCCGGTCCAGCTCGTAGCAGGCCGTGGCGCAGAGCATCCGCAGATAAATATCCAGAATGGTGAAGGTGTCCTCCCGTTCCCAAAGGGCGATCGCCGCCTTGCAGGCGCACAGCAGCTCGGCGTAGCGCCGCTGACCCTGCAGATTTTTCAGGCTCAGGTACATGCCCATGGGCCGGGCTTCCGGCAGCAGCCGGGAAAATTCGCCCTTCTGCACCCATTGCGATACCCGGCCCATATCCTTCATGCTCAGGGACGGATAGGTCAGCGCCACCTCCGCCATATGGGCGGAGTCCTTGTCCCCGATGAGCATTTCCTGTTCCATCTCATGGGCTACTCGGGCATACAGATCCCCGTTATTGATATGGATGCAGGCCAGCATCGTCAGCATGGCGGCGCAGAACCGTGTCGGCTCCTCGGGCTGCGTTTCGCCGAAGCGGCGGGCGGCCAGCTCGTAGTTGCCCCGCAGGTAGGCCAGCTCCATTTCGTATTCGCGCCGCAGGGCGGTTTCCTTCAGCAGGGGCAGCACCGCATCCGCGTCGCGCCGGGGCATGGGGATGATGACGGACAAAAGGCCATACCCCAGCCGCCGTGGCCGAAGCGTTTCCGTTTCCGCCGCCGGAGCCGCAGCATCCGCCGCTTTCGCTTCCCGGGCCTTTTTGTGTTCCCGGCGCGGATCGTCCGGCTTGGGCGCGTCCGCCGGGATCATCCAGCAGCCGCTGCACTTGTACGCGCCATGGATGCGTTCCTCCTTCAAAAGCCGCTGCACGTTGCGCACGGAAACGCCCCAGCGCTCCGCCGTGGCCCGGACGGAAACAAATTCCATCGCCTTTCCCCCTTCCCCGAAAGAACCGTGTTCTCGCTTCTTTTCTTATTATATTCGGACGCGGCCGCAGACGCAAGCAGCCATGCCCGTCCGGGCGTTTCGGAATGAATTTCTCCTCTTTGGGGGTTTGAACTTTTGGGACCGGTGTTGTATAATGGGACTGTGGAAAGGAAAACTGCAAAAACCATGCCACAGTTGGGAGCGAAAAGGCTATGAAGGAACATTTCGTCATCACCGTGGGACGGGAATACGGAAGCGGCGGCCGGGCAATTGCCAAATTGGTCGCGCAGAAATTGAACGTTCCGTTTTATGATAAGGAGCTTTTGACCCTGGCGGCTCAGAAGAGCGGCATTTGTCAGGAGATTTTCGAGCACAACGATGAAAAGACCACCGTGTCCGACATGCTGCCGGTCACGGCTGGCACGGGCTTCGGCGCGGGCGTGGGGCTCGGGCTGCAGATGCCCATGAACCAGCGGGTCTTTCTGGCCCAGTTCGAGGTCATCACCAATCTGGCCAAGGAGCAGTCCTGCGTCATCGTGGGCCGCTGCGCCGACTATGTGCTGCGGGATATGGATCATGTGACCCACATCTTCCTCTACGCCTCGCTGGAAAAGCGGGTGGAGCGCATCATGCGGCTGGAGCACGTGGATGCAGACAAGGCCCGGGAACTGATCCGCAAAACCGACAAGCAGCGCAAGAGCTACTACAATTTCTTTGCCGACGGCAACTGGGGCGTTCGGAGCAACTACGACCTGATGCTGCGCACCGACGACCACACCCCTGAAGAAATTGCGGAGATGATCATCGCCTATGCACACCCGGGAAAATAATGAGGAACATTCTCAGGGCGTAACGCTCATGACCGGCGGCTCCGTCCGCCGGCAAATCGTGCGTTTCGCCCTTCCTGTTTTTTGGGGAAACCTGTTTCAGCAGCTTTATAACATTGTGGACTCTCTGGTCGTGGGCAACTTTCTGGGCAGCGACGCGCTGGCCGCGGTAGGTTCCTCCGGCCATATCATTTTCCTGCTGGTAGGCCTGTTCAGCGGCCTGTTCACCGGCGCGAGCGTGGTCATTTCCGGCTATTTCGGCGCGCAGGAGCACCAGAAGATGCACACCGCCATCCACACCACCGTGGCCTTCGGCCTGCTGGCGGGCGTGGTGCTGTCCGTGGTGGGCGTGGCCTTGTCCCCCACCCTGCTGCGGTGGATCGGCACACCGGAAAGTGTCTTCGCCAATTCGGCGCTGTACTTCCGCATCTATTTCTCCGGCGTGGTGTTCGTTACCCTGTACAACACCGCCACCGGCATTCTGCAGGCCGTGGGCGACAGCAGGCATCCGCTGTATTACCTCATTATTTCCTCCGTCACCAACGTGGTGCTGGACCTTCTGTTCGTGGCCGTGTTCCACATGGGCGTGGACGGTGCGGCGCTGGCGACGGTGATCTCTCAGGCGGTCAGCGCGGTGCTGGGCTTCATCCGTCTGATCCGCTCCGACGCCATTTACCGGGTGGAGCCGAAAAAAGTCCGCCTGAACGGCCCCATGCTGGCGAAAGTGCTGCATATGGGCATTCCGGCGGGTCTGCAAAATTCCATTATTTCCATCGGCAATATTTTTGTGCAGTCCGGCATCAACCTGTTCGGCGCGACGGCTATCGCGGGCGCGGGCGCCTACCTCAAGATCGAGGGTTTCGGCTTCCTGCCCATCAACGCGTTCGTGCTGGCCCTGACCACCTTCGTCAGCCAGAATTTGGGGGCGAAGGAATATGGCCGTGCCAAGGAGGGGGCGCGTTTCGGTGTGATCTCCTGCATGGTGATGGCCGAGGGCGTGGCGCTGCTGATCTACCTGCTGGCCCCGCAGCTTCTGTCCCTGTTCGGCGGCGACCCGGACATGATCGCCTTCGGCATTCGATATGCCCGCACGGTCACGCCGTTTTACTTCCTGATGGCGTTCTCCCACGCCGTGGCCAGCGTTCTGCGCGGTACCGGCAAGGCCGTCGTCCCCATGGTCGTGATCGCCGTCTGCTGGTGTCTGGTGCGGGTGATCTACATCTCCCTGTTCTCGGCGTCGTTCACCGACCTGCGCCAGGTGGTCTTCGTCTACCCAATCACCTGGTTCCTGAGCACGCTGGTGTTCGTGATCTTCCGCTTTACGGTCGGATGGATCCCGAAGCCGCCGGCTTCTTCTCCGGCCACTGAGCCAGCAAAATCCCGATAAGCATCATGCCGCAGCCCGCGTATTCGCGGGCTGTCATTTTATCCCCCAAAATCAGCCAGCCGCCCAGCACCGCAAACACGCTTTCCAAGCACAGGATCAGGGAGGCCACGGTGGGGTCGGTATCCTTCTGACCCACGATCTGCAGGGTGTAGCCCACGCCGCCGCTCATGACGCCCGCATAGGCAATAGGCACCCAGCAGCGGATGATCTCGTCCCAGGAGGGCTTTTCCGCGATCAGCGCCACGATCAGGCTGACTACCGCCGCCACGGCGAACTGAACGCAGCTCAGCTTCACGCCGTCGGTGCGGGGGCTGACCCGGTCAATGATAAGAATATGGGCAGTAAACGCCACGGCGCACAGAAGCAGCGTGCCGTCGCCGCCCTCCAGCGTCAGCGCCGCGCCCGCCTTCATGCACAGAAGGTAAAGCCCCGTCACGCTTAAAAGCACCGCGGGCAAGAGCAGCCAGCGCAGCTTTTTGCGGAAGATCAGCAGTTCTCCCAGCGGTACGAATAGAATGTACATGGCCGTAATAAACCCGGCTTTTCCGGCGGACGTGCCCTGCTCGATGCCGATCTGCTGCAGTGCGCTGGCGACGGCCAGCGCCAGACCGCAGAAGGCGCCGCCCAGCAGCAGCGTCTTTTTCTGCGAGGCCGTCATCTGCCGGAAGGGCACGCCGTCGCCCGTTTCCGGGTCGCCCTTTCCCCGGCTGTCCCGGTACAGGCAGAACAGAAATACCACCAGCGCCGCCAGCGCCATACGCGTTCCATTGAACGTAAAGGCCCGGACGCTGCCCGTGGCCATGTCCTGCGCCACGAACCCAAAGCCCCAGACCAGCGCCGTCAGCAGCAGTAAAAAGATCGACCGGGGAGAATTTTTCTTCATTGTCTTTCGCTTCCTTAACCCTAAAATGGAAAAACGCCCGGAACCTTTCCGGCCCCGAGCCCCTCGACGGGAGACAACGGGGGAACCGTGCCTGCGCGGTTCCCCCGAGTATAGCGGAAATCCTTTCATTCCGCAAGCGGAAATTCGGTCCGGGGTGAAAGTCCATGCCCGCTCTCGCCCACTGACGGTTCGCCGCGCCAGACCCGCGAGCGGCGGAAATTCCGCAGCCAACTCGCATGTCCCGCTATGCCCCTGCGCGCAAAGCGCGCAGTCCGGGGTGCAGGGGTACTACCCCTGCTGCACGCGGGGGAGGGAGATGTTCAGGGCGGCGGCCGCCTCTTCCAATACGTCCAGCGCCCGTTCGATTTGCTCGGGCCTGTGCTCGCTGATGACGCAGAACCGGAGCCGGGCCCTGTTCTTGGGCACGGCGGGGAACACTGCCGGGGGAACGAACACGCCCCGGCGGCGCATTTCGTTGCTCAGGGCGAAGGCGTCCTCGTCCCTGCCCACCATCACGGGCAGAATGGCGGTTTCGCCGGCCAGACAGACGTCGAAGCGGTGCTTTTTGGCGCAGTCTGCGAAGCACTGAATGTTCCGCTTCATGTCCGCCATGATCTGCGGGTTGTGGCGCAGCTGCCGGATGGCCTCCAGCGTGCCCGCCGCCAGCGCGGGAGAAATGCCCACACTGAAAACGAAGCCGGGCAGATTGTAGCGCAGGTACTCGATCAGGCATTTCCGGCCCGCCAGATAGCCGCCGCAGGTGCCCAGCCCCTTCGAAAGCGTGCCCATCTTAATATCGACGTCCGTGGGCTCCAGATGGAAGTACTCGTCCACGCCGCCGCCGGTCTGGCCGATGACGCAGGCGCTGTGGGCCTCGTCCACCATGAGGAAGCAGCCGTACTTCTTCTTCAGGGCCACAAAGGCGGGCACATCGGCGACGTCGCCGTCCATGCTGTACGCGCCCTCGATGACGATCAGCACCTTGGCGAAGTGGGAGCGGTGTACCTTCAGGATGTTTTCCAGCGCCTCCGGGTCGTTGTGGGGGAAGGGCTTGGAAACGGCCCGGCTCAGGCGGCAGCCCTGCTCGATGGAGTTATGGGCCAGCGCGTCGTAGACGATCAGGTCGCCCTTGCCGCAGAAGTTGCCCACCACCGTCACGTTGGTGGAATGTCCGCCCACGCAGACCAGCGCGTCCTCCGCGTGCTTCCAGTCGGCGATTTCCCGCTCCAATTCCTGATACAGGCTTTTCTCGCCTGCCAGCAGGCGGCTGCCGCTGGCGCTGGTGCCGTAGCGGTCGATGGCGGCCTTGGCAGCCTCCTGCACCTCCTTGCGGCCGCTCATGCCCACGTAGTTGTAGCTGCCGAAGTTGAGCACCTCCTGCCCGGCCATCAGGCTGGTATCCCGCAGGGGAGAGTCATGGCAGACGAAGTAGGGATTGCCCTCGCCGGAGGCGTTCAGCTCCTGCTGACGCCGGGCGAAGGCCTGATATTCCGGCGCGTCCTCAAAACGGGTAATGGGGGCAACAGGCCCGCCCTCCTCCGCTTTTTCCTCCGTCCCGCCGTTCAGGTGGTTCCGGATGACCCGGGTCAGGTCGTTCACCGTGGTGCACTGGCCGTATTCCTCGGCGGAAAGCATCACGCCGAACTGCTCCTCCACCTTGAGGGAAACCGACAAGACCTGCAGGCTGTCGCCCCCCAGATCGTCGATGAAATGCTCGTCGTCGCCGAAGCTGCCCTCCTTCACGTCCAGCGCCTCGGCGTACAGCCTGCGGACGGTGCGGCGAATCCGGTCGTCCTGCCCGGCGGCCGTGTCCGGAGCGCCGTCCGGCTTTTCCTCCTCCATCCGGGGCGCGCCGCTGAGGGACAATTCCCGGCAGGTCAGCCACTCCTGGGCGATCATCTCCCGCAGGGCGATCCGCTTTACCTTGATGCCGTTGACCAGCGGCAGCTCCTCCGGCGTGACCAGCACCCGGGTCAGCCGCTTCACGGCGGGCAGCCTCCGGTTCCGCTGGGCCACCCGGCCCCGCAGCGCCTCCATGGCCTCCCCGTCCCCGTAGCGGTCGCCCACGCTCATGACCAGAGCGATGTCCTCATAGTGCTGGTCCCTGCCGGGCTTTTTCAGGCCCAGCACCGTGTACTGATGTACGCTTTCCAGCCCGGAGAAGGTCTCCTCCAGCTCGTCCGGGTATACGTTTTCGCCGGATTCGTTGATGATGACCTCCTTGCTGCGGCCCTCCACAAACACCCGGTCGCCCCGCTTCAGCCGGACGATGTCGCCGGTGGGGTACCAGCCGCCCTCCAGCGTGTCCGGCGGGAGCATCCGGCCGTCGTGCAGGCGGCCGGTGTGAACGGTTTTGCCCCGCACCAGCATTTCGCCCCGGCGAACCCGGCTGCTTTCCTGATCCTTCAGGCGGTATTCCACGCTGCGCAGGGGCTTGCCCACGGAGCCGCTGACCCGCTTCTTCAGCCGCTTGCTCATCTCCACGCTGGTGACGGCGGTCTCCGTCATGCCGAAGCCGCAGACGGTGTAATAGCCAAGAGCGTTGAGCAGCTTCAGCTGCTCCTGCGGCGTGTGGCTGCCGCCCAGAATGATGCACTTGACCTCCGTGCCCAGCATGCTTTTGGTAATGCGGCGGAAGAGGATCTTCTCCGCCAGCCACAGGCCCGCCTCCGGCGCGACCCGCTGCAGGTTCAGGCTGAAATTCTTCGCCGAGGCGAACAGCGCCCGTTTCAGGCGGCTCTCCCGGGCCACCTGCTTGCGCAGGGAGGTGCAGAGGTTGTTGGCCAGAAGCGGCACGGCCACCACCAGCTCCGGCTGGAAGCGGCGGGAGGTTTCGATGATGGTCGCGGGGGTGCGGTCCCTCAGGTAGATGTTGGCATAGCCCAGAAAGCTGCACCACAGCAGATCGACCATGAAGCCCAGCACGTGATGGAAGGGCAAAAACGCCAGCGAGCGCCGGTTGGCCTCCTCCACGATGCGTCGGTTTTCCTCATAGATCAGCTTGGAATTGAGCACCTGCTCGGCGATGGCCTCGCCGTCATAGACGAAGACCCGGCTCTGGCCGGTGGTGCCGCTGGTGCAAAGGGCCACGCACTGGCCGAAGGCCCCGTCCCGGAAGCCGTCCTCCGGCTCGGCGGCCGCCTGCCCCACCAGTGCGGAGAAGTCCAGACTGCGCACGTCCTGCGGCAGGGTGCGGCGGCGCTGGGTAATGATTCCATGGCAGTCCGCCTCCCGCAGCAGGCGCAGGGCCGCCTCGTCGGCGCAGGCCGCGTCGATCAGCAGGGCGTTGTGGCCGGAGAGGATCACGCCCCAGAACAGGGAGAACCACTCCTTGCACGTGTCCACGGAGATGGCGATATAACCCTCCTCCGGAAAGGCGCGGCTCAGACAGGCCGCGTATTGCCGGGTCATGGTCTCGTACTGTCGGTAGGACCAGCGCTTTTCCTCGCCGTTTTCCAAAAACAGGGCCGCGTCCGCGTCCCCGTGGCCGCAGGTCAGGCGGAACAGGGTCTCCAGCGTTTTGGATTGCTCAAGAAGAGCACAGTTATGCTCCAAAGCGTAAGATGAATTCAATTTTTTTCCTCCTCAGAATGTACCTTCAGAGACTTGTCTCAGAGATGAGCACGATAATAGGAACAGAGAATTTTCCGATTCAGGCTGGCGGGAAGAAGGGTATGCAAAAGCACGGCCAGATGCTGGTCGGGCTTGGCGACCCTCAGACGGAAGCGCATATGCCGTCGCTGGGCGTTCCGCACGATCTTCCGGCCCAGCCGGTCCGGAAAGAGGCCGTTTTCTTCGTCGTGATGAATGATGGCGCAGGTGTTTTCATACGCCTGCCGGTAGACGGTGTCCGTTTCGTTTTTGGCGTGATGGCGGGTGTGGCTGCTGCCGCCCCGGTGGTCCCCCGGCTCTACCAGACAGACCTGAACGCCGAAGGCCTCCGTTTCCATGGCCAGACACTCGGCGTACCCTTCCAGCGCGTGCTTGCTGGCGGTATAGGCGCTCTGGAACGGAATGCCCAGAAGCCCGTTAATGGATGAGAACAGAATAATCTTTCCGCTTTTTTGCGCGCGCATCAGGGGCAGGGCCTGCTGGATCATCCGTACCGCGCCCAGCACGTTGACGTCCAGCAGCCTGTCCAATTCGTCCACCGTGGTATTTTCGCAGGAGCCCAGCACCAGCTGCGCCGCAGCGCAGACCAGCACATCCACCCGGCTTTCCATGCCGAGGGCCTTTTTCACAAAGGCCGTGCAGCTTTCCTCGCTCGTCACGTCCAATGGAAGGACGGTAACGCCCTCCCCCAGCGGAGAGGTTCCTGCGGCAAAGGAGCGGGCCCCCGCAATCACGCTCCAGCCGTTTTGGGCGAAGGCCTGCGCCGCAGCGCGGCCCAGTCCGCCCGATGCTCCAATGACCCAAACCATTCCTTTCTGTTGCATAATGTTGCAGTCCTCCGTATCAGTCCAAAATAAAATCAAAAAGAAAACAGGGAAGAAGACGGCAACGCCATTATACGGGAAAACGGGCCCCAGCGCAAGAAAAACCGCCTGCAGGGCAGAAAAGGCGGGCGGAAACGGTTCTGTTTTCGCCCGAAAAGAAAAAACAATATAAATACAATTTCCGGAGCCGTACTTTATCGAAATTGTCCTTGCGCCATGCCTGAATTGGTGTTATATTATTGCAAATATAACGCACAAGGATGTGATCGGGATGAAGGAACGGTTGACAAAAAAGGAAAACGTGCTCATCGCTACCATGCTCTTCGGCCTGTTCTTTGGCGCGGGAAATCTGATCTTCCCCGCGTACATGGGACAGCTCGCCGGAAAAAATATGTGGCAGGCGATCATTGGCTTCGTCATTACCGGCGTAGGCCTGCCCCTTCTGGGCATCGCCGCCATGGGCATCAGTCGCAGCGACGGCCTGATGGAGCTCAGCTCCAAGGTCAGCCGCCCGTACAGCTACTTCTTTACCTGCGCGCTGTACCTGACCATCGGACCCTTCTTCGCCATCCCCCGCTGCGCCACCACCCCCTTCACCGTGGCGGTGGCGACGCTGATGCCGGAAGGCTCCAACCAGTCGTTGGCGCTGGCGATCTTCTCCTTCGTGTTTTTTGCCATCGTGCTGGCGTTCTCGCTCAAGCCCGGCAAGATTCTCACCCATGTAGGCAAGATCCTGACCCCCATCTTTCTGGTGCTTCTGGCCGTGCTGGTGATCGCCGCGCTGGTGAACCCCACCGCCGCCATCTCCACGCTGGAAGCGCAGGGAACCTATGAAAGCAACGCCTTCTTCACCGGCTTTCTGGAAGGCTACAACACCATGGACGCGCTGGCCTGCCTGGCCTTCGGCATCGTGGTCATCAACGTCATCCGCGGGCTGGGCGTGGAGAAGCCTGAGCATGTGGCCATGTGTACCGTCAAAGCGGGCGTGTCCAGCTGCCTGATTATGGCCGTGATCTATCTGGCCGTGACGCTGGTGGGCGTGCAGTGCCGCGTGATCGCCGAAAACGCGGGCGTGGTCTGCGCAAATGGCGGTGAAGTGCTGTCGCTGATCGCCCAGTATTACTTCGGCGACGCGGGCGTGTGGATCCTGGCCGCCACGGTGACGATGGCCTGCCTGAAGACTTCCGTGGGTCTGGTGACCAGCTGCGCCGAGACCTTCGAGCAGCTTTTCCCCCAGGGCCCCAAGTACAAGGCGTGGGCCGTCATTTTCAGCGTGGTGTCCTTCGCCATCGCCAATCTGGGCCTGAGCGCCATCATCGCCTGCTCCGTGCCGGTGCTGATGTTCCTCTACCCGCTGGCCATCACGTTGATCCTGCTGGGGCTGTTCGGCAAGTTCTTCGGCCACAGCCGTATCGTGTACAGCACTGTGACCGGCTTCACCTTCGTGGCCGCCCTGTTCGACTTTGCCAAGGCCATGCTGGGGGCGGACGTGCTGTCCGAGACCATGATCGCTTCCCTGCATCTGCGGGGCGCGGTAGCCTTTGCGCAGAAGGCGCTGCCCTTCTTCGATCTGGGCGTTGGCTGGATCTGCCCCGCGCTGGCGGGTCTGGTCGTCGGGCTTGTGTGGTACGCGATCGCGAAGAATCGGAAGGCCGCTGCCGCCGCCTGATCTGCCCGGCCAGATTTTGCTTGAAATATTTTCCTGAACTTGCTATCATGAATACAGGATTCAGGCAAGGAAGGGAGCGTGGGTTTTCATGAGGTGCCAATACTGCGGCTATCTGGACAGCAAGGTGATCGACAGCCGCCCCACGGAAGAGGGCAGCGCCATTCGCCGCCGCCGGGAATGTCTTCGCTGCGGCCGCCGCTTTACCACCTATGAAAAGATCGAGACCTCGCCCATCATGGTCGTCAAAAAAGACATGCGGCGGGAGCCCTTCAACGCCTCCAAAATGAAGGAAGGGCTGATCCACGCCTGTCAGAAGCGGCCCATCAGCATGAAGGACATCGACAACATCGTCGAAAAGGTGGAAAAGCAGGTCTATGCCGCCGGAGAGGACGAAATTTCCTCCCGCCGTATCGGCGAAGCCGTCATGGCCGAGCTCAAGCAGCTGGACGAGGTGGCCTATGTGCGCTTCGCGTCCGTGTACCGGCAGTTTACCGATGTTTCCAGCTTCATGGACGAGCTGAACAAGCTGGTTCTGGAGGGCAAGGCCCTTCGGGAAAAAGAATAAGCTTCGCGCCCCGCAGTTTTCCATCTGCGGGGCGTTTTTTTGTCCAATTTGGCTGTTTCCAGTCCTTCCAGCCTTTTCTGTCGAAAAACGGCAGGGTTTCGAAAAAAAACAGCGAAATTAGAAGTCGGGAACATTTCCCGAAATCGCAATTTTCATTCATAATTAAAGGAGACTGATGCGCATGAATCGGATCCTGGAACGGGAGGCGCTCAACCCGACGGTCACACGGCTGAAGGTGGAGGCTCCGCTCATCGCCCGCAAGGCGGAACCCGGGCAATTCGTCATTCTGCGGACGGACGAGGACGGCGAGCGGATCCCACTGACCGTGGCGGATTTTGACCGGGAGGAAGGCAGCGTCACCGTGATCTTTCAGGTGGTGGGCGCAACGACCGAAAAGCTGAATCACCTGCAGCCGGGCGATATGCTTCACGACTTCGTAGGGCCGCTGGGCCGGGCCACCCGCACCGAGGGCCTGAAAAAAGTGGCCGTGGTGGGCGGCGGCGTTGGCTGTGCCATCGCGTACCCCGTGACCAAAAAACTGCACGAGCAGGGCTGCGAGGTGCACGCCATCGTGGGCTTCCGCAATCAGGATCTGGTCATTCTGGAAAAGGAATTCCGTCAGGCCAGCAGCCGCTTCGTGCCCATGAGCGACGACGGCTCCTGGGGTGAAAAGGGCCTTGTGACCGACGCCCTGCGCAAGCTGATCGAAAGCGGCGAACAGTACGACGAGGTCATCACCATCGGGCCCCTCATCATGATGAAATTCGTCTGCAAGCTGACGAAGGAATTTGGCGTAAAGACCGTGGCCAGCATGAACCCCATCATGATTGACGGCACGGGCATGTGCGGCGGCTGCCGCCTGACCGTGGGCGGCAAAATGCGCTTCGCCTGCGTGGACGGTCCGGAGTTCGACGGCCACGAGATCGACTTCGACGAAGCCATGGCCCGCAACGCCGCCTACCGGGATTTCGAGCGCCATGCCTACGAAGAAACCTGCAACCTTTTCAAGGGGGTGAAGACCGATGCATAATCCCTCCAAGCAGAAAACGCCCATGCCGGTTCAGGAGCCGGAGGTCCGCAGCCGCAACTTTGACGAGGTAGCGCTGGGCTACACCGAGGAGCAGGCCGTGTCGGAGGCGCAGCGCTGCCTGAACTGCCGCAACAAGCCCTGCGTGGGCGGCTGTCCGGTCAGTATCAACATTCCCGCCTTTATCCACGAGGTGGCCGAACGGAATTTCGAGGGCGCGTATGAGATTCTTTCCCGCTCCACGGCGCTGCCCGCAGTCTGCGGCCGGGTCTGCCCGCAGGAAAGCCAGTGCGAAAGCCGCTGCGTCTGCGGCATCAAGGGCGAGCCGGTGGGCATCGGCCGGTTGGAGCGCTTCGTGGCCGACTGGCACAGCGCCAACGCCACGGAAAAGCCCGTCCGTCCCGCGCCCAACGGCCACAAGGTGGCGGTGATCGGCTCCGGCCCCTCCGGCCTGAGCTGCGCGGGCGAGCTGGCGCGGAAAGGCTATGCGGTCACGGTGTTCGAGGCTCTGCATCTGGCGGGCGGCGTGCTGGTGTACGGCATTCCCGAGTTCCGTCTGCCCAAGCGCATCGTGCGCCGGGAGATTGAGAACCTGCAGGCGCTGGGCGTGGACGTGGAGACCAACGTGGTCATCGGCAAGACGCTGACCATTGACGAGCTGCAAAAGGAATACGGCTTCGAGGCCGTATTCATCGGCAGCGGCGCGGGTCTGCCCAAGTTCATGGGCATCCCCGGCGAAAGCTGGAAGGGCGTATACTCCGCCAACGAATTTCTGACCCGCATCAATCTCATGAAGGCCTACCAGCCCGGCAGCGCCACCCCCGTGCAGCACGGCAAAAAGGTGGCCGTGGTGGGCGGCGGCAATGTAGCCATGGACGCGGCCCGCTGCGCCCGCCGTCTGGGCGCGGAAGTCACCATCGTCTACCGCCGCACCGAGGCCGAGCTGCCCGCCCGCAAGGAAGAGGTGGAGCACGCCAAGGAAGAAGGCATCCAGTTCCGCTTCCTGACCAATCCGTTGGAGATTCTGGCGGACGATCAGGGCTGGGTGCGGAGCATCCGCTGTCAGGAAATGGCGCTGGGCGAGCCGGACGCTTCCGGCCGCCGCCGTCCCGTGCCGGTGGAGGGCAGCGAGATGGAGCTGCCCATGGACTGCGTGATTATGGCACTGGGCACCTCCCCCAACCCGCTCATCAAGTCCACCACCGAGGGTCTTGAAACCCAGAAATGGGGCGGCATCGTGGCGGACGCGGACACGGGGCTGACCTCCCGGCCGGGCGTATACGCCGGCGGCGACGCGGTTTCGGGCGCGGCCACGGTGATCCTGGCCATGGGCGCGGGCAAGACTGCCGCCGCGGCCATCGACCGACAGCTGATGGGCTGAGCTTCTTCGATTCTCCGAGAAAAACCGGGCGGAAGGGGGCCAAAAATTTTCCTTTCGCCCCGGCATTTCCCAAGGGAAAGTTCGAAGGGCTGAATAACGCCGCATCCATTGAAAACACTGGTGTTTTTCAATCGTTCATATCCTTATTGATAAGGGGTATATATAAAAATAATTATTGCAAAAAAACACGATTTGCAGGAAAATAAGACGAATCACGAAGGAAGGGGTTATTTTCTATGAACAAAATCACGATCATCGGAGCGGGCAAAGTCGGTTCCACCATCGCGTACACGCTGTCCGTCATGAATCTGGCCAAGGACATCGTCATGATCGACATCAACCACGAACTGGCGCTGGGCGAAGCGCTGGACATCCGGCAGGGCACGCCGTTCTCCAGCAACTGCAGCGTTTATGCCGGCGACTATCCGGACGCCGCCAACTCCAACATCGTGGTCATCACCTCCGGCGTGGCCCGGAAGCCCGGCCAGAGCCGTCTGGAGCTGGCCCAGACCAACGTGAACATCATGAAGTCCATCATGCCTCAGGTGACCAAGTATGCGCCTGACGCCATGTACATCATCGTCAGCAACCCCGTCGACATCCTGACCTATCAGTGGTGCAAGCGCTCCGGCCTGCCGGAGAACCACATCATCGGTTCCGGCACCATTCTGGACACCGCCCGTCTGAAGGCCCGCCTGTCCGAGTACTACAACATCAGCCAGAGCAACGTTCACGCCTACGTGTTCGGCGAGCACGGCGACTCCTCTTTCGTGCCGTGGAGTCTGGCCAACATCTCCAACATCCCCGTCACCGACTTCCGCAACAAGGTGGAAGGCGACATGTCCATGGCTCCCGAGCTGAACACCGCCGATGTGGAGCAGTATATCCGCAAGTCCGGCGGACGGGTCATCGCCCGCAAAGGCGCTACCTTCTATGCCGTGGCCGTGTCCGTGTGCCACATCTGCAAGTGCCTGCTGGACGGCATGGACACGACCCTGACCGTCTCCACCATGATGCACGGCGAATACGGCATCGAAGACGTGTGCCTGAGCGTGCTGAACACCGTGGGCTGGGAAGGCGTACACTCCAAGCTGCTGGCTCCCCTCACCGAGGAAGAGACCGGCCTGCTGCGCCACAGCGCGGACGTGCTCAAGGACGTCATCAGCAATCTGGACATCTGATTTTCCAAGCCGCAAGGAGGTTTTTCCCATGGAATACCGCATCGAACATGACTCTATGGGCGAGATGAAGGTTCCCGCCGACCGTCTCTGGGCTGCTCAGACCCAGCGCAGCCACGAGAACTTTGAGATCGGCGTAGGCATCGAGACCATGCCCGCCGAGATCATCCACGCCTTCGGCATCCTGAAGAAGGCCGCCGCGCTGGCCAACCACCAGCTCAAGCCCGAAAAGATGACCGATGAAAAGACCGACGTTATCACCCGCGCCTGCGACGAAGTGATCTCCGGCCAGCTGAACGGCCACTTCCCGCTGGTGGTATGGCAGACCGGCTCCGGCACCCAGTCCAACATGAACGCCAACGAAGTCGTGGCCAACCGGGCCAATCAGCTGGCGGGCCAGAAGCTGGTGCATCCCAACGACGACGTGAACATGAGCCAGTCCTCCAACGACACCTTCCCCACGGCGATGCACATCTCCGCGGTGATCGCCATCGAGGATAAGCTGCTGCCCGCCATCGACCATCTGGTGGCCACCTTCAAGAAGCTGGAAGCGGAGAACGAGGGCATCGTGAAGTCCGGCCGCACCCATCTGCAGGATGCGACCCCCATCAAGTTCAGCCAGGAGATCAGCGGCTGGCGTTCCTCTCTGGAGCGGGACGCGGAGCTGCTGAAGCTGGCCGTGAAGCCCCTGAAGGAACTGGCGCTGGGCGGCACCGCCGTCGGCACCGGCCTGAACGCCCCCAAGGGCTTCGGCGAAGCCGTGGCCGCGCAGGTAGCGCAGCTGACCGGCAAGGATTTCATCACCGCCCCCAACAAGTTCCACGCGCTGACCTCCAAGGATGAGCTGGTGTTCGCTCACGGCGCCATCAAGGCCACCGCCTGCGACATGATGAAGATCGCCAACGACGTGCGCTGGCTGGCCTCCGGCCCCCGGGACGGTCTGGGCGAGATTCACATTCCCGAGAACGAGCCCGGCTCCTCCATCATGCCCGGCAAGGTGAACCCCACCCAGTGCGAGGCCGTCACCATGGTGGCCGTGCAGGTCATGGGCAACGATGTGGCCGTGGGCATGGCCGCCTCTCAGGGCAACTTCGAGCTGAACGTATTCATGCCCGTCGCCGCCTACAACTTCCTGCAGTCCGCCCGTCTGCTGGCGGAGGCCATCGTTTCCTTCACCGACAAGTGCGCCGTGGGCATCACTGCCAACAAGGACAAGATGTACCACAACCTGCACAACTCCCTCATGCTGGTCACGGCGCTGAACCCCTACATCGGCTACGAAAACGCCGCCAAGACCGCCAAGAAGGCCTACAAGGAGAACATCTCCCTCAAGGAAGCCTGCGTGGCCCTTGGCTTCCTGACCGCCGAGAAGTTCGACGAGGTCTTCCACCCCGAGCAAATGGTCTAACCAGGGGCAGTGCCCCTGGACCCCGGACCGCGCCCGCAGGGCGCGGGGGTGCTCGCGGGACATGCTGGTTGGCCGGGGTTTTACCGCCGCTCGGCAACGGGCCTCGCGGCTCGCCGGTCTGGTGTGACTTCGTGTTCATTGAATAGAAAAGGCCAGCGTGATTCTATGTTTACGCTGGTCTTTTGTGCAGCAGAAATATCCAAGCTACACAGAAACGTCCCAAACATCGCCATTTGAGTCTGCCCAGCGCCGCCTGCGGGGGAGACGAGCGGCGATAGGCGGCGGAGGGAAAAAGGCCCGCTCATTTTGACGGCGGAAAAAGGCGAGCACGAGCGC
>URJB01000009.1 GCA_900548145.1 uncultured Eubacteriales bacterium | reverse complement strand
CACTTTCCCCGCGAACCAGCTTAAGGGTGCGCAGCACCGAGGACGAGGACAGCCCGAAGGGCTACCGCAGTCCGAAGCCCGCCTGACGGCGGGCTTTTTTATGGAGAATTTCAAATTTTTCTCGCTGCCCCGGTGGAATTCAAATAGGATTTTCCTTTTGTAGGCGGCATTTTGGGCTGCTCCCGGTTCGGTGCAAATTGTATTTTGATTGTACGGAAACGCCTTTTTTGGATTTTCCTGTTGACAGACTAGGAAAAGCGTGGTATCATGCCACCATTCCATTAAGGCGGCGACGTCGTAAGTTAGGAGGAGTCATCGTGACGAACTCATGTGCCATGCGAATGAACATGATGTGCGCGTGCGTTGGCTCGTGCTATTTGTGTTGCGTCGCTTAAGGAAAGAAGTTGTTTAAGCCCGCCTCGCAATAGTGCGAGACGGGCTTTTTGTTTGGAATGACGCAAAGACGCGGAAGGATGGATGAACGGAATGGAGACGCAGGAGCGAACCGTGCCGCAGATCGAACTGCGGGGGCTCAGCAAGGTCTACCAGATCCCCGGCGGCGAGGTACAGGCGCTGAACAACATCAACCTGGCCATCGAGCAGGGCGACATTTACGGCATTATCGGCATGAGCGGTGCGGGCAAGAGCACGCTGATCCGCTGCCTGAACCGGCTGGACACGCCGACCGACGGACAGGTGCTGATCGACGGTCAGAACATTCTGGCCATGAGCAAGAAGCAGCTTTTGCAGACCCGCCGCCGCATGGCGATGATCTTCCAGCAGTTCAACCTGCTGATGCAGAAGAGCGTGGCCCGGAACGTGCGCTACCCGCTGGAGATCGCGGGCGCGCCCAAAAAGCAGGCCAACGAGCGGGTGATGGAGCTGCTTAAGATCGTCGGGCTGGAGGAGAAGGCCAACGCCTACCCCGCCCAGCTGTCCGGCGGCCAGAAGCAGCGGGTGGCCATCGCCCGGGCGCTGGCCAGCAACCCGGAAATGCTCCTGTGCGACGAGGCCACCAGCGCGCTGGACCCCATGACCACCCAGAGCATTCTGGAACTGCTCAAGAAGATCAACGCCGAGTTGGGCATCACCGTGGTACTGATCACCCACGAAATGGCGGTCATCCGCCAGATCTGCAACAAGGTCGCCATTCTGGACGGCGGCAAGCTGGTGGAGCAGGGTACGGTCGACGACGTGTTCATGCACACCAAGTCCGCCGCAGGCAAGCGCCTGTTCGGCATCCTTCCGGAGAACGAGGACGACGTGCCCACCCAGCCGGCCCTGCGCATCGTCTTCGACGGCTCGGCGGCGGATCAGCCCATCATCAGCCGTCTGGTGAAGGATTTGGGCTTTGACGTGAACATTCTGGCCGCCGACATGCATCAGTTCAACGGCAAGACCTACGGCCAGATGATGGTAGCCCGCCCGGAGGACCCTGCAGAGCTCAAGCAAGTGCAGGATTATCTGGCGAAAGCGGGCCTGACGACGGAGGAGGTGAGCGGGCAATGAACTGGGAGCAACTGGGATCGCTTTTGTGGACGGGAACCGTTGATACGCTGTACATGACCTTCTGGAGCAGCGTGATCGCCTATCTGATCGGTCTGCCGCTGGGCGTGCTGCTGGTGGTCACCCGCCGGGACGGCATCATGCCTTCTCCGGGCTTCAACTCCGTGTTGGGTGTGCTGGTCAACTTTCTGCGTTCCATTCCCTTCATTATTATGTTGGCCATGCTTTTCCCCGTGACCCGCGCCGTGATGGGCACTGCCATCGGCACTCGCTCCATCATCTTCCCGCTGGTCGTCAGCGCGTTCCCCTATGTGGCCCGCATGGTGGAAAGCTCGCTGGAAGAAGTGGATCACGGCATTATCGAAGCCGCCCAGTCCATGGGTTCCACCAATTTCCAGATCATTTTCAAGGTGCTGCTGCCGGAATCCGTTCCTTCTCTGGTGAACGGCGCGGCCATCAGCGTGACGACGATCCTTGGCTACACCGCGCTGGCCAGTGCGGCGGGCGGCGGCGGTTTGGGCGCCCTCGCCATTACCAAGGGCCTGAACGTCCGCAAATTCGACATCATGTACTCGGCCAGCCTGCTGCTGGTGGTACTGGTGCAGATCATCACCGTCTTCGGCACGCGGTTCACCCGCGGCCTGGACCATAAAAAACGCTGATTTCGAAAGGAGAAACCCCGATGAAAAAGCTGTTTGCCGCTATCCTGTCCCTGGTGCTGGTCCTTTCCCTGTCCACTGCCTTTGCCGGTGAAAAACTGTCCGTGATCGCTACCGAGAACCCCCATGCCGAAATTCTGGAGCTGGTGAAGGACGATCTGGCCGCGCTGGGCTACGATCTCGACCTGACCATTGCCACCGACTACGTGATCGAGAATCCCGCCACCGCCGCCGGCGACGTGATGGCCAACTTCTTCCAGCATCTGCCCTATCTGGCCCAGTACAACGGCAGCGTTTCCGAGGCTGAGCAGCTGGTGCCCGTGATCTACACTCACTTCGAGCCCATGGCCATCTATGCCGGCACCAAGTCCAGCCTTGATGACATTGCCGACGGCGACAAAATCGCCATCCCCAACGACCCCGTGAACGAGAACCGCGCGCTGCTGCTGCTGCAGGACGCGGGCCTGATCAAGCTGCCCGAGGGCACCACGCTGGAAAGCACCTGCACTCCTCTGGATGTGGTGGAGAACACCAAGAATCTGGAGCTGGTGGAGCTGAACGCCGAGCTGATCACCGGCGCGCGCTCCGACGTGGCCTACGCGGTCATCAACGGCAACTACGCCACGTTGGAAAAGCTGGTGCCCAATGTAGACGGCCTGTACGTGGAGGCCGCCGACAGTCAGGCCGCCCAGTCCTACGTGAACGTGGTGGTTGTGAAGCCCGAGAACGCCGAAGCGGATTGGGTCAAGGCGCTGGAGAAGGTCATCTACACCCAGAAGGTGTATGATCTGATCGTGGCTTCCGGCTTCGCCCCCACCTTCACCCCTGCGGACGCTCAGTAAAAACACAAAGGGTTGGGGCTTTATCCCCATCCCATTTACTGCAAAATGTCTCTGCTTCTTCGGCAGGGACATTTTGTTTTGGTGAAAAAACGTCCATCCCCGTAGAAAGTGCTCGCCAAAAGCCGAAAGTTTCCCCTATCTAATTTTTTTGGTTTTTTTCAAAAAAGCTGTTTCACTCTCTGCGGTTTTGGTTATATAATAGATGCAGGCGATAAGAAACCTGCCACCAAGAAAAATACCAAAACTTTTAGGAGGTACATGAATATGAAGTGGGTTTGCTCTGTTTGCGGTTATGTTTACGAAGGTTCCGAGGCTCCCGAATTCTGCCCCCAGTGCAAGGCTCCCCGCGCCAAGTTTGTGAAGGCCGAGGGCGAAAAGGTGTGGGCCGCCGAGCATGTGGTCGGCGTGGCCAGCGATGTGCCGGAAGAAATCAAGCAGGGTCTGCGGGAGAACTTCACCGGCGAGTGCACCGAGGTCGGCATGTATCTGGCTATGGCCCGCGCCGCTCATCGGGAAGGCTATCCGGAAATCGGCCTGTACTGGGAAAAGGCCGCTTACGAAGAAGCCGAGCATGCCGCCAAGTTCGCCGAGCTGCTGGGCGAAATGGTCAGCGCTTCCACCAAGGAAAACCTGACCGTCCGTGTGGAAGCCGAAAACGGCGCCACCATGGGCAAGACCGAGCTGGCCAAAAAGGCCAAGGCGCTGGGTCTGGACGCCATCCACGACACCGTGCACGAAATGGCCCGGGACGAAGCCCGTCACGGCAAGGCCTTCGAGGGTCTGCTGAAGCGGTACTTCGGCTAATCGAATCACAACTGAAGGGATTGTCCCAAGTGGGGCAATCCTTTTTTGATGGTTTTTCGTTGACAGGCCTTTCTTCGGGCGTTACAATAATAGAGTCGATTCGAAGAAGGGAAAACGGCAATCGCATAGAAATCGGGGCAATTCTGCCGCTTTGGCGCGCAGGGCATCAAAATGCAGCGTCCTCGTTTCCTTTCTTTCTCAATCAGGAGGTACGAAAGATGGATAACCCGACAATCAACATCAACGTCACCAATGGCAGCGGAGAATCCCGTTTTGACGGCGGACTGCTGCAGCTGGTCGGCTGGACGCTTCTTGGGCTGCTGATCACGGTCTGTACGCTGGGCATTTGCCTGCCGTGGGCCTACTGCATGGTTTACCGTTGGGAGGCGAAGCACACGGTCATCAACGGCCACCGGCTGGCCTTCGACGGCACGGCGATGCAGTTGTTCGGGAAATGGCTTCTCTGGCTGCTGCTCACCATCGTCACGGTAGGCATTTACAGCTTCTGGGTGAATATCAAGCTGAAAAAGTGGAAAGTGCAGCATACGCGGTTTGCAGATTAAATGCTGTTTCATAAAATCAGGGAGGGAAAGCCTTGTGGGGTTTTCCCTCCCTTCCATTGGTTTGTGCGATTACTTTTCGTCTGCTTTTTGGGATTCCTGCATCTTTTCCAACAGACGGTTATTCTTCTTCACTTCATCAATCAGTTCGCCAAAGCCGTATGCCATCAGGGAAGAAAGCCAGCAAACCAGCGAACCGCCTAGCATAATGCCAAGGCCGGCTCCTATCGTCGGTTGATAACGACTGTTTTGTGTTAAAAGAAACGCTCCAACTATAACGCAGAATATAATTCCAATCCAGCAAAAAACGGTGGTCGCCGTTTTGATTTTTCCGCCGATATGACTGAACAATCCTGCTTCCTCCCCTTCTTTTTCGGCAAAATAGTCTTTTGGGGGAACAGCGTCCGGTTTCGCTGTTTCGATTCCTTTTTTCATTCTGGCTACCTCCGGCGCGTTCAGAGAAAGAATTTCCATCAGATTTTCTTTGACTTCCCCGCCGGGCATCCGGCTCGCGTAACCATAAATGGAATTGATCGCCTTTTCCATTTCATCCGGGTCATTGCTTTCCTGAATGACGTCCAACTGTTTTTTACACTTTTCACAGCAATGCACGTCCGCGTTCTTTTCATCGGAATGAAAAAGAACTGGCGAATCGGCATATTTGATTTCCCGATGGCAGATAGCGCAGAATTCTTCGTCCATATGTCCCCCGCAATACGGACATACCGTCGCCTGATCGTATACTTCTTGATGACACCTGGGACATTTTGTCATTGCCATTTTTTCTTCCCCCATATTCCTGTTTTTGGTTCATATTTCAAACAAGTGAAATATCTTCTTCAGTCAATACTGCCTTTCTTTGAATGATCGCAAGCATCAATCAACAACAGTATGCTTTCTTTTATATAATAACATATATTTATTGCTTTTTCAATCAAATAAACCAGAAATAGCAGAGCATTTTCCCATCCTGCGCAGCTATCATACGATAGTGAGGTGACGGCAATGGACGAACTATTCGTGCGGGAGAGAATCACACAGCTGCGCCTGCGGAAGGGTGTATCAGAATATCGAATGAGCTATGACCTCGGCCACAGCCGGGGCTATGTGCACAATATTTCCTCCGGTAAGGCCCTTCCTCCCATGAAGGAGTTTTTCGCCATCTGCGATTACTTCGAGCTGACGCCCCAGCAGTTTTTCGACGAAGGGACGCAGAACCCCGAGCTGATTCAAAAGGCTATCGCGGGGATGAAGCAGCTGGACGAGACTGATTTGTTGATGCTTTTGGGACTCATTAACCGCCTTCTGGAAAAGAAATAAATAGCAAACCGCCCGCCGGAGACTTCCCGGCGGGCGGTTTGGGCTTCATGCGGTTTATTCAGCTTCGTAGCACACATAAGCGTTTGCGGTGCTGATTTCGATATTGTTCGTCTGGAAGTAGCGGATGAAATCGCTGTCGATATACACACGAATGGTCACGGTGCTGCCGGGATGAACGCCCAGGCTGTCAGCATACTCGCCCCGAACGTAGACCAGATTGCCCTCCTGATCGTGCAGCGCCACGGTGACGTACGGGCCATACTGGATAGCGTCGGTATTGTTGGTCAGGGTGACGTACACATAGCTGTCGTATTCATCCTTCATCTCCAAGGTGGCCTCGCAGGGCACAAACGTTACCTCGGAGGCGTAGTCCTCCGTGTCCATGGAGAACTTGAAGTCGGCGATATCGGCGGTTTCCAGCGCGCTTTCCCAGATGGAATCGCTGACATACAGAGATTCGCCGGGCTGCAGGATCACCGAGGACGGATTGGCGGTCACATAGCTTTCGGAAACCAGCACATCGTCGTCGGAGCTGAAGCACACCAGTTTACCGGTGCCAACGCCGATGGCAGCGTCGCCGGTGTTTTCCACCTTGGCAAAGAAATAGGCATTGCTGGAGCCTTCAAACTCGATCAGATTCTTTTCGGTCACGGTGAGCTTTCCTTCGGCCAGCGCCGTCACGGAAAACAGGCAAACTACCAGAGCGAGTACCAGTGCAAAAAACCGCTTCATTGGTCTTTCCTCCCAAAACATCTTCATTTTCGGCGGTGAAAACCGTCTAAACCATACCTATTATAGGGCATCCTTTTTCAAAAGGCAAGCTCAAAAAACCAGTTCGCCGGGACGGTAGCCATGGGGAAGTTCTTCTTCCTCCAAAAACGCGAAGGATTCATCCTGCAAAATGGGCAGGAAGGCTTCGTAGGGCAGCCGGTCAAACTCGCAGGTATAGCTGCTGGAACCAAACCATCCGCCCTCCTTGGCCCGCAGATTCAGGTCGCGGGCGAATTTGGTATGGTTGGAGCAGTCATGCACCACGATGGGCCAGCGTTCTTCGTCCGCCTGTTTCATCAGACGGAAGGTGATCTCCCGGCTCCAAATAGGCGACACATAGCCCTGACGGCAGAGGTACAGCTCCTCGCCCCAGTAATTTCCAATGTTGTTGGGATTCAGGTGCAGTTCGGCGCAGTTCATGAAGTCGATCCCCGTAGCCAGGATCTGCTCCTTCTTCTGTTGGAACTGCCGTTCGAAATCCGGGGTCATGGGTGTTTCGATACCCACGAAGGGGATATATTTTTTCGCCGTTTCCATGGCGCGGATGACCTTGTCCGCGCAGCCGGAAGCACCCAGATTGAACCGCAACTCGTTCAGGCCGCTTTCCCCCAGCGCCCGCAGGTTTTCTTCTGTGGCCAGCGTGCCGTTGGTGTACATATGCTGGTGAATGCCCGCCTCCCGGAAGCGGCGGATAATACCGTAGTACTTTTCAATTTCCATAAAGGGTTCCAGATAGACGTAGGAAATGCCCGTGGGCTTCTTCTGGATGGACAACAGCAGCGGAATATCCCGCTCCCGGAAGCGGGTACCGCCGATCTCCCACAAGCCCTCGCCCACCGGCGGCTGGCAGTCCATTTCGCCGAAGTCGTAGCAGAACGGGCATTGCAGATTGCACTTGTTGGTCTTGCGGATGGCCGTCAGGCCCGTGCCAAGCAGGCAGGAGCAGCAGCCCCGGGGAAATTTCTTTTCATCGCCCACATACAGGGTGCGGCCCTGCAGATTTTTCCGATGGGGAATCTCCCCCATCAGCCGCTCGTTCCGTGCGTCCACCGCGTCCTCGATCTGGCTGAACACCGCATAGATGATCTCCTGCTGGTGCTGCTGAATCTCTTCATCCTCCGGCAGAGCGGCAAAAAAAGTAAACCAGCTCAGCGCGTCCTTTTTGGAAATTTTCATGCTTTCATCCTCCCGGAATCCCGTTGTATTTCGCGTTTTTCAGTATGACACGCGCTTGGCGGCTTGTCAATGCAAACCGCTCCCGGCGAAAAAGCTCAGAGAGACCGAACGCTTTCTCCCTCCACCAGCCGTCCCGGAATGGTTACGTACCGGGGCAGAAAATCCTGCGGCTTCTCAATGGCTTCCAGCAGCATTCGGGCCGCTTCCTGCCCCATGACGGAAATATCCTGCCGGTAGGTGGTCAGTCGGGGGGTGAACAGCTGGGCCAGCTTGATGCCGTCGTACCCGGCGTAGCTGAGGTTTTCCGGCAGCGTCACGCCGTCCCGTCGGAGCAGATCCAGTCCGCCGATGCAGGAATAATCGTCCTGAAACAGAATGCAGGTGGGCGTCTCCTCCAGCGCCAGCAGGGCTTTCGCTTCCCGGGCGGCGCTTTTGCGGTCGTGATACAGCGCCGGACGAAGATAGGCTTCCGGAATGGACAGCTCCAGCTCACTGCAGACAGACCGGAAACTTTGCAGCCGGGTGCGGGTCACGCTGGTGTCCTCGCCATGGATAAAAGCGATCTTCCGATGACCCTTTTCATAGGCCAGCCGCACCAGTTCGCCCGTGCCCTGCATATTGTCGGACAGCACCGCGCCCCGGCCCGGAAAGGTATTCTCAATGGATATCATAGGCAGCTTGCTTTCCAGAATTTCCCGCATTTCTTCCTGACGAAAACCGGCGCTCATGATGATAATTCCATCGTATCTCCGATAAACGCAGTATTGCAGCAGTTCTCCCGCCGTGTGCAGGCGCAGGGAATTGATAGGCGTTACATCATAGCCGCTGCCCTCCATCACTTCCTGAATGCCGGCGGCGACCCGGGAGAAAAAGTCATGCGTCCAGATATTTTCATCCCGCTGGCACATGAGCAGCCCAATGGTCTGAGAGCGGTTGGTTTTCAGGGTGCGGGCCGCAGCGTTTGGCGTATAGCCCATCTGGGTCGCCACCTGACGAATATGCCGCGCCGTTTCTTCCCCGATGTCCGGCATTCCGTTCAGCGCCTTGCTGACCGTTGCCACCGAACATTTGCATTTGACGGAAATATCCTTGAGCGTGACCATAAACGTCGCTTCCTCTCCTACGCGCCGTTTCTTCAGCGCAAAACAAAAGAAACAAAACGTGCGTCCTCAATCGTTTACGCCATTATAGCGGAAAGCCCGACAGGGTGTCAATAGGCACAAAAGCCCCATCCCGGCACCTGTCCGGCCGGGACGGGACTCACAGATTTCTGTTGGGCCGTTCGTGTTTTATTTGTAGAACAGTGCTGCCCATGTGGCGTTTTCAGCCGAAAACGGACATGACCAGCACCGCCAGTATGATCAGCGGCAGCACATACGTCATGTAAGGACGGATCCAGCGTGGCAGCCGAGCGCCCCGGTCTCCCAGATTGACCTCGGCAAAATACCGATCCCATCCCCAGCCGTACCGAGTAGTGCAGAAAAGCACGTAGAACAGACTGCCGATGGGCAATAACAGATTGGAAACGGCAAAATCCTCCAAGTCCATAATGCCGAGGCCAAAAATCTTTACGCTGCTCCACACATTCAGACTCAGCGCACAGGGCAGGGAAAGAACCATCAAAAGCGCCGCGTTGATCAGGGCGATCATCCGGCGGTTCAGTTTCGTCAGCTCCAGCCAGAAGGACATGATGTTTTCAAACACGGCAATGACCGTAGAAAAAGACGCGAAAATCATGAACAGGAAGAATAGCATGCCGATCACCCGCCCGCCGGGCATTCCGTTGAAGATGCTGGACAGGGTGGTGAACAGGAAGCCCGCGCCCACGCTGCCAGCGTCGGCGGTCACGCCCTGATTGTAGGTAAAGCAGGCCGGGAAGATGATCATGCCGGACATGATCGCCACAAGGGTATCCAGACACACGATGGTGACGGATTCGCCCAGCAGACGGCGTTCCTTGCCGATATAGCTTCCGAAGATCGCAATCGAGCCAATGCCGAGGCTCAAGGTAAAGAAGGACTGCCCCATCGCCGCAGAGATCACCGTGCTCACGCCCGCTTCTTCCAGCCGCTTCAGCGAAGGCACCAGATAAAAGCGCAGCCCCTCCGCCGCGTTGGGCAGCGTAGCGGAATAGACCGCCAGCCCGATCATCAACGCCAGCAGCGCCACCATCATCCACTTGGTAATGCCCTCCACGCCCTTTTGCAGGCCCATGGAGCAAATGCCGAAGCAGATCAGAATGACGGCGAAGGCGCTTACCACCATCAGGCCCGGATTGCTGACCATACTGCCGAACACCGCCGACAGGCCCTCCACCCCGGAGGCGCTCATGATGGAGCCGGTCAGATATTTCACAAAATAAATGACCATCCAGCCGGAAATGACGGTATAGAACATCATCAGCAGATAATTGCCGCAGATGCCCAGATATTTCATCAGGTGCCATTTCTGGCCCTTCTTTTCCAGCACGTCAAAGGAGGAGGCGATGCTGCGCTGGCTTCCGCGGCCCACCGCCAGCTCCGCGCTCATGATGGGCAGGCCCAGCAGCACCAGAAACGCAATGTATATCAATACAAAGACTCCGCCGCCGTAAGCGCCCGTAATGATGGGAAAACGGTACACATTTCCAAGGCCGATGGCGCATCCGGCCGATATCAGAATAAACCCAAGCCGCGAGGCGAATTTTTCACGGGATCGCTCCATTGCATCTCACCATCTCTAACATCATTTGTCAAAACCTGTCATTGTTTCAGGCTATCAGAAAATGGCGGAAGATGCAAGCTGCAAAAGCGCTAATTTTCATTTTTGCCCATTGAAAACAGAAAAAGTACAAAGAAACGTTCCTAAAAATCCGCCCGAAATGCCCGTTGCTTTTTTTCCTTAAAAACGGTATGATAGTAAACGGCACATTTGTTCTGATCGAATCACCGGCGGGTGTGTTTTCGCCCGTCCCATTATGGAGGAGAAGCATCATGGCAAGACATCAACAGTTCGGCGGATTTGGCGGCGGAGCCAATATGCAGCAGCTCATGCGTCAGGCCCAGAAGCTGCAGGAGCAGATGACGAAGGCGCAGGAGGACATCGAGGCCCGGGAATTTTCCGCACAGGCCGGCGGCGGCATGGTCAGCGTGACCGTCAACGGCAAGCATGAAGTGACCGGCATCCAGATCAAGCCCGAGTGCGTGGATCCCGAGGACGTGGAAATGCTGCAGGACATGGTGATGGCCGCGGTGAACGAGGCCCTGCACACCGCTGAGGAGACCCGTCAGAGTGAGCTGGGAAAACTGGCCCCCGGCATGGGAGGCATGTTCTAAGCCATGGCGCAGCTGGAACCCATCGCCAAAATGGTGGCGCAGCTGTCCCGTCTGCCGGGCGTAGGCACCAAGAGCGCCCAGCGGCTGGCCTATCACATCATCAGTATGCCGCTGGAAGATGTGCGGGAGCTGGCGACGGCGATCTACAGCGGCCGCAAATCCATCCGGTATTGCAGCGTGTGCGGCAATTATTCCACAGACGAGCTTTGCGACATCTGTCGGGACGAACGGCGGCATAACGGCCAAATCTGCGTCGTGCGCGACCCCCGGGACGTGGCCGCCATCGAGCGGATGCGGGATTTTCAAGGGCTGTACCATGTGCTTCACGGCGCTCTTTCCCCCATGGACGGCGTGGGGCCGGAGGATATCCGCATCAAAGAATTGATGGCCCGTTTGAACGATCCGGATGTGAAAGAGGTCATTCTGGCCACCAACCCGGACATCGAGGGCGAAGCCACGGCCTCCTATCTGGCGCGGCTCATCAAGCCCATGGGCATTCGCGTTACCCGGATCGCCCACGGCGTGCCGGTGGGCAGCGATCTGGAATACGCCGATGAGATCACCCTTTCCAAGGCCATGGAGGGCCGCCGGGAAATGTAAACTTCTTCTGGCCGCGCATTGCGCGGCCATTCCTATTTACCGCATTCCGAACCAAAATCCGGGATGCAGAAAGGAACCAAAGATGCAGAACGCTTCGGTTTCGACGCTGATTTTAGGCGGACTGGCGCTGGTTTTGATCGTGCTGGCTGTGGTGCTGATCGCGCTGGTGGTGCAGGGTCAGCGCAGGCAGCGGCAGGAGTTTCGCCGCTTTCAGGAGCAGCTCTGGAAGGGGCTGGAAGGCATGGAGGACGACCTGCTGGAGCAAAGCGCGGCCCAGCGGCGGGAACTGTCCGAGACCATGCAGCGCACCAGCGACGGCCAAATCTCCCTGCTGTCCAACGTATTGAAAATGCAGGGTGACCAGCTCAACAGCCTGTTGGAGCGCAACGACGCCCGTATGGAGTCCCTGCGCCGCACCTTGGACGAGGGCGTGCAGCGCCTTGCCAACGAAAACCGCCGTCAGCTGGAAGAAATGCGCCAGACGGTGGACGAAAAGCTGCACAGCACGCTGGAAAAGCGACTGAACGACAGCTTTGCGCAGGTCAGCCAGCGGCTGGAACAGGTGTATAAGTCTCTGGGCGAGATGCACACGCTGGCCAGCGGCGTAGGCGACCTGAAACGGATGCTGGGCAACGTCAAGACCCGGGGCGTATGGGGCGAGATGCAGCTGGGCTCACTGCTGGAACAGGCGCTGACCTCGTCGCAGTATGCGCGGAATGTGGCGGTGGTCCCTGGCTCACAGGAGCGGGTGGAGTTCGCTGTGATCCTGCCGGGCAAGGAAGACCGGCCCGTCTATCTGCCCATCGACAGCAAATTCCCGCAGGAGGATTACACCCGGCTGACGGCGGCTGCGGAGGCTGGGGACGGCGAAGCCTGCGAAGCGGCTCGGCGCGCCCTGATGAACGCCGTGCGCACCGAGGGCAAGCGGATCGGCAAATACATCGTTCCGCCCTATACCACGGATTTCGCCGTGATGTTCCTGCCGCTGGAAGGCCTTTATGCCGAGGTCATGCGCAACGCGGAAGTAGTGGAGACCCTGCAGCGGGAGCAGCGCATTCTGGTAGCGGGGCCCAGTACACTGCTGGCACTGCTGAACAGCCTGCAGATGGGCTTCCGCACGCTGGCGATCGAGCAGCGCTCCGCCGAGGTCTGGAAGCTGCTGGGGGCGGTCAAGACCGACTTCGGCAACTTTGCCAAGGTGCTGGAGCACACGCAGGAAAAGCTTCGTCAGGCCAGCGACAGCATCGACAGTGCCTTTGTGCGCACCCGCAGCATCGAAAAGCGCCTCCGCAGTGTGGAAGCGCTGGAAGAAAGCGAAGCCGGAAAATATCTGCCGCCGGATACGCAGGAATGAATGGGAGCTTCCATGCGGCGAACGCGTTGCAGAGTCTTTTCTTCTAACTTGGCAGGACGGGCAGACAGAATGACTCTATCGAAGGGCGCAAGTGGAGGGCGCTGCCAGTCAATTCCCCGTCTCTGCTGAGAAAGTGCCCGTCCAGCGGATTATTCGGTGAAACCGAACGTAAGCGCAATATGAGCAAACATTTTGGCAGCACTTTTCACAACATTCAAGCGCTGCCGAGTCCCCCTTTTTTCCAGCACGCAAAAGGGTCTGCCTATCAGCAAGGCAGACCCTTTTCTTTGTAGCTTACTTTCGCCAATCCCGTCCGGTGGGCACCGGCTGTTCGTTTTCATCCAGCCAGTAGGAAGCCAGATTCGGCATATCGTCCGTCAGGTCGAACCGTCCCTTCGGCACGTCCAGCCCGATGGGGCCGTGGTTCAGGATCAGCGACACATAGTCCTGAATCGAGGTAAGCGGCTTTTCCAGACGGACGCCGAAGATTTCATCCCGCGTCCGGGGCAAAGCGGAATTATGATTGTCCGAACCTGCCGTCATGGGCAGGCCATACTCCGTCCCGTAGCGGTAGGCAAACGCGTCGTTGTAGGGCACATTGGCCGCGTTGGCCGCTTCAATGCCGTCACAGTAATGCAGCCCCAGACGAATTTTATCAATGTAGCCCCGATCCCGGAAGGGATGGGCCTGCACCACGCAGCCGCCCGCCGCGCGAACGCCCTCCAGCTGCTCCTTGCGGTTCCAGTGTTCCACTTCGGGATGGTTCAGCAGCCATTCCTTGTCAAGGCCGTAGATCAGGTATTCGTCGCCCTGATAATTCTGCTCCCAGCCGAAGAAAACGTCCAGCCCGATCCGCTGGCCTTCCCGCCACGCATCTTCGTAACCGAGGCAGAAAAGCTCCACGCGCTTTTCCCACGGCAGGTCAGCGGGAACGCCCGTATTGCCGCCGAAGAAATGATCCGTGATAATGATGCCCTGAAAGCCCAGCTTTTTGTAATATTGAGCGTGCTGCTTGCCGTTGGATACGCCGCACAGACTGCCGAATCGGGTATGCATATGCGTTTCATACAGGTAAGCCATGGGTTTTTGATGCTCCTTCTGTTCAAGATAAGGGGATCAGTCCACCGCCACCAAATGGAATTGAGTGGCCATATAGTCGCCCCATGCGCGGGGAATGGTCAGTCCGTGGGTCATCAGCTCGTCGCCGCCGTAAACGCGGCCACTCTCCACATCGCGGTACTCCTTTTCAGCATCCAGACCCCGCAGGGGCAGCAGCAACGGCTGCCGGTTAGGCTCGGCCGGGCCGTACACATGGGTGACGACGGCTTCGCGCCGGTCTTCGCTGACGCTCATAAAGGCCGTTTTGCTGCCCTCAAAGGGAGAACAGAGCCGGTAGAACTCGCCATATAAAAGCAGGGGCTGCAAGGCCTTGACCTTTTCGTTCAGACGGCGAATCTCGTCCAGTTCTTCCTTAGGCAGTTTGGTCAGATCCAGCTCATAGCCATAGGTGCCGCCCATGGCCACCGCTGCCCGGGTAGCCAGCGGCGTAGAACGACCCATCTGGTGATTGGGCACAGCGGACACGTGCGCGCCCATGGTGGAAACCGGGAACACCATCGACGTGCCGTACTGAATACGGCAGCGCATGAAAGCGTCGGTATCGTCGCTGCACCACGCCTGCGGCATATAGTGCATCATGCCGAAATCGAAACGTCCTCCGCCACCGGCACAGCTTTCAAACAGTACGTCGGGGAAGCGGCTGGTCACGGCTTCCAAAATTTCGTACAGGCCCAGAATGTAGCGGTGGTTCAGCTCCTTCTGGTGCGCGCTGTCCAGTCCGTCGGAGTGGAGCATATTCATATTGCGGTTCATGTCCCACTTGACGTAGTCCACATTGCCCCGCTCCATGGCGGCACTGACCGCGTCGATGATGTACTCCCGCACTTCCTTGCGGCTCAGGTCCAGCACCAGTTGATGGCGGCTCTCCACCTGCATCCGGCCGGGAATGTGGATGCACCAGTCGGGATGAGCACGGTACAAATCGCTGTCGGGAGAGATCATCTCCGGCTCGAACCACAGGCCGAATTTCAGCCCCAGCCCATGGATCTTGTCGGACAGACCCCGCAGCCCATTGGGCAGCTTGCGCCGGTCGTCCACCCAGTCGCCCAGAGAGCTATTGTCCACGTCCCGATGGCCGAACCAGCCGTCGTCCAGCACAAACAGGTCGATGCCCACATCTTTGGCACAGGCGGCCAGTTCCAGCAGCTTATCCTCGTTGAAGTCGAAATAAGTGGCCTCCCAGTTGTTCACCAGCAGGGGACGGCTGGCATGGGCGTACTTGCCCCTGGTGATGTAGCGGCCGCACAGGTGATGGAACTCCCGGCTCATGCCGTTCAGGCCGTTGGCCGAATAGCACAGATAGGCTTCCGGGGTCTGGAAGCTGTCGCCGGGCTTCAGTTCCCAGCTGAACTGGAAGGGCTGAATACCGATCTGCGCCCGGGCCATGTCGTTGCAGTCCACGAACACATCGGCCCAAAAGCTGCCACTGTAGCACAGGGACAGGGCATAGACCTCGCCTTCATCCTCCGTGACGGTGGATTTCCCCAGTGCCATAAAGGGGCAGGCCTGGTGGCTGCTGGCGCCTCGAACGGATTCGACCCCCTGATGGCCCGGAACCAGCGGGCGGGTAACCATCTGCCGCTCCCGCGCCCACGCGCCGCTCAGGGTTGTCAGCTGGGCATGGGTATTTTCAAGATCCACACAGGCGCTCAGGGCTCTTTCCAGCACCACGGCCTGTTCCCCGTCGTTCACCACCCGCATGTTCCGGGCGATCACGTCGATATCGGGGTACACGCTGTAGCTCAATTCCACCGCAACGCCGCTGTGCTCGTCCCGAAGGCGCAGCACCAGTGTTTCGGCTTCTTCCCCGCGGGCGGAAGGCAATCCTTTCAGGGCAGGCTTGCCCTTCAGGATTTCATGGGAATCGTAGCAAAGATCCAGCGCGCTGCTGCCATCGGCCTGCCGGACTTCCAGCATCCCCTGACGCATATCGCCGCAGCCGAAGACCGGGCATTCCTGTGGCAGGGTGTCCAGCGGCAGCTCGTGCAGGGTGAAACCTTCTTCCCGTTGATTGCAGCAGCGCTCCATCACGTCCGCATGGATCGCGCGCACCTTTTTGCCCCAGTATTGATGGATCGGATATTTGCCCGCCACCAGTCGAATGATATAGCTGATGCGGTCGTTTTGCAAATGAAAAACCTGATTTTCCGGCGAATACAGAATCGGCATAGTTGTCCCTCAATTCATGGAATTTTCAGTTTGTCCCATCAAAGTATATCCCCACGGCCTTTCCCCTGTCAAGAGACAACCCCGCCGTCCGACGCTCCTCTCTTGACAAAGGGGATACGTTGTATTAGGCTTTGACAGGAAACATTTTTCGACGGTTTTCCATCTGAATATGCAAAAGATAATGGAGGAATTTCCATGCTGGCAAAGGAACGTGCGAAGATTTGGGCAACGGATCCTCATTTTGACGAAAAGACCCGGAAAACGGCGGCGCAGATGCTGGAAAACGAAGAGGAGCTGCTTTCCGCCTTCGGGACGGAGCTGGCCTTCGGCACCGGCGGTCTGCGGGGCGTGCTGGGCATTGGCACCAATCGAATGAACGAATACACCGTTGGCCGCGCTACACAGGGGCTGGCGGACTATCTGCAGGAAAGAAGCGGCAAAAGCGTCGCCATCGGCTATGACTCCCGTCTGTGTTCCCAGGACTTTGCCTATTTTGCGGCGGGTGTGCTGGCCCGAAACGGTCTGACCGCCCACGTCTACCCCCGGCTGATGCCCACCCCCATGCTGTCCTTTGCGGTGCGGGAGCTGGGCTGCGACGCGGGCATTGTCATCACCGCCAGCCACAACCCCGCCCAGTACAACGGCTACAAGGTCTACGGCTCCGACGGCTGCCAGATCACGCAGGAGGCGGCGGAATCCATTACCGACTGCATTGAAAAGGTTCCCTACGGCGCACCCCAGTCCATGCCGGAAGCGGAAAGCCGCGCCGCCGGTCTGCTGCGGGATGTGCCGGAGGAAATTGTCGACCGTTTTCTGGAAAAAACGCTGTCCTGCCGGGTGGCCCCCGAAGCGGAAGCGCCCCTGCGCCTGATCTACACGCCCCTGCACGGCACGGGGCTGGAGCCTGTGACCAAAACGTTCCGCCGCATGAAGGGCATCCAGTTCACCTGCGTGACCGAGCAAACCACCCCCGATGGACATTTTCCCACCTGTCCAAAGCCCAACCCGGAGCTGCGGGAGGCTCTGCGCTGCGGTCTTGAGCTGGCGGAAAAAGAAAACGCGTCCCTGCTCATCGCCACCGACCCGGACTGCGACCGGGTGGGCGTGGCCGTCCGGGAAAAGGACGGGCGCTACACTGTGCTCACCGGCAACGAAGTAGGGCTACTGCTGCTGGAACACATTCTGAAGACCCGCACGGCGCTTGGCACCATGCCGGAAAACCCGGTGGTGGTCAAGACCATCGTCACCAGCGATCTGGCCTTCGCCATTGCCCGGCGTTACGGCGCGGAAGTGACGGAATGCCTGACCGGCTTCAAGTACATCGGCGAGATCATCGGCCGTTTGGAACAGGAGGGCCACCCGGAGCGCTACGTCTTCGGCTTTGAGGAAAGCTGCGGCTATCTGGCCGGAATCCACGTCCGGGACAAGGACGGCGTAATGGGCAGTATGCTGGTGGCGGAAATGGCGCAGTGCGCCGCCGCTGAGGGCCGCACGCTGGCCGAAGAAATGGAGCGCCTGTACGAGACCTACGGCTTCATGGAAAACCGGCTGCTGAATTTTGATATTGCGGGCGCGGAACCCATGAAGGAAATGGCCCGGGTGATGGCTTCTCTGCGGGCCGAGCCGCTTTCTTCTCTGGCAGGCAGCCCGGTGGAGACCGTCAAGGACTACGCCCCCGGCATCGAGGGTCTGCCCAAGAGCGACGTATTGAGCTACCAGACCGCCGACGGCAAAAAAGCCATCGTGCGCCCCTCCGGCACCGAGCCTAAGGTGAAGGTCTACCTGAGCGCCCGCGCCGCCAGCCGCGCCGAGGCCGAATCGGCGCTGAATCGGATGGAAGCGGAGATCAACGAGCGGGTGTTGGGGAAATAAGATCAAAGGAACCGAAACCATGACAGAGATCATCGCGCGCCGGCAGTTTGCGCCGCTTTACATCTGGTTGGATATTGCGTTTCCTGCTTCTGCTGCTCTATCAGAAAAAATACATGACGATGCTGGTCGGGCTGGGCATGGGCGTTGTATAACATGCTGGTGGACTACGGCGTTTTCCACCTGATATGCCATTCCCGCAGCATCTCTGACGAGTACAGTCTTTTCTGGGTGCTTCTGTGGATGTCCATGAGCTATGGGTTCACCAACTTTACTTGGATCTGGCTGTGCCTGTCGAAAGACGAGCACTTGCCGGAATGGTCGCTGCTGATCCTGAGCTGGTGGTTCTGCTGCCCGCTGTTGACGCAGACCTTTGTGCTGAACGCCGTGCCGATCGTGATCCAGCGCACCACGGGCGCCTACCATGGCTATATGGCTCTCATTCTCTTTGTGGGTTACTTGGGCGCCATCGTCTACGACCTGCGCCAACAGCAGAAAGAGCAGCGCATCAACCTCCCGTGGCTTCTATCCATCGGCGTTCTCGTTCAATTTGGCTGGGAAGCGGCACTTTTGTTAGGGGGGATCCGCAGCGCGGGCTTTGCCACGGCAGGAGAAAAGCTCCATACGCTCGTCGTCAATTCGCTTCTGGAAACCAATCTGGGAATGCCATATGTGTACGGTCTTTATATCGCGTATTCCCGCCGCTTTACGGAGCAGCTCGGCAGACGCGCGGCACCGCTTTCTTTCTCGGAACGGATCGCAGAGAACAATCAAAAGCAGCAGAGGAAGCGAGCTTAAGAACTGTATTTTCAGCATTGCACCAAACAGATCAGAAAGAAGGGCTTTCCTTATGACCTTCACCCCCTCCAGTGAAATCAAGGTGTCCATGCTGCCGGAACAGCGGGAATGGGTGGGTACGCCGGAGATGATCGAGCGGGCCGTACAGCGGGAGGACACCGTCGCCTTTGACATTTGGGATGAAAACCAACTGGTAGGTTTCGTCCTGCTGCGAAAATTTCAGGAGGGCGAATGGTTCCTTTGGGAGTACGTCATCGACTGCGCGATGCAGCGCCGTGGCTACGGGCGCAAGGCCCTTGGAGCGCTGATCCGGCTGATGCAGGAGCGGTACGGTCTGCATTCCATGACCACCACCTACATCTGGGGCAATACAGTAGCCGCCCATCTGTACGAATCATTGGGCTTTGTGGAAACGGACGTGGTGGACGAGCCGGATTGCCACGAGGTCAACATGATCTTTCACTGCGTATAATTTCGCCGCAACAGACAAAATCCCGGCAAAGCTTTGAATGGCTCTGTCGGGATTTTGTTGTATTCCCTTACGCCTCTACAGGGAGCGTCACTGTGAACGGCGCGCGGCTGTCCTCGCCTACAGCAATGCGCACCTTTCCACGTGGCGTTACGGCGCGACCTTCAGCGTCCAGCTGAGAAAGCTGAGCAAGGGTCAGTTCGAAAGTCACTTCCATTTGCTGACCCACGCCGAGGCAAATGCGCTGCCAGTCGGTCAGGGAACGCACCGGCGTAAGCTGGCCTGGCACATGAACGTTGCTGTAGAGCTGGATGACCGTTTCTCCGGCCCGGTTGCCCGCATTGCGGACTTTGGCTGTCACATGGAACGGCTCATTTGCCTGAATCACGTCAGTATCGGCGCGAATATCCGAAATTTCAAACTGCGTATAGCTCAGGCCGAAGCCGAAGGGGAACAGCGGGGCGTTCTTTTCGTCCAGATAGCGGCAGGAATAGCGGTTTTCCTCCGTGGTGTATGGACGGCCCGTAGGAATGCGGTCGTGATGAATGGGAATCTGGCCGGTGCAGCGTGGGAAGGTCACGGGCAGATGGCCGGAGGGGTTCTCCTCGCCCACCAGCAGACGGCGAATGGCTTCCGCGCCCTCGCTGCCGGGGAACCACGCGTTCAGCAAGGCATTGCAGAAGGGCAACGCATCCGACAGCACCAGCGCCCGGCCGCAGAACAGCACCATCACGATGGGCTTGCCCAGTTCGGACAGGGCGTAAAGCTCCTGCAGCTGTTCTTCCTCCAGCTTGGGATAGGCCCGGCTGCAGGCCTCGCCGGTCAGATCCTGCTGCTCGCCGCAGGCAAAAAGGATCACATCGGCTTCTTCGGGCTTGCAGAGGGTCACATTCTTTTCCGCACGGAACGCATCCAACAGAGAGGGCGTTTCCTCGTTGCGGCCGTCCGTGTGCCAGCCGCCCAGCAGACCGTGTTCGTCCGCGTGGGAACCGGCCAGCGCCAAGTGAACACCGGGTTTCAGGGGCAGCACACCGTCGTTCTTCATCAGCACGCAGCTTTGCAGCGCCGCCTGAAGCGTTTTGCGGCGGTTTTCAGACACCTGCTCCGCGGTAGGCGCGGGCTGCGGCTGCCGGGAATCGTCCATCAGCCCCAGCCGGTTCTTCAATTCCAGAATCCGCAGGACGGAAGCGTCCAGCTTTTCTTCCCTGACCTTGCCCTCGCGAATCAGCTTTTCCAGGCAGCTGAAATAAGCGTAGCTCATCATATCCATATCGACGGTGTTGTTGAAGGCCTGTTCCACAGCTTCTTCCATACTTTCGGCAAAAGCCTGCACCAGCATCATGTCGATGGAGCCCCAGTCGGTGATAATCATGCCGTCCCACGCCCATTGCTGCCGCAGCACCTGACCGATCAGCCAGCGGTTGGCCGTGGCGGGCACCCGATCCACCGGCGTAAAGGCGGGCATCAGCATATCGCAGCCCGCATCCAGCGCGGCCTTAAAGGGCGGAAGATAGGTATTGTACATTTCCACCCGGCTCACGTCCACATGGCCGTAATCCTGCCCCGCCTCCACCAGCCCATAGGCCGCGAAATGCTTGACGCAGGAGGCAAGGCCGTCCGGGGCGTTTTCGTCTGGGCCGTGGAATCCCCGCACCGCCGCGGCGGACATCCGTCCGCAAAGGGCGGGCGCTTCGCCGAAGCTTTCCATGCAGCGGCCCCAGCGGGGGTCGCGCACCACGTCCGCCATCGGCGCGAAGGTCACGTGAATGCCCCGAGCCGTGGCTTCTTCGGCGCTGGTGCGTGCCATGATCTCCGTGTTTTTCTCGGAGAAGGAAGCGCCCATACCCAGCGGGATCGGGAAGATGCTGCGCATTCCGTGGATCACGTCGCACATGATCAGCGGCGGGATACGGTGCTTCGTTTCCCCCACCAGTCGCCGAATTTCCTGCTGCTGTTGCTCATCGATGCCGAAGGCACCGATCAGGCTGCCCGCCTGAAGCATCTGCTCCCGGCTCAAATGAAACTTTCGCATCGGCCCCGTAGGCTCAGTGGAATTGGCAAAAAAGCTCTCCATGCCGATCTGGCTTACCTGCGCGATTTTCTCCTGCAGGCTCATATCGCGGATCAACGCCCGCAATTCTTCGGTCGTCATGCTGATTTTCCTCCCATTGGTTGTTTGTGCGTTCATTGTATCATATCCTCCGGGTGGGAACAATTGGAAGATCGTGCTTTACCTTGTACTTTCCTGCTGCTTTTTTCATTCTGCGCAGCCTACAGGCAAAAACATCCCCACTTTCCCGTTTTCAGGAAAAGCAGGGATATTTTTTTACAGTTCCCGGTGTTCCTTGACCCGCAGGCGGTTCAGGGCACGGGCCAAGGTGGCCTGCGCGGTGCGGTACTCCTGACGGCTCTTCTTTTGCAGAAGAATCTCCCTGGCCTCGTCGGCCTTGCGGCGGGCGCGGATCGCGTCGATATCCTCCGGGCGCTCGGCCGCGTCCACCAGAACCAGCACGTCGTTATCCTCCACCTTGATCATTCCGGCGGAAACAGCGGCCAGCCGTTCCGGCGCGTCCGGGCAGCGAAAGGTGAGCTGGCCGGGCACCAGAGCGGCGATCATGTTGCTGTGACGGGCCTGAACGCCGTACTGGCCATGTACCGTCGGCACGATCAGCGAGGTGCAGTCGCCCTCGAAGAACACCCGGTCGGCGGCGAGAATATGCAGACGAAATGTGTTCATTCCGCAGTCTCCTTCGCTTTCTGGAGCACTTCGTCAATGGAACCTACGTTATAGAACGCGGCTTCGGGCACCTGATCCAGCTCGCCGTCCACGATGCGGGCAAAGCCTCGAATCGTCTCCTCCCGGGGCACGTAGCGGCCCGGAATGCCGGTGAACTTTTCGGCCACATGGAAGGGCTGGGACAGGAAGCGCTGGATGCGGCGGGCGCGGAGCACCACCTGGCGGTCTTTCTCGCCCAGTTCATCCATGCCCAGAATGGCAATGATGTCCTGCAATTCGTTGTACTTCTGCAGGATCTCCTGCACCTTGCGTGCCACGCGGTAGTGTTCCTCCCCCACCACGTCCGCTTCCAGAATACGGGAGGTGGACTGCAGCGGGTCGACAGCCGGGTAAATGCCCTGCTCGGCAATGCGCCGGTTCAGAACGGTGGTCGCGTCCAGATGGGTAAAGGTGGTAGCCGGAGCCGGGTCGGTCAGGTCGTCGGCAGGCACGTAAACGGCCTGCACGGAGGTGACGGAACCGTTCCGGGTAGAGGCGATCCGCTCCTGCAGCTGACCCATTTCATTGGCCAGTGTCGGCTGATAGCCCACGGCGGAAGGCATACGGCCCAACAGGGTGGAAACCTCGCTGCCCGCCTGCACAAAGCGGAAGATGTTGTCGATAAAGAGCAGCACGTCCTTGTGGTCGTGGTCGCGGAAGTATTCCGCCATGGTCAGGCCGGACAGAGCCACCCGCATTCGCACGCCGGGGGCCTCGTTCATCTGGCCGAACACCAGCGCGGTCTTGTCCACCACGCCGCTGTGCTGCATCTCCTGCCACAGGTCGTTGCCCTCGCGGCTGCGCTCGCCCACGCCGGTAAAGACGGAGTAGCCGCCGTGCTCCATGGCGATGTTGTGGATGAGTTCCTGAATCAGCACCGTTTTGCCCACGCCAGCGCCGCCAAACAGACCCACCTTGCCGCCCTTGGCATAGGGCTCCAACAGATCGATGACCTTAATGCCCGTTTCCAGAATTTCCACGGACGGGCTTTGCTCGGCAAAGGACGGGGCCTTGCGGTGGACGGGCCAGCGTTCCGCGCCTGCGGGCACGGGCGCGCCGCCGTCGATGGGGTCGCCCAGCACATTGAACATACGGCCCAGCACCTGACTGCCCACCGGCACGCTGATGCCCTGACCGTCCGCCGCCACTTCCATGCCCCGGGCCAGATATTCCGTGGCCGCCAGCATGATGCAGCGCACCGTGTTGTCCCCGACCTGCTGCGCCACTTCCATCACGCGGCGCTGGCCGTTGATGCGGACCGTCAGTGCCTCCCGGATGTGAGGCAGCTGTCCTTCCTCAAATTCCACGTCCACGACGGGGCCCGCAATTGCGACAATTTTTCCGATATTCATGATTCTCTCCCCTGTGCGTGCTGCTTTTGCCGTTTCCGCTTCTGAGCCCGCGCGCCTGCGGAGACCTCGGTGATCTCCTGCGTGATGGCCGCCTGACGGATCCGATTATAGGCAAGCGCCAGTTCTCCCAGCATTTTTTCCGCGTTTTCGTTGGCGGAGTTCATGGCGTTCATGCGGGCGCTCTGTTCGCTGCAAAAGCTGTCGATCAGGGCGCTGTAAATGAAGCCGGACACATAGCTGGGTACGATATTTTCCAATACCTGCGTCACGGACGGGAAAAACTCGAAGGGCTCGGTGATCCGCTTCTCATCCGTGGGCGCGGTGAACGCCGAACGATGGAAGGGCAGGATGCGCGTGGCGGAGACGTTCTCCGTCAGGGAGTTTTTCATGTCCGTGTAGATGACAAAAATTTTCTGTAATTCGCCCTTGTCGAAGCGGTCCAGCAGTTCCGCGGTGATCTCCCGGGCGCGCTGCATAGTGGGGTTCTGGGCGGTATAGAGAAAGCTGCGCTCGATGGGCACCTGATGGCGCTGGAAATACTGCCGTCCGTACTCCCCCACCACAAAGAGCTTGGTCTGCGGATGCTCCTGCATCAGGCGGTGGGCTTCCTTCAGCACGTTCTGGTTGTAGGCTCCGGCCAGACCCTTATCGGCAGTGATGACCAGAAAGCCGTACGTCCCGTCCGGCGGCAGCTCACCCTCGTCCGGATACAGATACCGGCTCTCCACATGGCCGGAGGTGCGGAAGATGCGCTTGACCTCCGCCTTCAGCGCCTGAAAGTACGGGCGGGTCTGATCCCATTCCTGCTTGGCCTTGCGCAGCTTGGCCGAGGAGATCAGGTACATGGCGTTGGTGATCTTCCGGGTCTGCTGGATGCTGTTCATCCGGACGCGGATCTCACGGGCGCTTGGCACGGTTTCTCACTCCTTTGCTGCGGGCGCGCCGAACTGGCTCAGATAGGCCGCGGCGCTCTTTTGCAGACGCTGCAGTTCGTCCGGGCTTGCCTTGCCCGTTTCCTCGATCCGGGCGCACAGGACGGATTCCTCCTGCTCCACATGACGGAGCAGTTCCGCGACGATCTCGTCCATCCGATTCAGCGGCACGTGCTGGAACAGATGCCCCTGCGCGGCCATCAGCAGGATGACCTGCTCATGCTGCCGGTAGGGATGGTACTGCCGCTGGCGCAGCAGCCGCATCAACGCCTGACCGTTCTGCAGTTCCCGCTGAGTGCCCTCGTCCAGATCGCTGGAGAACTGGGTAAAGACCTCCAACTCCCGATACTGGGCCAGTTCCAGACGGATGGCGCCGACGGCTTTCTTCATGGCCTGCGTCTGTGCGTCGCCGCCCACGCGGGAGACGGACAGACCGATATTCACGGCAGGCCGCTGACCGGCGAAAAACAGCTCGCTTTCCAGAAAGATCTGGCCGTCGGTAATGGAGATAATATTGGTGGGAATATAGGCCGACACGTCGCCCGCCTGGGTTTCCACGATCGGCAGGGCCGTCATGCTGCCGCCGCCCCGTTCGTCCGACAGGTGCGCCGCCCGCTCCAGCAGGCGGGAATGCAGGTAGAACACGTCGCCGGGATAGGCTTCACGGCCCGGAGAGCGGCCCAGCAGCAGACTCAACGCCCGATAGGCCACTGCGTGCTTGCTCAGGTCGTCATAGACGATCAGCACGTCCCGGCCCTTCTGCATGAAGTACTCGCCCAGCGCGCAACCCGCGTAGGGGGCGATATACTGCAGGGGCGCGGAGTCGCTGGCCGTAGCGCTGACCACGATGGTGTAATCCAGCGCATCATGCTTGCGCAGCGTCTCCACCAGCTGGGAAACAGAGCTGGTCTTCTGGCCGATAGCCACGTAAACGCAGACCACGTTCTTCCCCTTCTGGTTCAAAATGGTATCCAGCGCAATAGCGGTCTTACCGGTCTGGCGGTCGCCAATGATAAGTTCACGCTGGCCCCGGCCAATGGGGAACATGGAGTCGATGGTCAAAAGCCCCGTCTCCATGGGCTGATTCACGGGCTGGCGGGAAATGATGTCCGGCGCGGGCGCTTCAATGGGACGGTAGCCGTCGGCCTCGATGGGGCCCAGCCCGTCGATGGGGCTTCCCAGCGCGTCCACCACCCGGCCCAGAAAATTGTCGCCGGCGGGAATGCCCGCCACCCGGCCCGTGCGGGACACCTTGCTGCCCTGCTGGATAGCCGCATCGTCATCAAACAGGATGCAGCCGATCTCATCCCGATCCAGATTCTGCACCATGCCGCGAATGCCGCCTTCAAACAGGAGAATCTCTCCGTAGAACGCGTCCGGCATCCCGGAAACCGTGGCAATGCCGTCCTCCACCGTCAATACCTTGCCGGTAGTGTGCACCAGTGCCTTAGGCGTCCAGCTTTCCAGCGTGTCCCGCAGAAGCGGGATCACATTCTGTTCGGATACGTCCACCGCTTTCAAGCGGCCGGCCAACTGTTCCAACCGGCCCTGCGGGCTCCAGTCGTACACATCGTCCCCGGATTCCAGACGGAAGCCGTTTTCCAGCGTGTGATCCTCCACCCAGATCAGTTCCGCGCCTTCCCCGTACCGCTTGCACAGGAAAGCGTTCAGACGCTTTTCCTGCGTTTCATCGGGTCTTTCCGCACTATGCAGAAAAACCTTGCGTCCCGTGGTGTCACCGCTGGTCATGGGCTTCGCTCCCTTCCGCAGCGTCAAGGAACTGATCGTACACGTCGGACAGTTTGCAATCCATCAGTTTCTGGGTCGCTTCCACGCTCAGACGGGCGATCTCGCTCTGGGCGTTCTGCACGATCTGCTTTTCTTCGCTGGCGGCCCTTTCCATGGCGTCGTTCACGATCTTCTGCGCCCGATTCCGAGCGGAATCCAGCACCGCGCCTGCTTCTTTTTCCACCTTGGCCATGGCCTCCTGCCGGTAAGCCTGCGTTTCTTCATCCGCATGTTTCATTCGTTCGTTCAGCTCCGCCTTGAACGCTTCGGCCTGCGTCTTCGCGTCCTCCGCGTCGGCCTTCATCTTCTGGTAGTTTTCTGCCCGCTGATCCATGAACTTCTTCACGGGCTTAAACAGCAGTGCGTACAGACCGCCTACCAGGATCACCAGGTTCAGGGCGTGCAGCAAGATCTGCTGCCAGTCGATATTCAGAGGTAATTGCATCGTTTTTCCTCTCCCTCAGCGCTTACAGCACAAAGATGATCAGGATGGCCACGATCAGGGCGTAAATGATAGCAGTCTCGATAAACACCAGACCCAGCATCATGCTGCTGCGGATCTCGCCCGCGGCTTCAGGCTGACGTGAGATGCCTTCGGAAGCCTTCGAAATAGCCATACCCATGGCGAAAGCGCCTGCAACGCTGGCCAGACCGATGGTCACGGCGGCGGCGATGGCCTTCATGCTGGTGGCATCCGCACCGACGGTCTCCTCAGCAAAGGCAGCGCCCACAAACAGGACAAGCACCAGCGCCAGCGCGGCGGCGGACAGGATACGACGGAAATTGTGATTCTTCATTGTGATCAACCTTTCTTGTTTTTCTTCTGATGGGGTTCGGAAACCTCGCCGTAGAACACGGATGTAAGCATGGTAAGCACGTAGGTCTGGATCAGCGCGTGCAGCAGGGTGAACAGCACAGCCACGATCACCGGCAGCACAATGCTAAGCATGATGGTGTAGTACACCAGCTCCGTGACCAGCAGACCGCTGAGCATAGCACCGAACAGACGGAAGCTCATGGAGATGGGCAGGGAGAACTCCTTCAGCGTGCTGCCCACGCCCCGGAAACCGTTTGACGCGATACCGCCGGACAGAATGACCAGATAGGACACGCAGCCCATGGCGATGGCGCCGTTGATATCCGACAGCGGGGCGGGCATGGACATGGAGCGTCCCGTGGTGGTGACGACCTGCAAGCCCAGCAGTTCGAAGATCGTGCTGACAAAGATATACACGCCTGCGCCGAAAACGTAGGCTCCCAGGAAACCGTTGCGGTGCGGGCTGTTGGACTTGGCCAGATGATCGAACATGCCCACCAGCGTTTCCAGCAGCGTTTGCAGCTTTCCGGGGATCTCCTTGAAGTGGGGAATGACGAAAATGCGCATCACCGCCGCAAACAGCAGCAGGATCCCCGTCACCGTGTAGGCCGAGATCAGCCCGGGATTCACCGTCATGCCGCCCAGAAAGGCGATCCGGTTATCCTCATGAAGAACCGCGTCCTTCATGACCTCTTTGATGGTTTCTCCGCCGCCCTGCTTGCCTGTCAGGAAAGCAGCGACTACGATCAGGATCAGCAGCCCGAAGTAGCCGAGCAGCGGCAGGAGTTTCTTCTTGCGGTCCAATAGCATCCCTTCTTTAGAAATATTCCCTGGCAGTTCCCCTTTACAGAGAACAGGACGACCCGAAGAAGTCTCCTTCTTTGGCCCGTCACCGAGAACATATTATAATCAAGACTTTTTGGTTCGTCAATATACCATCGCTGGCATCTTCCCCAACGTTTTCTTATGATGTGATAAGGGTTTGATGCCTTACCCATATCGGCCATTCGAAATTCACATAACAAAAAGCAGGGGGCCGTCCGCTGCGGACGCCCCCCTGCCGATCAGGAAAACCATTCCTTAGAAACCCAGTTTCTTCATATTGGCAATACTCTGGCGGGCGCTTTCGAAGGGATCGAGCACGCCCATATCATCCTCCACCACGAAGTTCTGAATGCCGATGGAACGGGCCGTCTCCAGAATATGCTGCCAGTCCAGATTGCCCGTGCCTACCGGGGCGCTGGCCCGCTTAGTCTCCTCCAGCACAGCGGAGTCGGGCTGAACGATCACGTAATCCTTCAGATGCATATACAGGGCGCGGCCCCGGAACATTTCCAGTGAGCGGCTTGGCTCGGTGCCCGCGGCGGTCAGCCAGAACACGTCCGGCTGGAACAGCACGGTTTCGGGGTCTGTCTCCCCCAGCAGAATGTCAATGCCGCGAACATCGCCCAGCTTGACGAACTCAAAAGAATGGAAGTGATACATGAACTTGAGCCCGCGCCGCTTCAGTTCCGCGCCGCACAGGTTCAGGTGGGCGGCGAAGCGCTTGTAGCCCTCCGTGTCGCCCCGATCCTCGGGACGGATGGAGTCGGTTCGTACCACGTCGGTCTTGAGCGTCTTCGCGTCTTTTTCGATCTGATCCAGCCGTTCGGGGATCTGATAAACGCCGCAGATGGCAGAGTCGGCGGCAAGGCCGTATTTTTCCAACAGGCGCTGAGTGTCCTCGGCGCCGGAAAAGGCGGGCGGGGTCAGCTGCACGTTGGTGTAGCCCATCTCCGCCACCCGGCGGAGCGTCGTCTCGTAATCCTCGGGGGTCTTCATGGTTTCGCGCAGGGTATACATCTGAATGCCAAACTGAGACATACTTTTCTTCCTTCTGCCCGGTGGGCGTTTATTTTTACACGTTCATAACCAGCTCCGGCCGCTCGGTGTAGCCCGGTGCGAAAGGCTGGGGCCGCTGGCAGGTGGTCTGCATGAGATGAACCTGCCCGGTGGCGCTGCTTTCCAGAATGCCCAACGCCATTTCCAGCACGTGGCGATTCATTTCGCCGGAACAGCGAGCGGGTCGCCTATTGCGGATGGCGTAGGCCGCGTCAGCCACGCCCAAGCCGCGGAAATTTCCGTCTACGTAGGCGTGGGTGGTGTGAATCTCGCTGATCTCGCCCTTCTTGTTGGTCACGCGGATCACGCCGCCGTATTCGTTGGGGTCGCCCAAGTCCAGCGTGCCGTTGGTGCAGTAGAGTTTGAAGGACTGATTGGCCCCTACGCCCTCGGAGGTGAACAGCAGATGCCCCAGCGTACCGTTTTGGTACAGAACGGAGCCTACCGTGTTGTTGTCCGACTCCACCAGCATTTCCTGCCCGAACAAGGGGCAGTTGGGGTTCATGTAAGTACGGTGCGGGTCGCGAATCTGAGAAAAGCCGCTGACGGCCTGCGCCGGGCCCAGCAGGAAAGCCAGCGCCGTCAGGTAGTACGCGCCCATATCGAAGATCATGCCGCCGTTTTGGCCGAAGGCGAAGCGCTTGTAATCGCCGGAATAGGCCCGTTCATGATGATAGGAGCGGCACAATGTGACCTCCGCCGCCACCGGCGTGCCAACGATGCCGCTGTCCAACAGCTGCCGGGCCAGCTGCATCCCGCCTGCCAGAAAGGTGTCCGGCGCACCGCCCACGAACAGCCCCTTGGAGGCCGCCAATTCCATCAATTCCGTGGACTGCTCCACGGAAAGGGTAGTCATTTTTTCACAGTAGACGTTCTTGCCCGCCTCCAGCGCGGCCTTGGAGACCTCGAAGTGAGCCGTTGGATAGGTGGTATTCACCACCATTTCAATGGAGGGATCCGCAAGAATCTCCTCATTGGTCATGCAGCGGACGCCAAATTCCTCTGCCCGGGCTTTGCTGCGCTCGGGGCGGATGTCCGAGCAGCCCACCAGTTCCAGAATGTCGAACTGTTCCTTCATGTTTTTGAGATAGATTCCGCTGATCATGCCGCTGCCGATCAGCGCCGTTTTCATTTTTTGCAGCTGCTGCATACGCAGCACCTCCTCTGTTTTCTGGTGAGGTCATTATAGCGGTATTCCTTTTTTCGGAGAATGAAGTTTTCGCGATTTCATGGATTTTTCGATACAAAAATGTTATACTTTTCGGGCGAGGTGATGCGCGTTGACATTGGAAGAACTGTATTATGCCGATTTTGAAATCATGGAACCAGAATTAGTGCTGCAAAGCTGGAACGATAGCCACAGCTACACCGGCTACCAATGCAGCGGCCGTCCCTACGATGGGCTGATGCTCATCACCGGCGATATTCGGATGGAGTTTTCGATGATAGATGGTGTCACCGTCACGGCCGCAAAAAACGACCTTGTCTACCTGCCCATGGGGCTTAGGTACACCGTGCGCATCGAATGGGAAGCAGCAGCCCTCCCGCGCATTCAGGACCTTCTGTTCAATTTCATCCTGCGGGACGAAAACGGACAGGCGCTTTCTCTTTCCGATATCCCGCTGATCGTCAGCCGCGACGGCGAGCGTTTCGAGAAATACTTTCAGGTGCTTTCCGCCGCCTGTCATGCGCCGAAACGCTCCATGGTGTGCGTCAAAGCCGAGGCGTATCGGCTGCTCCGGCACGTGCTGTCCTTCTGTGTGGGCGAATCGGAAAAGCGTTATCCCATCCGGGCAGGGGTGGAATATCTGAAGCTCCACTGGAACGAGAACACGCCCGTATCGGAACTGGCGGCTCTGTGCGGCATGAGCGAGTGCTACTTCCGCCGCCTGTTCGGGAAGTTTGCGGGTATGAACCCCGTGCGTTACCGAACGCTGATCCGCATTTCCGCGGCGAAATCCATGCTGTCGGCGGGCGGTATGAGCGTGGCCGAAGTGGCGGAAGCCGTTGGGTTTGAGGACTGCTTTTATTTCAGCCGGGTCTTCAAAATCATCGTGGGCGTCTCCCCCTCTGTTTATGTCCGAAACCCGCAAAAATAAAGCGCTAAAAAGTGCCGAAAAACCTTGCATTATGCCAAAAACAATCTATAATAAATGGTTGCGGCGGTTGCCGGAAGCCCGTGCAGTCCGTCCGATTTTGGCAAGGGAGAGAAATTTATGCAGGTACTATTTCTGGTGCTCAATCGAACCGAATACCTGGAAACGCTGTTGGAACGGCTGCTGGAAAGCGGCATTCACGGCTGCACCGTGCTGGACAGCATGGGCATGATGCGCGTCATTGACAAAAGCGGGGACGACCTGCCCATGTTCGGGGCGCTGCGTCAGCTTTTTGACCCGGCCCGGGAAAGCAGCAAGACTCTGATGATGGTGCTCGCCGAGGACGAAGTCCACAAAGCCAAGCTGGTGGTGCGTCAGGTGGTGGGCGGTCTGGATCACCCGGACACCGGCATTATGTTTGCGGTCCCCGCCCTGTTTGTGGAAGGATTGGGGGCCAATCAGCAATGACGACCCTGTTGGCGCTTTCCATCGCAATTATGGCCGGTCTGCTGGTGAGCCGTTTCATTAAGCTGGTTCATATGCCCAACGTGACGGCCTTTCTGATCGGCGGTCTGCTCATCGGCCCCTCCGTACTGGGCATTCTTTCTCAGGAAATGACGGACAGCCTGAGCATCATCACCGAGGCCGCGCTGGGCTTCATCGCCTACTCCATCGGCGCGGAGTTCAAATTGAGCTACTTAAAGCGCATCGGCACAAAGCCCGTGGTCATCACCGTCTGCGAGGGGCTGGGCGCGGTGCTGATCGTGGACATCGTGCTGATCATCCTGTCCCTGTGTGGCGTACCCGGCTTTGACCTGCCCATGTGCATCACGCTGGGCGCGATCGCCTCCGCCACGGCCCCCGCCGCGACACTGATGGTCATCCGTCAGTACAAGGCCAAGGGCCCGGTGTGCGAAATGCTGCTGCCCGTGGTGGCCATGGACGATGCGCTGGGCCTGATGGCCTATGCCATCTCCATCAGCGTGGCGCAGGCCATGGTCAGCGGCGCGCCCATGACCGTAGTCAACATGGCACTCATCCCGCTGGGCGAGATCGTGGGCTCGCTGGTCATCGGCACGGTCATCGGCTTTGTGCTGAGCCTGTGCATGAGCTTCTTCCATTCCCGGGGCAACAAGCTGGCGCTGACCATCGCCGCCATTTTTCTGGCGCTGGGCCTGTGCGACCTGTGGGGCCTGTCCAACCTGCTGTGCATCATGATGATCGGCGCGGTGATGACCAACGTGTGCAATACCGCCAATGTGGTCATCGAGCAGACCGACCGCTTCACGCCGCCGCTGTTCCTGCTGTTCTTCGTCATCTCCGGCGCACAGCTGAACCTGAGCGTTCTGCCCACCGTGGGTCTGGTCGGCGTGTGCTATGTGCTGTTCCGCGTAGTCGGCAAGTGGCTGGGCGCCATGCTTGGTTCCCGGATGGTGCATGCCCATCCCAACGTGCAGAAATATCTGGGTTTCACCCTGATCCCGCAGGCTGGCGTGGCCATTGGTCTGGCCACCATGACCCTGACCAAGCTGCCTCAGTACGGCCGTCAGATTCAGGCCATTATTTTGGCAGGCACGCTCATTTACGAGCTGACCGGCCCGGTCATTACCAAGATTGCCCTGACCAAGGCCGGGGAGATCGTCAAGGACTGACCGGCATACAAACGAACCGCCCTCTTTCCCCAAGTGCCGGGGAAGAGGGCGGTTTTCCATAAGCGTCCATCGTTTGCGAGGGTGTCGTGGCGTCCGTTCGTTCCAGCTTACGAAAACCGCCGTCCCCATTCCCATGAACGTCCGGGAATGGGGACGGCGGATAAAACGAGTATTTTCAGACCTCCATGGCCTTCTCAAACCGGCGCAGATGACGGCGAACCATCAGGAGCGTCACCAGATCCAGCACGGCTTCGGCCAGCAGGCAGATGCCGATGAAAACGAAAATGGTCTGGGCAATGTAAATGGGGTTGGCCAGGCAGAGAATGCCCAGTGCGAAGGACAGCAGCGCGCCCAGCAGCAGCGTCCACCAGCGGCGGTCGCCGAAGCGGCGCAGGTCGGCGGCAAACTGAATTTTGCCGAAGCCGCCGATCAGCAGGGACACGCCCCAGATCACGGGCAGCAGGCTCGCCAGCAGCGTGGGATAGCAGAACATCACCACGGCCAGCGTCACCAGCACCATTCCCACCGCCAGCAGGAAACCGAACTGGCCGATGATGACGCTGCCCCGGAAGTAACCGATAATGCACACCACGCCCATCACCAGCAGCAGCGCCGCAATGGCGTAGTTGGCGATGGCCAGCGCTTCCGACGGCAGCAGAAGCAGCAGCAGGCCGCAGACCGCGTAGAAGATGATCGCCGCAAGGCTGACCCCGGTCAGGCTCCAATTCCTTTTCAACATAAAATCGTTCCTCCTTTATTTCTCCTGACGGAAGAAATCATGAACCGATTCAATGACTTTGGCGCTTTCCTCGCCGGTCATTTCATAGTACAGCGGCAGCCGCAAAAGCCGTTCACTGTCCCGGGTGGTATAGCGGTCCTCCCCGGCGAACACGCCAAACTCCCGGCCCGCCTTGGCGCTGTGCAGTGGGATGTAGTGGAACACGGCGCTGATCTCCCGTTCCTTCAGGAAGGAAATCAGTGCGGCCCGCTGTTCCTGATCCCGCAGCTTGATGTAGTACATATGCGCGTTGTGGCCGCACTCGGCGGGCACCTTCATCCGCTCCAGCCGGCCCTGTTCCTCCAAGTCCCGCAAGCCCTGATCGTATTCCGTCCAGCGGGCCATGCGGCGCGCGGTGATCTTTTCCCGCTGCTCCAGCTGGGCCAGCAGATAGGCTGCGTTCAGTTCGCTGGGCAGGAAGGAAGAACCGATGTCCACCCACGTGTACTTGTCCACCTGACCCCGGTAGAAACGGCTGCGGTCAGTACCCTTTTCCCGGATGATCTCGGCCCGTTCCACCAGCTCGGGGTGGTTCAGGACGGTAGCGCCGCCCTCGCCCATGCTGAAATTCTTGGTCTCATGAAAGCTGTAGCAGCCCACGTCGCTCAGGCTGCCGGCCGCCCGTCCCTTGTAGGTGGAGCTCACGGCCTGCGCCGCATCCTCCATCACCTTCAGGTGATGCGCCTCCGCAATGGCGTTGATCGCGTCCATATCGCAGCAGACGCCCGCGTAATGCACCGGGGCGATGACTTTGGTTTTCGAGGTAACGGCAGCCTCCACACAGGCGGGATCCATGTTCATGGTGGCAGGATCCACGTCCACAAAGACGATCTTCGCGCCCCGCAGCACAAAGGCGTTGGCCGTGCTTACGAAGGTGAACGACGGCACAATGACCTCGTCGCCGGGCTTCACATCCAGCAGCAGCGCCGCCAGCTCCATGGCCGAGGTGCCGGAGGTGGTCAGCAGCGCCTTGCAGGCGCCGGTCATTTCCTCCAGCTGCTGATTGCAGCGCTTGGTAAAGGGGCCGTCGCCGCAAATTTTCCGATTGGCGATGGCCTGTGCGATATAGTCGGAGCTTTCCTTCACATAAGGGGGAATATTGAAAGGGATCATGTTCAGCCTCCATGGTACAGATTCAAAAATGGGAGAACGGGTTCATTATACCACGCGTTTGCCCGTTCGGCTAGATTCTGCGGCGGATTTCGTCCAGATACAGCCCCACCACATCCAGATCGCTGACGCGGTACAGCATCCGGCTTCCCACCACGTCCTCCACCTCGCCGACGACGGGGCCGTAGTCCTCGTAGAGCAGATCGACCCCGGCAAAGCACAGCGGCGCGCCCGCCGCGTCGAACCGGGCGATCACTTCCTCCGCCAACTGGCATTCTTCCCGGCTGAGGTCATGCAGCGCTACGTTTCCCCCGCGCTTATAGTTGCTCACTACGCCGCTTTTGGCGGTGCGCATCACGCCCGCCACGATCTGGCCGAACAGCACATACACCCGCAGGTCGCGCCCCGGCCTTCTGGTGACGGACTGCATCAGGGCCGGTTCGCCCTGCAGGGCTTCCAGCGCGTCGTTCCACTGGAATTGGGTCTCCACCAGCTCCACCCGGTCTCCCCCATGGCTGCAGGCAGGCTTGACGATCACGGGGCCGTCCTGAGGCATGGGCGTAAACGGCGTAAGAAACGTGGTGCGGGGCATGGGCAGCCCGGAAAGGAACTGCAGGGTCTGGCGCTTATCGTTGCAGATGCGGCAGACCTCGGAACCGTTAAAGACCGGCACGCCCATCCGCTCGAAATGCCGGCTGTACAGCGGCTCCCGCATCCGGGCAATGACCGCGTCCGGGCGTTCCTTCCTGCCCTTGCGCAGGCAGGAGGGCGTTCCATTTTCGTCCAGCAGAAGCGTCAGGTCGCGGGTCAGCACCGTTTCGATCTTCATATCCCGTTTCAGACCGTTTTCCCGCATCAGCCGGGCATAATCCCGATTGGCGGACAGGTCTTCCTGCTGATACAGCAGCCAGACGATTTTCATGGCTTTTCTCCTTCTTTCAGGGGCGGCACGTTTCATGGATGTGCCGCAGAATCTCCTCCGCCATATTCACGCCCGTGCATTGCAAAGTCGTGGCAAAATGGGCGTTGGAATTGACCTCGCACAGCACCGGGCCGTCCTTGCCGAAAAGGAGATCGACACCGGCAAAATCCAGCCCCAGCGCCTGCGTGGCCCGGACGGCCAGCGTTTCTTCCTCGCGGGTCAGCGCGTGGGGTTCCATCGTGCCGCCAATAGTCAGGTTGCTGCGGAAGTCGCCGTTTTGACTGTGGCGCAGCATGGCCGCCACGGCTCTGTCCCCCACCACGTTCACCCGCACATCCCGGCCAAGGCTTTCCATCACCGGCTTCTGGAACAGGAACGGTGAGCCGCCCAGTTTGCCGATCCTTTCTAGCAGTTCGGCTTCATCGCTGCACCAGTACACCTGCATTCCGAAGGAACCGAAGCATTCCTTCACAATCAGCGGATAGCCCATGGCCGCGCCGATCTCCCGGGCAAAGGTCAGGTCGGTATAGCCCACGTTGGAAAAAGTTTTGGGGGCGATCACCGTCTCCGGCATGGGAAGGCCGCAGGGTTTTAGCCGCAGATAAGTCAGAGCCTTGTCGTCACAGGCGGCGATGGCGTCCGACGAATTGAACAGCCGCATCCCCAGCCCTTCCAGCTGGGCCGCCAGCTGCACGTCCTTATCCCAAAACAGGCAGAAATCATAGTCTTCCGACTGGAACGCGCCCCGGCAAAGGGCGGAGACGACCTCCGCGTTGGTCTGAACCACAAGGCCGATCTCCAGCCGCCGGGCCGCGTCCGCCAGCAGGTCGTAAAGTGCGCCGAACTTGCCGTTTTTCAAAAAAGCGTTGACGATGAGCAGTCCGTTCAAGGTCGCTTACGCCTCCACCATGGCCACGGCTTCGATCTCCACCAGCCCACTCATGGGCAGCGCTGCCACCTGCACGCAGCTGCGGGCGGGATAAACGCCATCGAAGAACTCCGCATACACCGTATTGACGGTTTTGAAGTCCGCCAAGTCCTTAACGAAAATGGTGGTCTTGACCACATCGCCGTAGGAAGCGCCTGCGGCCTTCAGGATCTCGCCCACATTGCGCATGGAGGTGCGAGCCTGCGCTTCCACGCCCTCGGCCAGCTTGCCGGTCTCCATGTCGACGCCCAGCTGACCGGAGGTATAGACCATATCGCCCACCTTCCAGCCCTGCGCATAGGGGCCGATGGCGGCGGGAGCTTTTTCCGTGTGAAGTACCTGTTTCATGATTCATTTCTCCTTTTCTTTTGATTCGCCCATTTGTGCGCCTGCTTCCAGCAGGCGGCGGTTCAGCTGCCGCAGGGTTTCCTCCGGCAGCTTGATGAGCCGACGATCGTAGGTCATAACGCCGTTCAGCTCGTCCTCCACGTCTGTCAGCTGCGTATAAACGGCGGCGCACAGTCCCCGGGGGATGGCGGGCAGAATCTGCTCCTCCATCAGCTTGCGGTAAGCCTGCCACAGCGCTTCCCGGTCGGAAAAGCCCTTGTAGCCATAGTTCACGTCGTTCCAGCAGTGGCCCTCCAGCCGCAGGTTGTAGCCGCCAAATTCGCTCAAGATCACCGCCCGGCCCAGCTTGTCCGGCCGGAAACGATAAGGCCGGAAATACACGTGCAGGCTTTGAAGGTCGCCGATCTTCTGGTCGTGCCAGCCGCTGGCGTGGTCGATGGGGCGGCTTTCGTCCACTGAACGGATGATGCGGCAGGCGTCCGCCGCGTCAAACTGTCCCCAGCCTTCGTTGAAGGGCACCCACAGCACGATGGAGGGCACGCTTTCCAGCTGCGTGATCATCTCCCGCAGCTCCGCGCGGTATTCCTCCCGCCCCTGCCGGCTTTCCCGGGCAAATTTCCGATAGCGGTCGTCCCGGTGATGAACGCCGGTGACCAGTGGGAAGCTGATGGTGGAAAAGTGATACTTTCCGCCGCCGTTGGGCATATCCTGCCACACCAGCAGTCCCAGTCGGTCGCAGTGATAATACCATCGCATGGGCTCCACCTTGATATGCTTGCGAAGCATATTGTAGCCCAACTTTTTGGCAGTCTGCAGGTCGAAAATCATCGCTTCGTCGGCGGGAGCGGTGTATAAGCCGTCGGGCCAGTATCCCTGATCCAGCAGCCCGTTATGAAAACAGGGGCGATCGTTCAGGTACAGGCGGCGAACGCCATCCTTCCCGACGCGGACTTCCGTTTTCCGCATGGCGAAATAGCTTTCGACCCGGTCTTCCCCAAAATGAAGCTCCAACGGGTACAGCCATGGGTCGTCGGGGCTCCACAAGCGCTGATCCCGCACCGGCAGACGCACGGGTGTTCCGACAGTAAACGCAAAGCGCTCGCCCTGCAACACGGCGGTTCCCTCGCCCGGGCGGCTGGCGAACACGGTCAATTCCAATTCTCCGCGGTCGATATCCGGGATCAGACGCACCCGCTGGATGTAGGCTTCCGGCACCCATTCCATCCAGACCGTCTGCCAAATACCGCTTTGAGGGGTGTACCAGATGCCGCCCCGCTTCGTGCGCTGCTTGCCGCGGGTGTGCCAGGACGCGTCCGTATCGTCATAGACCCGGACGATCAGTTCATTCTTTGGCTGAATAAAGGCCGTTGCGTCCACAGTAAAGGCATTGTAGCCGCCCCGGTGCTCCCAGGCTTTTTGGCCGTTGACAAACACTGCCGCCTCCTGATCCACCGCGCCGAAATGCAGCAGCAGCCGTTTGCCCGCGTTCCAGTTTTCCGGCAAAGCAAAATATCTGCGGTACCAGAGCGTCTCTGCGGGCCGAAGGGTGCGGCCCACGCCGCTCAGTTCGCTTTCCGGCGAAAAGGGCACCAGAATGGAGCCGTCCCAGCTTTCCGGGAAGGGTTCTTCGGGGAGGGTGGGACGAATGGCGTATTCCCATGAGCCGTTCAGGCACTGCCAGCCTTCCCGCCGAAGCTGGGGGCGCGGATATTCGGAAAGAGGCATTTCCCGGTCCAATTTTTCTCCAAAAGGGGTCAGCATCGTCTCCTTCTCCTTTTTGCAGCACAATTCAGGCATTTTGAGTATACCCCATCCCCGTCAAAGTTTCAAGACGGTGCCGGGGCTTCGGGGCATGGTTTTCCTTCCGGTCGAATAGGCTTTCCTGAGCGGGAGGGGAACACAATGAAGCAAAGCGCGGCGAAACAAACCCTGAAGATCACGGCGGTCAACGGCATTGTCCGTGCCCTCGGAATGCTGCTGCGCATTCTGCTGTCCCGGCTGCTGGGGGCGGAGATCATGGGCATTGCGGAGCTGAGCCAGAGCGTCCATATGCTGGCCATTACCCCGCTGACCTCCGGGCTGCCGCTGGCTGTGAGCCGCATGACGGCCAAGGCCCGGCCGGAGGACCGCACAAAGCCCCTGCTGGCCGGGCTTTGGCTGGTGCGCATAGCGGCGCTCGTGCTCATGCCCCTGATGCTGCTTTTTTCGCCGCAGCTGGCACGGCTGACCGGCGATGTGCGGGTGCTTCCATCCCTGTGGTGCAGCGCGCCCTGCATCCTGATTCTGGGCTATTCGGCGGTATACAACGGCTACCTGTACGGGGTGGAACGCAGCCTGCTGCCCGCGTGGTCGGAGCTGGTGGAGCAGCTGCTCCGGCTGACGATCTGCGTAGGGCTTTTGTTGGCGCTGCCCCATCTGGCGGCCCCGTGGGCGGCGGCGGTGCCGGTCTTTTCCACCATGGCCGCTGAGGTGCTGGGGCTGGCCTTTGTACTGGCGGTACTTCGTCTGCCCCTGTCGCCCATGGAGACCGCCCGAAGCTGGCGAAAGCCCGTGCTGCGGCTGGCGCTGCCCACCACGGGCACCCGGCTTGTGCAAATGCTGCTCCGGGCCGTGGAAGCCGTCTGGATTCCCCTGCGGCTGCAGGCTTCGGGCCTTGCCGCCCGGGAGGCCACTGCCCGGCTGGGAATGCTTTCCGGCATGGTGACGCCCGTTCTGATGCTGCCCTGCGTGTTCACCGGCTCCCTGTCCATGGTGCTTTTGCCGAGGATCGCGTTGGCGGAGAAGGAACCCAAAGAACTTCGGCGGCTGGTCGGCAAGTGCTTCCTGACCGCCGCCCCAGCCGGGCTGGGCAGCGCCGGGGCGGTCTGGCTGGCCGCGCCCCTGCTGGCCCGGTGGCTGTACCGGCTGCCGGAGCTGACCCCGCTGTTCCGCTTCGGTGCGCCCCTGTGCCTGCTGTTCGCCTTTGCTCATGTGTCCGGCGGCATTCTGTCGGCACTGGGGCTGCAAAAGCTGTCCATGCTGGGGTCGCTGCCCGTTTCCGGGCTGACGCTCCTGCTGATCTGGCTTCTGCCCGCCCGGCCGGAGCTGCGGCAGTACGGCGTACTGCTGGCACAGGGGGCAGGACAGTTCTGCACCCTTTTGTGGAATCTGGGTGTGCTGTTCTTCCGTCAAAAAACGCGCCTTTCTTCCGATGAATCGGAGAAAAACGCGTTGAGCGCAGTTCAGCCCTTATGATAGATTCGTTCGATTTCCGGCGTTTCCCGGCCCTGCGGATCGTAGACCACCAGCGGCGGCATCCAGTGCAGGCCGGGCCGGGCATTCTTCATACTTTCCACCAGCACCAGATAGGGCGGCTTCTCCAGCTTGGCGCAGACCATTCGTACCCGCTTGGGCTCCAGCCGATAGCGGCGCAGCTCGTCGCACAGTTCCAGAAAGCGCTGGGCCGGGAACACCATGGTCAGCCGTCCCATGGTGCGCAGAAGCGCCCCGGCGCTTTTCACGATCTCACCTATGGAGGTGTCCCGCTCATGCCGGGCCAGCGACACGGTTTCCGTTTGGCTTTTCAGCGTGCCGTTCTGCTTGCCGTAGGGCGGATTGCACACCACGGCGTGAAATTTCTCGTAGCCGAACGCTTCCGGGGCCTGACGCAGATCCATGGCGTGGACGTGAATCCGATCGGAAAGGCCGTTCAATTCCACCGAACGCCCGGCCATGTCCGCCATATCGGGCTGCAGCTCGATGGCTTCAAACTGGGTATCGGGCTGCTGATGACTCAGCAGCAGCGGCAAAATGCCCGTGCCTGTGCCAAGATCGGCGATGCGTTCCCGGGGCCGGGTACGGGTGAAATCTGCCAGCAGGACGGCGTCCATACCGAAGCGGAAGCCATCCTTCTTTTGGAGGATGTGAAGCCCGTCCAGCTGCAGGTCGTCGATTCTCTCTCCCGGTTTCAGTTCCATGTTCCCTCCAGCGGATTCAGGCATTGGGTCAGACAATAGCCGGTCTTGGATGCATCGTACATATCATACTGAATTTCGCACCATGTTTCGCCCCGGCGGATAATGCGCGCCATGGAGCCTTCCGGCAGCACGGCCAGCTTTTCGCTGCGTTCCCGGCATTCCGTCCAGACAGCCACATAGCTTTCCCCCTGCCGGGGAGCGATCAGCGCCAGAATGCCGTTCGGCACGTCTTCCAGCGTATCGTCCAGTACAGGAGCAGGGCTGGGAGAGGGCGTTGCGGTGACGGACGCAGTCGGCGCGGCGGTCACGGGCGCGGGCGACGGCGTAGGCGCGTTCGTCTCGCCGGAGGCAGGCGCTGCCGTCGGCGCAGCAGTCGGCGTGGAACCTGTCATTTCATATTGCAGATAACTGGAAACCACATACCCGTCCCACGTTCCGTACCGCACATGAGACCAGCTGCCGACCGTTTCCAGCACCTCCACCAGCGCATGGCGGGGAATGACCGTCAGCACTTTGGCGCTGGCCTTGGGCGACTGACGCAGGTTCAGCCCGCCGGAGACGGTGTTGACCCGGGCCGTGCCCGCGCTGGGAGCCGGCGTAGCGCTGGGCGTGGGAACCACCGTGGCCGTGCCGGAAGCCAGCGTCAGATAACGGGTCATCGCATATCCTTCCAGCGCGTTATAGCGCAGGCGGCACCATTCGGAGCCGTATTCCAGCACCTCCACCATGCCGAAGCGGGGAATTTGAGTCACCAGCGCTCCGATTGCCGAAGGCTGGGCGCGCAGGTTCAGACTGCCGGAGGCAGTGGTCACCAGCGCATATTGAGGGCCGGCGGCTGTGGGAGCCGCCGTGGGAATCGCCGTAGGCTCCGGCGTTTTTTCAAGCGACGCCGTAGGCGAAACGGAGGGCGATACAGCAGGTTCATCGGTCGGGACGGCTGTCGGCTCGACCGTCGGCGCCGCCGTGGGGGCCATTGTCGGCGTGACCGTGCTTTCCTCAAGCGTCAGGAAAACAGTCATCACATAGCCGGTGCGTCCGCCGTAGCTGACCTTGCACCAGCTGTCGCCCACAGAAAGCACGTCGATCACCGTATTGCGCGGAATCACCGTCAGAATGGGACTGCCGCTCTTGCCCTCCATGCGCATATTCAGGCCGCCGGAGACGGTCGTCACCCGGGCCTTGCGAATAACTGTGGAATCCCCCGGCGTTTCAGAGGACGTTTCCAGGCGGACAGCGGACGCGGGCAGATAGCCCATGCTGCCCTCCCAGCTGACCTGCCACCATTCCCCGGTCTGGGAATAGACCGTCAGCGGGTCGCCGAAGGCCAGCAGCACCACAGACGCGGAGTTTTCCGACGGCTCCTGCCGCAGGTAGACCAGCTGGCTGGCCACCGTGGCGGAAACGCCGGCGGGCCGAGGCGTGGGGGCCGGGCTTTCGGAGGGCGAAGAACTTTCCGACGGCGCGGCCGATTCCGTGGGAGAAGGGGTGTTTTCGGGGGGCTGTGCGTCCTGCTCATAGCGAAGGAAAGAGCGCATCATATACCCTTCCAGCCCGTCCCACTGGACGCGGCACCAGGAGCCGTCGTCGCTGAGTACCGTCACCCGGCTTCCCACCGGCAGTTGGGCAATGGCCGCGCCGACCGTCGAGGCCGTCGTCCGCAGATTCACCGTTCCCGTGCCGCTTTGGGTGGTCACAATGGCCATGCTACTGCCACCGGAGCTGCTCTGGCCCGGATAGACCGTGGTTAGGGCAGAGATAAAGTTACGGTGGACGTAGGCCGTGATGCTCATATACTGCACATAGGCCCAGTCCCCCGAAAGGGAGAACACGGTCAGCACCGCGCCGGTCGGGGCCGTGCCCAGCTTTTTCGCGCTCAAGCTGGGCTCCTGACGGAGGTTCACATAATCGTTGGCCGTGACCGTCACGAAGCCCTGCACCGTGGTGGCTGCTTCTTCCGAACCCTGGGGGGTGCCGGTAATGACCAGATTTTCCGTGGGCACGTAGCCCTTCAGGCTGCCGTAGCGCACAAAGCACCAGCTGCCGTCATTCGTCAGCACCTCCACGATGGTGCCGTTGCTCAGCGTGCTGACCACAGACGAGGAATCATACTTGCCGCTGCGCAGGATCAGCGAACCGCCGGACACCAGCTTCACCGTGCCCTTGCAGGCAGAGCTGTTCTCCGGCAGGTCGGCGGGGTCCCGGACGGTGGTCTCCTCCTCGCTGGAGGAGGCGCTGAGAATGGTGCTGGTAAAGCTTTTCTGTACCCGCTGGCAGCCCTCGTAATAGAAACCCAGAATTTCATCGTAGGTATAGCCCAGCTTGCCCATGTACATGGCGCCCCGCTGGCTCATGCCCACGCCGTGGCCGTAGCGCCGGGCCTGCAGGCTGAACCCGGAGGCCGTCTCCTCCACGCTCCAAAGTTCATTTTTGGCGGACTGGATGCTCATGCCCAGCAGACCTTCCAACTCGGAGAAAATATCGCAGGTTACGGTAACGGTTTGCAGACTGCCGCTGGCGGTTCGGGCGGTCAGCTCAAAGTCCATCTTCGTATACAGGCGGCTGGGGGCCTCATACTTGGGCGTATGGGGCGTGACGCTCTGCAGGGAAACAAGCGTCACGCTCTGCCCCAGCTGGCTTTCCGCCTTGCGCTGCAAAAGGAATATCAGCCCCGAAGGGTTGGACGCATGGGTCAAATCCTTGTATACAGTCTTTTTCTTCACGGTAGAACTGGGGTTGGCATAGTCAAAGGGGTCGTCCTTGACGGTGAAATAGGCGTACGCGCCGCTGCCCACGCCATGGGGCGCGGATTCGGTCTGCCCGCCGTTGCTGGCGGAATAATAGGTCATGACGTACTCGCCGCCGTACTGAAGCACGATACCCCGAGTGGAGTCAATGGCGGTGACGCAGTTGGCGTTGCCCGAGGGCGTGCCCCGGTAGACCTGATCGCTGGTGGTATCCACCACGTCGTAGCGGTTGGACGCGCGGCGGCTCATCATCCGCACGGTGTAGGTGCGGGCGGCCACCGCCTGTGCCTTCAGCGCCTCTACATTGCTGGAGTTACCCATTTCATAGGGAACCACGCCGTAGAGATAGTCCTCGATGTAGACATGGGCGATGACATAGAGCTTGTAGCTTCCGCCGGACTGCTTCACTGCCTGAAAGGACAGGTCTCCGGGATAGGGATTGCCGCTTTTCCGGGCCTGCGCGATCTTGAGTCCGTTCACGCCGGAGGTGCTGTGGCGGCGCAGGGAAAAATCGCCGCCCATATAGATCACCACGCCGTTCTGGGACAGCGTCAGTTGGCCGGAGGCGCTGTTGAAGCTGACGGTCAGGCTTGTCCCGCTGGAAAAAGAGCGGGACAAATCGCCGCCCAGACTGTAGCTGCCCGCCACGGTCAGATCCAGCCGGGAAGGGCTGCCCAGCGAGGACAGCCAGACCCGCACCATGCCGTTCAGGGGCGCAGACTGGGTGGTCAAAGCGGCGGACTGAACCGCCACGCCTCCCACGTCCGCCGCCATTGCGGGAAAAGCGCCCATCAGCAGACAGAGAGCCGAAAGAAGGGCGGCGATCTTTTGCAGTGCCGTGTGCTTTCGCATGAATCGTGCCTCCGTTCGTAACACTTTCGTAATCATTCAGATTGTACCACAGAAACGCCCGCTTTGTCCATCCAATCCGCGTGGAAATTGCTGGATTTGGACAAGCGCCGGCGCTTTTCATTCTTTGTCCTGCCGGGTCAGCGATTCGGCGATCTTCGGTGCGGCAAGCACTTCCGTCAGCCTGCCGGTTTGCCCGTCAAACTTGTAAAGAAGCGCCGTGCGCCCCTCGGGAAGGGCGCGCAACAGACGAAGCAGTTCCAACTTTTCCGGCGTTCCCCGGCAGACAAAAGGCAGCGCCCGCAGCAGTTTTCCTTTGGGCCAAGGCTCTCCTTCCAGTGCCGCAGCCGCGCCCCGCAGACTTCCGCCCATGCTGCTCTGCCATGCCGCGTAGGCCAGATACGGCGGCAGCAGGAACAGCGACAGGTTCACCCGGCCCTGAAAGACCCCGGCAAGCCCCAGCGCCAGCATTCCCGCCGCCAGCAAATAGGAAAGCCAGAGCATCGCCCGCCGGGCCGGTTCCTCCCGGCCAAACCACCGCGCCGCACACAGCAGCACCCGCGCCCCGTCCAACGGCCAGACCGGCAGTACATTCACCAGCGCCATGCCCAGACTGAAACGGTAAAACAGGCGGAAAAACTCCGTCTGCGGTGCAAAACGCAGACATAGCCATGCGGACGCCGCGCTGACCGGCACGCCCGCCAGCGCGATCAGGCATTGCTGCCTGCCCGGCAGGCGCTCAAAGCCCGGCACGTCCGCCACGCCACCGAAGGGGGTCAGTTCAATGCGGCATTCCTTCACCCGGCACAGGGCCATGGCCAGCACATGGCCGCCCTCGTGCAGCAGCATGGCCGCAGCCGCCGCCAGCATTCCCGCCGAGGGAAACAGCATAAGCCCCAGCGCCGCCAGCACGGCCCCTGCCGGGTGAATCTTCAGCCGCAGCTTCATCCGCTTGACGCTCATTCCGTCAGGGGCAGCATCAGCCCGGTGGGGTCGATGGAGCGGCCGTCCCGCCGCAGCTCGAAGGCCAGCGGCGCGCCTTCCAGCACCGTGGCGAAGGCGTCCCCGGCATAGACCCGGTCCCCCACCTCGTGGGCGCAGCTTGCCAGATTGCCGTACAGGGTTTCCAGCCCGCCTTCGTGGCGGATGCGGACGATGCGCTCCTCCTCCGGGCCGTGAGCGATGGACATGATCTCCCCATCCGCGGCGGCACGCACATCTGTAGTATTGCAGCTCAGCTCCAGATAGGGTTCCTGCCGGGACCACGCGTGGACGACATTGCCCTGTACCGGCTCAAAGACCGTCACGCTTTCCTCCTGCCGCCAGACCTGCTGCACCTCGGCGGGCAGCAGGCTGTCCACAAAGCTCAGCTTGCCCACGCTTTCGTCCCATTCGGTGTTCAGGCTGTCCTCCAACGCAGAAAACACGGACTGACTTTGGGGCAGCTCGGCGTTTTTGACCGCCACCGCCACCAGCAGCAGCCCCGCAGCAGCAGCCAGATTGCGGATGAGCCGATCCGCCCGCAGCAGCCGGGAAAATCCATCCTTCTTTTGGGAAGCGTCGATCCATTCTGCGGGCCGTGACGCGGCCACAGGTTTCAAAACGTCCGTCCGCGGCGCCTCCTGCCGCAGCCGCATGGCCTTTACGCGGGTCTGTTCCTTCACAAAAATCCCCTCCCAGGGAAAACTATGCGCTTCCGGGAGGGGATATGTTTTTTACAGAGTGCCCTTTTTCTGCATGGCTTCCAGCGCACGGCAAAGGGCGATGCGTCCGTGGCCGTAGGTCAGGCCGCCCTGCAGGTACACGGCGTAGGGCGCGCGCATAGGGCCGTCGGCGCTTAGCTCAATCGATGCGCCGGACACGAAGGTGCCCGCCGCCATGATGACCTGATCGGCATAGCCGGGCATATCCCAAGGCTCCGGCTCCGCCATGCTGTCGATGGGCGACGCGGCCTGAATGGCCTGACAGAAGGCCACCATCCGCTCCGGGGTGCCGAATTCCAGCGCCTGAATGATATCCGTGCGGCGAGCGTCCGGCGTGGGAGACGAGCGCATACCCAATTCTTCAAACACCGCCGCCGCCAGAATAGAGGTCTTGACCGCCTGCACCGCCGTATGAGGGGCCATGAACAGGCCCTGATAATAGGGACGGTAGCTGGCGGCGTAGCTGCCCTCCTCCCGGCCGATGCCAGGGGCCGTCAGGCGAAAGGAAATTCGGCGGATCAGGTCTTCCCGGCCCACGATATAGCCGCCGGTGGGAGCCAGCCCGCCGCCGGGGTTTTTGATGAGGCTGCCCACGCAAAGATCCGCACCGTATTCGCTGGGTTCCTTTTCGCAGACGAATTCTCCGTAGCAGTTATCCACCATCAGGCAGGCGTTAGGAAACTCCTCGTGCAGCATCCGAGCCAGCGGCTCCACGTCCTCCGGCATCAGGCTGGGCCGGGTGGAATAGCCCCGGCTGCGCTGCACCGCCACCATGCGGGTGTTGGGCTTCATGGCCGTGCGGATGGCAGCCAGATCGAGCTTGCCGTCCTTCATTTCCACCTGCGCGTAGCTGACGTTCATTTCCTTCAGGGAGCAGGCTCCGTCGCCCCGAAGGCCGATGACCTCTTCCAGCGAATCGTAGGGCGCGCCAGAAGCGTAGAGCAGCTCATCCCCCGGACGGAGCACGCCGAACATGGCCAGCGACAGGGTATGGGTGCCGGACACGATCTGGGGCCGCACGATGGCCGCTTCCGTATGGAACAGATCGGCATAGAGCGCTTCCAGCGTATCCCGGCCCACATCGTCATAGCCGTAGCCGGTGGTGGGCGCGAAATGGCGGGGCGATACCTGATGCGTGCGCATCACGTCCAGCACCTTTTCGGTGTTATGATATTCGATCTCTTCCATGCGGCGGAAGGCCTCCTGACAGCGGGTCTCCGCCCTCCGAATCAGTTCTGCGGGTTCCATGGGAAAATGCCTCTTTTCTGCTTTGCGCAATACTCAATTCATCAAAAAATCGTCGGTCATGCGGCGCAGGCCGTCCAGCGCCGAGGGCCCCGCGTCCACCCAGCGGATGGCCTCCTCGGCCCTGAACCACGTTTCCTGCCGCTTGGCGTAATGGCGGGTGTTCAAAATGATCTGCCAGACCGCGTCCGCTTCGGCCACCTGTCCCCGGCAGACGGGCACCAGCTCCTTGTAGCCGATAGCCTGCATGGACTGGCTCTCTGCAGGAACGCCGCTGTCCAGAAGCCCCTGCACTTCCCGAAGAAGCCCCTGCCGCATCATTTCCTGCACGCGCTGGGCAATGCGGGTCTGCAGCTCGGGCCGGGGCATCCGTAGGGCCATGGGCAGAAGGTCGTAGGGACGTTCCGGCTCCTGTCGTTTCTGGCGGCTCATGGGAGTGCCTGTCAACTCGTAAATTTCCAGCGCCCGCACCACCCGGCGCAGGTCGTTGGGGTGAAGCCGCCGGGCGGTCTCCTCGTCCACCTTTTCCAGCAGGGCGTGAAGCCTGGCCTTGCCGTCCGGCTCTGCGGCCACGGCTTCATAGCGGGCCCGAACCGCCGGGTCGCTCTCCTGCTGGCCCAGCGTCATGCCGTGCAGCAGGCTTTTCAGATAAAGGCCCGTGCCGCCTACCAGCAGCGGAATTTTCCCCCGCTGCCAAATATCCCCGAAGACCCGCTCCGCGTCCTCCACGTACCGGGCTACGGCGTAGCTTTCCTCCGGCTCCAGAATGTCCAGCATGTGATGGGGAACCAGTTCCTGCTCCGACCGCGTGGGCTTGGCGGTGCCGATGTCCATACGCCGGTAGATCTGCATACTGTCCATGCAGACGATCTCCGCCGGATATTCCAAGGCCAGCTTCATGGCAAGGCCGCTTTTCCCCGACGCGGTACAGCCCGTCAGGGCCAGAACCTTGGGCTTCACAGACCGCCCTCCTTTTCGATCGCGCTTTGGGCTTACTGAATCCGCTTGAAGCGCTTTTCCAGCGCATAGCGGGTGGTCTCCACCACGATGGGCCGCCCGTGGGGGCAGGTGGGCATGGACTGGCTTTGCAGCATTTCCTTCAAAAAGCCCTGAATTTCCTGCGGATTCAGCTTGTCGCCGCCTTTGATGGCGTGTTTACAGGCCATTTGGGCCACCTGACTGCGCATTCGGTCGCTGGTCTTTTCACCCCGGCCCTGCTGCCACTGATCCAGCGCTTCCAGAAACAGCTCCTTCGGGTCGCCGTTTTCGCCGAACAGGGTCGGAATGGCATGCACGGCCACGCTGCGCTCGTCGAAGACCTCCGCCTGAAAGCCCGCTTTTTCCAGATAGGGCCGGATTTCCTCAAACAGCGCCATATCCCGGCCCGAAAGCTGCACCAGCTGGGGCGACAAAAGCCGCTGAGAAATCTGCTCGCCGTCGTAGCGCTTCATGAAACGGTCGTACAGAATGCGCTCGTGGGCGGCGTGCTGATCCAGCCACAACAGACGGTCGCCGGTCTCGAAGATCCAATAGGTATCGAACACGATGCCCACCAATCGAGGCACAGCATCGGCCTCCTCTTTGGTTTCCACCTCCGCAAGGCGGGTCTGCTCCGGGGGCTGTATTTTCTCATCAGGAACCGCTTTTGGCCACTGAACCTGCGTTTCAGGCAGCGGCGGGGCGGGTTCGGCGCTTTCCTCGTTCTTCGCAAACACCGGTTGCGGACCGGGCGTTACCCGAATTTCGAACACTGCGGACTGCTTTTCAGCCAGTCCCCATCCCATGGCGGGCTTGGGAGCCGCGTTCTGGGGCCGATCCCACACGGATGGAGCCGCGGGCTGAAAGACCGTCCGGGGCGCTGCGCCGTAGGATGCATGAAACGCGCCGCCGCCCCCCGTCTGAACGGGCACAGTCACGGGGCGAAGGGACTCTGTATTCGCTGCAGATGTTTCGTCTTTCTGTTCCGGCACTGCGTTATCCTGCGTCCGATCCGCCGCAGGCGCGGCAGGCTGTGCAGCAACAGCAGGAGCCGCAGGAACCGGCTTGACCGCATCCGGCGCGCCGGGCAGCTCCGTCACGGTAAAACCGCTTTCCGTAACGGGCGCGGGCTTTTCCGCAGCCGGGGCGCGAAGCCGCTGGCCCAGCTGTTCCTGATGCAGCGCGTCATAGACGATCTGCCGGACGGCCTCCGCCACGGCGCTTTCGTCCTGAAAGCGAACCTCCAGCTTATTGGGATGAACGTTCACGTCCACGTTCTGATAGGGCATTTCCAGAAATAGGGCGCACATGGGGAACTTGCCGATCATGACCCGGCCCTCGCAGCCGTTCTCCAAGGCGCGGCTCAAAACGCCGCTGCGGAAGAAGCGCCCGTTGATGAAAAAGCTCTGCTGCTGGCGGTTTCCCCGGGAAAGCTCCCCCACGCCGATAAATCCGCTGACGGCCACGCCGCTCTGGTGCCCGCTGACGGAGATCATCTGCCGGAAAGCGTCCTTGCCATACAGGCAGAACAGGGCGGAGTCCAGCTTGCCGTCGCCCATGCTGTGGTAGATGGTCTTGCCCTGACTAACGAAGCGGAACGCGATCTCGGGGTGGGACAGGATCAGCCGGAGCATATAGTCCGACACCAGCCCGGCCTCGATGGCGGGCTTTTTCAGGAACTTCCGGCGGACGGGGGTGTTATAAAACAAATCCTCCACCACGAAGGTGGTGCCCACTGGCGAGGCGGCCTGACGGATGTCGGTAAACTCGCCGCCCTCCACCTGACAGCGCACGCCGAACTCCGCGTCGGCGGTCTTGGTGGTGCAGGTCACTTTCGCCACTGCCGCCACGGAGGCCAGCGCCTCGCCGCGGAAGCCCAGCGTGTGGATGCAGTACAGCTCCGCTTCCGTTTGCAGCTTGCTGGTGGCGTGACGCTCGAAGGCCAGCCGAATCTGCCCGGCGGGAATGCCCTTGCCGTTATCCGAAATGCGCAGGTATTCGATGCCGCCGCCCCTCAGCTCCACCGTGATGTGGGTAGCCCCCGCGTCGATGGCGTTTTCCACCAGTTCCTTCACCACGGAAGCGGGGCGTTCCACCACCTCGCCCGCGGCGATCTTTCCGATCAGTTCCGAGGATAGCTTCCGAATTTCTGCCATAGTCGCTCCTTACGGTTCGTTTGCTGACGAATATGAGGTCTCAGAGTCGGCGCGCCTTTTCCCGCAGACGGAAAAGGGTGTTGAGCGCGTCCATGGGCGTAATGGACAAAACGTCCAGATTTTTCAGCTCATCGATCAGGTCGTCCTGAGGCAGATGGAACAGATCCGTCTGCCGGTTTTCTTTTTTCTTCTTTTCCAGAATATTCTGGGAAATGGTCTCCTGATTGATGTCGCTGACTTCCAGCCGTGCCTGAATTTCGTGGGCCCGGGCCACCACCGGCGCGGGGATGCCCGCCAGCCGGGCCACATGGACGCCGTAGCTCTTGTCCGCGCCGCCGGGCATGATTTTGCGCAGGAAAATCACGTCCTCGCCGTGCTCCATCACGGTGATGCAGTAGTTTTTCACGCCGGGAAAGCGGCCTTCCAGCTCGCTCAGCTCATGATAATGGGTAGCGAACAGGGTCTTCGCGCCGATTTTCTTTTTGTCCAGCAGGTATTCCACCACCGCCCACGCAATGGCCAGACCGTCGAAGGTGCTGGTGCCCCGGCCGATCTCGTCCAGAATGACCAGCGATTTGTTCGTAGCGCTGCGGAGAATGCCCGCCGTCTCGCTCATTTCCACCATGAAGGTGCTCTGACCGGAAGACAGGTCGTCGCTGGCCCCAATGCGGGTAAAGATGCGGTCGCACAGGCTGATGTTCGCTTCCTTCGCGGGCACAAAGCTGCCGATGTGAGCCATCAGGGTAATGAGGGCCGTCTGGCGCATATAGGTGCTCTTACCGGCCATGTTGGGGCCGGTGATGATGAGCATCCGATTGTCCTCGGTGTCCAGCTCGACGTCGTTGGGCACGAAGGGCGTATCCTGCACCATCCGCTCCACAATGGGATGCCGTCCCTCCACGATGCGGATTTCGCCGGTCTCGTTGATGGTGGGCTTGACGTAGCCGTAATCCCGGGCCACCTGCGCCAGCGAAAGCAGCGCGTCGGCGGTCTTCAGCGCCAGCGCGTTCTGCTGGATGGCCCCGATCTCCCGGGTGATCTCCTGCCGCACCTCGGTAAAAAGCTGCAGTTCCAGCGCTGCGGCCAGCTGCTCGGCGTTCAGAATTTTCTTTTCGATCTCCTGCAGCTCCGGCGTGGTGTAGCGCTCGGCGTTGGCCAGCGTCTGGCGGCGGGCATAGCGCAGGGGCACCTGATCCAGATTGCTCTTGGTGACCTCGATATAGTACCCGAACACCCGGTTGTACTGAATACGCAGGTTCTTGATGCCGGTCGCTTCCCGCTCGGCGGCTTCCATATCCAGCACCCACTGTTTGCCGTGGGTGGAGGCGTCCCGGTATTCGTCCAGCTGGGCGTTGAAGCCGGGACGAATATAGCCGCCCTCCTGCAGCGTCAGGGGCGCGTCGGGGTTGATGGCTTTTTCCAGCAGCTCGCACAGGCTGTCCAGCGGGGCCATGGTGTGGGCCAGCGCGTTCAGGGGCGCAACGTCCACGCTTTCCAGCAGTGCCTTCACCGGGGCAATGGCGTTCAGCGAGCGGTTCAGGGCCAGACAGTCCCGGGCGGTCAGGCTGTTGTAGCTGATCTTGCCCAGCAGGCGCTCCATATCCGCCACAGTCTCCAACTTTTCTCCCAGTTCCTCCGCCACGATGAAGTTGTCCTTCAGTGCTTCCACTGCGTCCAGACGGGTCTGGATGCGGTGACGGCTCACCATGGGGTTTTCCACCCACGTGCGCAGCAGCCGCGCGCCCATGGCCGTGCGGGTCTGATCCAGCAGCCATAGAAGGGAGCCCTTCCGTTCGCCGCTGCGCAGGCTCTCGGTCAGTTCCAGATTGCGGCGGGTGTGCCGATCCAGAAACATGGTCTCGTCGCCCTGATACAGTTCCAAATGGGTGATGTGCTCCAGTGCGTTTTTCTGCGTCTCGTCCAGATAGCGCAGCAGTGCCCCGGCGGCGATGGCCCGGCGGTCCTTGTCCTCCATGCCCAGCGCGGACAGCGTCGCCACGCCGAAGTGGCTGAACAGCTCCCCTTCCGCGCCCCGCTTGGAGAACGCGCCCTCCGCCAGCGTGGTGGCGGAAATGCCCAGATTCACCAGCGTGTGCAGCTTGTCCAGATCGTTGGTAACGATCTCCCGGGGGCCGATGCGCTGAATTTCGTCCATCAGCTGCTTTTCCGCGTCGGGCAGCACGTGCGCCACAAACTCGCCGGTGCTCACATCCGCCCACGCCAGCGAGGCTCCCTTGCCGAAAAAGGCCACGCAAAGCACGTAGCTGTAGTTTTTCTCGTCCAGCATGGCGGGATCCACCACCGTGCCGGGAGTGATGATGCGGATCACGTCCCGCTCCACCAGTCCCTTGCTCAGGGCCGGATCGGTCAGCTGCTCGCAGATGGCCACCTTGTAGCCCTTTTCGATCAGCCGGGCGATATAGCCGCTGGCGGCGTGGTAGGGAATGCCGCACATGGGCGCGCGTTCGCTCAGGCCGCAGCTTTTGCCCGTCAGCACCAGCTCCAGCTCCTTGGAAACCAGCTGAGCGTCCTCAAAAAACATCTCGTAAAAATCGCCCAGCCGGAAAAACAGGATGCAGTCCTGATGCTTCTGCTTGATATCCAGATATTGCTGCATCATCGGGGTCACGCTGCCAGCCACGGTTTCACCCGTCCTTTCGTACCAAAACAAACAGAATGTCAAACGTTCCAAAATCCCGGTGGAAAGCCGTCAGAGGGGCGCAGGCCCCTCTGACAGTATTTGGAAGGATCAATGATGATGATGTCCGCAACCGCCGCCGCAGCTGGAGCAGGAGCCGGTGCAGCCGTGCTCTTCTTCCTCTTCGTCCTCGCCGGTGACGACCTTCTTGATGATCTTGTTGACCTTCTTCATCATATCGGTAAAAGCGTCGTTGGTTTCCTGCATCTTGGCGATAAGCTTGTTATGGTCGAGCATATGCTCGGCTTCCTGCAGCGCCTGACCCGCCTTGGCCAGCTCGCCCCGGTCCAAATTGGGATTGGCCAGCAGTTCTTCCACCTTGCTGCGCTTCTCGGAATAGTTGGCCACCAGCAGGGTGGCTTCCTCGTCCTTCATCACGGCCTGCTCGGTCAGCCGCATGTTGATGTATTCTTCGCTTTCCAGAATGGCTTCCGCCAGCATTTCCGCCTGATTGAGTACTTTTTCCATGAGTGATTAACCCCTTTCGATTCTTTCTCCCCGGAGGGTATTGACCGCCGCGGAGGTAATTCTGACGGGAAGAATTTTCCCGATGTCCGCAGCCGAGCCGTCCAGCGTGACGGTGATGCCCCGGCTGCCCTTGCCTGAAATCTGATGCTCGTCCCGCTTGGAGAGACCCTCCACCAGAATTTCCTCGTTTTTGCCCACCATACTCTCATGCACCCGGGCGGTGGAGGCTTCCACCTCCTGAATCAGCCGGGCGATGCGGCGGGAGCTTTCCTCCGCCGGAATCTGGCCGTCCATTTTGGCGGCCCGGGTGCCTTCCCGGGGAGAGTAAATAAAGGTAAACGCAGAATCATAGCCCACCTCCCGCACCAGCGACAGCGTGTCCTCGAATTGAGCCTCCGTCTCCCCGGGGAAGGACACGATCAGGTCGGTGGTCAGGCCGATATCCGGGATAGCTGCCCGGAGCTTTTCCACCTTGCGCAGATAGTCTTCCCGGGTATAGTGGCGGTTCATGAGCCGGAGAATCTCGTCGTTGCCGCTCTGAGCGGGCAGATGCAGCTGATGAAGGATATGCTTTCCCCCGGCCATCACTTCGATCAGTTCGTCGCTCAGATCCTTGGGATGAGAGGTCATGAAGCGGATGCGGGGAATGTCCAGCCGGTCCAGCTCCCGCAGCAGCCCGGGGAAGGTATCCCCGTTTTCGGAGCCGTTGCCGTAGCTGTTCACGTTCTGGCCCAGCAGCATGATCTCCTGTACGCCGGACTGCTTGAGCTCCTGCGCTTCCCGGAGAATGTCCTCCATGCGGCGGGAGCGCTCCCGGCCTCGCACGTAGGGCACCACGCAGTAGGAGCAAAAGTTGTTGCAGCCGTACATGATGGTGATGTAGGCGTGCCATGCATTCAGCCGCTTCACCGGCAGGCCCTCGGCGATCAGGTCTTCCTCATGGGAAATGCTGACCACCCGGGTGCGCTGCTGGCACAGGCGCAGCAGCATGCCCGGCAGCTCGTGCAGGTTGTGGGTGCCGAAAGCCAGATCGATAAAGCGATACTGCTTGAGGATCTTCTCCGCCATGCCGGGCTGCTGCACCATGCAGCCGCATACGCCGATCAGAAGCCGGGGCTTTTCCTTCTTCAGTTCCTTCAGCCACGTCACGTTGCCCAGCGCCCGGCGCTCGGCGTTGTCCCGGACGCAGCAGGTGTTGAACAGCACCAGATCGGCCTTGGTGCGGTCTTCGGCCTCGGTCATGCCCATTTCTTCCAAAAGTCCCGCCAGCTTTTCGCTGTCGTGGGCGTTCATCTGACAGCCGTAGGTCACGATAAAATAGCTTTCCGGCCGGTCTTCCCTTTCCCGTAACGCGCGGATGGCTTTCAGCTGCTCTTCCCGCTGCGCTTCGGTCACATAAGTGGCGTGATGTTCCAAGTTCTTATACGTCCTTTCGTTTACCATTCTCCGAGCGTGCGGCCCGTCTCGCCGCAGGCGCGGCAGGGTTCCGTCAGCATTTCCTGCAGGGTCTCCCCCGTGCGCTTGCGGGTGATCTCCAGAATACCCAGCCGGGTAAACCCGTGAACGACGGTCTTGACCCGATCGTCGCCAAGAGCCTGTTCCATGTCTTCCTGCACCTGACGGCGCTCGTCCTCCCGATCCATGTCGATAAAATCGATCAGAATCATCCCGGAAAGATTCCGCAGCCGAATCTGCCGGGCGATCTCCCCCACCGCCGCCAGATTCTGGGAAAGGGGCAGACTTTGCCCGCCGTCGCTTTCCACAAAGGAGCCGCTGTTCACATCCACGGTGCTCATGGCTTCCCGCTGGTCGATCATCAGGTTGCCGCCATTTAACAAAGGAACCTTCCGGCCAAGGGCTTCCTTCAGCTGTCTGCGAATCTGCAAGCGATTCCAGCATTCTTCCATTTCTTCCGGGGAAACCTGCTGCACCGTCACGCCCTCCGGCAGGCTTTCGGAAAGAGGCCGGTCGGTCAGCACAGAGCACTCATGCCGGGCGGAATAATCCCGGCAGAGGGCTTTCAGGGGCGAAACCGGCTTTTGCAGCAGCTCCGGCGCCCTGCGGCAGGACGCGCCCGCCGTCAGCCGGCTCCACTCAGCTTCCATTTCTTCCATTTCCGCCCGGATCTCGCTTTCCCGGGCGAACAGAGCGGCATGACGGACGATCACGCCGATTCGTCCACCGGACAGCTTTTTGCCCAGCATCCGGGCGCGGGCATGGTCTTCCTCGCCTTCGATGCGCTTGCTGACCCCCACGTGATGATTCATGGGCATCAGCAGCACATACTGGCCCGGCAAGATCACGTCCCGGGTCAGGAACGCGCCCTTCTCGCCCTTGGGGTCTTTTTTGACCTGCACCAGCACGTCTTCCCCCGTCAGAAGGGGCGCGGGGCCGTTGGCCTGATGGAAGCTCTCCTGCTCCCGAATGGGCAGAAAGCCGTTCTGGGCCAGCCCCAGCTTCACAAACGCGGCCTTGATCTGGGGCAGCACCCGCTCCACCCGGCCCAAAAACAGCGTGCCCACCAGACTTTCGCCAGCAGCTTCCTCCCGCGTGTATTCCAGCAGGCGTTTTTCGCTCAAAAGCGTCGTCTGCCGCACGTCGTCGCTTTCGCGGCACAGCAGCGTGTAGGCCTCGCTCATGCCAGCTCCTCCATGGGAACCAGCTTGCCTTCCTTGTTCCGGGCCAGCATTTTCTCCCGGAAGATCATGGCTTTCTCCGTCTCCTGCGCGTCCTGACCGGCGAACTCATACAGACACCGCAGCCACAGGCTTGGCTTCAGTGCGCCGTCCTTGGGATCGGACACGATGGTCAGATGAATCACGTGCTCCGTTTCGCTGTTTTCAATGCCGCCGTCCAGCACGAAGGGCCGGATGTTACAGTCCGCGTCGCCGCTCTTGGTGCGGCGCACGGCGATATATTCCTTCAGCGCCATGAAATCCGCAAAGCGGGCCGCCGCCTGATCCGCCGCCGCGCTCCGGGGCAGACGGATGGAATACTCCGAACCGGCCATCAGCGACATCAGGGTGGGAAACTCATCGCTGACCGGCTTAGCCGAAACAATCTGCAAATCGGGCGGCAAACAGGCGTTCAGCTTTTGAATAAACTCCGCCGGGGATGTTCCGTCCTCCACGGGCACCTCCATCATTTCCCGCTTTCCGGCCACGCCCACGCTCAGGGGCGCGGCGAAGCTCAGACGGATATGGGGGTTGAAGCCGTTGGAGTATTTGATGGGCAAATGGCTGCGCCGAAGCGCCCGCTGCATGGTGCGCATCAAGTCCAGATGACCGATGAAGCGCAGCTTTTCACCCTTTTCGAAAGCGGCCATCATTCGCATCCCCTGCACACTCCCTTCAAAACCTGCAAGCCGCAGCCGTTGCAGCCCTCCCGGCAGTCCCGGGTGGTCTCGGCCCGCAGGGCCTTTTCATACTCCCGTTTCAGGAAGCTCTTGGAAATGTACGCGTCAATATGATCCCACGGCAGGGTCTCGTCCAGCGAACGCTGGCGGTGGGCGTAGAAGTCCAAGTCCAGTCCGCAGTCCACAAAGGCCTGCAGCCAGTTGTCGTACAGGAAGCACTCGTCCCAGCCGTCCAGAATGCAGCCGGACTGCCACGCCCGGTACAGCACCTTGGAAAGCCGCCGGTCGCCCACGGCAAAGCAGGCTTCAATGCGGCTCAGGCTGGAATCATGATAAATGAAGCGGGCGTTTTTGTATTTCTGGAACGCATCCTTCACCATGTGCTGCTTGCGCACCACATCCTCGGGCCGGTCCTGTGCGCACCACTGGAAGGGCGTAAAGGGCTTGGGCACAAACACGCTGGCGCTGCAGGTGATACGCAGTCCCTTGACCCGTTTGTCCTTGGGCACGGAATAATAGGCCCCAGCGGCCACCTTGGCCAGCTCGGCAATGCCTAGCAGGTCTTCGTCAGTCTCGGTGGGCAGGCCGGTCATGAAGTACAGCTTCACACCGTTCCAGCCGTTTTCAAAGGCGTGATGCAGGGTGTTGACCAGATCTTCCTCGGTCACGCCCTTGTTGATCACGTCCCGCAGGCGCTGGGTGCCCGCTTCGGGGGCGAAGGTCAGGCTGCTCTTTTTCACCCGCTGAGTCTGGGACAGGGTGTCCTGCACGAATTTGTCCACCCGCAGACTGGGCAGGGACAGACTGACCCGCTGGTCGCACAGCTCGTCCGTCAGCCGGGTGGCCAGCTCGTTGATATGAGAATAGTCGCTGCTGGAAAGGGAACTCAGGGAAATCTCCTCATAGCCGGTGTTTTCAATACTGGCCTTGGCTACCTCCACCAGCTTTTCCACGCTGCGCTCCCGGACGGGGCGGTACAGCATTCCCGCCTGACAGAAGCGGCAGCCCCGGGTGCAGCCGCGCATGATCTCCAGCATGATGCGGTCAAAGACCACCTGCATATAGGGCACCGGCGGATGGGTGGGCACATAGGCGTCGTCCATGTTGCGGAAGACCCGCTTGTGAATCACCGCCGGGGCCGCATCGTCGATAGGCGTCAGGCTTTTGAGCGTGCCGTCCGGGTTGTACTCGTCCCGGTACAGGGATGGCACATACACGCTTTCCAGCTTTGCCAGCCGGCGCAGACACTCCTGACGGGAAACGCCCTCCTTGCGGCAGTTCATGATGGTATCGGTCACTTCCACAATGGAATCCTCGCCGTCGCCGATCATGAAGCAGTCGATGAACTCCCACAGAGGTTCGGGGTTGAAGGCGCAGGGGCCGCCCGCCACCACGAAGGGGTCGCTTTCCTTCCGGTCGCAGGTGCGGACAGGAATGCCGCCCATATCCAGCATATCCAGAATGTTGGTATAGCTCATTTCATATTGCAGGGTGAAACCCACAATATCAAACTCATTCAGGGCATGGCGGCTTTCCAGCGAAAACAGCGGCCGCCCCGCCGCTTTCAGCTCCCTGCGCATATCCGTCCACGGCATACAGACCCGCTCGCACAGGGCATAGGGCAGGTCGTTCAGGATACCGTAGAGGATCTTCATGCCCAGATGGCTCATGGCGACCTCGTAGGTATCGGGAAAACAAAATGCGAAGGTAACATCCGCATCGTCAAAGGATTTGGTGGTAGCGTTCATCTCGCCGCCGGTATACCGGGCCGGTTTTTCCACCCGGCTGAGAAGATCGTCAATGAAAACGGGCATGGTATTCCTCCTTCATTGCATACGAAGTAATCATACCATGCCCGCCGTGCGGATGCAAGAATTTTGCCGTTTCTTTTTGGTTAGTTTTATTTAACTATTTTTAAATGACTTTCGTCTTGTTTATTTCTTTTCTTCTTCAGTACTCTCCGCAGTTTCGACTGCGTCCATCTCTTTTTCTTCCGAAGCATTCGTTTCCTCCGCTTTCTGTGCGGCTTCTTCCGTTGAAACTTCTTCGGTCGTTTCGTCCGCTTTTTCAGGCGCAGAGACGATTTTCTCCGGCTTCTTGATGCGCGGTTCCTTGGGACCGCAGAACAGACAAATCAGCCCAAGGCAGATCACCAGCACCCCAGCTGCAGTGTATACCGCCTTTGCCATGATAAGCCCGGAAATTTTCGCACCGACCAGTGAAGCGCCGATAATGTAATTGTACGCGTCGCCGCCCACATACTCCCGGATCGACGAAGCCGTATCGCCGTCGATCGCCGCGCCATCCAGACTGGCGTAAGTGGTCAGATAGGTTCCCGGCACCTGCAGGGTCAGCCCCACGATCAGCAAAGCCACGCCCGCCAGCAGAATCACGGTTCCCACCAACTTCTGAATTTTCATTTCCCTTTTGCCTCTTTTCCTTTTGTATATTCGCAAGCTTACCGCAGCGTTTCCTTGATCTTCTCGAACTCCTCCCGGGTGATGAGCACCTCCCGGGGCTTGCTGCCCACGGATTTGCTGACGATGCCGCGATTGGCCATATCGTCGATCAGGCGGCCCGCCCGGGCGTAGCCGATCTTCATGCGGCGCTGCAGCATACTGATGGAGGCCTGACCATCGGCGATGACCATCTCAATCGCCTCGGCAAGGCGGTCGTCCACGCCGGAATCGTCGTCGCCGCCCTCATCCAGCGGATTGGCGGTGTCCTCGGTATTTTCCACGGTTTCCAGCACGTTCTGGTCAAACTCCACCTTGGAATGCTCGCCGATGAAGGTGACCACCCGCTCAGTCTCCGCGTCGCTGAGGAAGCAGCCCTGCACCCGCAGAGGGGCGCTGGCCCCTGTGGGGAAATAGAACATATCGCCCCGGCCCAGCAGCTTTTCCGCGCCGTTCTGGTCCAAAATGGTGCGGCTGTCGATGCTGGAGGACACGGCGAAGGCGATTCGGGAAGGGATGTTGGCCTTGATCAGGCCGGTGATCACGTCCACCGTGGGGCGCTGGGTGGCCACCACCATGTGGATGCCCGCCGCGCGGGCCAGCTGGGCCAGACGGATGATGCTTTCCTCCACGTCCTTCTTGCAGGCCAGCATCAGGTCGGCCAACTCGTCGATGATGATAACGATGCGGGGCAGCTTTTCCTCGCCAGGCTCCAGCTTGGCGTTGTAGGCGGAGATCTCCCGCACGTTTTTCAGCTGCATCTTGTGGTAGCGGTCCAGCATTTCCGCCACGGCCCAGCTCAGCGCGCCAGCGGCCTTGTGGGGGTCGCTCACCACGGGGATCAGCAGGTGGGGAATCACGTTGTAGCACTGCAATTCCACCACTTTGGGATCGATCATGATCATGCGCACGTCTTCGGGGCTGGTGCGGTACAGAAGGCTGTTGATGATGGCGTTGATGCAGACGGATTTACCGCTGCCGGTCTGACCGGCAATCAGCAGGTGGGGCATCTTGGCAATGTCGCACAGCACCGGCTTGCCCGCGATGTCCCGGCCCAGCGCCACCGTCAGGGGCGACTTGGCGCTTTTCATTTCCGGGCTTAAGAGCACCTCAGCCAGCGAAACGGACTGAATTTCCCGGTTGGGCACCTCGATGCCGAACAGGTTGGTGCCGGGGATGGGGATCTCGATCCGAACGCCGCCGTTGGCCGCCAGATCCAGCGCGATATTGTCCGCGATGCTCATGATGCGCTTGACGTTCACGCCGCTGGACAGAAGTCCCAGCTCGAACCGGGTCACGGCGGGGCCATGAGTGACCCGCTGCACCTTGGCGGGAATATTGAAGCTTTCCAGCGTTTTTTCCAGCCGGCCGGCGTTTTCAGTGTCCTGCGCACGAGTGTCCTTGATCTCCCGCTGCTGCAGGTTCAAAAGCTCAATGGAGGGGTACACATAGGGCGTTTGCCGCCGGGGTTCGTCGTGAATTTCCGTCACCGGGGCAGTGCGGGTCACAGGGCCGGTCTGCTGGGCGATGGAGGTCGGGCGCTTGTAGGCTGCATCCCGATCCACGGGTTCCGCCGCAGCAGGGGCCGTTTTCACAGGCTGGGCCGCGGCAGCATCCAGCGTCCGGGAAGCCGCCGCAGGGGCGAAGGTCTGCATGGAAGCAGCAGACGCGCCGGGATTGGACGAAGCGGGCGCGAAGGTCTGGGAAGCCGCCACGGGCGCGAACGTTTGGGCCGCCACGGGCGTAAAATTCTGGGCAGAAGCGGCGTTTTGCAAAGGCGCGGCAGGAGCGGCTGTTTCCTCCCACGGGGGCGTTTCCCCGCTGCGGGTGGCTTCCTCGTTCCCGGCCAATTCCGCGTCGATCTCCGCCTTTCGCTTGCGAATCTGTTCCAGCCGATCCAGCGCCCGCCGCTTGGAGGAAGACAGAATGACCGCGTCTCCTTCCGGCTCCTGCACAGGCTCCGGCTGTTCAGGCACGATCTGGGCGGACGGATAGGACGGCGGCGCGCCGAAGGGGGAACGGTTCTGCGGGGTCTTGTCCTTCTTGCGGCCCTTGCGCCAAAGAGGCTCCGCATCGGCGGGCATGACGATCTCGTTATACATTTCCGGCTGCTGGGGCTGCTGCACCTGCTGCCACGGCTGGGGAGTCACCGGCGCGTAATAGGGCTGGCCATTGGGGGCGTACATCAGCGTATATCCCGGAGGCACGGCCTGCTGAGCCGCCATCTGCGGCTGCTGATACATCTGCTGGGGCTGATCGTCCAGCCGTTCCGCCTTTTGGGGCTTGCGCCGCCGCAGAAACGCGGGATAGTTCAAGCTGTTCTGCTCCTCGGCGGCCTGCTGCTGCGCTTGCCACTGCTGCTGGGCGTACTGCTCCTGCGCCTGCTGGGCTTCTCGTTTCTGCTTCCGTTCGCCGTTCTTTCCCTTGATGGTCTCGATCATCTGCAGGAAGTCGAAATGGGTCATCAGCAGCACACAGGCGATGCAGATCACCCCCAGCACCGCCACGCCAAAGGTCTTGCCCAGAAACGTCCAGGCGGGCCACGCCAGCAGCATCCCCAGCGCGCCGCCGAACACGCCGCTGCCGGAGGAAATTCGGTATCCGAAGCGGATCAGGTTCCAGTAGCCGTCCGCCTGTGCCAGCGGGGGGCTGTATTGGGTCTGATTGTACTGCACGCCATAGTCCATCAGCCCTTGCGTGCCGACGGAACTGAGCAGATTGAAAATGCCCAGCACCGCCAGAAATAACACCAGCATGGCGAAATAGCTGCGCTTGGGCACGTTTTTCCCGGCGGTAAACATGCAAAGCGCGCCGCCCCAGATGAGCAGCACGCTGATGCCGATGCACAGACTGCCGCCAAGCCCCTGCATCACCTGTTTGATCTTTTCAAAGGCCATGCCCTGCACGCCGCCCACTACGGCCAGCAGACTGACAACGCCCAAAATGCTCATAAAAACGCCGAGTCCGGCAAAAAGAGCCAGGGTACCCGGCTCATAAGCTTTTTGTTTTCCGTTTTGATTGGCCATGAATCGATGGTTCCTCCATGCTCAGCACAGTTGAATACAGACAAGAACGCCCGTTTCATCCGCGTACAGGCGCAGTTCATGTTCCCCGAAGCGGTAGACGTCGCAGTTTCCGGCGGAAAGCTGATAATCATAAGCCATGCTTTCCGTCATGACGATCACTTCCGCCGGTTCGCCCAAGGAGGACTGCCACTCCGTGCGGAGGCTCGTCCCCACCTTCAGGCCGTACAGAGAGCCCCGGCGAAGCTGAACGCCCCGAAGCTCCGAATGGTCGTAGCCCGCCTGCATATCGTCGGAAATGAGATAAATATCCCGGAACAGCGGGTCTTCCATCAGAAAGTACCGTCCGCCGGGGAAAGCGTCCGGGGTGCGCACCAGCCGGTACGCCTCCACGAGCTCCGTCATTGGCTGGCCCAGCGTCACCGGCAGCATGGGCAGCCTGCCCGCCGTCACCGCTGCGGCGACCGCCGTTTTCTGTTCGTCGGCGGTCATTTGAGCAGACCGCAGTCCCATTTTCGCCGGAAGGCTGTCCTCATCCGTGAGCCACAGGCCGTCCAGCTCGTCATAAAAGAACTGCACCGCTCCCGCCGCGCCGCTGGCAAAAGAAAGCTGGCTGGCCGGATAGTGAAAGGTGATGCCCCATTCGTCCATGGTGAAGGAAGCCTTCGGCAGCGGGGTCACGTCCCGGTTGTCCATATATTCGGTCATTTCCCGGCCAAGGGAAGTCTCGGCCATGGCTTCCATCTGACGGACGGCTTCCGCCGAGTCGGAAAAGAGACGATCCAGCGTCAGCTTTTCGCCGTCGGAAAGATCGTAGGTCAGGGCCGTCTCGCTCTGTTCCCGGCGGCTTCCTGCCTGCTTCTCCTCCACGGTCAGCAGCGCAGAAAAGACCCATTCATTCCAGAAGCACTGATAATCGGCCTGTACACTGCCGCCCGTCGTCAGCTTGACCAGCAGGGACGGGATATCGCCGGACTGCACTACGTCGTCGTTGATCTTCTTTTGCACCGACGGATCGGAGAGGCCGGAAAGCTGCGGATAGCAGACCTTGCTTTCTCCCATCGCCGCGGAAATCTCCTCTATCTTTACGGTCTCCGCCTCGCTAAAGGCCACTCCGGAAACCATCAAAAGAACCAGCAAAAGAGCTGTCAGCCTTGTATGCATCCTCCGTCCTCCCCCTTTCCCGATCGGTGTGAAAAAGTTTGCAAAACTATTTTACCTTAAAACGCATTCTGTTGCAAGTTTGTTACAAAATTTCTCCATTCCCGACACGATTTTCCTGTGCCAGCATGGGCTGCAGCTGCACGCCGCACAGGGCGGAAGCCAGCGTTTTCGGAATCTGCGCAAAATCCGCCACCAGCGAACGGGGCTTTTTCACCGGATCGTCCTGACGGAAGGGAACAAAGTATACGCTGCGCCACGCCATCAGCCGCCCGATATTCTGGGCGGCAATGCCCAGCCCGTCATTGGTGGAGACGGCCAGCACCAGCGGACGTTCGTTGCGCAGGTGGCTCTTGGCCCCCAGCAGCACCGGCGTATCGTAAATTCCATTCACCAGCTTTGCCAGCGTATTGCCCGACGCGGGCGAGATCAGGTACAGATCGGTCATTTTCTTCGGGCCCAGCGGTTCCGCCGCCTGCAGGGTGTCGATGGGCTCATGGCCGGTAATGGACACCAGCCGCTCCCGCAGGTGCTCTGCGGTCATGAAGCGGGTGTCCAGCTCCCCGGCGTTGTAGGACAAGATGGGCAGCACTTCGTAGCCGCGCCGAACCAGTTCTTCCATCTGGGCCAGATTTTTCTCGAAGGTACAGTAGGAGCCCGTCATGGCAAAGCCAACGGTGGTCTTTTTCATCGCGTCCGTCCCTCCGTTTCCTGTCGGAAAAAGTAGCGGCAGGCCGCTTCCAGCGCGTCCGCCGCCGCGTCCGGGGCGTATTTTCCGGGCAGCCCGGGCAAATTTCTCTGCCGCAGGCCCAAGCTTCGGGCCACCTCCGGGTCAAAGCCGCCGGGGGTGCTGGCCAGTTCCAGCAGCACGCAGTCCTTTGGCAGCGCCGACAGCCGTTCCCGGTTCAGCAGCCGGGCGGGTACCGTGTTCAGCAGCAGCTTCGTCTCCCCCGCAAATCCGATAAATGCTTCGAAGGGACAGGCGCGCATCCCATCCGACCGAGCCAGCTGCCGGGCTTCTTCCCGACGGGCCAATACCGTAACGCGCGCGCCCAGCGCGTTCAGCCGGCGGGCGGTCTCCCGGCCAAACAGGCCGTAGCCCAGCACCATCACCGGCAGCCCTTCCAGCGTAGCGTCCGTCTCCCCCATAGCGTGAAAGACCGCCCCTTCGGCAGAGATGGCCGCGTTTCTTTCCGCAAAACCGGGCGCGTCCTGATATCGCCGCACCCGCAGCTCCCGGCGGCGCACCTCGTTCATCGCCGGGGTATCCTCCAGACCGCCGCCCGCCAGCACCAGCGTTCCCGGCGAAGCCTGCCGCAGCACGTTTTCCGGGTGGAGCGTCAGCCCCGTCAGCGTGGGGATCAGCCCGCCGCGGGCCGACCACGGATAGGGCAGCAAAATCGCGTCCGCCTGTTCAGGCCGCGCCGTTTGTTCATCCCCCTCCGAAAGTCCCAGCGTCTGCACCTGCCAACCATTTTGTTTCAACTTCTCCGCCAGCCGAAGGGCGCGCCTGTCGCCTCCGGCGATCAACCAGTTCCAGCTCAATGAAAACCGCCTCCTGCCATGATGCCTTACAGCATCCTATGCGGGAGGCGGTTTGAGGTTCGGTTTTAAGTGGGTTCAGGCACTCAGATGGCGTGTTCCGTTTCTTTTTCCAGCAGGACTTTTTCACCGCAGAGGGTCATTTCCACGGACTGGCCTTCCAGCAGACGGACGATGGCCTTGCCGGGCTTCACGTCCAGCCGGATGACCCGGCCGCGGTACTGGAACTGGAAGCCGTAGCCCTTCCAGCAGTCGGGCAGGAAGGGATTCAGGCTCAGGCCGTTCACGGTGCGCATTCCCGCGAAGCCATGAGCCATCGACAGCCAGCTGCCGGCCATGCTGGTGATATGCAGGCCGTCCACGGTGTCGTTGTTGATGTTGTCCAAGTCGAGGCGGGCGGTGCGCTGGTACATTTCCACGGCCTTCTCCCGGTAGCCCAGCTGGGCCGCCAGAATGCTGTGTACGCAGGGAGACAGGCTGCTCTCGTGCACGGTCATGGGCTCGTAGAAGTCGAAGTTGCGGCGGATGGTCTCCGTGTCGTACAGGTGATTGAGGAAATACAGGCCCTGCAGCACGTCCGCCTGCTTGATGTAGCAGCTGCGGAGGATATGATCCCACGACCAGTGCTGGTTGATGGGCCGTTCCTCGGCGGGCAGCGCGGCGGCGGGCTCCAAGTCCTTGTCGAGGAAGGTGTCGTGCTGAACGAAAATGCCCAGTTCCTTGTCCTCGGGATAGTACATGCTTTCCACCACATCCTGCATATGGGCCATTTCGTTGGGCGTGATGTTCAGCTCGGCCCGGCGGGCTTCCCCGGCCTTTTCGGCCTGTTCGAGGAAATAGGCGATGCTCCAGGCTGCGATGCGGTTGGTGTACCAGTTGTTGTTGACGTTGTTCTCGTACTCGTTGGGGCCGGTCACGCCGTGGATCATGTACTTGCCCTTCCGCTTGGAGAAGTGGCAGCGGTCGGTGTAGAACCGGGCGATGCCGCACAGCACGTCCAGTCCTTCCTTGACGGGATATTCCTCGTCGCCGGTGTAGGTGGCGTAGTCGAAAATGGCGTGAGCGATGGCGCCGTTGCGGTGAATCTCCTCGAAGGTGATCTCCCACTCGTTATGGCACTCGATGCCGGTAAAGGTCACCATGGGATACAGCGCGCCCTTCAGGCCCTGCTGCTTGGCGTTGAAATACGCGCCGTCCAGCTGCAAATAACGGTACAGAAGCAGCTGACGGGCCACGTCCTGCCCGGCCACGGCCATGTAGACCGGCAGGCAGTAGGCTTCGGTGTCCCAATAGGTAGCGCCGCCGTACTTTTCGCCGGTGAAGCCCTTGGGGCCGATGTTCAGCCGCGCGTCCTCGCCGGAGTAGGTGCTCAGCAGCTGGAACAGGTTGAAACGGATGCCCTGCTGGGCCGCGTCGTCGCCTTCGATGGTCACATCGCAGGTAGACCAGCGCTGCTTCCAGGCTTCTACGTGCTCCTTCTTCAGGTCTTCATAGCCCGTTTCCCGGGCGCGGCTGGCCGCCTTCACCGCCATGGTCACCAGCAGGTTTTCCTCGTGATCCCGGTCGGTGAAGCACAGGGCAAACTTTTCCAGAGAAACAGTTTCCCCGGCGGCGGCCTTGCCCGCGTAAGTCAGCTCCACGTAGCCTTCGTCCAGCTTGCGCTCCTTCAGCTCCAGCTGATCGGACCAGCAGCTCAGGCCCGCAGCCACGGCGAAGCGGGGTGCGCCGAAGGGATTCTCCTTCGTCTTGGTCAGAAGGGCCAGTGCGTCCTCGGTCTGCTCCTCCTGCAGCATATCCCAGAAGGTCTCGTCATAGTTGCTGTCCAGATTGCGCACATTGGCGTCCAGATAGGGCTTCATGACGATATCGGCTTCAAACTCGGGCGTGATGGAGTAGTTGACCGCCAGCAGCTCCTTCTGGGCCAGCGAAACAAAGCGTTCCGCCTTCACTTCGATCTTGCCGTTGGGCGTCCACAGGGTGAAATGGCGGGAAAAAATGCCCGTCTGCATATCCAGTTCCCGACGGAAGTCCAGCACATCCGCCTTGGCCAGATCCAGCGGCTTGCCGTTGATCTCCACATGGATGCCGTTCAGGCGCACGGCGTTGATGACCTTGCCGAAGTACTGGGGATAGCCGTTCTTCCACCAGCCCACGCGGGTCTTGTCCGGGAACCACACGCCGCCGATATAGGTGCCCAGATGGGTATCGCCGCTGTAGTCCTCCTCAAAATTGCCGCGCATTCCCATATAGCCGTTCCCAGTGGAGGTCAGGCTTTCGGAAAGGCGCATTTTGTCAGGCTCAAAGCCCGTTTCGATCACTTTCCAGGGATGGATCTCGTATGCCATGAATCCGTTCTCCTTTCAGGCGCAATCGTTTGTATTGCAGGATTATGGTAAACGATTCCGGCACGATTGTCAAGTGCGCCGGGGACTTCGGCCGGAAAAAAGCATGGGCAGAAACACCAGTCCCAGACACCCCAGCCCCACCGGCGTATACAGGCCGTCCACGATGCCCGCAAACCCCACGGCGGAAACGGCCAGCGGAAGACCCATGGTCAGCGCGTCGGAAAGCGGCGGCTTTACGCCCCGGCTGCCCAGATCGTCCCGAAGGGCATAGAGTACCGCCGTCAGGGTGGTCAACACCGCCAGATACAACAGCGTCACGCAGACGACATACCCCGTCCGCCGGAAGCCGCGGAACAGCCTCACGATCGGGAAAGCCTCCTGCTGCAGACCGGGGAAACGCAGGTACAGCGCGTTGGCCCCGAACAAAAGTCCCGTCAGCACAAGGCCGGTCATGAGGGCCCGGCGATCACAGCAGCGGCATCCGCGCGCCCCCTTTTCGACCCGGCAGGTCACGCCGATGGCGACCGTCATGTTCATGCTGCCGTAGGCCACCGCCCGAATGGCCGCGAAGATCAGCCCGCCCGGCGGGGTCTGCTCCTGCACGACGCTTTCCCCCATGCCCGGCCGGCGCAGCAGCACCAGCATCACGCCGATGAAAAACGCCGTCAAAAACCCGCTGACCGCCGACAGCGGGCCAACGCCCCGAAAGCCCAGCATCCACGCCAGAATCAGTGTGCCCGCCGCGCCCAATGGATATGCCCACTCGGACGGCCAAAGCAGCTGCACCAGATGACCGGCAGCGGAAACCATCGCCCCGCCTGTCACCAGCATCAGCATGGCGACGCATCCCCGGGCCAAAGCGCCCAGCTTCGTATCGGAAAAGCATTTCAGTCCGCACCAGCAGCCGGCATTTTCCTGCTGTGCGCGCCGCATACACAGTGCGCACAGAAACACCATCGTGACCGCCGCCAGCAGGATCAGGCCCCAGGACGCAGCCCCATAGCGGGTGAAAAAGCTGTAGATCTCCCGTCCTGAAACAAAACCCGCGCCGATCACCGCGCCCACGCAGGCCAGTACGCTTCTTCGATGCTGATGATTCATGGCAGACTCCCCCCTTCTTTCCTTTTTCCAAGGTATGAGGGGCGCGTTTTGCCTTATGCCCCGCCGCTTTCCAAAATTTCTTTTTCGATTTCACCTATCTTTCACACAGCCGTCAGAATTTTCCAAGACGGGCGCGGTATGCTGAGAGCATGAACTGACCGGCCGTCCCAGCCGCCGGAGCGCTTCAAAACATTTTTGGGGAGGCATTCCATGAAAAAGGCGATCGCAATCATTCTGACGCTGTGCATTTTAGGCGCGGCGGGGTACTTTGGCTGGCAGGCTTATCAAAAGTATGTTGCTCAACCGGCGGACTCCGGCTCGGCAACGCTGGTGACCCCCTATACCATCACCCGGGGCAATCTGAGCAAGACCGTGACCGGCACCGGCACCCTGTCCATCAGCCAGACAGAAAACGTGTCGCTTGACTACGGCGTGACCGTCACGGAGACGCTGGTGGAGGAAGGCGACACCGTCACGGCGGGTCAGGCGCTGCTTTCCGTCGATACCTCCGCCCTGCAGACGGCCATCGACACCCTTCAGGACGAGCTCGACTCCACCGTCAGCGAACTGGCGACCCTGAGCGACAGCTATTCCACCACCACCTACGTCAAAATGCCCATGGACGGCCGGGTGAAGGAAGTCTACATCGAAAAGGGCCAGTACCTGCAGGACGTGATGACCGAAAAAGGCTGCATCGCGCTTCTGTCGCTGGACGGCCTGATGACGGCTGAAATTTCCGCGCCGGAAGGAATGTCCGTCAATGACACGGTAAAGGTCACGGCGGGCCGCTCCTATACGGACGGCACCGTAGCGGACATTACGGACGGCGTGGCAACGATCACTTTCTCCGACGCTTATGGTTCCGAGGGCGGCGAAGTCACGATCACTTATAAAGAAGAAGAAATCGGTACGGCTTCCTGCCATATTCATATGCCCTACCAGCTCACTGTCAGCGAACAGGGCTACATTCAGGCCGTCTATCTGGAAACGGATGTGAAAAAATGGCAGAACAACCGGGTCTGCTACCTGACCAACGTGCCCATTAGCGGCACCTACGAAGCTCTGCTCACCACCCAGCAGGAGCAGCTGGCGCAGTTGAAGGAAATGAAGGCGCTGCTGGAGGCGGGCGTGATCACCGCCCCGGAGGACGGCATCGTTTCTTCCATCGTGAGTCCCTCGGCCGTGGAAGCGGAGGCCCACAGCACGCTTTCTTCTCTGTATGTAGGCGACCAGAAGGAAATGGTGGTCAGCGTGGATGAGCTGGACATCATCAACGTGCAGGTAGGCCAGAACGCTGACATCGCCATGGACGCGCTGACGGATAAGACCTACTCCGCCGTGGTCAGCAAAGTCAGCCAGATCGGCACGCCCAACGGCGGCGTCACGGTCTACAACGTGACCCTGACCATCGACGGCGACGAAAATCTGAAATTCGGCATGAACGGCACCGCCACCATCCGCATCGAAGAAGTAAACGACGTGCTGCTGGTGCCCCTGACGGCGCTGAACACCTCCCGCGGCGAAAGCTACGTCTGGCTGCAGTCCGACGACGCATCCGGCGACGAGCCCGGCGTGCGCACCACGGTGGAAACGGGCCTGTCTGATGAAAACTACGCGCAGGTATTGAGCGGTCTTGACGAAGGCGACGTGGTGCTCATTACCCGGGAGGCCTCTTCTTCCAGCACCGACAGCCGGGATGGCGGCTTTGACTTCGGCAGTATGAGCTTCGACATGGGCAGTATGCCCAGCGGCGGCGACATGCCCAGCGGCGGCTTCCCCGGCGGGGGCGGCGGAAGCGGCAACGGCGGCGGCCGTTCCGGCAACCGTTAAGGAGGCTTTTCCATGATCGAAATGCAGGACATCGTAAAGCAATACACGCTGGGCGGCGAGATCATCTACGCCCTCGACCACGTTTCCCTGCGGGTGGAAAAGGGCGAATACGTCACCATCATCGGGCCCTCCGGCAGCGGCAAGAGCACACTGATGAACCTGATCGGCTGTCTGGACACGGCGGACAGCGGCACTTACCTGTTCAACGGAAAGCCCATCCGCAAATACCGGGAAAAGCAGCTGGCGGAAGTGCGCAGCAAGCAGATCGGCTTTATTTTTCAGGGCTTCAACCTGCTGCCCAAGCTGAGCGCACTGGAAAACGTGGAGCTGCCCATGATCTATCAGGGGGTGCGGGCCACGGAGCGCAAAAAGCGAGCCGTGGCCGCGCTGGAGCGGGTCGGGCTGGGCGGAAGAATGAAGCACCGGCCCAACCAGCTTTCCGGCGGCCAGCAGCAGCGCTGCGCCATCGCCCGGGCCATTGCCGTCAACCCGTCGCTGATCCTTGCCGACGAACCCACCGGCAATCTGGATCAGAAGACCGGCCGGGAAATTCTGAACATTTTTGACGAGCTGCATCAGGCCGGGAATACCATCGTCCTCATTACGCACGACCCCAAGGTGGCCCTCTGCGGCCAACGGATGATCCGCATTGAGGACGGGCGGCTCTACGAACCGAAGGAGGCGGACGCGGATGATCTTTCAGTCGTTTAAGATGGCCCTGAAGGCCATTGCCGGCAATAAAATGCGCTCTTTTCTGACCATTCTGGGCGTGGTGATCGGCGTACTGGCCATCGTGGTGCTGGTCTCCATCGGTCAGGGGGCCAACAGCTCCGTCACCGCCAGTATCGAGGGCATGGGCACCAACCTGATCTCCGCCACCATCAACGCCCGGCGGACGAACCCCGTCACAGCCGACGGCCTGAACGAGCTGGCGGAAAACGAAGCCATCGCCTACATTGCGCCGCTGACCAACGTTTCCGGAACGGTTAAGGCCGGCGTGAACACCTATGACGACGGGACGGTGCAGGGCACGGCTCCCGGCTACGAGCACATCCGCAACTGGACGGTGGCCGAAGGGCGCTTCCTGACCCAGCCCGACGTCGACAACCGCAGCTTTGTGGCGGTCATCGGCGCGGAGGCTGCCAGCGAAATGTACGGAACCACCCACGCCGTCGGCGAGACCTTCACCCTCAGCGGCTACACCATGACGGTGGTAGGCGTGCTGAAGGCCAACGGTGAAAGCGCCAGCGGCAGCAACGACAATCAAATTCTGATCCCCTACACGCTGGCCCAGCGGCTGTCCAACTCCACGGGCATTTCCAGCTTCTACGTTTCCGCCGCATCCTCCGATCAGGTGACACAGGCGCAGGCGGCGGTGGAAGCCTATCTGGAAAAGGCCTTTGAGGGCTACAATACCCGCAGCTTCGGCACGCAGTACAGCGTGTACAACCAGACGGAAATGCTCTCCACCCTGAGCGACACCACGGCCACCCTTTCCCTGATGCTGGGCGGCATTGCGGGCATTTCCCTGCTGGTGGGCGGCATCGGCATTATGAACATCATGCTGGTCAGCGTCAGCGAGCGTACCCGGGAGATCGGCATTCGCAAGGCGATCGGCGCAGCCCGGGGCAACATCCTGATGCAGTTTCTGATCGAAGCGCTGGTGGTCAGCCTGATGGGCGGTCTGCTGGGGCTGGCGCTCTCGGTGGGGCTAGTCAAAATTCTGGGGCCGCTCCTTGATATGACCCTGACGGTTCCCATCAACGTTGCGTGGATGGCCATCGGGTTTTCCGTCCTCATCGGCGTGGTGTTCGGTCTGTACCCCGCCAACAAAGCCAGCAAGCTCAAGCCCATTGAGGCGCTGCACTACGAGGGATAATAATAACCCCCGAGCATAAAGAAAAGGGAACGCTGACGCGTTCCTTTTTCTCATAAAAGCCCTTTATTTCTTTCAAAGCACCTTGCAGACGGCTTTTTCCACCTTGCCCGGAGCGGCCGCCGCTTCCTTGGTGCGATGGGCTTCCCCGGGGAACAGAATGGCCGTGGTTTTTAGATGCTAAGCGTAATTTTTCCGCAGATGATCCATATTTCCTCATTCCACGAAAGGATGGGTCTGATTATTTTCCGTTTTCCAGCAGCTCCTGCAGCCGGGCAAGTCCCAGCTCGTCATACTGATAAACGGCGGTTTTCCATACGTTGTCCGGCAGTTCGTCCAAACAATAGGGCGTCGCCATGGCGGCGGCGATCACCTGTGCGCCGGACGCGGCCAGCGTCCTGACCTGCTCCATCACCCGGGGCAGATCGGGCTGGGGGCTCAGACAGGCCACCACCGTGCGGCCTTGGCAGGAGTGAAAGCCCGCTTCGTCCAAAAGAAGCCCTCCGAAGGTTCCGCCGAAATGCCTTGCCAGCCGTTCGGGGCCGCACAGGGCCAGCTGGTCGCTGGCATAAGAAGCGGCCCGGTTGCTGCAGCCGAAGAACAGCGTGTTTTCGTCCAAGGCGGGCAGGGGCTTTCCTGCCGGGGCGTACAGCACCTTCACGGCCTGCCGGAGGATGCTTTCCGCAATGGCCCGGTGCTCAGGACAGCCGATCACCGCCGGGTCCGTCAGAGGCAGGACAGCCTTGCGGCGCTTCACTTCGGCAATGCGGCGGTAGGATTCCTGCGCTTCTTCCATCGAAAGCCGTCCATCCTGCATGGCCTCCACGATCAGTTCCGCCGCCTCCCGCTGGAAGGTCTCGGTGTGGCAGATCAGCGTCATATCCACGCCCGCCTGCAGGGCCATCAGCGCGCCACGGGCTGAGCCGAACTGACGCTTGATCGCGTCCATCTCCATGCAATCGGTGACGATCAGGCCCTCAAAGCCCATTTTCTCCCGCAGAAGGCCGGTCATGACCTTCCGGGAAACGGTGGAGGGAATACGCTCCGGCTCCAGCGCCGGGAAGACCACATGGGCGGTCATCAGTGCGTCGATCTTTTCCTCAATCGCCCGGCGAAAGCTGACCAGCTCCACCCGTTCGATTTCTTCCAGAGACTTGTTCACCACGGGCAGCCCCAGATGACTGTCCGTTTCCGTGTCGCCATGGCCGGGGAAATGCTTGCCGCAGGCGATCACGCCCGCCTCCCGCAGGCCGCGGGCATAAGCCGCGCCGAAGTCCGCTACCTTCTCCGGGGCGCCGCCGAAGGAGCGCACGCCGATGACCGGGTTTTTCGGGTTGGTGTTGCAGTCCAGAATGGGCGCGCAGTTGAAATTCACGCCCACGGCCCGAAGCTCCTGACCGATCATGCGGCCCACGCGAAAAGCATTTTCCGGGTCGCCGGTGGCACCCTGCGCCATAGCACTGGGCGAAACAGAACCCAGCTCGCCCAGACGGGACACCGTGCCGCCTTCTTCATCCAGCAGGATCATGGGCGGCAGACCCGTCTCCATGCGGATCAGGCAGTGCAGGAACACGCACAGCTCCCGCAGCTGCTCCGCGCTCTGAATATTGCGGCGGAACAGGATCACATTGCCGATCTTGCAGTCCCGGATCAATTTCTGAAAGGATTCGGGAACCGTGTAGCCCTCAAAGCCCGCTACCAGACGCTGACCCGCCAGCAGCTTCATTCTTTCATCGATCATCGTATTTTCTCCTTGCTCCGGCCCTTACAGCCGATCCAGAATCTGACGCTTGGCATAATCCTCGATGCCGAAGCAGGTGGCGTGATCCACGCGGATCTTTGCGCCCCTCACCACGCTCAAAGCCTCGTAATAGCGTAGGTACTTGAAGCTGGTGGAATGCTCCGCCAGCCAAAGCTCCTTAATGGCCTCTTTCCACACAGGAAAGGCCTCCGTCACATCGAAATAATAGTAGGGCTTGAAGCCGTCCGCGTCCTCCCAGTTTTCGGCGTACAAAAATTTGGTGATGGGCGCCCGGGGCAGTTCGTGTTCGAAGGTGGGCAGCGACGCATAGAAAATGGCGTTGTCGGTGATGCGGCTGGCGGCCATATGATCCTTGTGCATACTGTTTTTCCAGTGGTACAGCACGGCATTGACCTGATATTTGCGCATCAGGGTCGCCAGCGCCAGTTCCTGCTCTTTGGTATCGTACAGCTCGCCGTCGGGCGTATCCAGCACGATGGATTCGCCGCCGATCTTTTCCGCAAACTTTGCCGCGCATTCCACATTGTACTTACGAAAGTCCGGGGTGGTCCATCCAGCGGGCGTACCGCGCTCTCCCGCCGTCAGGTCGACGATCACGACCCGATCGCCCTGCATGGCCTGTTTGGCCAGCAGCATTCCGCAGGTCAACTGTGCATCACCAATGTGCGCCCCCACCGCCATGACGGTCTTAGCCATAAGATCTCCCTCTTTCCGAGTTTTCACTAATATAACGTCTTTTCCTGAAATAACTGTTTTATCTAGTTTTCAAAATATAACAAATCGTTTATTTCCTGTCAGCGGTCAGAAGGTGTCCGCCACGGGCGTATGCCACGGCAGGGGGAACCATCCCCGGGGCGCGCGATCCTGCAGATCAAGCGCAAAGGGGCTCAAAAGCAGCTCGTGGATTTCCCGATGGGTCAGTTTCCACGGATCCTCGCCGCCGTCCGTCACGCAAACCGCACCGTTCTTCACCGTTACGGTAATGGTCTGGCCGTCCGCTTCCAGCGCCAGTTCGCCGTCCGCCAGCGGCGTATAGCGGCCCTTGAGGGTCAGCAGCGCTTCGATCACGGGACGGTAACGCAGAATGTGGATCTTCTCGCAGGGGGTCAGATTCATGCCCTCGGCATATCGGCTCAGGCGGGCCATCAGCGGACGGTTCCAGCCGGGAATGGTCACAGTGAGCCGTTCCAGCCCGTTTTGCAGGAACCACGCCTTTACCAGTGCGGCCGGCCCGAAGCCCTCCGCCGCCACCAGTTCGGAAACCGAGGTTTTTTCCCCGTTGGACACCAGATATCCGGCGAATTTTCCGTCCTTCCGGGCCGCCCACGCGCCGCAGGTGTAGGACGCGGCAGCAGCGGCAAAGCCGAAGGGCTCCCGATCCACCCAGCAGGGCTGACTTTCCTGCAGCTTCAGGGCAAGGGCTTCTTCCTCGCTGCCGGGCTGGACGGGCGTGAAGGAAAATCCTTCCGCATCCACCTCCGCCATGGCTTGTCGGACGGTATAGGGACGGAAGTCGGCGTGGTATTCCAGCCCACCCGATTCGTAGCCGAAATAGGCGTACCGCTGCCGCCGACCGCCCAGCATGGAAATATCCGTCCCGTTTTCCCGCATCCGGGTCAGGGACAGCTCCATCAGCTTTTTCATGTGGCCCTCGCCCCGGGCCTGGGGATGAACGCTGACCGTGCCCACGTAGCCGGTCTTCAGTTCGAGCTTCCCTACGCGCATCACGCCGGGCAAAGTGGCGATCATGCCGCGAATGCCCTGCTCGTTCACCGCCAGCAAATGATGTTCCGCGCAGTTCCGCTCTTTGGCGTATTCCTTGGGGATCAGGGTCTCAAAATCCGTTTTTTCGCCGTCCATGGAAAAAACCATGCTGCCGAAAAACGTCAGCGCAGCCTGTTCCTCCGGCCTTGCGACGCGATATTCCGTCATAAACGTTCCTCCTTGCAGAAAGGACTTTTTCAGTAATACATTACATCATTCGAAGGCAAAAGGCAATGACGATTTTCGCTATTTGTCCGGCAAAAATAGCACTTGTCTCATCTGGCCAGAAGTGCTATACTATTTGTCCCTTTGTTGACCGAAGGAGAAAACCTCTGCGTCGCCGCATGTTTGCCGAAAAACAGCTCCCGCCAAAGAAGGCGGTCGTTTTTCGTTTCCCGGCGAACCCTTGCATCTCTTTTTTCCGCTGAGCGCCGCCCGCGTCCCTATCCAGCGCGGCTTTCTGCCCGCCGGGCGCGGCTGCGAACCGCCCATGAATAGAGAGCGCTGCATCCTATCAAAGATGCGGAGGTAAATCTCTTTATGGAAACGGCTACGCTTTCTCCTCAAGAATGGACAACCGAAAAACAACATCTGGCTGAAACACTGCAGATCGTCGTGAACGAACGGAAAAAGCTGGAAAACGATCTGGGTATTGTGGACGGCAACGACCGGCTGATCCAGGCGCTGGACGACGGCAGCACGGACGCGGCGGTGCAGCAGTTCATCATCAAGAACAAGCTGCGCAGTCTGCACCAGCTGCGTCTAAGCAGCCGTCAGCCCTATTTCGCCCGGCTGGACTTTACCCCGGACCCCGGCGCGCCGGTACTGGGTCACTTGAAGGCCGGGGAAAAAAGCTCCATCTATCTGGGCCGTTGGGGCGTGTTGGAAACGCCTTCTTATCAGGTGCGTGTGGCGGACTGGCGCAGCCCGGTGGCCAACCTGTACTATTCCGGGCAGATCGGGCGGGTCAGCTACGAAGCGCCCGACGGCAAGGTCGAGGGCGAGCTGAGTCTGAAGCGCATGTTCACCATTTCGGACGGGCAGCTGGAGGACATGCAGGACACTGGGCTGGCCGGGCAGGAAAAATACCTGACTGACGCGTTGAGCCAGATGACTTCCGCCCGTCTGCGGGAAGTGGTCACCACCATTCAGGCGGAGCAGAACACAGTGATCCGCTTCGACGCGTTTTCGCCCCTGTGCGTACAGGGCGTAGCGGGCAGCGGCAAGACCACCATTGCCCTGCACCGCATGGCCTGGCTGCTGTATCAGCTGCAAAAAACGGTGCTGCCCCAGCAAATGCTGATTCTGGCTCCCAACCCGCTGTTTTTGAGCTACATCAGCCGAGTTCTGCCCGATCTGGGTGTGGATGACGTGCGGCAGACCACCTTTCCCGGTCTGTGCCGGATGCTGATGGGCAAGCGGATGCCCAAGCTGATGGACAGCGCCCGTCTGTCGGAGCGGCTGCAGATGGACAAACGTCAGCGGGATGTGCTGGACAACGTGCTGCGCCGCAAGGGTGCGCTGTCTCTCCGGGCGGAGCTGGCGGAATTTCTGACGGTGTGGGAGCGCCGCTGTCTGCCCAAGGAAGACGTGAAATTTCTGAGCCGAACGCTGATGACCCGCGAGGAGATCGAGCGGTATTTCTGGAAGGAATTTCGGCATTTCCCGCTGGAAGGCCGGGTGCAGGAAGTCTGCAAGGTGATGAAGAAGCGACTTGCCCGCGTCTGCGAGGAAACGCAGGCGGCCTTGGAACGCAAGGTGGATGAAATGGTGCAGAAGCTCATGCGCACCGTGGCGGACTGCCCCGGCCGCCGGGCCCGGGCGCGGCTGTATTATGACACCCGGGATCAGCGCATTCAGGAACTGAAAGACCGGCAGAAAGCCTTTCTCAAGGAGTTCGACGGTCTTTGGGGTTCCATGGAGCTTTTGAACGTCTACGGCGCTTTCTGGGAATGGATGGCGGAAAAGGAGCCTGCCAACGAGCCGGTGCTGGAGGCTACCCGTCCGGCGCTGGCTAAGAAGCAGGCACAGGCCGAAGACCTGCCCGCTCTGCTGATTTTGGCGCAGGGGCTATATGGCCTTGCCCGGCTGAGCATCCGTCAGGTGGTGGTGGACGAAGCGCAGGACGTTTCCCCGCTGGAGGTACGCGTGCTGCGGGAACTTACCCACACAGACGCCTTTACGCTGGTGGGCGATCTGTGTCAGGGCATTTACGGCGACGAGGGCATCCGCAGCTGGGAGGATCTGAGCGCCGGCATTTTCGAAAAGCCAGTGACCGTCACCCGGCTGGGAACCGCCTACCGCAGCACGGTAGAGATCATGAAGACGGCCTTCTCCGTCATTGCCCGGCACCCCGTGACGGGCGAGGGCGCGGCCCATCCGGTGGAGCGTCACGGCGAAAAGCCCTTCCTTCTTTCAGTGAAAGCCCCCAAGGAACGCCCTGCCGCCGCAGCGCGCGCCATCCGCAGTTGGCAGGACGAGGGATTTGAGAACATCGCCGTCATCATCAAGACCGGCAAAGCCGCCGTCCAACTGCAAAAAGCGCTGGCGAATCTTGGATGCGATGCAAAGCTGGTGCGTCAGGGGGACGACAGCTTTCAGGGCGGCGTACAGGTCATGGATGCTTCCATTGTCAAGGGCTTGGAATTTGACTGTGTACTCATTGCCGACGCGGAAGCGGCCAGCTATCCCGACGAGCGTTTCTATGCCAAGCTGTTTTACGTGCTTTGCACCCGTCCTCTGCACCGGCTGGGATTCGTCAGCGTTGGGGAAAAGACAGCGCTGCTGCAGGATGCGGATTTAAGAGAAAGAGAATGAAAGGACCCAAAGGGCAGAGGGGGACGGAAAGCCCATTACTTGCAGCGGCAAACAACAACTTTCTTGTAAGGCAATCCCGCCGGGGCTGGACGCGCTGACTACGGCGCGGGTTGGAATTTGTCGTCCTATGGGGTTCCGCCACCTTCGGTGCCCGAAGGTTTCCAAAGGGCGAGCGGAAAGCCCTTTGGTGCGCCCGCAGGCGCA
>URJB01000008.1 GCA_900548145.1 uncultured Eubacteriales bacterium | reverse complement strand
CTATGAATTTTATGATGAAATCTTGGATATTTGCGAAAAATATGATGTAACGATTTCTTTAGGAGATGCTTGTCGTCCAGGATGTTTAGCGGATGCGACAGATGTGTGTCAAATTGAAGAATTGGTGCGTTTGGGAGAACTTACAAAACGTGCATGGGATCATAATGTACAAGTGATTGTTGAAGGACCTGGACATGTTCCTTTGAATCAAGTAGCTGCAAATATGCAGGTTCAGCAACAAATCTGTATGGGAGCTCCATTCTATGTGTTAGGCCCATTAGTTACAGATATTGCGCCAGGCTATGATCATATTACGGCCGCTATCGGTGGTGCTGTTGCAGCTATGTCGGGTGCAGCTTTCTTATGTTATGTAACGCCTGCAGAACATTTGGCTTTACCAAATGTAGAAGACACAAAACAAGGTATTATTGCCTCTAAGATTGCAGCCCATGCAGCAGATATTGCCAAAGGTGTTCCTGGAGCTAGAGATATTGATGACAAGATGGCTGATGCAAGAAAGAATCTAGATTGGGATGCTCAATTTGCGTGTGCGCTAGATCCAGAAACTGCAAAAGCAATTCGTCAATCTCGTATGCCAGAAGAAGATCACAGTGATACTTGTAGTATGTGTGGAAAATTCTGTGCTGTAAGAAGTATGAATAAGGCTTTGTCTGGAGAAAATATTGATATTTTGTAACGTTTGTACATTTTAGTAAGTGTTTGTAAAAATTAACTGAATTTAGTCAAGAGTGGATAGAATATGATATATTAAATATATAGCTTTATTGTTAGATTCATCTATAACAAACGTTAATGAATGACGTATGTTAATTATGATTCAATAGACAACGGGTTAGAAAGGGTAATTTATGAGTGAGTTTGTATTAGATTTTTTTGAGGGGAAGAATCTTGCGACGATCGAAAAAAAGAAGCATTCATATTTAATGATAGATGGTCATGATCAGGCAGATATTTATATATTAAAAGATGGAATAGTAAAAACGAGTATTATATTAAGTGATGGTCGTGAATTTAACATTATGTATTTAAAAGGTTTTGACATGCTTTCACTTTTAAAAGATGAAATAAAAAAGGTTACTTCAACATCTTTTCATATTCGTATTGAAAGTGATACGGCTGTATTCTATCGTGTGAATCGTAAATTGTTTTCGAAATATTTAAGTGAAAATGAAGCATTAAGAGATTATGTGGATACATATTATCGTAAGAAGTTGTCGGAAGCCATTTATCGCCAGCAATTAATGACAATGAATGGTAAAAATGGTGCTGTATGTGCTTTTATTTATTATTTAGTTGGATTATTTGGAAGAAAAGTTAAGAAGGGGATCTTTATTGATCTTCAAGTCACAAATGATGATATTGCAGGTTTTTTCTTTCTTTTTTCGTTCCATTTTATGACAACGCTTTATAATGGAGGGTTGGTCATGAAAAAGCTGCGATTGGTCTCACTCTGTCTTTCTCTGCTGATGTTATGGCCGACGCTGGCTATCGGAGAGGGACGCTCCTACTCCATTCGAGAGTTGCTCGGCGTGACTTCTCCCCGTTGGCAGGAAATCTATGAGGCTTACGGACGAACGATTCCTGTCGATGTGGAGATCGAAATTCCATCCGTGGAAACTGCCCCGATGATTCTGGTGCAGGCTGCATCTCCGCTGCCTGACGCGCGTGTCGAGGAGCTTCAAGCCTTTTGCACATCGGCCATGGAAACGGACGAGGTCAACTCCTACAGCTTTCAATCGACCCCTTTTTCGACGGCTTACGATCACGCAACGCCGCCCATATGGGGAAAAACGCGGAAGGACGACGCTTCCTACAATCAGGCTGTCATGGGTTGGGACTCTCATCTTTTGTCGGATTACCGCATGGACGCGGCTTACGCGGACAACAATGCCCTTCTATTGGGGGATGCTGTTGCGGCTGCGAAAAAACAGGTCTCGGAATTATTTCCAAACGACTCGCTGGATTTAACCAACGTCGCCGTTTTTGACCGCACTTTTTCCAAAAAGACCGGGGATCCCATCAGCGAAAAAGGCTATTATCACTTGGAATTTCACCAGATCTTCCACGGCATTCCCTTCATGGGGAGCGTTCACAGCACCTTCTCCACCAAAGCCGTTGGGGATGAAAATTACCTGTTGGAAAGCCGCGGCTGCGCTTCTGTCGATGTCTGGGACGAAGATTCCTTTTTACTCAAGTGTGTCTTTTATGAGGAAACCTACGTTGTACGGGAAGACATTCCCCTGCTGCCGTTTGATGACGTAAAAGGCAAAGCGGAGGCTCTCATACGTGCAGGATACATTCGTGCAGTTGATCGAGTGGCGCTTGGCTATGTGCAGTATGATACGGAGAACCCGCAGGAACAGCTTCTGCTGCCCTCTTGGGTTGTATGGGGTGAATATCAGCAGGACGGCCCCTTGGCGGAAAGAAACGGACCGTTCTATACGGACGGCTGGTTGGAGGACGAGCCGTACTACCGACCGATCATTCTCAATGCGCAGACCGGCGAAATGATCGACCCGGAGAATACTGAATATGGACGATGCCTTGCACCGTCGATCAATCAATAAAAAAGGCGAACGGGATTTTCCGTTCGCCCTTTTGCTTTATGTTGCGCCTGTCAGGCTGATTCCCCCGCCGCTTCTTCCAGTACAATTCGGCAAAGGCCCTCTAAACACTCCACATTGCTGGCGACCACCGCCGTGGACAGGTCAAAGTCCACTTTCTCGTTCAACGGCATGGTAAATGCGCCGCCCGCCTCCGTCACCAGCAGCGCCCCCGCCGCGATATCCCACGGTTTCAGACGCAGCTCAAAAAAAGCGTCCATGCGTCCACAGGCCACGTAGGCCAGATCCAGCGCCGCCGAGCCGGAACGCCGCAGATCGCCCGCTTCATGCAGAAGCCGATAAGCGATCTTCATGGTGGCGCGGCTCAGTTCTTCATAGTAGGGGGCCGTGCCGAATCCGATCAACGCGTTATCCAGCGGACGATGGGAGACGGCGATCCGCTTCCCGTTCAGCCATGCTCCGCGCCCTTTTTCCGCGCTGAACAGTTCCTCCGTAAAGGGATTGTAGACGCAGGCCAGCACAGGCTTCCGGTTCCGCAGCAATGCCACCGAAAGGGCCGAATGATGGTAGTGGTGGATCAGGTTCGTGGTCCCGTCAATGGGGTCAACGATCCACGTTTCCCCCTCCGAGAGCTTCTCGTTTTCCTTTTCCTCGCAAATAAACGCAGCATCCGGGAGCAGCGTGCTCAGTTCCTCCATCAACATCCGCTGAACCCGCACGTCCATATCCGTCACAAAATTGGCGTGGCCTTCTTTTTCCGTCACCGACAATTCCGCCGCCGTGACCACCGTTTGCCCAATGCGGCGAACAACGGCTTCCAGTTGTTCCAGCATATCGTTTCCCCCTTCGTTTTTCTATAGCGATTCATCAAAAATCCGGCTGCCCCCAACGGGAACAGCCGGATCGGCTTATAGCATTCCGAGAATCCACATGACCAGCAGACTCATGCCGCCGACCACCAGCAGGCAGGGAATCACGATCACAAAGAACGCCGTCACCACCATGATGACCTTGTCCTGAAAGGGTACGCCTTCCATGCGCTCACTGAATTCCTTTTCCTGCTCGGGAGTGACTTTTTTCAGACGCTTCCAGATCATGCCTGAGGCTCCTGCGCCGCGGTACGGTTGGACTTCTTCTCCATCTTGGGCAGCTCGAAGAGGTAGTTGCCGTTCTCATCCAGCTTCTTTTCGGGGAAGTGACAGGCCAGGAAATGACCGGGTTCCACCTCCCGCAGCTCCGGCGGGACGCGCTTGCACTTGTCGCAGGCCATGTAGCAGCGAGTGTGGAACTTGCAGCCGGACGGGGGCTTGATGGGGCTGGGGATGTTGCCCTCCAGCAGGATGCGCTCCTTGTCCAGACTGTCGGGGTCGGTGGTAGGAATGGAAGACAGCAGCGCCACCGTGTAGGGATGACGCGGGTCGCGGAAGATGGTTTCCGCATCGGCCAGCTCCACCACGTTGCCCAGATACATGACGCAGATACGGTCGGAGATGTAGCGAACCACCGACAGGTCATGGGAAATGAACATGTAGGTCAGGTTCTCTTTTTCCTTCAGTTCCTGCAGCAGGTTGATGATCTGGGACTGAATGGACACGTCCAAAGCGGAGACGCACTCGTCGCACACGATGAACTTGGGCTGCACCGCCAGCGCGCGGGCAATGCAGATACGCTGCCGCTGGCCGCCGGAGAACTGATGGGGATAACGGTGCAGCATATAATCCTGCAGGCCGCACTTCTCCATCGTCTCGATGATATACTCGCGCATGGCCTCGGAGCCGTGCTTGTAGAAGTGGTGGGTCACCAGACCTTCCTCGATGATCTGGCCGATGGTGAAGCGGGGGTTCAGGCTGGAGTAGGGATCCTGAAAGATGATCTGCAGATCCTTCCGCAGTGCCCGCTGCTCCCTGTATTTCAGTCGGGACAGGTCAACGCCGTCGTCGCGCATGGCCTCGTACTTGGCGAACTCGGGATTGGCGGCATACTTCTGCCGCAGCGCGGTCAAAGAAGATTCCAGCTCGACGATTTTCTTGTCCTCGGCGGCAATTTCATCGTCCAGCGCCTTGATCTTCTCTTCCAGCTTTTCCACGCCGCCGGCGTTGCTGCCCTTGCGATGCTCGACCTCCACCGCCAGATTGACCCGGCGGGCGGAAAGCTGAGCGCGCCTGGCGCTGGCCTCGTATACCTGAAGGATCAGCTGACGGCCCTGATCGTTGTCATCCACGGCGAAGAATCCGCCGATGATCTTCACGATATGGTCCAGACAGGTCTGCTCGTCGCAGCGGGCCAGATTCCGATCCTGCAGCAGGTAGAAATCCGCCTTGTCTTCGCCGATCTCCTCCACCTTGCGGTTGAGCTCAGCCGTTTTTTCCTGCGCCTTTTTGTAGCGCTGACGGTACTTGTCCAGATGACGGAGGGTGTCCTCCATATAGCTGGGAGCCACTTCCGCCAGCGTCTTGCCGTAGTACATGGTCGTACCGGCGGTCTGGGGATAGAGCTGCAGCAGCACCCGGCCCAGCGTGCTCTTGCCGCAGCCGGACTCGCCTACTACGCCGATGGTCTCGCCCTCGTAGATGTCCAGCGAAATGTCCTCATTGGCGCGGACATACTGCTGGGTCTTCTGGAAGACGGAGGCCTTGGCGACGGGGAAATACTTTTTCAGATTAGTGATGGACAGTAATTTCTTTGTGTGCTGCACTCCGTCTCACCTCCTTCTCCGGGTAGAAGCAGCGGATCAGCTGCCCGTTCCCCATGTCCTTCAGCTCGGGTTCTTCTTCCATGCACTTCTTCGTGCAGTACTTGCAGCGGGGCGCGAACTTGCAGCCCTTGGGCAGGGCCAGCGGGTGGGGCACCACGCCGGGGATGGGCTCGATCTTGTCCTTGGAATCCAGCCGGGGAATGGAGAACATCAGGCCCTCGGTGTAGGGATGGCTCATTTTGCAGTCGGAGAAGATGGTGCGGGCAGAGGCCTTCTCCACCACCTGACCGCAGTACATCACCGCTACGTCGTCGGCCATTTCGTTGATCACGCCAAGGTCGTGTGTGATGAAGATGATGCTAGTGCCCTTTTCTTCCTGCAATTCGTTCATCAGACGAAGAATCTGCGCCTGAATGGTCACGTCCAGCGCCGTGGTAGGCTCGTCGGCAATCAGGATTTTCGGGCGGCAGGCCAGCGCCATGGCGATCATGACGCGCTGCCGCATACCGCCGGACAGCTGGTGAGGATACTGGCGAATGACGGCTTCCGGGTTGGGAATCTGCACGTCGGCCAGCATTTTCAGGGCCAGCTCATGGGCTTCTTTCTTGGTTTTGCCCTGATGGATGATGAAGGGTTCGCTCAGCTGACGATCCACCGTGAACACGGGGTTCAGGGAGGTCATAGGCTCCTGAAAGATGACGGAGATCGCATTGCCGCGGATCTGGTACATTTCGTTCAGAGACAGCTTGGTCAGATCCTTGCCCTCGAAGAGCACCTCGCCCCCGGCGATGTAACCGTTGGCGTCCAGCAGCTGCAGGATGCTCATGGCGGAAACAGACTTGCCGGAACCGGACTCACCCACGATACCGATGGTCTTGCCGGGCTCGAGGGAGTAGGAAACATCATTGACAGCCTTCACGATACCCTTTTTCGTCTTGAAATAGGTATGAAGGTTTTTAACTTCCAACAACGGCATTTCTCTTTCCCCCTTACTTATCAATGTTGGACTTGGGGTCCATTACGTCGCGCAGCGTATCGCCCACGATGTTGATGCAGATCGTGGTGATGGCCAGGAACAGGGAGGTAAAGAGCCACTGCCACCAGTAGTTGCCGATGATGGTGGCGTTGTTGGCGCCATTGAGCATATTGCCCCAGGTAGGCCGCGGATAGTGAACGCCGAAGCCCAGATAGCTCAGGGAGGATTCGGTCAGCATACAGCCGGCGAAGTCCAGCGTCAGGGTCACCAGGATGACGGAGACCACGTTGGGCAGGATGTGCTTGAAGGCGATCGTCCGCTCGCTGACGCCCATGGCCTTGGCGGCGGTGACGTACTCGCTTTCGCGGGCCACCAGCACCTGACCACGTACCAGACGGGCCAGCGACGGCCACGTCAGCACGCCCAGAATGACCATGATAATGAAGATACGCATATCCTCGCTCAAGGTCATCTGGCTCATGACGGAGCTCAGGATCATGGCGAAGGGCAGGAAGGGAATGGCGGTGAAGATCTCCGTCACGCGCATCAGCACCATATCCACCTTGCCGCCGAAGTAGCCGGACAGGCAACCGATGATGATACCGATGATGGTGGAGAAGATAACGGCCACAGCGCCGATGGTCATGGTCATCTTACCGCCCGCGCAGATGCGCTGGAAGATGTCCGCGCCGTAGGTATCGGTACCGAACAGGTAGCCCTTCAGACCCCAGGTGCCCAGCAGTTTGCCGTTTTCATCCACGGCATAGTTTTGGAAGGAGCCGGTGAAGACCTGCGCCGCGCGCTGCACCTTGGCAGGCGCATTTGACTGGCCGAAGTGGTTCTTGCCCCAAGAGTACACATGACCCTTGTTGGTAATGCCGGTGTAATGATAGGTACCGGCGCTGATGCTGCCGATCAGGAAGTGCTCGTCCTCTTCCAACTCGGGGATCTCCACGCAGTCGGAGGTGAAGTCGCCGGACAGGGCGATAGAGCCGTCGCTCAGTTCCAGACAGAGGGTGTCGCTGGTGGCCACGATCCGCTCGATGGTGCGTCCGTCCAGGAAATCCTTGGTCTTCTGGGACTGGGCGTACACGTTGGTGCGCAGGGTGCCGTACAGGCCGCGGGTGCCGGTGTAAACGCTGGTGCCTTCTTCCTTAATGCCGACGATGTAGTTCAGCAGGAAGGCCACGTCCTTCAGGCCGTGATTATCGAGGAATTTGTCGATGTTGGCGTAGGTCAGCTTGTTGCCCCACATATACAGGGTGCCGTCGTTCATCAGAATAGCGGAGCACTGATAGCCGCAGGTCAGCTTCTTGACGTTGGCCACGTCAATGCCGCCCTCCACCATGATTTCTTCCGGCATCACGGCGATATTGGGGTTATCGATCATTTCCTGCGTGCGGCCGTACTGGCCCAGCTTGTTGTTGCCCCAGGCGTAAACCTTGCCGTTTTCGCCGATAGCTACAATGTGATCGATACCGGCGGCCACCATGGCGATCTTGGTATTCTTGACCTCGTCGGGAATGTTGGCCACGTTGACGCCGGTAGTGCCGATCTGGGTCGCGCCCCAGACATAGACCTTACCAGCGTTGGACAGACCCACGGTAAAGCTGCCGTTGGCGTCGATCATCTTAATATCGTCCCGCAGCTCCCGGGGCACGGACATCATGCTCATGGTCGGGGGCACGCTCTTCTGGGTGACCTCGGTGTAGCTGTCCGAATAGTTAGTCAGGAACAGGGGGCCGATGAACACGAACAGGAACATGGCGATGACCACGCACAGTGCGAACACGGCCAGCTTCCGTTCCATGAAATTACGCACCAGCTGACGGCCGGGGCTGACGATCTCTTCCACATCGTTGATGCGGTTTTCTTCCTGCTGCTGCAGCGTTTCCTCGGCGTACTGGCGGCTGGCGCCCATGAAGGCGCGGCTGATCCAGCGGAAGGGCGCAAAGCCCTTTTTGGAGGAGGACTGCTGATTCTGCTTTTTGCTCATTTGCTTCTCTCCTCCTTACTTGCTGACGCGGACGCGCGGATCCACCAGACCGTACACGATGTCGATAATCAGATTGCCCAACAGGGACAGCATGACGTAGAACATCTGCAGCAGCATGATGACGTCAAAGTCCGCCGTGCGCAGGGACGAAATCATCAGGTCGCCCATGCCATTCAGGGCAAACATCTGCTCAATGACCACAGAGCCGGAGAAAATGCCCAGGAACCAGCCCACCACCAGCGTGACGATGGGGATCAGGGCGTTGCGCCAGGCGTGAGAATAGATGATGGCCTTTTCCCGAACGCCCTTGGCCCGAGCCGTCTTGATGCAGTCCATGGACAGCGCTTCGATCATGGAGGCGCGGACGTAGCGGGTCATGCCGCCCAGAGAGCAGAAGGTCATGACGATCAGGGGCAGGGCCAGGAAATACATCCGGTCGGTGAAGAACTTCCAGCCCGTGTAGCTGCTGCCCGGGGTCTTGATGCCGCTGGGCGGGAAAATGTGCAGCAGCGAGCAGAAGATCCAGATGAATAAAATAGCGATCAGGAAGGTAGGCAGGCTGTAGCCGATGATGGTCAGCATCTGCACGGCCTGGTCGCCCCGGCTGTTTTTCTTGACAGCACAATGGATGCCCAGAGGAATGGTGATCCCCAGAGCCAGAATGGTTGCGAATATATTGATAAATATGGTGTTGCCCATGCGAGGCTTCACCACGTTGATGACCTCGTCGCGGGCTTCATATGAATAACCGAAGTTGCCCTGCAGCAGGCCGCTGTAGCTTCCGTCATACAACGGATACAGGCCTACCCAGCGGAGATAGCGGATCACCATGTTATTGGTGTCCGTGCCGTAACGGCGCTGATATTTCAGGTATAGTTCCTGAAAACGGGTGTCCATGTCCGCGGCGGACATGCCTTTTTTCATGGTCTGGATCTCAGCCTTGGCGTCCGTATAGGCGCGGTTGCTGGGAACCATATTATAAATGATAAACATCAAAAAGGACAAAATAACGAGAACAAGCAGCATGTAGCCGATTCTCTTAACGATATATCTACCCATTGATCATTCCTCGCTCCGACTCCCGTCCAGGAAAGACATCGTTGGCTTTCCAAGAACTGTAATATCCCCAAGGCAGGGGAAGCCCCTGCTTTGGGGTGAGGGAGCGAAACGCTCCCGAACCTGGTTTCGTTTTGCTGTGCTTACTTCAGCCAGTACACGTCGGCCTGATCCTTGATGTAGTACGCAGAATAGTCGTCGTACATGGCGGGATCGATGGTCATCTGGTAGGAGTAGTCATACGCAGCAGAGGTGAAACCGGTCGCGAAGTTGAACACGGAGTACATGGGGCTGCCGGAATAGTAGCCGTACACCGCAGCCTGATACAGCTCGTCCAGCATGGGCGCGAAGTCGCCGATGGTGTACTGCACGTTGAAGCCGGCGGCGATCACGTTGTCGTTGGAGGCGAAACCGGTCATCAGCTGATCGGTGAAGGGGTTGTCGGAGGTGCCGTACCAGTTCAGGACCAGCGGCATATAGTAGTCGTCGCCGACCTTGGTGGTCACATAAGCGCCGTCCTTGGACTTGTAGTTGATGTCGTTCTCGGTAGCGACAGCGCCGGGGATCTTCTTGTAGCGGACGCCCTCGACGTAGTCGTTGCCCTCAGCATCGTACACCCAGCCGCCTTCGGTCAGCACTTCGATAGCGCTGTCCACGGAGGTAGCATAGGCGTTCAGGATCATGCCCTGATCCACAGCGGCCTTGTACATCCAGCTGCCGGAATAGTAGGGGCCGTCCACAACGCCGCCATAGCCGCCGGTGAAGTCCTTGGCGAACTTGGCGCGGTCCATGCAGTAGGCGATCGCCTGGCGCACTTCGGTGAACTGAGCGGGGCCGTAGTCAGCACGGAAGCCCAGCTTCCCATATCCGGCGCGGCTGTAGTGGGTGTAGACGTACTTGCCGTCGGAGCCGTCAGCCAGCGCCAGCGCCTCGTTGGTCTCGTCGCCGCCGGTGATGCCCGCGATGACGTCCAGCGTACCGGCCTTCAGGTCCTCCAGCTGAGTGCTGGAAACGATCTTCTTATAAACGACCTTGGCGATGGTGGGCTTCACGCCTTCGTAGTTGCCCTTGAAGTTGGGGTTCAGCTCCAGCACAGCGGACTTGTCGGCGCTGTCGTAGGACTTGACAACATAGGGGCCGGAGTAGGGATAGGTGGTGTCGGTATTCTGGCTGGCAGTCACGATGTGGTCAGCCATCACGTACTTGTCGCCTTCCTTGGCGTAGAAGTCGTCGGTGAAGTACACGCCGTTGCCGTCGTCCTTCACGTCGGCGTCGCCGATCCACAGGGAAACGTCATAGGCGGACAGACCGGCGTAGGAGATGGCGTAGAAGTAGTTGGCGTAATCGGCAGACACGGTGATGGAGTAGGTGTAATCGTCGATCATCCGCAGACCGGCCAGCTCCTTGGTGCCGGATCCCTCAGTGCCGTCATAGGTGTTGAAGGTCTTGAAGCCCTCCAGCGTCATGCCGGACTGGTGATCCTTGCCGGCGGCGGCCACGGCCACGGGGCTGGAGAACACCATGGGGAAGACCACGTAGTTCTTCACGGTCACGGGGGTGCCGTCGCTGAGCTTCAGGTCGTCATAGATGGTCACGGTGTAGGTGCGAGTGCCGTCCTCGTTCATGGTCTCTTCGTGAGACTTCACAACGGTGGGGTTCCACTCGTAGCCGCCCTCCTTGGTGATAGCGACGGTTTCCAGACCGGTGGACAGGTTCTGCACGTCCAGATCGGCCGCGCCGGGGTTGGTGCCACCGAAGGCCGCGTAACGGAACTTGCCGGACAGATCGGTGGTGTTGCCCATAATGATGCTGTTATCCTCTTTTTCGGAGGTCCAGTCGATCAGAGCGGAAGCGGGAGACCAGTAGGGGTTGGTGGGATGCTCGTCCGTGCCCTTGATCTGCGCGTTGTACAGATCGTAGTACTCGTTGGCGTACAGGGGAATTTCGGGCATCAGATAGTTCCAGCGCTGCATGTAGTAGCGCCACCAGGTCGCGTACACATCGTCTTCGGTATCCCAGCCGTCGACGACCTGGGTGTTGTAAACCATGGCCATGCTCAGGAAGTCAAGGCCCAGCTCGTACTCCACGCCATCCTTTTCGATGTAGCACAGGCCGGTTTCCTCATCCTCGGTAACATCGGCAATGGTGGTTTCCTTGCCAAACTGAGAATACAGAGAGGTGTAATCCACGCCGTATTCTTTGCCGTTGATGCTCTTGGTTTCGGCTTCCTCAGCAAAGGCAGCGGGAACCAGAGAGAGCAGCATCGCAGCGGCCAGAACCAGAGAGAGCAGCTTCTTCATGTTCAGTGTCCATCCTTTCTTTTCGCTTCCCGTCGAACATTGTTTCAGGAATGTACAGCGGTTATTCCTGATTTTACGTCATACTGACCATTTTGTCAATGTTCTTTCCCGATTTCCAGCCTTTTTCTGCACAAAGCCATCACATTGTTCGCAATAAACGTTTTGATTTCCTTCACTTGCCAAAACGAATGGTTTTTTTCGCAGGCTCTTTGAGGCTCCCCAGCCGTTGACTCAGCTCTGTTTTCAGCTCTTTTCAGCCGAATTTCCGCCTGTGCTCATTTGCAGTTTGTTCTCGGATTGTATTCAATTTTGGCTTACGGGTCTGTCCGCTGGGGAGGACGTCCCTTCCCATCTTCCCGGAAATGTTCGGAAAAACGCCATTCAAAGAAAAGCAGTATATATAAATATATAGAAACAAAAAAACGACCCTTTCGGGCCGTTTTTTTCGGTTGCACCATTACGCCTGGGCGGGAGCTCCCACGGGGCAGGTGCCGGCGCAAGCGCCGCATTCGATGCACTTATCAGGATCGATCACGTACTTGCCGTCGCCCTCGGAGATCGCTTCCACGGGGCACTCGGACTGGCAGGCGCCGCACATGATGCACTCGTCAGAAATTACATATGCCATCGTCGTTTACCTCCTGTATTAATGGCAGGCTTCTTTTGGGAGGTCTGCTTAGATGAATGATAACACGAAAGCGTCCAAGTTGCAAGTACAAAGCGCCCCTGTTTTTCCTTCCATTTGGAATTTGAAGCAGCTGCTTTCCGTCAGGCTTTTTCCGGCGCGGGAAGCTCTTTTTGTTTCTCCCGCAGGGCGGACAATTCTTCGTGAACCTTCGTCATCACAGGGATCGCCATATCCACCGCTGCCTCGGGGGACAGATTCCGCTCGCAGAGCACCAGCTCCGGCTTTTTGCCCACAGCGAAGCGCAGCCGCCCGTCCGCTTTGGTGATGGCTTCAAACAGCTGATCGGGCTCGGGCATGTGCCGCTCATCCAGCCGCAGGTGAACGCCGTCGGGCCGCAGGGACAGATGGCTGACCCCCAACTTGCGGGTCACGCCCCGCAGCTGGGCGATGCGGATGAGGTTCTCCACCGGCTCGGGAATATCGCCGAAGCGGTCGATCAGCTCCTCCTCGATGGACAGGCGGCTCTCCTCGTCCTCCACCATGGCGATGCGCTTGTATACCTCCACCCGCAGGCGTTCTTCCCGTACATAGGTTTCCGGCAAATAAGCGTCGATATTCAGCTCCACCCGGGTGTCCAGCTCGGGGATCTGCTCCTTGCCCTGGGCCTCCCCCACCGCCTGCTCGATCAGCTTGACGTACATATCGTAGCCTACGGTGCTCAGATGGCCGCTCTGCTCCGGGCCCAGCACGTCGCCTGCGCCGCGAATTTCCAGATCGCGCATGGCGATGCGGTAGCCCGCGCCGAACTCGGTGAACTCCCGAATGGCGTTCAGCCGCTTCTGGGCGGTCTCCGACAGGCTCTTGTTGGCGCGGACGGTGAAGTAGGCGTAGGCCTGACGGCTGCTGCGGCCCACCCGGCCCCGGATCTGGTACAGCTGGCTCAGGCCGAAATGATCCGCGTCAAAGACGATCAGCGTGTTGGCCTCGGGCACGTCCAGCCCGCTTTCCACGATGGTGGTGCACAGCAGCACGTCGTAGGCCCCGGCGTAGAAGTCCAGCATCACGTCCTCCAGCGCGTTTTCCCGCATCTGGCCGTGAGCCACGCCGATGCGGGCTTCCGGCACCAGCGCCTGAATGCGCTGGCGCATTTGCTCAATGGAGCGCACCCGATTATATAGGAAGTAAACCTGCCCGTCCCGCTGCAGCTCCCGGCGGATGGCCTCCCGGATGACGCCGTCGTCGTAGTCCATCACGTAGGTCTTGACCGGCAGCCGCTCCTCCGGCGGCGTTTCCAGCAGGCTCATGTCCCGGATGCCCACCATGCTCATGTGGAGCGTGCGGGGAATGGGCGTGGCGGACAGGGTGAGCACGTCCACCTTTTCCTTCATATTTTTAATGGCTTCCTTGTGGTTCACCCCGAAGCGCTGCTCCTCGTCCACGATCAAAAGGCCCAGATCGTGAAATTTCACGTCCTTGCCCAGCAGGCGATGGGTACCCACGATCATGTCCACTTCGCCCTTTTCCAGCTTTTTCAGGGTCTCCTTCTGCTCGGCGGCGGTACGGAACCGGCTGAGCATCTCTACCCGCACGTCGAAGCCGGAAAAGCGCTTCTTGATGGTGTTGTAGTGCTGCTGCACCAGAATGGTGGTAGGGGCCAACAGGGCCACCTGCTTGCCCTCCACCACGGCCTTGAAGGCGGCCCGCAGGGCTACCTCCGTCTTGCCGTAGCCCACGTCGCCGCACAGAAGGCGATCCATGTTGTGGGGGCTTTCCATGTCGGCCTCGATCTGGGCCACGGACTGCTGCTGATCCTGCGTCAGCTCGTAGGGGAAGGCGTCCTCGAACTCCTGCTGCCACGGATTTTCGTGGCTGAAGGCGTAGCCGGGGTTTTTGGCCCGGCGGGCGTACAGCGCCGCCAGATCGAAGGCCAGCTTTTTCAGTCCCGCCTTCACCTTGCTCTTTTGACGCTCCCACTCGCCGCCGCCCAGATGGTTCAGCTTGGGCAGGCTGTGCTCCGCGCCGATGAACTTCTGCACCCGGTCGAACTGGTCGGCGGGCACGTAGAGCTTGTCGTTTCCGGCGTACTGAATTTGCAGATAGTCCCGGGTCACGCCGTCGCCCTTCATCTGGGTCACGCCCAGATAAACGCCTACGCCGTGCAGGTCGTGCACCACGTAATCGCCGGGCTTCAGGTCGGTGAAGCTGGAAATCCGCTCCCCCGCGTTCTGCTTCTTCCGGGCCCGGTGATAGGCGGAGCCGAAAATATCCGTATCGCTGAGCACGCACAGGTGCGCGTTCGGGTGCAGAAAGCCCTTGTTATAGGAGACCGGCAGCAGCACCACCTCCCGCAGGATGATGTTGCCGTCCAGCGATTCGCAGTACACGGAGGGGATGTTCATTTCCTCTAGGGTTTTCTGCAGTCTGCGGCCCCGGTTCTCGCCGCCGGTCAGCAGGATGATGGCGCAGTTCTGCTCCTTCCACGCCCTGATGTCCTTGCCCAGCGCGGCCAGCTGGTTCTGATAGGGCATGGGCGGCTTGGAGCCGAAGGCGATCAGCTTATCCGGCAGGAGCCGTCCCAGCGAGGTCTGCACGTTGTCGCTCAGCGATACCACGGGCCGCTTTTCCCAGTCGGCCAGCAGCTGGTCGTAGGAGAAGCGCAGGCTCTTCTGCCCGTCGAAGGCGTCGCCCCGCAGCCGCGCGTCCTCGTAGGCCTCGGCAAACTCCTCCTGCAATACCTTCATGCGCCCGGCGTACTGCTCGGGCCGGTCGCACAGAAGGATGGGGTCGTCCAGATAATCCAGCGCGGAAACCGTCTTCTCGCACAGCACGTTCATCCACATGGGCGCGGTGCGCAGGGTCTGTCCCGCTTCCACCAGCGCGGCTTCGTCCAGATGGCGACGCTCGTCGGGCACGTCCTTCTGAAAGGCCTCCGCCGGTTCCGCTTCCTTCTCGGGGGTGCTTTCCTTTGTCCCTTTGGTTTTCTTGCCCGGCCGGGCGGCTTTTCCGTCCAGCAGATCTTCGCTGAGTTCCAGCGCGTCCAGCTCGGAAAGAAACTCGTCCAGTGCCGGCAGCGTATCGCCGTTATCCAGCGTGGTCTCCCGCGCCTGAGGCTCCTCCGCCTGCGCCTTCTCCCCCGCGCCTGTCTCGATGGCCCGGCGAAGCCGCTCCGCCGCCGCTTCCCGGTCGGTCACAAGGCATTCCGTGGCCGGGGCGATACGGGCCGTGGACAGCCGCTCAATGCTCCGCTGGCTGATACAGTCGAACCGGCGGATGCTGTCCACCTGCGTATCAAAAAACTCAATGCGCAGAGCGTTGCCCTCGTTGGGCGGGAACACGTCCAGAATGGAGCCCCGCATGGCGCACTGGCCGCAGCCCTCCACCATGGAGACCCGCTCGTAGCCGCTGGCCAGCAGGCGGTTCATCAGTTCCTCCGGGGGAAAATCCCGGCCTTCCTCCAGCGCGATTACGCTCTGGCGGAAAACCGCCTTCGGCACGCAGCGGTCCAGCAGGCTTTCCAGACTAAGGCACAGAATGCGCGCGTTTTTCCGGCAAAGCTCGTCCAGATTGCGCAGCCGCAGCCACGTGCTTTCCCGGCTGGACGCGGCGCGGCTGAACTGCAGATCTCTCGGCGGCAACACGCCGCATTTTTCCCCGGTCAGCCGCTCAATGTCCTGCGCATAGCGCTGGGCCACCAGCTCCGTGGAGCACAGCAGCACCACCGGGCGGCCCGTCTTGCGCCGCAGCGCCGCCGCCAGAAAGGGCCGCTCGCCCTCGGAAATTTCATAAACGGACGTACAGCCCGCCCGGCCCAGCCGTTCCACCAGCGTTTTCCACTCGTCCCGGCTTTCGTAGGCGCTGAAAAGCCCCTCGTTCATTCTTTTCCTTCCTCCGCCTGCTCCGAAGCCGCCGCGTCGTCCCCCTCCGGGGCCGCTTTCTTCGTTGACTTCTCCTTCTTTGGCTTCTTGGTATTATAGCGGTTCATAGCGCTGTTAATCCCGTTTTTCAGATATTCCAGCACCGCGTCGGCGGCCTGCTCGTAGGCCCTCTCGGCGATCTCCTGTTCCTCCGCCGTCTGATAATGACTCAACACCCAGTCCGCCAGATTCCATCCGAGGCCCCGCTGGCCCACCCCCACGCGAATGCGGGGGAAATCCTCCGTGCCGGTCTCCGCCACGATGGAACGCATCCCGTTGTGGGTGCCCGCGCTGCCGTTGGGCCGAATGCGCACCGTGCCCTGCGGAATGTCGATATCGTCATAGATCACCAGCACGTTTTCCGGCGGGATCTTATAGTAGTCCATCAGCTCCCTCACGGCCAGGCCGCTCAGGTTCATGTAGGTCTGGGGCAGGGCCAGAATCACCTTCTGCCCGTCCACGAAGCAGTCGGCGGTCTGGGAATAGCCCTTTTCCCGGCTGATAGTGACCCCCAGCTTTTTTTCCAGCACGGCCATAACGTCAAAGCCTACATTATGGCGGGTATGGGCATACTGCTGGCCGGGATTGCCCAGCCCGACGATCAGATACATTCTTCCCGTTCCCCCTTTACGGACAAACACGTTCGGCGGGGACTGCATTGCCGCCCCCGCTTTTTCGCAGCTATTGTAGCATGAAAGCGGGCTTTCGGCAAGGGAAAGCGGCCCTTCCTCTGCTGAAAAAGCGCCTCCCCGGAATCGTTCTTCGGGGTGGCGCTTCTATTGCTCTGCTGCCAGCCGGTTCTTTTTCGCCCGTTCGTCCATTGACGGCCTACTTTTCCCGCTTGAACTGCCGGAAAGAACAGTCGCCGATCAGAAGCGGAAACAGGACTTGTCCGTAATTCACGCCGCCCCAGCCCCTTGCCGCAATGCCCTCGGCCAGAGAGAAAATTCCCTCCACGCAGAGGATCAGCGCAAAAGCGGTGACGGCCAGATATACTTTTTTTCATGTTCGATCCCCTTTGACGATCCTTGAAGCTTTTTCCCCATTTCGATCCGTACTTCGTGCCGCTCCGGGTCGTTGTTGGAGTAGGAGTACAAATCGAATCCGATAATGGAAAACCCGTTTTTCCGATAAAACGCAATGGCGCTTTCATTGCAGGACTGAGTTTCCAGCACGATCATCCGCGCGCTTGTGGACTCCGCCGTTTCGGTGATACGGTTCATGAGCGCCGTTCCCAGACCCCCGTGCCGCCGGGCAGGGTCGAACACGCAGATATTGCTGATTCGGAAACGGTCGTTCCAGCTTTCTATCGAGCCTTCCACAAACCCGATCAGCTTTTCGCCCTCAAACGCGCCGAAAGTGACCGGGGCTTCCAGCCACTTTCCCAAAATTTCATCCTCGAAGGATTTCTCCACCGGCACTTCCAACGGGACGTATTTCATCGAAAAACCCTGTTCTGAAGGTTCGATCTCATAATAGCCGTTGGTCTGATAGCGAACGGTAAACTTCCTGCCCGCGTAGGTCCCGGGATTCAGCGGCAGAAGGATCATGGGGCGCACACCTCCACAAACTGGAATTTATCCCGATAAAGTCCTCATTTGTCGCAGCAGACAGAAATGCCTTTCAAATAATCTTCTCGGGTCAATTCCAACTGAATGATTCGGTCATGTGTGCCGGTTTCCCGAAAACCAACCGCTTTGTGGATACGATATGCAGCAGCGCGGGTATCCTCAAAATCGTTGTGCAAACAGGATACTCCGTCCACCTTAAACGCGCGATCCAACAATAGGCGAAGTCCTTGTTTGCCATACCCTTTTCCTCTCTCCGGCGCGAAAATCACAATTCCCATATCACACCAGTTCTGTTTCGGATTATGATGATAATTCACGTCTCCGACAAAGCCCCCGTCGTTCTTCCTTTGTAGAAAAGCGTAGAATCTCTCCGGGGCTTTCCCGATCCAAGATTTCTGCAGTTCCACCCACCCCGAATCCGGGTCAGGAATACATCCGTCAGGCGGAAACCAAGGTGCGTTATAAGCCATCGTCTCCGGATCAGACATCATTTTCACATAGAACCATCCATCCTCTGAACGAGGAATATATAGCTGCAACTCGTCAATCATCTCTGTTTTCTCCTCCGCAAATTCCGATTTTCAACTTCGTTCCCTTATCCCGCTTTCCGGGCGGAGCCGTGTTTCTAAAACCGCCCGTTACGGCAGCGTGAAAGCAGGCTGCGGCCTCTCATTCATTTTGCTGAAAATCAGCTGTTTCTTATTTTTCGGACGTTGCGGTTCATCAAGTGTCTCCCCAGATTCCGATACATAAACGCCTTAAGGGCCGACATTTCCTGATGGTGCTCCCGCAGCAGCTCGTCCGGAGAATCATAGACCCCGAAATCCTGATTGATGCCCTCGCTCTGAATATAGGTATTGTTTCGGTCAAAGTCGATGGTCGGATGCTGAAAATCCTTCACTGCCACGCCGTAGCCGCAAAAAGCGCCCGTGCAGTCGCTGTACTTCTTTTGCAGCCTGTGCAGATAATCGCTGTCCAGAATAAACGCTTCCAACTCGTACCACTGGTCTTCCAGACAGACCTCCACCCAGCTGTGGAAGACATTCTGCGGAGCGTTTCGATACACAACGCCCGTCATCGCGCCCTTTTGGAGCTTCTTATCAATGGTGAAGCCGTGGACTCTGCAGGGGATCCCGCAGGCCCTTAAAAGCGCCATGAACAGCGTTCCCTTCGTGTTGCACTGCCCGTACCCGTCCGCCAAAACTCTGGATGCGGGAACGCCGTCGTCCACATTATACCCGAACTGTATCTCATCCCGCACAAAAAGATAGATGGATTTCAGACGCTCAAATTCGCCCATTTCCTTCCAGCCTTTTTTCTCTATCAACTGCCGGATTTTGGCGTTTGAATAGTCCAGCATAGGGGTTTCCATCAAATAGCGGTTCATACGTCCTCCTGAAATTCTTAACTGTTCTTTCTGTTTTTCACTCGCCAACATCCGCCCCGGCGGAATGGGAAAGTCCAACGCCTGATATGCCCGAACCGTGTTCTTCTTCCAGCAAGTTGTGAAGAACCTTTGTAATCGTCGATTCTCCCTGATGATTCCATATGAACTGAACGTCGCTGCCCACGACTGGCTTTTCCGTCGTGGCACCCGCTAAATGGGCCGAAATGAGCTTTTCCCAGTACCGAACGGAATAAACGCCGTCCTGAATCGCTTCCACCACGCCTAAGTGCTGCCCGAAAATCTGCTGGAAGCCCTCCTGAGCCTTCACCTTCCGATATTTTGGAAATTCCTCGCCGATCCTGTTCAGCGCCTCCTGATCGTCCAGCTTTTCAAAATCCGGGCTTTCGATCAGTTTCCCGTGGATGGAAGAAAAATCGTCATTCAAGGGAAAGACCATCAGCGCGTCAGGAGAATTGCCCCAAGCGTCCGTAATGCCGAACTCCGCCCCTCTGCGGAAGCCGAAGCGGGGATAATAATACGGTTCCCCCATAATGATAATACCCGCAGCGCCAAATGACCCGGCAAGGCCGAGAGTTTCCCGCACCAGCGCGCCGCCGATGTCGTTGCCCTCCATCATCGGCTCCACCGCCAGCGGCCCGAACGTGACGACCTCGCGCCGGGTATCGCCGTCCACGATCCATGCTCTTGTGTAGTAGATCGCCCCGACGATCTGTCCGTTCCACTCCGCGACGCGGCTCAGCTCCGGCACATAATCTCGAGAGTCTCGGATGATCCGCGTCAGCAGATGCTCCGTGCATCCCGGCCAATACTTGTTCCAAAAGCTGCGCATGACCATCTGTTCCGTCTGGTGATAGTCGGCAGGCGTTTCCTGTCTGATAATCAGATTCTTCAGCATTTTCCGGCTCCTTTTCTGGATGAAAGCGGCGTTTTTCCGAATGCAGACTTGCGTCCCCGTCTAGGGAATATCCTATCATACGTTCCATAGAATGGCAATGACGCAAAACGGCCGCAGCATATTTCCATGCCGCGGCCGTTTGAATTTCTATGCGCCCTTCGTCTGAAAAAGGCGTTTGGTTTTTACTTGCGGTACAGCACTTCGCTGCGCTTGGGACCGGTGGAGAGCATCCGCACCGGCACTTCGATTTCCTTCTCGATAAATTCCACGTACTTGCGGCAGTTTTCGGGCAGCTTGTCCCATTCGGTAATGCCGCGCACGTCGCTCTTCCAGCCGGGCAGCACGGTGTACACCGGCTTGGCCCGCATCAGGGAAGGCGTGGAGGGGAAGTCCCGCACCAGCTTGCCGTCGATCTCGTAGGCGGTGCAGACCGGGATCTCATCCAGATAGCCCAGCACGTCCAGATTGGTCATGGCGCACTCGGTAGCGCCCTGCGCCATGCAGCCGTAACGGGTAGCTACCGCATCGAACCAGCCCACCCGACGAGGACGGCCGGTGGTCGCGCCGTATTCGCCCGCGTCGCCGCCGCGGTCGCGCAGTTCCTTAGCTTCATCGCCGAACAGTTCGGTAGTGAACGGGCCAGCGCCCACGCAGCTGGAATAGGCCTTGGTCACGCAGACGATGTCGCTGTAGGCGGTCGGAGGAACGCCCGCGCCCACGGTGCCGAAACCGGCCAGCGGAGAAGAAGATGTGGTATAGGGATAGATGCCGTGATCGGGATCCCGCAGCGTGCCCAGCTGGCCTTCCAGCAGGATGGTCTTGCCTTCCTTCAGGGCCTGGTGCAGGAAGCTGGTGGTGTCGATCACCATGGGCCGAATCTGCTCCGCCTGCTTCTTCAGGTGAGCGATCAGGGCCTCCAAATCGATCTCGGGCTTGTGATACAGGTTGCGCAGGGTGGCGTTCTTCTGCTCCACCGCGCTGGAAAGCCGGGCGCGCAGCATGTCCTCGTCATACAGCTGGCAGACCTGCACGCCGATTTTCAAATACTTATCGCCGTAAAAAGGAGCAATGCCGCTCTTGGTGGAGCCGAAGCCCGCCTTGCCCAGCCGTTCTTCCTCATACTTGTCAAAGGCCACATGATAGGGCAGCAGTACCTGTGCCCGGTCGCTGATGTACAACTTGGGCATGGGCACGCCGCGGCTGACCAGACTGTTCAGTTCCTCCACGAACCGCTCCACGTCCAGCGCCACGCCGGGGCCGATCACATTGACGATGTTGCTGTGGAACACGCCCGAGGGCAGCAGGTGCAGCGCAAATTTGCCGTAATCGTTGATAATGGTATGGCCGGCGTTGGCGCCGCCCTGAAAACGAACCACGATGTCGCTGTTCTCCGCCATCACGTCCGTGATCTTTCCCTTGCCTTCGTCTCCCCAGTTGGCGCCTACGATGCTTCGAACCATAACTGATCTCTCCTTCACTCGCTTCTGCGGCCGGGACAAAAATAAGCATAGGCCATTCCCCTTTATACTATATTTAAGCAAGAAATGTCAAGCGGACAGAGGAGGTCTTTTGCATGAAGGAGAACCGTCTTTTTCCCCAAAAATGCCGAAGGGCGCTGCTGGCGCTGGCCGCCGCCGGGCTTCTGAGCTTTTCCGGCGCGCTGGCGGCGGACTATGCCGACGGCGTTTATCAGGATCTGGCCCCCGGCTACAACGATGACGTCATCGTCTCCGTCACCGTTCGGGATGGGAAGATCACGGAATTCGACGCCAAAAACCGCAACGGGAACGAATCCGAATATTTCGGGAAGGCGCTGGAGGGCATCCGGCAGGCCGTTTTGGAAAAGCAGGGTCTGGATGGCGTGGACGCGGTCAGCGGGGCCACCGGTTCTTCGGACAGTATGCTGACCGCCATGAAAGGCATTCTGGAGCAGCTTCGCGCAGGCGGCGGAGAGGGCAGCGTCAGCAGCGAAAACACGCCGTCTGCCCAGCCCTCCCCCACGGTCGATCCCGCCACGGCGCAGGTCTTTTCCGGGCTTGGCAGCACGGCCAATTTCCGCAACGGCCCCGGAAAGGACGCGGAGGGCACGCCGGTCTATTCCTTCAACATCGCCATGGCGAACGCGCTCTTTGACCGGGAGGGCAAAATTCTGAACGTATTTGTGGACGTGTATGAAGTATCCACCCCCAATTATGACGGCGAAACCATGCCTCATTTCAGCGGTTGGCCGGGCCGGGAAGGCTACAACGTCACCGACCCCGCCACCGGCAAGGTCACGGGCGTCAGCCAGAACACCGAAGAAAGCGCCGCCGAGGAGCTTTCCCAGTGGAAAACCAAGCGCGACCGGGGCGACGGCTACGGCATGAATCCCTCCAACGAATGGTACAAACAAATGAACGCCTACCAGCAGTGGATGACCGGCAAAACCGTGGCGGAGCTTCGGGACTGGTATGGCAGCTCCACCCGCCCCTCCACGGGCCGTCCTCTTGACCCGGCTTCAAATGCCGAGGAGGATCAGGAACGGCTGTCTGCCCTGAGCCAGCAGGAAAAGGACGATCTTGCCGACCTGCGCAGCATGGCCACCATAAGCCTCAGCGACAGTCATGGTCTGCTTCTGGAAGCGATCGAGAAGGCGTATGAAAACCGAGTGCCGGTGGGCGGGGTAGCAGTAGAATAATGAGATTGGCCGCTTTTCTGCATTTTCATTTAACATATGAGTACAAGAAAATATGTGTTGATTTGTACCGACAAGGGAGATGGTCAGAGACACCAGACGGAGTAAACGAAAAACGATTTCACGATACGATTCGGACTTGGGTTCGCATAGAAGATGTTTGCGAACCAGAAGTCCTGAGGCATAAAAACCAGAACAAAGTATGGACAGCAGAAAAAAATATGAATTGGTAGCCAAAGTTTTAGCTGGTGCATCGTGTAGAGAAACGGCAATTTCGGTCGGAATCAATAACGGTCTCTTGTATCAATGGGTCAGATACTATAGAATGAAAGGGTATCAAGGATTGGCCGCTCAACGAAAAGGATGACCACCCAAGGAGCCTGACATGAAAAAAATGTATTGGCAGAGTTAACCCCATCCGAACGAGAGGAAATGATTCAGCTCATAGCTGAGAACGAACTTCTCAGAGCGGAGAATGCCGTAATAAAAAAGAAATCGCCTTGAGAGAAGAACGATGCGCGGCGCAACTCAAGGCGAAAAAGCTGCGCTCGTCCAAAAACTGCGCAAAGAAGGATACGAACTGAACGATTTGTTGGATGCAACCTTCTTCCTTTCTGCCGCTTAAAAGGTTCTCAATCTCCCCGCCCCAAAATCTTCCTTTGTTGATTGAGCAATTCCGTCTTTTGGCAAAATTGGGATCAAAAAGTCGTGATTGGGCAATTTATCCAGTAAAAATGTACGTATAATTCAATTGACGGTCAGAAATGACAAATTATATACTGATAACATCAATTAAAACTTCAAGGAGGGTACCCCATGAAACGTCTCGTCGCTATTGCACTGACTCTCATCCTGTGCCTCAGCCTCTGTTTTTTCGCTGCGGCGGAAGAAACGGACGTGTACGGCAAGTACGAAGAACCCATCAAGCTCACCATTCTAAGCGAGGACTTCAAGACCGGCAACACCAACTATGATGCGAACGACCCCCGCCGCGCCTCCGCTACCCAGAACGTGTGGATCGACGCGTACAAGGATTATCTGAATATTGATGTGGAACGCCAGATCGCTGAAGACGAAACCGCGTTGGCAGCACTCATCAATACCGCCATGGCCTCCGGTGACCTGCCCGACGTCATCATCTGTAACAAAGCCATGTTCTACACGCTGGTAGAAAACGGCGTACTGCAGGATGTGCGCGCCGCCTATGAGGGCTACCAGCAGAAACGCCTGGTAAAGGACGCCCTGGACAGCCTTGATATGTGGGATGCCTGCACTGTGGATGGTCAGCTTCTGGCCGTGCCCTGCGTGAACAACTTCTACAACAATACGCAGATCCTGTGGATCCGTCAGGACTGGCTGGATAAGGTGAACATGGAAGCCCCCCGGACCCTCGACGAGATGATCGCTGTGGCGCAGGCTTTCAAGGACGCCAAGCTGGGCGGCGAGGATACCATTGGCATCGCCATGACCGGCACCACCAGCCACAACTACGACGCGATCCTGGCCGCCTACGGTGCCATCGCCGGCTGCTGGCAGCCCAAGGAAGACGGCACCTATGAATACGCTTATGTCAGTGACACCGCCCGCGAAGGCCTGCTGAAAATGCAGGAGATCTATGAGAAGGGTCTGGTCGTGCCCGATATGGCCGTGTGCGACGACAAGACCGTGGCCGAGCAGATCGCCAACGGCCGAGCCGGTATGTACTATGCCACCGGCTGGCACGTGGTAACGGACCTGAAGACCAACATGGTCAACGATCCCGAAGCGATCTGGACCTGCGTGGCCGCGCCCAGCGTGGACGGCGAGCGCTTCAAGCAGTGGACCAATGCGAACTGCAACACCTTCACCTGTGTTACTACCGCCTGCAAGAATCCTGAAGCCATCTTCAAGATGATGGAGCTGGAGCAGCACATGTACACCGAGCCCACCGACGAAGAGATCCCGAAGTACTATTCCGACCCCGACGACGCTTTCCTGTACTGGGATCTGCGTATCTTCCGCAACTTCGGCCGCGGTGATTTCGACTTCTACCGTTCCAAGCTCATCAACGAAGCGCTGAACGCGAACCTGACCGTGGAGGAAGTAGCCCCTGTTATCAAGGACTTCTATGCTCAGTGCCTCAAGGCCAAGGAGGGCGACCGCTCCATGCTGGGCCGCCTGATCTGCCAGACCGAGGCTTACCCGCTGCAGAACAGCCTGCTGGAAGGCGGCTGGCTGGTGCCCGCCTATAACGGCCCGCTGACCGAGACCATGAGCATCTATGAAAGTACGCTGCTGGACGACCTGCGCAGCGCCATCGCCAAGGTCATCACCGGCGAGGATATCTCCGTGTGGGAAAAGGCCGTGCAGGATTGGTACGCTAACGGCGGCCAGACCATCACCGACGAAGTGAACGAATACTACGCCAGCCAGAAGTAACCGGCGGATCAACGATCCCCCGTCTCAGGGCCCCGGCTCCGGGACGGGGGATTTTTGAAACGATTTATCCTGAAAGCCCGCCTGCTCTTATCGCATATTTTCACTTTGGGAGGAATTTTCATGAGCCAACAGCAAATTGCCGCGCAGCGCAGCCTCAAGCGCAGGAATCAATTCCGGCGGAATCTGCCCCTGTATTTGATGCTGCTTCTGCCCGTTCTGCTTCTGTTTATCTATAACTACATTCCGATGGCTGGCATCGTGATCGCCTTCCAGAAGTTTCTGCCTGCAAAGGGCGTGCTTGGCTCCAAGTGGGTGGGACTGCAGAACTTCAAGACCCTGTTCGGCATGCCCGGCTTCGGCCGCGCCCTGCGCAACACCCTGACCCTGTCCGTGTGGAAGATCGTGCTGGGCGTGGTGGTGCCCGTGGCCTTTACGCTGCTGCTGAACGAGTTGGGTTCCAGCGGTTTCAAACGCACGGTGCAGACCATGATCTACCTGCCCCACTTCATTTCCTGGGTGCTGCTGGCGGGCATCTTTGTCAAGCTACTGGGCGGCAGCGGTCTGGTCAACAAGCTGCTCGTGGCGCTGGGCGGCAAAAACATCATCTTTTTGGGCGACAACAAGTGGTTTCCCTTCACCCTGATCTTTACTCACATCTGGAAGGAATTCGGCTACGGCACCATCGTCTATCTGGCGGCGGTCACCGGCGTAAACGTGGATCTGTACGAGGCCGCGTCCATCGACGGCGCAGGTCACTGGAAGCAGATGCTCCACGTTACCCTTCCCGCAATTGTACCGACCATCATCCTGATGACCGCGCTGGCCATCGGCAATATCATGAGCGCTGGTTTCGACCAGGTGTTCAATATGTATAACGAGGTTGTTTACGAGTCCGGCGATATTCTGGATACGCTGGTATACCGCATGGGCTTCGGCGCGGGCGGTCAGTTCGGCCTTTCCACCGCCGCCGGGCTGTTCAAGTCCGTCATTTCCTGCACGCTGGTCATCGTGTCCTACCGGGTGGCCTACAAAACCAGCGGATACCGCGTTTTCTAAAGGAGGTCGTTCGTCATGGCTCAAGCCGCTGCAACTTTCAGCGCCCCGAAGAAGAAGATCAAGGTTTCCGCAGGGCGGCGCGTGTTCGTGGTTTTCAACTATATCTTCTGCTTTCTGGTGGGCATGCTCTGTCTGGTGCCGGTGCTCCACATTCTGGCGGTGTCCTTCAGCGGCATCGATGCGGTGGTTTCCAACAAGGTCACGCTCTGGCCCATTGATTTCAATCTGGAAAACTATGAGATCGTAGTGGGCGACGCGCAGTTTTTCCGCTCCTATCTGGTCACGTTCCTCCGCGCTATCGTGGGCTGGGCTGTGTCCATGCTGATGACGGTGCTGGCCTCTTATCCCATGTCCCTGCGGCAGAGTGCGTTTCCCAAGCGCAAGTATTTCGTGTGGTACTTCATGGGCACTATGCTTTTCAACGGCGGCATGATCCCCACCTATCTGGTGGTCCGATACACGGGCCTTCTGAATACCTTCTGGGCCATGATCCTTCCATGCGCCGTGGGCACCTACTACATCATCCTGATGATGAATTTCATGAAGGGACTGCCGGAGGCCATTTCCGAATCCGCCTTTATCGACGGTGCGGGCCACTGGACCACACTGACCCGGATCATCCTGCCCCTGTGCAAGCCCTCCATTGCCACGGTGTCGCTGTTCATCATTCTGCAGCACTGGAACGCCTGGTTTGACGGTATGCTCTACATCAAGGACATGAGCCTGAAACCCCTGCAGACCTACCTGCGCTCCATCGTCATCGTGGACAGCGCGGTGGGCGAGACCGGCATGACGCTGGAGGACGCGGTAGCCAATGCCACGGCGGACGGCGCTAACGGCGCGAAGATCTTTCTGGCTATTTTCCCCATCATGTGCGTGTACCCCTTCCTGCAAAAGTACTTCGCCAAGGGCCTTGTTCGCGGCAGCGTGAAGGAGTAAGATAGAACCATCCAAATGAGACTGCACGGCCCGCCGGAACAGGCGGGTCGTGCGGCGGCATCAGGGGGCGGCGTTTTTTGTTCAGGCGGACGGCGTTTAACCGGCTTTTTGTTATTTTTCTGGTCTGCCTTCTGGTACTGGAGGGCGCTTTATTTGCGCTGATTGCCTGGAGCCGCAGCAGCGTTCAGCATGAGCTGAACCAGTCCACGGCCAACAGTCTGCGCTATCTGAGCCAGCGGTTCGACGATGATATTGCCAACCTGCAGTATGAAATGCAGTGCGCCACCCAAAGCCGGTTTATCACGCACCTGTTTGCTTACTACCAGACGATGAAGCCGTCGGAACGCTACACCGAGCTGAATGACGCGCTGACCTATCTGGAAAACCTGAGCACCTACAACCGCAACATCGACCGGCTGGAGCTGTACAGCTACCAGCATGATTTTCGGCTGGGCGTTGGCAAAGCGCCTGCCGTAACCTATCTGAGCAGGGACGAAATGCGCTCTCTGCTGGCGGAAGTCAGAGAGGGCGGCTTCCGGCTTCTGTCCTCGCTGGAGGGCGAACTGACGGTCAACTATATGGTGCCCATTTCCAGCTATGTGACCGACCGGGAGCCCACGTTCTATCTTCGCGTTTCCTTTCGCCGGACACGGGTTCTGGAAAGTCTCCAGTCCCTCGCCACGGACGGGAACGCAGCCATGGCCTATCTGATTTATCTGCCGGAAAAGGTGGTTTACGCCACTCCCGCCGCACCGGATCACGCGGCGGCGCTGATGAGCATGGCCTTTACCAGAGAAGTTGGCTTCCTTGACACGAAAGTGAACGGCCGAAAATACGTGGCAGTTGGAAAACTGCTGGATGAAAACCCGGACTGCCTGCTGGTGCAGCTGATCGATGCACAGAAACTGTACGCTTTTCCAAACCGGCTTCAGAATCTGATGGTGCTGTTCACGGCGTGCGGCTTTGTGGCGCTGGCATTTTATATGCTCAGCGTCCGGCGCACAGTGGCGCGGCCGATCAACGATCTTCTATGGGCCTTCGACCGTATCAGCGAGGGACGGCTGCAGACCCGGCTGGAGCCCTCCTATACCGATGAGTTCGATCGGCTGTCCCGTCATTTCAACCGAATGACCGCCCAACTGGCCGGGCTGATCGAAAAGGACTATAAGCAGACCATCCTTTTGCAGGACGCGAAGATGAAGCACCTGCAGGCCCAAATCAACCCGCATTTTCTTTACAACAGCTTCTACCTGCTTAGCCATCTGGTGAAAATGGAGGATCAGGAAGCGGCGGAGAAGCTCAGCCGCTATCTGGGGGATTATTTCCGCTATATTACCGATCAGAGCCGGAACGTACTGCCTCTTCAGGAAGAGTACGACCACGCCGTGATCTATTTGAGCATCCAATTGATGCGCTTCGGTCACCGGGTCTGCGCCGAAATCGAGCCGGTACCCAAAGCCTTTGTTTCGCTGGCCGTACCCCGGCTGATCCTGCAGCCCCTTTTGGAAAATGTGCTGGAACACGGCATCGAGGCCGACGATCAGGTGCGGGTGAAGCTCAGCTTCCACTGGGAGGGATCCTATCTCCGCATCTGGGTGGAGGACAGCGGCAGCGCTTTGGCCGATCAGACCATCAGCCGGCTCAACGCCCAGTGCGAATCGGAGGAGACTCCGGCGGGTCATGCCCTGAGCAATATCCACCGCCGGCTGGCGATCCATTATGGCGACCCGGTCTGCGGGCTTTCTTTCAGCCGCTCGCCGCTGGGCGGGCTGCGGGTATGCCTGACCGTGAAACAAAGAGAAGGAGCGTAGGCCATGGATCGAATTTTCCGTTTGCTGCTGGTGGATGACGAACCACACGTGACGGGCGCGTTGTCGCTGCAGCTGGAAGCCCGGGAGGATATGGATGTTTATATAGCCAACAGTGCTGCGGAAACGTTGAACGTGCTGCGCAAAACTCGCATCGACCTGATGGTGTCCGATATCCGTATGCCCGGGATGACAGGACTGGAGCTGCTGAGCCGGGTACAGAAAGAGCAGCCGGACTGCAAGGTGATCCTGCTGACGGGGTATGCGGATTTTAACTATGTGTACGAGGCCATGCGGCAGGGCGCGGCGGGCTACGTGCTGAAAAACGAGAGCGACGAAACGCTGCTGGAGCAGATCGACAAGGTGCTTTCAGAAATCCGCAAGGAAGAGCAGACGCGCCGTCTGCTCCATACTGTGCTGACAGAGGAAAAGCAGGAACCCAAGAGCGTGATCTCCGTCCAGAGGGCCGTTTCCCTGCCGGAACCTCAGGAGGGACAGTGCGGCACGCTGCTCTATCTGGCTGACGGCCGGGAAATGCCGCCAGGCCTGCTGAACCTGATCCCCCGGTATTTTCAGGAGGAACTGGAAGGCTGGGCATTGTTGCGTTCGGAAAGCGGAGCGTTATTTCATCGGCTCGTCTGGAAACGGGTTCGTCCTCTTTCCTGGTACAGCAGCGTACTGGAACGCCTGCAGGGGGCGTTGGCCGAAAGCTGCGGTCTGAAGCTGTCCATTCTTTTGAGCCCGCTGCCGGACGACGCACGGACACTGCCGGAAGCCCTGCGCCGGATGGAAGAAGCCTGCGCCACCCTCAAGGCGGACGGCTCGGAAGAACCCTTTGTCTATACTCTGAGCCAGCCCGTGGAACAGGACATCAACCCTTGCAGGCAGCTGCAAACCTATATCCGCAGCCATTTGAAGGACGATCTGAGTCTGACCCAGCTGGGCAATATCACCGGCTACAACGGCGACTACCTCAACCGTATGTTCCGCCGGGAAACGGGCGAACCCATCGGACGCTATATCGCGGCCTGCAAGCTGGAAAGGCTGCGGAGTCTTCTGCAAAACCCGGATATGACCATCGAACGGGCCGCGTGGGAGGTGGGCTTTACCTCCCGCTCCTATTTCAATAGATTTGTCCGCCGGGAAACCGGAATGTCGCCCAATTCTTTCCGGGAAACGCTACTGGGCGAAGCCAGATCGGAAAATCGGTCTGAAGCTCAGACAACGGGGGAAGTCCATGCTTTTGATACGGAGAAATGAGGAACCTCAGCTACGCCGGAAAACCGCCTTCCAGGCTTTACAAACAAGGGGGAGCGGCGCTATCATCAGCGTACGGGAATGAAGTTCTCCCGAGGGCAACCTGAACCTCTTTTTCAAAGCTGATGGCTTCTGTGACGAATGGTTCGCAGAAGGGCGTCGGCTTTTTTGGTTTTTAGAATAGAAGCTGCAGACGGAAACACGGGAAAATATCTATATAATGACCATGGTAATTCTATGTAGGCGCTCTCAAAAAAACATTGCACACCAAAACAATGTTTTGCGTTACTGGACCCCGGCGACCGATCATGCAGGAGGATAAACGATCATGAAAAGAGCAGTTGTGTTCACATTGGTAACGTTACTGATTCTTTCCTTAGAGGCGAGATCAGCGCCGGGCGGTCCGCGCCCAACGCCCCCTGTCACATCGTTCAGCAGGCGGATGCGGCTACTGCGGTTCAGAAGATCCAGCGACGAATCCACATATAAAGAACTGAAATATTCGCCGGAGCCATCCTGCATGGAATACGGCTTAGGCAGAAAATCCTCCTTTGCCCGCAGATATTCCATCGTCGAAAAGCTCCGCGTGCCGGAAAGCCTTCGGATCACGTCAGAGTCGCACTGCAGAAGCGTCGCCAGATGATTGAGCCGATCCTCGAAACGGGTCAGCTCCCCACAGCTTTCCTCAAAGGAATCCCCGTTCCTGCCGATGGCGCTGGAATAAGATGCGTGGTACAAGTTCCATAAATACGTATAGTCCACAAAGAAACAGGCACAGCAGCAGTGTACTGACCGCCAGCAGATATTTGGTGCGGATGGAAGCGTTACGGCAGCGGACGGACAGGCTCATGAGCGGTTCTTCCTTCTATGCTCCCGGTATTCATTGGGCGTTGCGCCTGTTTCCTGCCGGAACAACTTGGAAAAATAATGGGCGTTATTGTAGCCGCATTGAGCTGCCACCTCCGCGATGGGCAGATTGATTGCCGGGCCGCTTCGACGTGCGCCTCCGTCATCACCCATTTAACCGTACGGCCCGTATAAAGGTATATGGGAAAAAAGATCATTGTTGTCGGCGATGATGAACAAGTCAGTCCTCTGTCCGTTGGGCTTGATGAAGCAAAAATGCAGCATTTGATGAATATGCTCATCAAAGATAAGATACCGAACGCACATTTGTGGGATGCAAAGACTTCGCTGTATGATATAGCGGCACAGGTCTATCAACCGCTGATGCTTCGGGAGCACTTTCGCTGTGTGCCGGACATCATAGGCTACAGCAATATGCTCTCCTACAGAGGCAAAATCAAGCCTTTACGTGAAGCGGGAAGTTCTCCATTCAAAACGGCAGTTGTGCCTTTTCGCATAAATGGCGTACGAAAAGGACGCAGCAAAACGAATGAGGAAGAAGCGGATGCAATCGTTGCTTTTAGGCCTGGCTATCATGCCGAGTTTATTTATTCTATGATAGATGGTTGCACCATTCCACAAAAATTCGGCGCACAAAACCGAAACCGGCCGTTTTCATAATAGGGCATTTATCGTGTGCGCGAAGGAAAAATCTATTTGTGAGCCTTCTCGTGTATTCCTGCAAATCGAAAGGGCAAAAGAGGTATGGAGGACGCATTTTTGCATGAAAACAAACAAGCCTATCCTTTCGGATAGGCTTGTTTGCACCAACTAATGTCGGTTTTCATGGTGGAGGTGGGGGGAATCGAACCCCCGTCCGAAAGCTTGCTGACATCGTTTTCTCCGAGCGCAGCCACGATTTTGGGATTCCCCTCGCCGGTCGCCTCGCGGCGGGCTGCCGGCTACGGTAGCTTCATGATTACGGACGACGCCTCAAAGCTTTGGCGCGCTCGTTCCCCACATAGCTGACGCCGGGAACCGGGCCTGTGGGCTGCCCGGGCCGACGCGCGGCATTAAGCCGCGAAAGACAATTCGGTATTGTCAGTTGTTTTTTGTCCCCGTTTTTACGCGGTACAGGGGCCGCGGCTCGCTAACCATGCCCTCAAACACTCCCGTCGAAACCAGAACACCCCCATGAATGGGACGCTTATCCGTCCTGACGGCGGCTGAAAGCCCGCTCGATCTCCCGCCGGGCGTCCTTTTCGGCGGCTGCGTCCCGCTTGTCGTGCAGCTGCTTGCCCCGGCACAGGCCCATCTCCAGCTTCATGCGTCCGTCCTTCAGATACACCTTGAGCGGAATGAGCGTGTAGCCCTGACGGCTCACCAGCCCGGCCAGCTTGCGAATCTCCGCCTTGTGCAGAAGCAGCTTCTTGGGCCGGAGGGGATCGGGGTTGAAGATGTTGCCGTGGTCGTAGGGACTGATGTGCATTCCCTCGGCGAAGACCTCGCCGCCCCGCAGGATGCAGAAGCTTTCCTTCAGGTTGACCTTGCCCTGACGCATGCTCTTGACTTCCGTGCCCATCAGACTCAGGCCGCATTCGTAGGTTTCTTCCACGAAATAATCGTGGTATGCCTTTTTGTTTTGCGCGATGGGCTTCACGCCCTTCTGGTGCGGCATGACGAAACCTCCAAACCTTCAGATTGCCATGCAGAATTATAGCACATTCCGGGCCGATGATGCAAGAGCGGGTTGCAGGCGGTCCAGGGCAACAAAGCCCCCAAAATTTTTTCGATTTTCTCTTGACATTCCCGTGAAAAATGCTATACTGCTATCGAAGGTCAAAGAAAGTCAGAAACAAGACTGACCGAAAGACCTTCCGAAGATTTCAGCAACCATCGGCGCGCGGATCCACCACAGTCCGTCCGCCCCAAGGGGGTCAAGCATATGAACAACAACCAGTTTACCGAAAAAAGCCGGGAAGCGCTGCAGAACGCCCAGCAGCTGACGGTAGAATATCAGAATCAGGAAATGGCGCAGGAGCATCTGGCCTGCGCGCTGCTCAGCGACCCGCAGGGCCTGATTCCCCAACTCCTGACCAAAATGGGCAAAAATCCGCAGGAGCTTCTTTCCCGTCTGCAGACCATGATCGCCCGCATTCCCAAGGTAACGGGCTCCGGCCGGGAAGCCGATAAAATCTATATTTCCAACGACGTAGACCGGGCGCTGATCGCCGCCAAGGAACGGGCCGAGCAGATGAAGGACGAGTACATGAGCGTGGAGCATCTGTTCATGGGCCTTTTGGAGAAGCCTACCCGCTCCATGAAGGAGCTGTGGGACAGCTACGCCATCACCCTCAACGCCTTCCTGCCGGTTTTGCAGAGCGTGCGGGGCAACAGCCGGGTCACCGGCGAAACCCCGGAGGACACCTACGACGCGCTGGCCAAATACGGCACCGATCTGACCGCCGCGGCCCGGAACCAGAAGCTGGACCCGGTTATCGGCCGGGATAACGAGATTCGCAGCGTCATCCGGATCTTGACCCGGAAAACCAAGAACAACCCGGTGCTGATCGGCGAGCCCGGCGTGGGCAAAACCGCCATCGCCGAAGGACTGGCCCAGCGAATCGTCCGGGGGGACGTGCCGGACAGCCTGAAGGATCGCACCGTGTTCTGTCTGGACATGGGCAGCCTGATCGCCGGCGCCAAATACCGGGGCGAATTTGAGGAGCGGCTGAAGGCCGTGCTGAAGGAAATCGCCAAGAGCGAAGGCAGGATTCTGCTCTTCATCGACGAGTTGCACACCATCGTGGGCGCGGGCAAGACCGAAGGCTCCATGGACGCGGGCAACCTGCTCAAGCCCATGCTGGCCCGGGGCGAGCTGCACCTGATCGGCGCGACCACGCTGGACGAATACCGCAAGTACATTGAGAAGGACGCGGCGCTGGAACGCCGCTTCCAGCCGGTGCTGGTCACCGAGCCTTCGGTAGAGGACACCATCTCCATCCTCCGGGGCCTGAAGGAGCGGTATGAGGTCTTCCACGGCGTGAAGATCACCGACGGCGCACTGATTGCCGCCGCCACCCTGTCCAACCGTTACATCACCGACCGTTTCCTGCCGGACAAGGCCATCGACCTGGTGGACGAGGCCTGCGCCATGATTCGTACCGAGATCGACTCCATGCCCGCGGAGCTGGATGAAGTCAGCCGCCGTATCATGCAGCTGGAGATCGAGGAAAACGCTCTGAAGAAAGAGGATGACGAAGCCAGCAAGCGCCGTCTGGAAATGCTGGAGGAAGAACTGAGCAAGCAGCGGGAAAAGATGAAGGAAATGAAGGCCCGCTGGGAGAATGAAAAGTCCGCCATCCAGAAGGTGCAGAAGCTGCGCGAGGACATCGAGCGCACCAACGCCGAAATCGCCAAGGCTGAACGGAACTACGATCTGGGTAAGGCGGCGGAGCTGAAATACGGCGAGCTGCCGAAGCTGCAGAAGGAACTGCAGCAGGAAGAAGAAATCGCCGACCGGGATCGGGGCGAGGGTAGCCTGCTGCGAGATAAAGTCACCGAAGAAGAAATCGCCCGAATCGTCAGCCGCTGGACGGGCGTGCCCGTTACCCGGCTGAAGGAGGGTGAGCGGGAGAAGCTGCTGAAGCTGCCCGAGCTGCTCCATCAGCGGGTCATCGGTCAGGACGAGGCCGTGCAGAAGGTCTCCGAGGCCATCCTGCGCAGCCGCGCGGGCATCAGCGACGAGAACCGCCCCATCGGCTCCTTCCTGTTTCTGGGCCCCACCGGCGTGGGCAAGACCGAGCTGGCCAAGGCGCTGGCGCAGGCGCTGTTTGACGATGAGAAGAACATGGTTCGCATCGACATGAGCGAATACATGGAGAAGTTCTCCGTCAGCCGTCTGATCGGCGCGCCTCCGGGATACGTGGGCTACGACGAGGGCGGTCAGCTGACCGAGGCCGTGCGCCGCAAGCCCTACTGCGTCGTCCTGCTGGACGAGGTGGAAAAGGCTCACCCCGACGTATTTAACATTCTGCTGCAGGTGCTGGACGATGGCCGGATTACCGACAGTCAGGGCCGCACCGTGGACTTCAAGAACACCATCATCATCATGACCTCCAATCTGGGCAGCCAGTTCCTGCTGGACGGCATCCAGAACGGCGAGATTACGGCGGACGCCCGGGAAAACGTGATGAAGCTGCTGCGCAGCCAGTTCCGGCCCGAGTTCCTGAACCGGATTGACGAAATCGTGTTCTACAAGCCGCTGGAGAAGGCCGAGATCCGTCAGATCGTGTGCCTGCTGGCCAAGAGCCTGGAAAGCCGCCTGCAGGAGCGGGAGATCACCCTGACCCTGACCGACGCCGCCATCGACAAGATTGCCGACGCGGGCTTCGATCCGGTCTACGGCGCTCGTCCTTTGAAGCGCTATATGCAGAGCCATCTGGAAACCATGCTGGCCAAGGCCATCATCGCCGGGGACGTTCTGCCCGGCCAGAACGTCACGGTGGATGTGAACGCAAACGGCGAGCTGGAAGTGAGAAAATAAATCGTCACGCCAAAAAGCAAAAAGGCGTTGGAACTTTGCAGTTCCAACGCCTTTTTGTTGTGGTGATTTTTGGTAAGACCTTTTTCCGTCAGGCTGCGGCAATCGCCAACATGACCCAGCAGTAAGCCGCGCCGATAACGCCAAGAATGATCCCGGCAGTACCCAGGCCCGTTTTTCCGCCGTTATTGACGGCTTTCGAACGACCGACGGCAGACAACACAGTACCCACCAGGCCGGTAATGCCAAACAACCCGAGGAACAGCGACCCAAGCGACACGATGAAACCAGCGATACACAGGCCGTTAGTTTGACCCTCCATCTTTTTCCCCTCCTTTCGTGCGACCATTATTTCTTCATAAAGAAATAATGAATACAATTTATATTATGCGCGTGATATAAATTGTATTCATATTGTATTATATATTTCAGCTTCGTGTCAAACTATGATGACAGCATGAGGTGATGACATGAAACGTGAAATTCGGATCACGAAAAAGAAAGGGGAAGACGGGCATAAGATCGTGTCAGTGCGAATGCGGGAGGATACGCTGAAAAAGCTGGACGAACTGGCCGAGCAGACCAACCGCTCCCGAAACGAGCTGATCAACCTGCTGCTGGCGGAAGCGCTTCAGGAGGTATCAGTGGTGGAGGAAAACTGACGGCTTTGGCCGTACCCAGCAACGGACATAAAAATGGGGCTGCAAAAAATTCTCATAGTTGTTCCGCAGCCTCTTATTTTTCGTTTTTTCATCGTTGCATTTTGGTGTTTGGCCTTCTCAGGATAGCATTTTCCCCGTTTTCATGCTATACTTTCCGTGGTTAAAAATGCTGATTTCAAAAGCCCGGAGGGGTTTATTTTGCAAAAGAGCTATGCGTTGTTCGATTTTGACGGGACCCTGCGAAAGGGGGATTCCATCGTTTCCCTGTGCCTGTATGCCCATCGGCGAAAGCTTTGCACCACCGGCCAGCTGCTCAAAGGCATTGCCTACGCTGCAGGCTACGGGCTGCGCCTTTGCTCGGCCGAGCGCGCCAAGGCGGCGGCGCTATGCTGGATGAAGGGGCGGCTTATGCCGGAGGTGGAGGCGTTTTCCATGGACTTCTGTCTTCACGTGCTGGCGCCCCAGCTGTACCCGGAGGGGCTGAAGGCCCTTCGGCAGGAGCAGGCCCGTGGAGCCAGCGTCCTGCTGCTCACGGCCTCGCCCTCCTTTTATCTGGAGCCGTTGAAGACCATGCTGGGCGTGGAGGCGGTCATCGGCACCCGGATGAACGTGGACGACCGGGAGCGCTACACCGGCGACATCTGCGGCGATAACTGCCGGGGAGTACAAAAGCCTCTGCGGCTGGCGGAGTATCTGGCCGCCCGGGGCGACCGGCTGGATTACGACACCTCCTCCGCCTACGGGGACAGCGCCAGCGACCTGAATATGCTGGAACTGTGCATTAGGCAGGTGGGCGTGAATCCCAAGCCCAAGCTGCGCAAGGCGTTGGAAGGCCGCAAAAACGCCGAGATCGTCCACTGGGCTCCCCCGGAAAAAGAATGATATTCACCACTTTTCCTACAAGAGCGCACAAAGGAGGAACCGCCATGCAGCGAGCGCCGGACTTTTCTCAGGCCGATCAGGTGATCCAAAAAGCGCTGGAACAGGAGGTCTTTCCCGCCGCCTGCGTGCTGGTGGGCCGCCGGGAGAAGGTGCTGTTCCGCCGGGCCTACGGCAGGCTTTCCATTGAGGAGGACGCAGGGCTTTGCAACGAGCAGACCCGTTTCGATCTGGCCTCCGTTTCCAAGCCGCTGGCGTTGGGGATGCTGGCTCTGCGGGCCATGGAAAGCGGCAAGCTCTGCCTGTGGGACAAGCTGGGCGCCTTCATCGACGCGCCCGCCGACAAGCAGGAGATCACCATCGCGCAGATTTTGACCCATACGGCGGGCTTTCCGCCGGGGCTGCACCTGTGGCAGCTGGCCCGCACACCGGAGCAGAGCACCGAGCTGATTCTGGCCGCACCGCTGGATTTCCAGCCGGGAACCCGGGTGCAGTACAGCTGCACGGGCTTTATCCTGCTGGGGCAGCTGCTGGAATGCCTCTACGGCCTGCCGCTGAATGAGCTGGCCCTGCAGGAGGTCTTCTGGCCGCTGAAAATGAAAAACACCTCTTACCTGCCCGCCGGGGGCAACATCGCTTCCACCGAAATGCAGGACGACGGCTTCTGCCTGACCGGGGTCGTCCACGATGAAAACGCCCGGTTTCTGGGCGGAGTCAGTGGCAACGCGGGCGTTTTTTCCACCATGGACGATCTGGCGCTGTTCGTGCAGATGCTGGCGGCGGAAGGCGAACTGCCCGACGGCAGCCGCTACCTCTGCCCCGCCACCGTGCGTCTGAGTATGCAGAACCGCACGCCCGGCATGGCGCAGGGCCGAGGACTGGGCTTTGCTTTGCCGTGGTACGAAAACGGCTACACCGGCGACCTCTTCCCCAAGGAGACCATCGGCCACACCGGTTTCACCGGCACCAGTTTTTCCTACGACCCCACCACGGGCCTGTACCTGATCTTCCTGACCAACCGGGTCTGTCCTTCCCGGGAGGGCACGGCCATTTTCCGGGTGCGGCGGCTTCTGCACAACGCGGTATACGCGGCGGCAAGCGTGTAAACCTAAAAACGCATAAAAAAACGGATCGGCTTCTCTTTTGAAAAAGCCGATCCGTTTTTTGTTAATGGCAGTCGCTTTACCGAAGCGATTTACTCTCCGTCCGCAGCGTTGTCTTCGCCGGAAGCATCGTCGGCAGCCGCATCATCCGCGGCGGTCTCGTCGCTGGCGGCAGCGCCCGCTTCTTCGGCGGCGGCAGCTTCCCGGGCCTCGATGTCCGCATAGCTGGGGGTCAGGCCGGTGAAGGTGATGTCCGCTTCCTGATTCCACTGATCCATAGTGGCGGTGTAAAGCTCATTCTGCTTGCTGGTCAGAAGCTCAGTGCGCTTGGCTTCCCGCTGCTCCTCGGTCATTTCGATGGGGCCGGCGGGGATGTCGGCGATGTACTTGACGATATGCACACCGTAGCTGCTGATATAGGGAGCAGACACATCGCCCACGTTTTCCACGCTGAACGCAGCCTCCACAAAGGGAGCCACATAGTTGGTGGAGGCGGAGCTGACTTCATAGCCGCTGGTCTTGTAGGGCTCGGAAGTCATGCCGGGGTCGGAAGCAGTGCCGTCTTCCTTCACGCCGTATTCGGCGATCAGCTCGTCAAAGTCCACGCCCTCGTCGATCTTCGCATAGATCTCGTCGATCTTGTCAGCGATAGAGGCCAGAATGGCGGCCTTAGCTTCGTCCACCTGCTCCTGGGTCACAGGCTCCGCAGTGGGTTCGGCAGTCGCGTCGGCGGCAGCGGTTTCTTCCGCAGCGACGGTGTCTTCCGTGTCCTCCGCAGCTTCCACCTGCTCCTCCAGACGGGCCTGCAGATCCTGATAGTTCTTCATCAGCTCGTCGTCCACGGGCAGCAGGATGTGCTTCACCGCGCGGAAACCGGCAGGACGATACCAGGCGTAGTCCATGCTGCTGTCGGTGCCGTAGTACATGGCGTACATGGCCATCTGATCCACGTAGTTGTTGTAATCCACATACGCGGCGATGTCGTTTTCATACAGGGCGCGGTCGGATTCCACCAGCTCCTGATACAGGGCCTCCACTTCCTCGTCGGTCACGGTCACGTCCTGCACGATGGTAGCCTCCAGCTTATCGTAGAGGGCGTACAGTTTGTATTTTTCCTTCAGGCTTTCGGGGCTGTAGCCCAGATCGTTGTAGTACTGCACGGCTTCCGCGTTGGCGGCGTCCTTGTCCTCCTGGCTGCTTTCATCGGTCAGTTCGGAGTGTTGCTGGCTGATATAGTTCGAAATGGCGGTGTCCCAGTCGGTCTGGGCGTCATTTTCCGCATTCGCCGCTTCTTCGTCCGTCAGGGCAATGCCCAACTCGGCGATCTTGGCCTGCATAATGACCTCGTTGATCTTGTTCTGCATGGCCACGGCGCGGAACAGCTCCACATTGGCGCTGTCGGTCAGGTCGTAGTAGTTGCCGTAGGAGGAGACCAGACTGTCATAGACCGGCTCCACGTCGGCCCAGGTCAGCTCGGTGCCGTTGACCGTGGCCAGTACATCCGTATCCTGAAGCTCGGCCGCGGCAGTGTCTTCCGCCAGCGCTGCGGCGGAGAACAGCAGGCACAGGCAGAGCAGGAGAGAGAGAATCTTCTTCATGAAAGCACAATCCTTTCCTTCGGGAAAATGGTGCCGCGAACCCTTCCGCGTGTGATGCTAAAGATTTTCAGCGGCGAATCTTTCCCATTTCGGGTTTCATTATCGCACAGCTTTCTTCATTTCGCAAGGGTTTTACCTTTGAAAGGAAGAATGTTACAGTCTATTCACAGGTTGTACATCTGGCAGCGATATGATTCAACGGGACGCGTCAAATCCCGCCTTATGGAGGAACGAAGGATGGAAGTGCTGATCTGGAAAGCCCGAAGAATGCTGGAATCGCGGCAGGAAGGCCGCGTCCTGCTGCGCTGCCCCATAGCGCTGGGCCGTGAGCCTGTCGGCCCCAAGGAGCGGGAGGGCGACGGACGCACGCCGGAGGGGACGTACTACATCTGCCTTATAAAAGAAGCGGGCAAATACGGCAAAAGTCTGGGCCTGAGCTATCCCTCCCCGGAGGACGCGGCCCGGGGCTTCGCGGCGGGAAGGATCGACGAAGGAGCGCTTGACGCCGTGCGCCGGGCATGGGCAAACCGGGTGCGCCCGCCGTGGGGCACGGCGCTGGGCGGAGAAATCTACCTGCACGAGGGCGGCACGGCTTCCGACTGGACGCAGGGCTGCATCGCGCTGGAGTCAGCGGACATGGCCCGGCTGTTTGAGCGCTGGCAGGACATCGAGACCGTCACCATTCTTCCCTGAAGAAATTCCCAAAGAAGTTTTAGAGGGTTTCTCATCCAATTCTCATCGGTTTTGCAGGGCTTCCTCAAGCACCGGGCGGCGCGGCGTGGTATGATATCTTTCGTCAACAGGAAAACGACCTGACGCTGGATTTGTTTGAAGGAGGATATACCTGATATGAAAGCCAACAATGTTTTTTCCGTTCTTTACCGTACCCGGGTCAAGGTTCAAAAAGACGACACCCCCATTCTGAACCTGTCGCTGATCTTCTCCATTATCGCAGTCTGCTCCGCGCCGTGGCTGGCCGTGATCGGTCTGGTGGTGGCGCTGGTGCTGGGCTACCGCTTCTCCATCGAGCGCAACGCCGCTGAATTTTCCGGCAGCTTTCAGGATGTGGTGAACAGCGCCGCCGCCAACGTCAAGGGTGCGGTCAATTCCTTCACCGGCACGGAAAACGAAAGCGAAGAAAAGAAAGACGAAGAAGAATAATACACAGCTCATGGAAAACGTCCTGCGGCATTGCCGCAGGACGTTTTTGGGTTATCAAAAGCCAACTCAGGCCGACCGGCCCCTTTTTTGCTCCCAAAAAAGTTACTAAGATTGGTCGTCGGCGGATGAACCGGCGGAACGGGCAGCGGCGACATGGGCACTTCGGTTACGAATACGGTCGCTCAGACGACCAATTCTTATTGCATCGCCGACATTACCATTGAAAAATGCAGCCATCTGGAAAAAGGGCTGTACGTGGGCGGCCTGACCGGTCTGGTAAAGAAGCCGGGTTCCAGCAACAACTTCGATACCTTCTATCATAAGGGCACACTGAAAGTGCAGCAGGCTCCCGGCGCGGTGGGCTATTTGTTTGGCGATATGGTCAAAGACGGCATATATCAGCAGGACTACTATCACGGGCCGTCGGCCGCGGCCAGCGAGCTGACCGGTCGGCTTGCCGGCAATTCCACTTTCGAAGCCGGCGGTGGAGGAAGGGTTCCAACCCTATCAGGGAGAAGCGCCGCTTCAGTTCGGTCAGTCGAAAACCTACACCGTAAAAGAACTGGTTCCCGAAGCGTACGAAGCCAGCTACGTCACGGCTGGGGACCATACCATTATCACCAATACCAGGACCAAGCAGCCGGACACGGCTGAAATCGTACCGCCCAAGACTGGCGATTCCTTTGGGCTGTATACGGTGATCGCGCTGCTGTTCCTCAGCCTTGGCGCACTTTTGACGCTGGCAGCGTCCCGGAAATCCCGGAGCTGATCCAATGGAAAAGGGCCGTCCTTCGGGGCGGCTCTTTTCTGTAACATTTTTCCCTCCCCTCCCCCATGTTACAAATTTCTCCCAAATCTTCCCACACAGAAGGAAAAGGCTCCCTTCGGGGCGAAAGAAAAAATGATACGGACTTAGCGGGCGCGAATGGATGAGTTCCTCCGGGCCCTTGATTTTTTCCGAAAGGAGCCCCTTTTGATGAAACTGACCTTCCCGATCACGAAAGAAAGAATCCGCAATCACTTTGCCTATGCATGGTGGCAGTACGTGCTGCTGATCTGTCTGGCGATCTTCGGCTGGAACCTGCTCTACACCACCACCCGTTACCGCAGCCCCAACGACCAGCGGCTGGAATGGTACTACGGCGGTTATCAGCTGGACGGCGAAAAAAATATCGACAGCCTGATGGACGACTTGCACCAGAGCCTTTTCTCCGATCTGGAGGAAGTGGAATTCCGCACAGTAATGCTGGATCAGACCTACGGCTCTATGCAGCTGATGGTGTGGGTCAGCGCGGGCGAGGGCGACCTTTTCATGCTGGACAGCGAATATTTCAGCCAGCTCGCCCAGAGCGAGGGCTTTGCGGAGCTGACCCCCTATATTGAAAACGGCACGCTGAACGTAGACGGCATGGATCTGAGCGCGGGCTATGTCATCAATCAGGATACGGGCAAAAAGATCCTCTACGGCATCCCGGCCAGCCAGCTGCCGGGGCTGCAGGAATACGGCCTGATCTGCGACGATTTCTGTCTGGGCGTGAGCGTAGCCGGCGAAAACGAAGAAGAAGCCATCCAGCTGCTGCAATGGCTGATCGACAATCTGCGCGGCGGCAGCGCCGAATAATTTTTCTATATTTCAGCGCATCATTTTTCCTCCTTTGGGGCATCCTGTTTCCTGCGTCCGAAAAAAGAATGGAAAAAGCAGGAAAGGAATGAAAAATGATGAGTCCATACCAACCGCAGCGCTGCCTCCTTTGCGGCCGGGAATATCCGACGGGGCTCCACGTGATGGGCTGCCTGATCTGTTTTCCCTGTGAAAGGAAGCTCCTTCACCCGGAAACCACGCCTATTCCCCGCCCGGTTCGGCTCCGTCTGAACCGGCTGTACCGGGAGCGTATCTGCGGGTTCTAGGCGGCGACTGTTTTCTCTTTTGCCGCCTCTATTGAAAGTTTTTCGGTTTTTTGTTATGCTTTGCAGGTCGTATGATTCCATACGGCCTGTTTTTCATTTTTTAGTTCAAGGGAGAAGGGGCGAAACCGGCATGGGTCATTTTCCTTACGACGCGGTGGTTTTCGATCTGGACGGCACGCTGTTTGACGCGGAGGAAGGCATCGTTTCCTCGGTGGTCAAAGCCATGAAGGAAATGGGGCTGAAAATTCCGCAGGGTGCTCAGCTGCGGCAGGTGGTGGGGCCGCCCCTGCGTTATTCCTTTCACGACCTGCTGAACGTGCCTTCGGAACGGCTGGACGAAGCCGCTGACCGCTACGCCCATATTTTCCGTTCGGAGGGCATGTACCGCTATTCCGTTTATCCAGGCATCCGCACGATGCTCCGCGTCCTGAAGGAAAACGGCATTTATGTGGCTCTGGCTTCTTCCAAGCCCCGTGATCTGTGCGAACGCATCCTGCGCCATTACGGCCTCCGGCACTATTTCGACCGGGTCATCGGCGAAACGGACAGCCACGCCAAGCTGGGCAAGCCGGAAATGATCCGCCGGGCGCTGCCGGAGCATTACGAGCGCGCCGCCATGGTGGGCGACCGGCTGTACGATATGGAAGGCGCCAAGGCTGCCGGGGTGGACGGCGTCGGCGCGGTCTACGGCTGCGGCAGCGTGGAAGAACTGCAAAACGCCGGGGCCACGCTGCTGGTCAGCGACGCGGACGAGCTGCGGGAGCTGCTCTGTCCGGGCGCTGCCGTGCCACGGGGCTTCTTCCTGTCCATGGAGGGCCCTGACGGCTGCGGCAAGACCACACAGGCCAACCTGCTGGAACAGAGTCTGCGGCAGCTAGGATTCGATCTGGTGCGCACTCGGGAGCCAGGCGGCTGCCCCATCAGCGAAAAGATCCGCCAGATCATTCTGGATACGGAAAACGCCGAAATGTGCGGCACCTGCGAGGCACTGCTGTACGCCGCTTCCCGTGCCCAGCACGTGCATCAGGTCATTCGCCCCGCCGTGGAAGCGGGCAAGGTAGTGCTCAGCGACCGCTTTGTGGACAGCTCCGTGGCCTATCAGGGCGGCGGACGGGCCATGGGCGTGGATATGATCCGGCAGATCAATGAACCGGCAGTGGACGGTATGCTGCCGGACGCGACCGTTTATCTGGCCATCGACCATACCACGGCGATGAACCGCCGTCTGAGTGCCTCCCGACCCGACCGGCTGGAGATGGAAAGCGGTGCGTTTCACGGGCGGGTGCAGGCCGCCTACGAAGAATTGATCAACAGGGACCGGCAGCGCTTTATCGTCGTTAACGGCGACCAGCCGGTGGAGGAGATCGCCCGGCAGGTGCTGCAGCAGGTGCTGAAGCGGCTGGAGCCGGACTGTGAACAGGAGGCGTGACCAACGTGGAAAGAATTGTCATCGGCATGTCCGGCGGCGTAGACAGCTCTGTGGCGGCGTTGTTGCTGAAGCAGCAGGGCTACGACGTGGTGGGCGTTTTCATGAAAAACTGGGAGGAGAAGGATGAAAACGGCACCTGCACCGCCGCCGAGGATTGGGAAGACGTGCAGGCGGTCTGCGACAAGATCGATATTCCCTACTACTCCGTCAATTTTGCCAAGGAGTACTATGACCGGGTGTTTTCCTATTTTCTGGACGAGTACCGCAAGGGCCGCACCCCCAACCCGGACGTTTTGTGCAACCGGGAGATCAAGTTCAAGGCCTTTCTGGATTATGCTATGAAGCTGGGCGCGGAAAAGATGGCTACCGGCCACTTCGTCCGCTCGGAGGTGCGGGACGGGCATCCCGTACTGCTCAAGGGCGACGACCCCAATAAGGATCAGAGCTACTTCCTTTATATGCTCAAGGAGGCCCAGCTGGCCAAGTCCCTCTTTCCCGTGGGCGGCATGACCAAGGCGCAGGTGCGGGAGATCGCCCGGCAGAACGGTCTGCCAGTGGCCTCCAAGAAGGACTCCACCGGCGTGTGCTTTATCGGCGAACGGAATTTCCGGCAGTTTTTGCAAGGCTTTCTGCCCATGCAGCCCGGCGATATGCGGACGGAAGAGGGCGAAAAGGTCGGCGAGCACATCGGCCTTGCCTACTACACGTTGGGGCAGCGCCGGGGACTGGGCATCGGCGGCCGGGGCGACGGGCGCAGCTGGTTCGTCATCGGCAAGGATTTGGAACACAACGTGCTGCTGGTTTCTCAGGGCGAGGACAGTCCCCGGCTGTACAGCCGCTATGTGCGGGCTTCGCAGGCCACGTGGATCGCCGAAAGTGCCCCCATGGCCGAGGGCGAAAGCTGCCGCTGCACCGCCCGGTTCCGCTACCGTCAGGCCGATCAGGCCGTCACCGTCACCCGTAAGGACGACGAGCTGCTGATCGAGGCGGACGAGCTTCAGCGGGCCGTTACGCCGGGGCAGAGCGTGGTACTGTATCAGGGCGACGTGTGCCTTGGCGGCGGCATTGCGGAAGAAGCGTGGAAATAAACGCCTTTCCCCAAAAGCCGTGTTGACCTTTACGGTTCACAGGCTGCGACAAATTTTCCATTTGTTGTTTCGGCCAGCGGCGGTCGATGGGGAGTCCTGCTGTGCTGCGGCTTATGAGAGAATTTCAGCCTATTAGAAAGGCCATTCCCCTTTTTTTCGGGAATGGCCCTTTCAGAATGGCAAAAGTCCTTCTGACTGCGCTGGTTGACCTGCGGTCGGCAAATGGACCCATAAAGGCTGCGCCTTCGCAAACAGCACCGAAGGTTTTGGCAAGTTCAAAGGGCCGTTCCCCTTTTCCGGGAACGGCCCTTTTCGTTGGTCATTTTTCTACTGCAGCCGGGCGGTGAAGGTGATCAGCGTAACCGTCGGCTTATTGAACAGCCGCCCCTTCATGGGGTAATCATCGCTGGCCCCGATGCCCGGGGAAATATACTGATTCAGGCTGTTGATCCGCTGCATCCCGCGAATACCGTCGTCCGAGGGGAACCAGCCCTTTTCTGGCACATAGATGGCCCCTCCGCCGGGCAGCCGCCACTGGCCGCCGCAGTAATGGCCGCACAGCAGCAGCGAAATATTCCGAAAATTGAAGATTTTCTCCTGGTCGGCCCATTCGATACTTTCCCGGATATAGGAGGTCTCCATGGGCACGTGGTTCACCGCGATCTGCAGGTCTGTGTCCGTCATTTCCTTGAGCGCCTGCTGAGTGCGCTGGTAGGCCTCGATGCGGTAGCCCAGCGCCCGGTACGCTGCGCCGCCCTCGGCCTCATACTGGGTGCCCTGCGCTTCCATGCTCTGCTGCTGGCTGGTCAGTGCGCCGATCAGGCCGTCCACGTCCACGTCGTACAGGTATTCCGGGGAGAACCACACCGTCTTTTTGCCCACGGTCTGGGAGACCGGCGCGTCCAGGTAGATCGCCCCCGCCTTCTGCGCGGCCTCCACCCAGCCCGCCAGCACCTTCGGCGTTCCCCGGGCGGTGGAAAGCACCGGCTCCGGGTCCTCGTCCCCGGCGATAAAGTAAATGGGTACGCCCTCCCGCAGGGTATTCAGGTTGTGGATCAGCGTCAGCAGGGGTTCGTCGTCGCCGTCCTTGCCCACCATATCGCCGCTTAATACCACGGCATGATAATTCTTCCCGTTCAGCAGGGATTTCCATTGGCTCAGATCATCCGCCAGTCCGGAACCGTGCAGGTCGCTGATGTGCAGAACAGTAAAGCCCTCGAAGGTCTTGTCCAGTCCCATGACGTGAACCTTCTCCGTCTCCAGCGACAGCTTCTGGTTCACGCCCCGGTTGGTCAGCCAGACGGTGGCGGCCAGTGCGGCAAGCAGCGCCAGAACGACCAGCCACGCCCCCAGATGCGAGCATTTTTCCCGCTGCGGTGCGAACAGATACTCGTTTTTACGTCTTGCCAAAAGAATCACCCCCACCTTTTCTAGCTTTAGTTTACGTTGCTTTCCTGCTCCGCGTCAATGGAGGATTTCTAAGCAAAGTATGACAGTTTTCCGCTAAAACAATACGAAAACGCAGTATTCGTAAGAGGTTTGTCACAGACGGTTTATACTTGTAAAAAAGAAACGCGTCTTTTTTCGTTGTAAAATCTCCTGCGGTCTTTCTAGGCAATCCCCCTCGTCTGTGGTATACTGGACAGGTATATTCCCCTCCGCGAAAGTTGGCGAACGCTTATGGGGCTATCCGACAGCATTCCCCAAAGGTAGCCATGGCGCGGAGGCATTCATTCTGCTATGATAAGGTCAGCCCGCAGAGATGCGGGCGGCGGAAAAGGAGCTCTCTTTGGCCAAGGAGAAAACCGTCTACGTCTGTCAGTCCTGCGGCTACGAAGCCGCCCGTTGGCTGGGCTGCTGCCCGGACTGCGGAGAATGGAACACTTTCGAGGAGCGCCGCAGCACCCCTGCGCCTGCTCCCAGCAAAACCGCCGAAAAAGCCGCCAAATACCAGACGACCCGCAAAAGCGAGATCGTGGCCCTCAGCGAGGTAGAAGACCGGCAGGAGCCCCGCTCCTCCACCGGCAACGAAGAACTGGACCGGGTGTTGGGCGGCGGTCTGGTCACCGGCAGCGCCATTCTGCTGGGCGGCGACCCGGGCATCGGCAAAAGCACGCTGCTGTTGCAGGTGGCGGGCAGTCTGAGCCAGCGCTGCCGGGTGCTGTACGTCAGCGGCGAGGAAAGCGCACGGCAGATCAAGATGCGCGCCAGCCGCATCGGCGTACCCCAGGACAAGCTGTATGTACTGGCGGAAAACGATGTGGAGAGCATTCTGGAAAAATGCGAGGGAATGCAGCCGGATGTGCTTATCATCGACAGTATCCAGACCATGGTGTCCGAGGACAGCGCCAGCGCGCCGGGCAGCGTCAGCCAGGTGCGCCAGAGCGCCGGAGCCATCGTCCGCTACGCCAAGGAGACCGGCACGTCCACCTTCATCGTGGGTCACGTGACCAAGGAAGGCAGTCTGGCGGGCCCGCGCATTCTGGAGCACATGGTGGATGCGGTGCTGTACTTCGAGGGCGACCGGCAGCATGAGTACCGGCTGCTTCGGGCGGTGAAGAACCGCTTCGGCTCCGTCAATGAGCTGGGCGTGTTCGAAATGCGTTCCGAGGGCATGATCCCCGTCCCCAACCCCAGCGAGACGCTGCTGAGCCAGCGGGCTCGGGGTGCGGGCGGCAGCGTGGTCTTCTGCACCCTGCAGGGCAGCCGTCCCATTCTGTGCGACCTGCAGGCGCTGGCGGCCAAGTCTTTCTACTCCGTGCCCAAGCGCACTGTCGGCGGCATGGATTCCAGCCGGGTGGCACTGCTGCTGGCCGTGATGGAAAAGCGCGCCGGGAAAAAACTCTTCGATCAGGACGTATACATCAACGTGGCGGGCGGTCTGGCCCTGAGCGACCCCGCCGCCGATCTGGCGGTCTGCGTGGCCGTGGCCTCCAGCCTGATGGGCTTTGCCCTGTCCCCCTCCCTGAGCGTGATGGGCGAGGTGGGCCTGTGCGGCGAGGTGCGCCCGGTCAGTCAGGCGGAACGCCGGGTCGCGGAATGCGTCCGGCTGGGATTTACAGAGATTCTTTTACCCAAGCAGAATATGAAAAGCATCAAACCCATCGAGGGCGTTCGGCTGACCGGCGTGGACACGCTGATGCAGGCCCTTGCGGTGGTGACGGACTGATTCCCGCTATTGGCGGGATGCGGAAAGGCAGGTCGTTTCTTTGAAAATGCGAAGCAAGGCCCTTGAGCGGCTTTCAAGGGCGCTGATCACTCTGCTGGGGGCGGGTCTGGGCGCGGCGCTGGCCATGCTGCTGACTCCGCTGCTCCGGCGCGTTTCCCCTCAAATTTTCGAGCAATTTTCCAATCAGGTGCTGCTGTATGTGGTGCTTTGTCTGCTGGGCGCGCTGATCTTTTTCGCCCTCAGCATGTCGATCCTGACCCGCTGCATGAAGGCCGCGGCCGTCATCGAGCAGCACTGGGAGAAAATGCCCAACCGGCAGATCGTCTGGACCAGTCTGGGCCTTCTGTGCGGCCTTGCCATTGCGGCGCTGTTTACCCAGCTGATCCTGTCGGCGGGGGCCAGTCTTCTGACGCTGTCCTTCAGCGCGCTGACGTACATTTTTCTGGGCTATCTGGGCCTGCAGATCGGCAACCACCGCTATCATTCCGGCAAGCATCTGCCCTCCCTGCGCCGCCGCAAGCGTCACACGGACGGGGATGAATCCCTGCTGGAAACCGTTCTGTCCGAGGTTTCGGAAGACGGGGATGAAGGCGAGGACGAGCTGTCCGCCGGGGAGGAGTCCGTGCCCTGCAAGGTGCTGGATACCTCCGTCATCATCGACGGCCGAATTTTGGACGTGCTGAAGACCGGCTTTCTGGAAGGGAAGATCGTCGTTCCCTCCTTCGTGCTGGCGGAGCTTCGGCACATCGCGGACAGCGGCGACAGTCTGCGCCGCGCCCGGGGCCGCCGGGGGCTGGACGTGCTGAACCGGATGCAGAAGGAACTGAAAGCCCCCGTTACCGTAATGGAAAAGGACTATCCCGACATCGAAGAAGTGGACGTGAAGCTGCTGCGGCTCTGCCGGGAAAACGGCGGCACCGTCGTTACCAACGACTACAACCTGAACAAGGTGGCGGGCGTTACCGGTATTCGGGTGCTGAACATCAACGATCTTGCCAACGCGGTCAAGCCCATGCTCATGGCGGGTGAAGAACTGCGGGTGCAGATCGTCCGGGAGGGCAAGGAACCCGGTCAGGGCGTGGCCTATCTGGACGACGGCACCATGATCGTAGTGGAGAACGGCCGCCGCCACGTGGGCGAGCAGGTCGCGGTGGTGGTGACCACCGTCCTTCAGACCAGCGCCGGGCGGATGATCTTCTCCAAGCTCAAGTCCGAAGCCGAAGGGTCCGCTGAAGCCGCCGCCAAACGGGCGATGTAATCGGAAAATAGAAAAACAGCGCTGCCGAAGGGAAATCCGGCAGCGCTGTTTTGATTTGCTTTATCGTACTTCCACCCAATTTTGGGCCCGCTCCACGGCCCGGTGCCAGCCGTACAGGGCCAGATCGCGGTTGCGGCTGTCCATCTGGGGCAGGAAGGTCAGGTCGGGCTTGACCATGGAGGCGGCTTCCTCCTTGCTGGCGTACAGGCCCACGCCGATGCCCGCCAACAGGGCCGCGCCCAGCGCCGTGGTCTCCAGCACCACAGGCCGCACCACGGGGATGCCCAGAATATCCGACTGGAACTGCATCATGAAGCCGTTGGCGCTGGCGCCACCGTCTACGTTCATCTGGACGGGCTTTTCGCCGCCCCGGTCGGCCACCATGGCGCTGTAGAGATCGTGGCTCTGGTAGCAGATGGCCTCCAGCGCCGCCCGGACGATGTGGGCCCGGCCCGTGCCACGGGTCATGCCCACGATGGTGCCCCGGCTGTACATATCCCAATAGGGCGCGCCCAAGCCGGTAAAGGCGGGCACCAGAAAGACTCCCGCCGTATCCGGGATGCTCTGGGCGATCTGTTCGCTCTCGGCGGCGGTAGAGATCAGCTTCATTTCATCCCGGAGCCACTGCACCGTAGCGCCGCCCATGAATACGCTGCCCTCCAAGGCATAAGTGGGCTTGCCATTCAGCCGCCACGCCATGGTGGTCAGCAGACCATTGCGGCTTTCTATCGGCGTGTCGCCCGTGTTCATCAGCATAAAGCAGCCAGTGCCATAGGTGTTTTTCACCATGCCCGGCGTAAAGCAGCCCTGTCCGAACAGCGCCGCGTGCTGATCGCCCGCCATGGCCGCCACGGGAATGGGCCGTCCGAGAATCTCCGGGCGCAGGTTGCCCACCACATGGGCACTGTCCACCACCTCGGGCAGCACGGCCCGGGGAATATTCAGCATGGAAAGTAGCTCGTCGTCCCAGGTCTGGGTGTGGATGTTGAACAGCATGGTACGTCCGGCGTTAGTCGCGTCGGTCACGTGGGGGCGCCCCTCCACCAGATTCCAGCAAAGGAAGCTGTCCACCGTACCGAAGCACAGCTCGCCCCGCTCCGCCCGGTCGTGCAGGTTCAGCGTGTCCAGCAGATAGGCCAGCTTGGTGCCGCTGAAATATGCGTCCGGCACCAGTCCGGTCTTCCGGCGGATCACGTCGGCCTTGCCCTCCTTCACCAGCCGTTCCACATAGGGAGCGGTGCGGCGGCACTGCCAGACAATGGCGTTGTGAACGCAGCGGCCCGTGTCCTTTTCCCACAGGAGGGTGGTCTCCCGCTGGTTGGTGATGCCGATGGCGGCGATGTCCTGCACCTCCACGCCGCTCATTTCCACGGCCTTCTGCAGGGCGGTGATCTGGGTGTTCAGGATGTCCTCGGGGTCGTGCTCCACCCAGCCCGGCTGGGGATAGTGTTGCTTGAACTCGATGGCATGGGCGGCCAATATCCGCCCGGCTTCGTCAAAGACGATAGCCCGGCTGGACGTGGTTCCCTGATCCAGGGCGACGAGAATGTTCCGGCTCATGGGGTCTCCTCCTTATGAATGAAATAAATGCTCCTTTCGACGCGCCATTTCCGCGACGCGGTCGATATAAACGGCCACGTTGGTGACGTTGGGGGCCCGCTCGATGCGCAGCTCCCGGTCCGGGAAGACCCGCTTGGAAATGGCCCCCGCCCCTACGGCGATGACCGAGCCGGTCTCCTCCATCATGTCGATATTGTACAGGCAGGCGTTGCCCGCCGTGGCGTAGCCCACGTTCTGCTGCTGGCCCGCCATGTATTTCTGCCGGTAGAGATAATAGGGCTTCATGCCCAGCGCCCGGGCCGTTTCGCCGCCCAGCCGCACCATCCGGGCGGTCAGGTTGCCGTCGGGCAGAGGGTACTTTTCCAGATTGAGACGGCTGGAGCGCTTGATAGCCAGCGTATGCACCGTCAGACTGTCCGGCGCAAGGCGGCGAATCTCGTCCATGGTATGTTCAAATTGAGGCATTTCCTCGCCGGGAAGCCCCGTGATCACGTCCATGTTGATATCCTCAAACCCCAACTCCCGGGCCAGCAGGAAGGTTTCCTCCGTCTGGGCGGAGGTATGATCCCGGCCGATGCGGCGCAGAGTCTCGTCGTTCATGGTCTGGGGATTGATGCTGATGCGCCTGACCCCCAGCCCCTTCAGGGTTTCCAGCTTGCCCCGGGTGATGGTGTCGGGCCGGCCCGCCTCCACGGTGTACTCCCGGGCGTTGGGGAACAGCTCCATGACCCGTTCCATTAGGCGGGCAAAGTCCGGCTCCGCCAGAGCGGTGGGCGTGCCGCCGCCCACATATACCGCCCGCAGGCCCAGCTTCGCCTGACAGAACAGCTTTTCCGCTTCTTCCAGCTCCCACAGAAGCGCATCCAGATAAGGCGGGATCAGCTTGCCCTTGCCCACGGCCTCGCCGGGGAAGGAGCAATACGCGCAGCGGGTGCGGCAGAAGGGAATGGAAACATACAGGTCAGCCTCCTCCGGGCCGGGTTCGGGCAGCGTCCGCTGCACCTCCACGATCTCCCTGAGCAGCTCCACCTTTTCCGGCAGCACGTCAAAAGTCTGCTCCACCCGGACGCAGGCCTCGTCCATGGTCAGGCCGTCTGCCAGCCCTTCGTAGATCAGCCGGGTGGGTCGGATGCCCGTCAGGGAGCCCCACGGCGGCTGCTGACCCGTCAGCCGTTTAAGCAGCTCGTACAGCGTGACCTTGCACATCCGTTTGATGAACCGCTTTTCGATCAGCTCCTGCCGCTCCGGCTCCACCGTGGGCAGCAGCAGCGTTTTTTCCTGCTGCTGCCCGCCTGCGGCAAAGCCGCACCGGCATTCCATGCCCGTGCGTTCGAATCGGTGCCGAATGAGCAGCGAAGACTCCCCTTCGACCGCCTCCGGGTTCACCGAAAATCCGTCGATATGATAAAACAGCTTCACGACCTCGCAAAGCTCGTTGGCCAGCCCTTCCAGCGGCGTGGTAAGAATCACCTGCCCCGCGTCCTTCATGCCTGTTCCTCCCGGTTCCGACCGGCGACGGTCGCTTCTCCATGGCCCGGCCACGCGGTCATCTGGGGGGTCAGGTGAAACAGCGTCCGCAGGCTTTCCTTCAGTTCGTGGAAGCTGCCGTCCGCAAAGTCATAGCGGCCGTACCCGCCCTTGAACAGCGTGTCTCCCGTCAGGATTCCCTGATTTCCCTCCAGCAGGTAGCAGACGCTTCCCTTGCTGTGGCCCGGCGTGTGCAGCACCTTCAGTCCGATCCCGGCCAGATTCAGCTCCTCGTCGTCGTGAAGCAGCCGGGGAATCGTTTTCACGGTAACGGGATAGCCGAAGCCCTTGCCCGTGTTGGCTTCCATATCCGTCAGCTTGGGCGCGTCCGCTTCATGGATGTAAACGGGAATGCCGTACTTTTCGCAGACCGCGTCCACAGCGCCGATGTGGTCGAAATGCCCGTGGGTCAGCAGCACCGCCCGAGGCTTTCGGTCGCCGATGGCGGCAAAAATCCGCTCCGCCTCCGCCCCCGGGTCGATCACCAGCAGCTCTCCCGTTTCCGGGTTGACCACCAAATAGCAGTTTTCGTCAATTTCCCCCACTGTCAGCCGTTCGATCTGTACCTTCGGCATTTCGTTCTCCTTCGGACGCAAAAAATCGCCGCGTCCCTTCTTATTGCAGTATTTTTATAGAATTTTTCGGGAATCCAGCAGGATCGTCACCGGCCCGTCGTTCACCAGACTGACCTTCATGTCCGCGCCGAAACGGCCCGTTTCCACATGGATGCCCTCGCCGCGCCAGTGGGCCACCAGCGCCTCATACATCGGGTCTGCAACCTCGGGCCGGGCCGCCGTGATAAAGCTGGGCCGCCGTCCGCCCCGGGCGTCGCCCAGCAGGGTGAACTGGCTCACCGCCAGAATGTCCCCGCCTACGTCCAGCAGGGAACGGTTCATCTTCCCGTCCTCATCCTCAAAAATGCGCAGATTCGGCACCTTGCGGGCAATATAGTCCATATCCTCGGCGGTGTCGCCCACCTCCACGCCGATCAGCAGCAGGAACCCTTTGCCCGCCTGCCCCACCAGCTCGCCGTCGATCCGAACGGCGGCCTCCGTCACTCTCTGCACCACGCAGCGCATGGCTCTTCTCCTTTCGGGATGGGGGACGTTGGGGGCTGTGCGCCCCCAATCCCCGCAGCAAAGGGCGCTGCCCTTTGCAATCCCACTCTTTTCTGTGCTTCGCACAGAAAAAGATTCTCTAATTACAATGCAGCAGCTCTTTCTTTCGTTCTGCCAAGCAAAGCCAACCGGCAGGGAACTATACCAAACCCGCGAGCCGCAAGGCCTGTCGCCGAGCGGCGGTAACTCCGCAGCCAATCTGCTTTCCCTCGAATACCCCCGCACCCTTTGGGCGCGGTGTAGGGGTGCAGAGGGTCACCCCTTGCCACAAGCCGCGAGGCCCGTTGCCGAGCGGCGGTAATTCCGCAGCCAAGCACCATTCCTCACACCAGACCCGCGAGCCGTGGCACCTTCCGTGCCACGGCGGTAACTCCGCAGCCAAGCCGCATGTCTCCCTACGCCCCTGCGCGCCCATGGCGCGCAGCCCAAATGAGGTTTAACCTCCGGCGCGGTAGACTTCGATGATGTCGCTGCGCTTGCGGAGCTGCTTGAACATCCGGTCGACCTGCTCCAACCCCTTGACCTGTACCACCATGGTGATGACGCTGGTCTTTTTTTTCTCGTCCCGCTTGGCAGAGACTGCCACAATGGGAATGTCCATGTTTCCGATGCACATGGCCAGCTCGCCCAATAGACTGACGTGATCGTAGGCGATAATGTGTACCGACGCGTTGAACGCCGCGCCCGTGCCCGTCTCCGCCCAGCTGACCTCCACCATCCGCTCCTGCTCGCTGGCAGAAACGTTGGTGCAGTCCGCCTTGTGGACGGTCACGCCGCGGCCGCGAGTGACGTAGCCGATGATCTCGTCGCCGGGCACCGGGTTGCAGCAGCGGGCAAAACGCACCAGCATCCCGCTTTCGCCCTTGACGTAAACGCCGTGGGTGGGCTTGCCAAGCTGCTTCTGGACTTCCTCCCGGCTGACCTCCTGCACCTTGGGCAATGCCTGCGTTTCCGACTTGCGCTGTTCCTCCAGAAGACGGCTGACCACGTAGGCGCTGGCAATGCCGCCATAGCCCACTGCGCCGTAAATATCGTCCAGCTCGGAGAACGCGTAGCGCTTGAGAATGCCCTCATAATATTCCGGCTTCGTGAGCGAGTACCAGTCCACGCCCCGGCGCTTGGCTTCTTTTTCCAGCATGTCCCGGCCCCGGACGACGTTCTCGCCCCGCAGCTCCTTCTTGAAAAACTGACGGATCTTCGCCTTGGCCTGCTGGGTCTTGGCCATCTTGAGCCAGTCCATGCTGGGCCCCTTGGAGGCGGCGTTGGTGATGATCTCCACCCGGTCGCCGGTCTGCAGCTCCGTGTCCAGCGTGACGATGCGCCCATTGATCTTCGCGCCCACGCAGTGGTTGCCCACGCCGGAATGGATGCGGTAGGCAAAGTCGATGGGCGTTGCGCCCCGCTGCATGGACACCACATCGCCCTTGGGGGTAAAGATCAGCACTTCCTCGCTGAAAAGATCGGTCTTCAGCGAGTCGATAAACTCCTGACTGTCCCGGGTGTCCCCCTGCCAGTCCAGAATCTGCCGCAGCCAGTAGAGCTTGGAGTCCATGTCGCTCTCGGTGCCGCCGCCCTCCTTGTAGCGCCAGTGGGCGGCCACGCCGTACTCGGCAATGCGGTGCATCTCCCACGTGCGAATCTGAATTTCAAAGGGGAAGGGCATTTTCCGTCCGCCGATCACCGTGGTGTGCAGGCTCTGGTACATGTTCCCCTTGGGTACGCTGATGTAGTCCTTGAAGCGGCCCGGAATCTGGTTCCACAGGGTGTGGACGATGCCCAACACCGTGTAGCAGTCCTGCACCGTGTCCACCAGCACCCGCACGGCGATCAGATCGTAGATCTGGTCGAAGGTCTTGCCCTGTCCGTGCATTTTTTTGTAGATGGAGTAAAGATGCTTGGGCCGCCCATCCATCTCGTAATGAATGTGCTGCTCGTCCAGCTTCTCCGACAGCTCGGAAATGACCCGGCGGATGCTTTCCTCCCGCTCCACCCGGCGCTGGCCCACTAGCTGGGCGATCTCGTGGAAGGCCACAGGGTCGATGTATTTGAAGCTCAGGTCCTCCAGCTCGGACTTGACGGAGTTGATGCCCAGCCGGTGCGCCAGCGGCGCGTAAATATCCAGCGTCTCGTGGGCAATGGCCTTCTGCCGGTCCTCCGGCTGAAAGCGCAGGGTGCGCATATTGTGCAGCCGGTCGGCCAGCTTGATGACCACCACGCGGATGTCCTTGGACATGGCCAAAATCATCTTGCGCAGGCTTTCGGCCTTCTGCTCCTCCCGGTTGGTAAAGTCCAGCTTGTCCAGCTTGGTCACGCCGTCCACCAGCTGGGCCACCTCGTCGCCGAACTCCTGCCGGATGGTGTCCAGCGTGATGCCGGGGCAGTCCTCCACGGTGTCATGCAGGAAACCGGCGGCAATGGTGGGCGCGTCGATCATCAGGTCGGTGAGGATGCTGGCCACGGACACCGGATGGATGAAGTAGGGCTCGCCGCTCTTGCGCACCTGCCCGGCGTGGGCCTGCTCGGCGAATTTATACGCTTTTTCCACCAGAAGATAGCTGTCGCCGGGGTGCTGCTTCTGCACCCGGGCCAGCATTTTTTCCAGCGGCATACATTCATTGGTGATATAGGTAAGCATCGGATTCCTCCCTTACGCCCCGGCGCGTGTCAGCGCTCGACGTGCTTGACATACGTATACAGCGTATCGGCAATGGTCGCGCCCGCGTTGACATAGACCCGAAGCACCTTGGAATTGTTGGAGACGATGGTGCTGGTCAGCCGCTTGCACGGATGGGTGAAGCAGGTGTCCAGCGTCTTTTTGTGCAGAAGCGCGCCCAGCCCCCGGTCGTTCTGCTGGTCGTACATGGCCATGAGCACCGGGTCCACGGTGTCCTCGTCCTTGCGGCAGATGACGAAGAACCCGATGGGCTTTTCGCCCTGCAACACCTCGTACAGATGGCCGCCCTTCTGCACCATGGAGCGCAGCCAGTTGGCATAGCGCTGGCCGCCCAGCTTCACGGAAAAGGCGGGATCGATGGAGACCCGGTCACTGATGAAGATTCCGCTGCGGATGATGCGGTCGATGCGGGCCTGATTTTCCGGGTCGGTGCGTTCCACCACGGTCAGCCCCCGGTCGAACCGGGCGATGGTCTCCGGCATGTGGTAGTCCTTCCGGCGAATTTCCACATGGAAGACCGTTTCCACAAAGGTGTAGCCCAGCCCCGTCAGGCCGAACAGCAGCTGCGGGCAGTTCACCGGGCTTTTGAGCACGATGTACTCCGCCCCCTCGGCGATGATGCGCCGTTCTTCCTCCGCCAGCGCTTCAATGGTGTCCTGCGCGTCCAGCGCGATCTCCCACGCGTCCACGCCGATGTTTTCACGCTCCCAGACTGCGTGCGTCGTCTTCATGCTTTTCTTCCTCCCCGCCGTGCATCACCCGCCGCACCACAAACTGCGGATAGCGGTTGATGCTGAGATAAATGCGTCCGATATACTCCCCCACCAGCCCGATGAGCAGCACGATGACCCCGCCCATGAACAGAATCAGGGAAATGGTGCTGGCCCATCCCGCCTGCATGGCCGGGTTCACCAGCTTGCGGATGATGGTCACCAGCGCGAAAATAAACCCGAAAGCCGCCACGAAGAAGCCGAAATAGGTGGCAAACCGCAGGGGCTTGATGGAAAAGGACGTTACACCGTTAAACCACAGACCCACCAGCTTTTTCAGGCTGTAGCCGCTGCGGCCTTCCATCCGGGCCCGATGGTTCACGGGCACGTTGCAGTAGCGGCTGACGCTCTGGAACAGAAGCCCCGTCACATACGGGAACGGATTGGGATATTGCAGCGCCGCATCCACCACAAAGCGGCGGCAGGCATAGTAGCTGTTGGCCTTCAGCTCCCGGGGCTGACCGAAGAAGAAATGGTTGCAGGCGGCGTTGAACCGGCTGCCCAGATTGCGGAACCAGTTCTGGCGGCGCTCCGGGTACTCGGCAAAGACGATGTCGTAGCCTTCCTCCACCTTGTCGATCAGCTTGAAGCACTCGCAGGCCGGGGTCTGGCCGTCGTCGTCCAGACAAATGACGATATTGCCCTTCACCTGATGAAAGCCTGCCATCAGCGCGCTGTGCTGGCCGAAATTGCGGCTCAGATCCACAAACACCACCCGGGGCTCCTGCCGGGCCAGCGCTTCCAGCGCGCCGGCTGTGTTGTCCGGGCTGCCGTCGTTGACCAGCACGATCTCGTATTCATATTCCGGCCGGGTGGAAAGAGTGTCCGTCAGCTCCTTCACCACCGCGCCGATGGTATGCTCGGAGCGGTAGCAGGGAATGACGAAGGAAAGCATGGGCTTGTTCATCGGCAGAATTCCTCGTTTCTTGCGCTGCTTACAGAGCGCTGATCTTCCGGGACAGGGTCTGGATCAGGTCGTAGCCGTCCCAGGTCAGGGCAAAATCCATGGTGTGGCCCACGGGCACGATGCGGTCAACGCCGGTCAGGCCGTTTTCCAGCACGAAGCGGCTCAGCTCCTCCGGCTGGAAGCCCAGATAGCTCAAGGTCTGCACCCGGGGCGTAACGAAATCCCGCAGCGCGTCCAGCGTGGGCGCGGCGTATTCCAGAAAGAATCCGCCGGGGCTGCGCAGGTCGTACAGCTCGGGGCAGAGGCGCTTGACCCGAACCCGGGCGACCCAGTTGTCGGGGCCGGGGATGATCTCCGCGCCTTCCAGCTTCATGGCGGCACGGCAGGCGGCAGTCAGCTTGTCCACCGCCGTCACGGCGGGCAGCTCGTAACGCTGCCGGGCATAAGCGCCCATCGCACGGAAAAAGCGTTCCGACGCTTCCCGGCTTTCTCCCTCTCCCACCCAATAGATCAGCCGGGGCGAGGTGCAGGCGTTCTGGTCGGTGAGATACGTATCGTTATAGAAGTCCTTCGCCAGCCGTTCCAGCTCCTCCGCCGAAAGGGCCAGCACCGCTTCGGGGCGGATGCACAAAAGGCTGTAGCGGTCGGCGAAGGCCACCTCCACGGCCCGGGGCGGCAAAGCCGCTTCCCGTACCCGGCGCACTGTTTCGTCGCCGCCCCAGATGACCCGGGCGTGGCAGCGGGCGCTGAACCGTTCCGTCACTTCCTGCGCCTCCCGGGGATAGGTCACCACGCAGACGTAGGGGGCCAGCGCCGGAAAATCCTCCGCCAGCAGCTTTTCCATGGCCCGGCAGACGATGCGGGTCTGGACAAAATCCCGGCTGGAGGCCTTGACGACGCTGCCGTTGCCGCTGAGCAGCGCCGCCGCCAGCGAGTAGGCGAAGTTGATGGGCACGTTACTGGGCGCGATGTGGAACACCACACCCCGGCCCAGCCGGTCGTCCAGCTGCCCGGCGTATTCCTCCTGCAGCCGGGCCAGATGGGCCTTGCGGCAGAAATAGGCAAAGGTGATCACGTCCGGGTAAACCTTCGCCTCCCGGTCCTTCAGCAGGGCTGCGGACAGGGCTGACAGAAAGTCCAGCGCCTCCGGCGCAAAGGGCCGCAGGGGCCGAAGCCCGCTTTCCGGCTCCCGTCCGCAAAGACGTTCAACGGCGTTGCTCATAGGTATCGCTGCACCCCCGAACCTCGGCGCGCTGAATGCGCCCCAGAATTTCAAAATACCTGCCCTTGCGGCCGCAGGGGCAGTCGTCCTCGCCCAGAATGCGGCCTTCGTCCTCAGTCAGCAGGATGTGGCCGGGATAGCTGCGGGGCAGCACGCTGGCCACCTGCACCAGCCCCTTTTCCCCGGCTGCGGCCACGGAAAAATCCTCCGGGCGGCGGATGGTCACATCCGACCACACCGGAGCGTGAAGATGGCCGCATTCGCATTCCATGTAGATGGAGCCGGTCTGCTCCACCATGCCGTAGTAATTGTGGACGCGGGTCAGGCCGCAGGTCTCCTGCAGGGCCTGCTTGAACGCCCCGGTGGAGATATGCTGGTCGGCCAGCTTTTTCCAGCCGCCGCCGTGAACCAGCACGCCCTGGCTCAGATCGGGACGATAGCCCGTGCGGCGAAGTTCCTTCACAAAATACAGCCAGATCATGAAGGTGAAGCCGAAGAGGAAAATATCCTCCCCTTCGTGCTTTTCCAGAAAGGCCTTCAGCCCTTCCGTATCCAGCTGCATGTTTTCGTCCAGCGCGTAGATCTTGTCCCGGCCAAACATGCTGAAGCCCAGAATGCCCGCGCCCCGGGCGGAAAACATGGCCCGGTTTTTCACCACCGCCGGGGAATCCAGAATCACCATGGGCAGGCGCTGCTTGCCCAGAAAATCCCCCATGATGCGGGACAGCACCTTGGACTGCAAAGCGCTGGTCTCCCGATCCAGATAGATGCGGCTGACCTGCTGGCCCGTGGTGCCAGAGGAGGTCATGGTGCGGGCCAGCGCTTCCTCCGGCACGCTTTTCAGGGAAAACTCCTTGAAAAGGCGCACGGGCAGAAAGGGCAGGCTTTCAAAATCGTCCGTCTGCCCCGACTGCGCGCCCAGCGCCGCCAGCAGCCGCCCGTATTCCGGGCAGCGTTCGCCGTGAAAACGGGTCAGCTCACCCAGCTCCCGGGCCAGAAAGGCCCGCTTTTCTTCCCGGGCCATGCCGTAGGGCGGCAGCTCGGGAAGGGCCTGCAGATCAATCATAGTATTTCTCCAGTTCGCGGTACAGGGTCTTGCCCGCGTCGTTTTTGGGAATGGACGGCAGCGCCATGCCCCGGAAGGCAGCGGCGTTCTGCTTCGTCTTTTCGGACAGGAAGGCGCGCATCTCGGCCAGCCTGCTTTCGTCGGTGGAGAAGAACATCAGATGATCGTCCACGCCGCCGCAGGCCACGTCCACGCCGGGGAACGCCGCCTTGAGCAGCTGCTCCAGCTCGTCCAGATTGACCCGGTTGCCGTACAGCTTCAAAAAGCGCTTTTTCCGGCCCACGATGGTGTAGTAGCCGTCCGCGTCCACCTGCGCCATATCGCCGGTTTCCAGCACGCCGCCCCGCTCGTCGCCCTTGCGCAGGTCGGCCTGACAGACGGCATAGCCCAGCGTCACGTTATCGCCGTAGTATTTCAGCTCGCCGGTCACGCCCGTCTCGGTGATCTCGCTGCCGTCGGCGGCGATCAGCCGGAACTGTCCGCCGGGAATGGCGATTCCAATGCCGCCCACCTTCTCCAGACTCTTTTCCCACGGCAGATAGGCCATACGGGCGGTGGCCTCACACTGGCCGTACATGACGATGAACTGCTTGCCCTTTTCCAGACACCACTCCACAAACTTGCGGTGCAGCTCCTTCTGCAGCTTGCCCCCGGCCTGGGTCATGGTGCGCAGGCTGGGCAGCTCCATGCGGAAAAAGCGCATCCGGTCCAGCATTTCATAGGTGTAGGGCACACCGCCGAAGCTGGTGGCGTTTTCCCGGCGGAAGAAATCCCAGAATTCCCGCTGGGCGATGCCGTGCTCCGTCACAAGGATGGTCGCGCCTACGTCCAGATGGGTGTTGAGGATGCTCACGCCGTAGGTGTAATTCATGGGCAGCGTGGTAATGGGCCGCTCGGTCTCGTCCAGCTTCAGGTATTCCACGATGCTGTCCGTGTTGGCCCGGATATTTCGGTAGCTCTGCCGCACAAACTTGGGGCTGCCGGTAGAGCCGCTGGTGGTCAAAAGCAGCCCCAGCTCGGGATACAGCTCCGCTTCCCGGCCAAAGGGCGTTTTCAGCAGGTGATAGCCCAGGCTTTGGTACACCGGCTCGCAGCCGTCCCATGCGAAATCCTCCGGGGCCCACAAAAACGCCGGATGATAGTTGTCATACAGGCCCTTCAGCAGCTCCCGATCCATTTCCTCGTTCAACAGCACGGGCACCACGCCGCCCTCCACGAAGCCCGCGTAGCCCAAAAGGCTGCCCAGCGTGTTGCGGCACAGGTTGAAGGTCAGGCAGCGTCCGCCGGCGGCGGCGCACAGCGCGTCGGCCTCCTGCTTCAGCTGGCGGTAGGTCAGGCTCGCGCCGTGCTCATCCACAAGCGCCGTCCTGTCCCCGAAGCGCTCAAAGCTCCACATCATACTTCTTCAGGATCTCCTTTCCCTTTTCAAAAGAGCTCAGGTCAATAATATCATCCATGTCGATCATGATGTCGAACGCATCCTCCAGCGCGGCCACCAGCGTCATGTGGCCTACGCTGTCCCACGCCTCGCTCTTGCCGTATACCAGAGCGGGTACGTCGGATTCGGGCACTTCCAGCGCCTCGGAGAAAGCCTTCACGTATTTTTCCATGTTCGTCATTTTCATGCACTCCTGTCGTACTGTATGATTTCTTTAGAAAACCAGAAATTCAAAGGATTCCGCCGTCCGCCCGCCAGACCTGACCGGTCACGTAGCTGGACAGGTCGCTGAGCAGGAAGGCCGCCACGTTGGCGATTTCCTCCGGGCGGGCCTTGCGGTGCATCAGAATTTTGGAAAGCTGCTGCTCCACCACTTTTTCGCTCAGCCCCGCCACCAGCTCGGTGTCCGTAAAGCCGGGGGCCAGCACATTCACCCGAATGCCCACGCTGACCAGCTCCCGGGCCATCTTTTTGCTGGCGGCGATCACCGCAGCCTTGGAGGCGGAATAGTCCAACCGGCTGTCGCCGTCGAGGCCCGCGATGCTGGCCACGTTGACCACGGCTCCGCCTTTGTTCCGGGCCATAAGCCTGGTGGCCAAACGGCTGACCTCCACCATGGCGAAGAAATTCACCTCAAAGGTGCGGTGCATTTCCTCGGCGGAGGTCATCTGGAACATCTTATCCTCGCCCATGACGCCTGCGTTGTTCACCAGCCCGTGCAGGGGCTTTTTCTCCGCCATGATCTGCCTGAACGCCCCCTTCAGGGCCTCGGTATCGGTCAGCTCGCAGTAAACGGGCTCCACCCACACGCCGAAGCGCTCCGCCGTTTCCCGGCAGTCCTGTTCGAACGATTCCGATGGCCTGCGGGCAAAGGCCCAGACATTGCCGCCCTCTTCGGCGAAGCGGTGCAGCATGGCGTTGCCGATACCCCGGTTCGCGCCGGTCAGCACGATATTCTTTCCTTCCAGAAGCAAGCTGGTTTTCCCCCTTTCTTATGGTTCGTCCTGCGCCTCCGTTTTCAGCGCAACGCTGTCCTTTTGATAATACTCCGCGTACAGGTTCAGCACGTAGTCCTTCATATCGGTATCCAGCACCTCGCCCATGAACGCCTCCGGGATGTCCTCTACCGGCTCCAGTTGTGCCGCTCGGACGGATGTATCGTTCATTTCATCGTCCCGGCGGGTCATGGCCTCGTCAAAGGCGGCGGCCTGCCCGCTGACCAGCGACCGAAGGGTGCTGACGGTCAGGGTGTTCTGTACGCCCGGAAGCTGCCCGTCCGTCCGCTGGAAGCTCATCATGCCCAGCAGAAGCAGCGCTGCCGCCGCAGCGGCCCCGGCCCGGGTCGGCGGGCGGCTAACCTGTCCGGTTCCGTATCGTTTCAGCGCCCAACCGGCCAGATACACGACCAGCGCCGTGGACAGCAGTACATAGTTGTCATACTGCAATACCTGCGCCCGGCCGTCTCCCAGATAGTTGCCGGTGTACAGGGTCGGCGTGAGCTGGCAGCAGTACAGGCAGACGAAAGCGCCCACCGCCAGCAGCGGATAACGGAAGGAAAACCGGCTCCGCATCAGCCGCTCCCTGAGAATCAGCACCGTTGCCAGCCACAGGGCCGCCAGCGCCGGCGAGAAGTATCGGCTCATGAGCGCCATGCCGAAATAAAAGGATTCCAGAATGGCCTTGACGGCGCTCATGCCCCCGGAAAGGGTCTGTCCCCGCACGGCGTTGCCCGGGGCGGTCATGCTGTAGACAAAGGCCGCCAGCATGAGAACGAAGCAGGTCAGCTTGCCCAAGCGGCTCTTTTCCTTCTGCCGGAAGGAGAAGAACAGCAGCAGCGCGTCCAGCGCGCAGCCGAACAGCGGCGTGACGAAATTGCCGCCGCCCACCGCCGCGCTTAACAGCGCCATGGCCAGCAGACACAGGGGACTTCCCCTCCGGCTGCCCTCCAGACGAAGCCACAGGGCCGTCCGAAGGGCCAGACAGCACCACACCATCAAATAGACCATGCCGCCGTTCCACCAGAACCAGGCTTCGCTGATGCTGGGGGTCAGCTGCATCATTACCAGCGCGGAAAGGGAAAACAGGATCAGCCATTCCGCCGTGCCCGCGCCCATCACCCGGCGAACCAGCTGCCGGGTCAGCGCGCCCAGCGCCAGCAGGAACGTTCCCATCAGCACCCACGTGGTGATCCAGTACAGCCCCTCCCCGAACAGGGCGGGCTGCAGCGCCGCCAGAAAGCAGGAGAAGAAGGTTCCCTGCCATGTATACCGGATGGCGGCCGTATTTTCCGCCGCCGCCTCCACCGTCCGCCAGAAGCTGCCGGTATCCCGCCAGCGGTCATGAGTGCGGATGGAATAGCCCAGATCGTCGTAGCTGGCGTGGTTGAAGAAGGACAGGGCCAGCGGAGGGATCAGGCTGACGACCAGCAGCGCCATGCAGACCGCCGCCAGCAGCTTTTTGGAGACCGGGGCCGACCAAAACGCTTTCACGGCCGTTCCTCCTCTCCCGCCAGCAGAATGGCTTCCTTGCCGTAGTAGCGGCACAGGCTGGGCCGCACGTCGTATACCGCGCCGGGTTCCAGCTCATCCTCCATAAAGATGCGCGGCACGGCGGTAAGTGGTTCCAGCGTTACCACGGGCTGGGTATCGTCATTCAGAAGCCGCTCCCGTTCCGTCATTTCCCGGTCGTACTGCGCCGCTTCGCCATTCAGTAGACTCAGCCACGCGCTGATCCCCGTCATATTCTGGATACCGTACAGCGTATCACCCGGATAGCGGCATCCCAGACAGCCGGAAAGCGACAGGCACAGCCCAACGATCACCACGGCGCGGCCAAAGCGCTCCGGCTTTGCTTCCGGCCACTTCCGGGCTGCGAAACCCAGCAGCAGATAGACCCACAGAAGCCACAGCACCACAAAGCACAGCCAGTAGGTATCCTGAATGCGCCCATCCCCGATGGAGGCGATGGAGTACAGTGGCGGCGTCAGCTGGGTGCAGAACAACGCCGCCGACAGCGCTATCATCCAGAGGGGATGGCGGAAACGGTACGGGCTTTCCTTCGCAGCCCGCCACAGAAGAGGCGAAACCAGCGCCGTCAGCCCCAGCAGGGGGAAACGCACATAGCCCGCCATCAAAATCACGCCCTCGTACAGAGAACGGGCGACGGCCTTCACCGGCGAGCAGGTGTAACCGATCATCCCGGCGCGCACCGTGTTGCCCGGCGCGGACATGCTGTAAACGAATCCCGCCGCCAGCACCGCAAAGCACACAAGGAACGTCCACCGCCGGGGGCGGCGCTTCCCAAACAGCCACGCCAGCACGCAGGCCAGCGCACACAGGCTGAACAGTCCGCCGCTGTAGCTTCCGCCGCCCAAGGCGGCCATGCACAAAAGAAGAACGGCCGTCAGCCCCGCAGCGCCGCCCCGGCTTTCCGTCCGGTACAGCCGCACAAGCAGCGCCGCGCTCAGCGCCATCAGCGAATAAATGAACACATTGCCTACGCCGCCGTTGAACCAGTAGAACGCCTCGCCCATATCGGGCATGAACTGGAGCATCACCGTCAGCGTCAGGGAAGAAAGAACGGTGGTCTCCCAGCGTTTCAGGCCCAGCCCCCGGCGGCCGAAGACCGTTGCGAAAAAGAACCAGAAGCAGCCGAGGAACGCCGTCAGCAGGAAGCAGCCGGAGATCCAGTACAGCTCCTCTGAAAAGGTACCCGGCTGCAAATTGCTCAAAAGGGTGCCCGTGTAGGTGCCCTGCCACGTGTAGCGGGTCTGAGCGGCGTTTTTCAACGCAGCTTTCAGGGCCGCGCCCAGATCGCCGGTTTCCTTCCACGCCTGATGGGGCGCGGCGGAAAACCCGAAATCGTCATAATAGGGGTGGTTATACCCGGTCATTCCATACAGCGGCAAAACGCTGAAGCCCAGCGCCAGCAGGCAGAGGGCGCAGACCGCCCGCCGCAGGCCTTTTCCCATTGGCATCCGTCCGCCTCCCTTCGCCGGTGAAAAGTACTTTTCCTAATGTATTATTATAACATCCTTCCGGGAAATTGACCAGTCCCCTGAAAAACTCCGTTTTGCGGGATTTTTTCGTTGACAGAAAGCGATTTTTCGGCTATAATCATCTGGCTGTCAAGGAAAAAGCATTGACAGCGGTAAAGGAGCCGTCGCCTTGAAGGAACCGTCCGTCCCCAACCCGCAGGAAGCCCGGCTGGAAGCCAGCGTGGAAATGGGCACCCTGTGCGCCTTTTACGGCGGGCTTTTGACGGACAAGCAGCTTCAGGCCATGCAGCTTCATTTCGACGAGGATCTTTCGCTGGGCGAGATCGCCCGGCAGATGAATGTAAGCCGCCAGAACGTACACGATCTGATCGCCCGCTCTTCGGAAAAGCTCCGGGCCTGCGAAGCCGCCCTCGGCGCGGCGGGACGCATGGAACGGATGCTGGAGCGGCTGGCCCGGGTGCAGGAGCTGCTCGGCGCTATCGCCGGGCAGGACATTCCCACCGAGGCTCGCGCCCTGACCGACGAGGCGGCCCGACAGATCCAACGGATTCAGCAAGAGGAGGAGGACGCCCATGGCCTTTGAGGGTCTCAGTTCCAAATTATCCAGCGCGCTCTCCAAGCTGACCAGCCGGGGCAAGCTGACCGAGCAGGCCGTCAAGGAGGGAATGCGCGACGTGCGCATGGCCCTTCTGGAGGCCGACGTCAACTACCTGGTGGTCAAGGATTTCTGCAAAAAAGTCACCGAGCGCTGCGTGGGCCAGCAGGTGCTGGACAGCCTGTCCCCGGCCCAGCAGGTGATGAAGATCGTCAGCGAGGAAATGACGGCCCTGATGGGCTCCGAGCACGCCCGGCTGACCTGGTCGTCCTCCGTGCCCACCATTTATATGCTGTGCGGCCTGCAGGGCGCCGGTAAGACCACCATGGCGGGCAAGCTGGCCAACTACCTGCAGAAGCAGGGCAAAAAGCCCCTGCTGGCCGCCTGCGACATCTACCGTCCCGCCGCCATCAAGCAGCTGCAGGTGGTCGGCTCTCAGGTGAACGTGCCCGTGTACGAGCACGGCACGCAGGACCCGGTCAAGACGGCGCAGGAGGCCATCGAGCAGTGCCGCCACTACGGCCGGGACGTGCTGATCATCGACACCGCCGGCCGGCTGCAGATCGATACCGCGCTGATGGAGGAGCTTCGCCGCATCAAGGCGGAGATCAAGCCGCAGGAGATTCTGTTCGTGGTGGACGCCATGACCGGTCAGGAGGCCGTGAACGTGGCCAAGACCTTCGACAGCGATCTGGGCATCGACGGCGTGATCCTGACCAAGCTGGACGGCGACACCCGCGGCGGCGCAGCCCTGTCCATCAAGGCCGTCACCGGCAAGCCCATCAAGTTCTCCGGCACGGGCGAAAAGCTCTCCGACATCGAGCCCTTCTACCCCGACCGCATGGCCAGCCGCATTCTGGGCATGGGCGACATGATGACCCTCATCGAAAAGGCGCAAGAGGCCTTCGATGAAAAGGAAGCCGAGAAGCTGGTCAAGCGCGGCCCGCAGGAGCTGACGCTGGAGGATTTCCTCAGCCAGATGCAGCAGATGAAAAAAATGGGCGGCCTGCAGTCCATGCTGAGCATGCTGCCCGGCGCCAGCAAGCTGCAGGACGTGGAGATCGACGAGAACGCCCTGAAGAAGCCGGAGGCCATCATCCGCAGCATGACCCCCCGGGAGCGCCGGAACCCCGGCATCCTCAACGCCAGCCGCCGCAAGCGCATCGCGGCGGGCAGCGGCACCACCGTGCAGGACGTGAACGCCCTCATCCGTCAGTTCGAGCAGGCCAAGGACATGATGAAGAAAATGATGGGCAACAAGCTGATGCGCAGGGGAAAGCGACGCTTCTCCTTCTAAAATCCCCTTTTCCCCGCTGAACACCGCCCGGCGAATCCCGCCGGCGATTCAGATACAAATCCCTCACCAATCAGAATACTAGGAGGAACAGAATTATGGTTAAGATGCGTTTGAAGAGAATGGGCATGAAGAAAAAGCCTTTCTACCGTGTGGTTGTGGCTGACGAGCGCAGCCCCCGGGACGGCCGCTTCATCGAGGAGATCGGCTACTACGATCCCATGACCGAGCCCGCCGCCACCATCAAGATCGACGCTGAGAAGGCCCAGAAGTGGCTGAAGTCCGGCGCTCAGCCCACCGACACCGTCCGCGTTCTGCTCAAGAAGAGCGGCGTCATCGAGGGCTAAGCCTCATGAAAGAGCTCGTCGAATACGTCGCGCGGTCGCTGGTGGACAACAAGGACGCCGTGACCGTTGAGGAGACCGTCGGGCCGGAAGCGACGATTTTGGAGCTTCACGTAGCGCCCGAGGATATGGGCAAGGTCATCGGCAAGCAGGGCCGCATCGCCAAGGCCATCCGGTCTGTGGTTCGCGCCGCTACCGCCAAGGACGCCAAGCCCGTCTTTGTGGAAATTCAATAACCCATCGCGCACCGGTCTCCCGAAAGGCTGCCGGTGCGCGCTTTCTAAGGAGAACGTTTTTATGAAGCAAACGCATCTGCTGGTGGGCGAGATCGTCCGGCCCCAGGGCATCCGGGGCGAGGTCAAGCTCCGCCATTTCACCGACGACCCTTACCGCTTCGAGGAGCTGGACGCGGTGCTGCGCCAAACCGGAGAGGGCTTTGAGCCGCTGGCCATCGAGGCCTGCCGGGTGCAGGGCGACGACGTGTACCTGAAGCTGGAGGGCTATGGCGACCGCAACGCCGCCGAAGCCCTGCGGGGGGCCATGCTCTACGTAGACCGGGCCCACGCGGCGGAGCTGGCGGAGAACCAGTTCTTCATCGCCGACCTGCTGGGCGCGGAAGCCGTGGATACCAAAGGCGGCGAGATCGGCGTTCTGAAGGATGTGCTGACCCCCGGCGGCACTGACATTTTTGTTTTCGACACCCCGGCAGGCGAGGTTCTGGTGCCCATCATCGAGAAGGTGGTGGTCTCGCTGGACGTGGAGGCCGGCCGAATCGTACTCAACGAAGAAACCCTGAACGAGGTGGCAGTGTATGAGGATCGCCATTCTGACCATCTTTCCTGAGATGTTCGAAAGCGTGCTGGGTTCCAGCATTCTGGGCCGGGCCCGCAGGGAAAAGCTGGTGGAGATCGAGCCGGTGGACATCCGTCCTTTCAGCGACCGCAAGCATAAAAATACCGACGATTACCCCTTCGGCGGCGGCGCGGGCATGGTGATGCTGGCCCAGCCCATCTGCGACGCGGTGCGCCACCTGCGCAGTCAGGGGTATACAGGCAAATGCATCTATATGAGCCCCCGGGGCAAGACCCTCACCCAGCAGAAGGTGGTGGAGCTGGCCGGGGAAGAAAACCTCATCCTGCTCTGCGGCCATTATGAGGGCGTGGATCAGCGGGCCATCGACGCAGTGGTGGACGAGGAGCTGTCGCTGGGGGATTTCGTCCTGACCGGCGGCGAGCTGGCCGCCATGGCCGTGTGCGACGCAGTGGCCCGGTATGTGCCCGGCGTGCTGGGCAGCAGCGACAGCACCGACGAGGAGAGCTTCACCGGCGGGCTGCTGGAGTACCCTCAGTATACCCGGCCCCGGGAGTTTGAGGGTGTGGAGGCCCCGGAGGTTCTGCTCAACGGCGACCATGCCAAGATTCGCGCATGGCGGCGGCGGCAGGCTCTGCTGGCGACGGCTAAAATGCGCCCCGATCTGTTCAAAACGGCCCCCATGACCGACAAGGAACGGCAGGAAACCCTGCTTTTTCTCCAAAGGGAGGAGGAGAGCCATGCTGCTCCGTAAGCTGGTGGCGGCCCTTTGCCCGCTGCTTCTGTGCATCGTGCTGTGCCTTTTGTACCGCTGGCTGGACGGCGTTCTGGGCGCAGGGCTGTTCTGGTCCTTCCTGCTCAAGGGTCTGCTGCTGGGCGTTATGCTGGCGCTGATCATTCCGCTGGCAGGTCTGCGCTGCCACTCCAAGGGCTTGCAGCCGTGGCTCTACGCGGGCGCGGCCCTGCTGGCCGTGACCCTGTGCTATCAATATCTGGAAATGACCGGCGTCGTTCATTCCGCGCTGCTGCTTTCCCTCTTTACCCTGAATGGTCAGGTCATTCTGGTAGAAGGGGCCGCCGCCGGATTTATGACCGTCACCGCCCTGCTTTCCAAGCATTGACCCCTCTCAAACGCATAAAAAGCCCGCTTTCTTCAACAGACAGAAGAAAGCGGGTTTTTCACATTTTTTGAGTGGAAAATCGACTCGCGCTATAGCGATACGGGCAACTTTCCCGCTTCAAGCCATGCTGCCGGGAAGGCCTGCCGCACAAGCCGAGGTACTGGGGCTCAACCCCTACAACGAAAATAGCCCGCCTGAACGGCGAGCTATTTTCACAATCATTTTCCCCCGCAGGGAAACCTACCAGACCTGCGAGCCACGAGGCCTTCCGCCGAGCGGCGACCTTGGGGCACATGCCTAACGGTATCGTCCAACGCCTGTCCGCCCGAAGGGCGGGCAGGCCGGGGTGCAGAGGTTCAGCCCCTGCGGATGGCGTTGTATTTTTCGGCGCAGGTCTCCTGTACCTTGTCCATGGCTTTCTGGACTTCGTCGTCGGTCAGGGTGCGGTCGGCGGCGCGGAAGGTCAGGGAGAAGGCCACGCTCTTTTTGCCAAGACCCACCTGAATGCCGCGGTATACGTCGAACATCTCGATGGATTCCAGCAGCGCGCCTGCAGCCTTGCGCATGGAGGCCATCAGCGGGCCCACGTTCACTTCCTCGTCCATGACCAGCGCCAGATCCCGGCTCATGGAGGGGAAACGGGGCAGGGGCTTCATTTCGCCCATAGGCTTGCCGTACTCCAGCAGCTGCGCCAGATTGATCTCCGCCACAATGGCCCGGCGGGGCATGTCAAAGGCTTCCCGAACCGTGGGATGGACCTCGCCCAGCACCGCAAAGACCTGCTGGCCGCGCACCAGACGGGCGCAGCGGCCGGGATGATAGTAGCAGTCGCCGCCCGCTTCCACCTCGCAGGAGATGCCGCAGGCGTTCAGCAGAGCTTCCACCGCGCCGCGCAGAGTGAAAAAGTCCGCGTCCTCGCCGTAAATGCCCATGCACAGGGTCTGGGTCTCGGTGGGCAGCCCCTCCGCCGTGGGGTGATGGGGATCGAACACCGCCGCCATCTCATACAGAGAAGCGCTTTCCGTGGCGTGGTTCATGTTGAAGGACAGGGTCTTGAGCATGTCGCAGACCAGCGTGGGCCGCATGACGGCGGCGTCCTCGCCCAGAGGATTCCGAATGGCCATGGGCTGCATCCGCAGGTCGCTTTCCGGCAGGCCCAGCTTGGCGATCTCCCTCCGGCCGGTGAAGGAATAGTTCATGATCTCCAGATAGCCCATGCCCTGAAGGAGACGGCCCAGCTTGTTCTTCAGGTGCTTCATGGGGCTGACGCCGCCCTGCGTGGTGCTGCCCTTGAGGGGCGTCGCGCCGATGTGGTCGTAGCCGTACATCCGCAGGCATTCCTCGCAGACGTCCGCCTCGCCGTCCAGATCCTCCCGGAAGGAAGGTACCTTCACGGTGAGGGTATCGCCGTCGCGGGTGGTCTCGAAGCTCAGCTTGTTGAGGATGCGCACCATGTCGTCGGCGGGGATCTCCACGCCCGCCCGGTTCTGGATGCGCTTCACGCTGGCCGTGATGACCTGCTGGGGCTTAGGGTCGGGATACAGATCGATAACGCCGCTGACCACGTCGCCCGCGTTCAGCACGTTCACCAGATGGCAGGCCCGATCCAGCGCGTCCATCACAGTGGCGGCGCAGACGCCGCGCTCGAACCGGCCGCTGGCCTCGGTGCGCATTCCCAGCGCGCGGCTGGTAAGGCGGATGGCCGTGCGGTCGAAGGCGGCACATTCGAACATCACGTCGGTGGTGCCTTCGATGATCTCGCTTTCCTCGCCGCCCATGATGCCCGCCAGACCGGTGGCGTTGTTCGCGTCGCAGATGCACAGATCGTCCGGGCGCAGCCTCCGCTCCACACCGTCCAGCGTGGTCAGCACTTCGCCCTCATGAGCCCGGCGGACGATGATCTCCCGGCCCGCTACCTTGCTCAGGTCAAAGGCGTGCATGGGATGGCCGTACTCGATCATGACGAAGTTGGTAATATCCACGATATTGTTGATGGAACGCAGCCCCGCCGCGTGCAGGTACTTCCGCAGCCACAGGGGCGAAGGCGCGATGCGCACGTTCTTGATGACCCTGGCCGCGTAGCGGGGGCACAGGTCGGGCGCTTCCACGCGGACTTTCACTTCGTCGTGAATGTCGCCGCACGCTTCGGTCACGTCGGTCTTGGGCGCTTTGAACGTAGTGTCCAGCGCCGCGGCAGTCTCCCGGGCAATGCCCAGCGCGCACAGACAGTCGGGACGGTTGGCCAGAATTTCGAAATCCACGGCGTAGTCGTCAATGCCCAGAATGGGGCGCACGTCGCTGCCCACGGCGTATTCTTCGTTGAAAATCAGCAGGCCCGCATCCCCTACGCTGGGGTACAGCTCCTGCGGCACCTTCAGTTCCGTAGCGGAGCAGAGCATTCCCTCGGAGACCATGCCCCGCAGCTTGCCCTTTTTGATCTTCACACCGCCGGGCAAGTGAGAGTCGTCCAGCGCCACGGGCACCAGCACGCCCACCTTCACATTGGGCGCGCCGCACACGATGTGCAGGGGTTCCTCGCCGCCCACATCCACGGTGCACTGGTGCAGATGGGTGCCCTCTACGTCCTCGCAGGTCAGCACCCGGCCCACGACTACCTTATCCATGCCGTCGGCCACGTCCTCCACGCCCTCCACGGCCGTGCCGGACATGATCATTTTGCTTTCATAGTCCTTGGGACTGACGGGAATGTCCGCGTATTCCCGAATCATATTCATACCCAGTTTCATCGTTCATTCCCTCCTTAGCGAAGCTGTCCCAGCAGACGGGCGTCGCCCTCGTAGAGCAGACGCATATCGGTGATGCCGTAGCGCTTCATGGCGATGCGCTCCAGGCCGATGCCAAAGGCGAAGCCGGAATACTTGTGGCTGTCGATACCGCACATTTCCAGCACCTTGGGGTTCACCATGCCGCAGCCAAGCACTTCCACCCAGCCGGTGTCCTTGCAGATGCGGCAGCCCTTGCCATGGCAGGCGGAGCAGGTCAGGTCCACCTCGGCGCTGGGCTCGGTGAAGGGGAAGAAGCTGGGGCGGAAGCGGGTGGATACGTCGCTGCCGTAGAGCTTCTTGGCGAAGGCCTCCAGCGTGCCGCGCAGGTCGGACATGCTGACGTTTTCATCCACCACCAGTCCCTCCATCTGATGGAACACGGGGCTGTGGGTCGCGTCCACCTCGTCGGCGCGGTACACGCGGCCGGGGCAGATGATGCGGATGGGCGGCTTGCGGGTCAGCATAGCGCGGGCCTGCATGGGGCTGGTATGGGTGCGCAGCACAATGTTGTCGTCCATATAGAAGGTATCCTGCGCGTCCCGGGCCGGATGGTTCTTGGGCAGGTTCATCAGCTCAAAATTATAGTGATCCAGCTCCACCTCGGGACCTTCCATCACCTCGAAGCCAAGGCCGGTGAAGCAGTCGATCAGCTCGTCCATCACCAGCGTGATGGGATGGGCGCTGCCCACCTTCACAGGGCGGCGGGGTTCGGTCACGTCGATGGTCTCCGCCTTCAAAGCGGCTTCCCGCTCCATCTTCTGCAGCACGTCCTGCCGCTCGTTCATGCGTTCGGTCAGCCACTGGCGCGCCTCGTTGATCTGCGCGCCCACCTGGGGCCGTTCCTCCGGGGCCAGCTTGCCCATGCCCTTGAGCAGCTCGGTCAGGGTGCCCTTCTTGCCCAGCACCTTGACGCGCAGCGCGTCCAGCGCGGCGGTGTCCTTCATTTCGGAGAGGTTCTGTTCCACCTGCTCCCGCAGTTCCCGCAGAGTATCTGTCACTGCCATGATGAGGTTCCTCCTTCTATCGTTTCATCAAAATGGAATGGGAATGGTGAAGTTCATGCTTTTCCCAGCAGGTCGGGGATGTCGGATTCCCCGTACACGGGAACGCCGCGCTCCCGAAGCAGCTGGGCGAACACGCCGTCGCCCTCCGTCAAAGCGCCGGAAAAGCTGCCGTCGTAGATCACGCCCTTCCCGCAGGACGGGCTGCGCTCCTTGAGCACCGCGCCCTCCGCGTGGAAAAAGTCCAGCAGCCGCAGGGCCTCCTCCGCGCCCCGAAGGTATTCCGCCGTCACGTCCCGGCCCTGACGGCTGACCACCCGGTCGCCCTGCCGCTCGCTGGGAGACCGGGGCGTGGGCAGACCGCCCAGCTGCTCCGGGCAGACGGGAATCAGCCGGTATTGCTCCGCCAGCGCCTCCACGCCGGGCTGAGGCTTGCTTCCGCCGTCGTAGCGGCACCTCACCCCCAGCAGACAGGCGCTGATCAGCAGCGTTTTCATGCCGTTCTCCTTTCCTGCATCGCCGTTTTCGGCCATCAAAAAAGCCCCGTCCCCTCATGGGACGAGGCCTGAACGCCGCGTGTTACCACCCAAATTCCGCACGGGCCGCAGGGCCGATGCGCTCTTCGCCTGTAACGGGGCCTGACCGTTTCCCCTTACTGAAAAAGGTTCAGGGGAAAAGCTCGGAAGGGAATTTCCCGCAGCCAATTCGGACGGCTTGCAGCAAGGAACGCGGAGTTCCTGCCGTCCTCTCTGAGAATCGCTGTTGATCGGGCGTTTGTCTTCGTCATTGCCATGCGTCCCGAAGCCGGAACGCGGTGCTATTATAGCACGGAAGCCGGGCTTTTGCAAGGGGCGGCGCGGTTTTCCGGCAGCAGGAAGAAGGCGGCCAGCCACAGCGGCAGGGACGCCATGGCGGGCAGCAGATAGCGGATGTAGACCTCCGGGCAGAACATGACGGCCACCGCCGTAACGGCCGAGGGAATCATCGTAAGCAGCGTTTTCCTCCGCCGCAGGATCCATGAAACATAGGCCAGCAGGATCATGCCGTTGACGCAGAAGCCCATGCTGGCGAAATTCCCGATCAGGGGCAGCCGGTCGAACCGGAAGTACCATTCCGTCAGCGCCCGCTGCCAGCTCATCAAGGGGCGAATCTCTTCCAGGTTGAAAAACCGGGTCTCATGAAAGGCGTAGGGATAGGTGTATTGCCGGATGTCCGCATAGCTGTGATAGGTGGGCACGTTCTGCCGCAGGTCGAACATCCAGTAGTTCACATTCAGCATCGCGTCCAGATAATCCACGGGATACTGACGGAGCTGCTTCCACCAGAACCGCAGATAGGCCTTCGGGGAATTTTTCCCGCGTTCCAGCACATCCACGGTGGTCTTGACCCCGTCCGCGTGGGCCGGGTCGTACCGCTCCACCAGCTGATCGTAAGCGATCATCGTATCGACGGCGGCTTTTTCCTCATCCGTTACGCCCTCGCCGCCGTAAAACTTGGCCACTCGGGCCGTCTGCTGGAACGGGATGGACAGATAGTCATAGAACCTGACCTCTTCCAGCCCCAAGAGCCGCGTCGCGGCGGCGTTGGCCCCCGCGCTCAGGCCGAAGGCCAGCGCGCTGCACACCAGCAGACAGGGAATGCTCCGCCGCAGCGCCGGGCGGCGGCAAAGGACGATCAGCATCGCCACAAGGCAGGGAACCGCCACGGACACGCCGTTGTAGCGGGTCAGCACTGCCAGCAGGCAGTCCGCCGTCAGCAGTACCCAGCGAGATTTCTTCCGGCAGAAAGCCTCCGGCTCCGCCAGAAACTCCATCATCAGCACGCCCAACAGCAGCATCCACACCATGTACTGCGCATCCTTGCCCAGCGTGGTAATCCAGCCGATATAAATAGGATTGACCGCGAAAAGCGTCAGCGCCAGAAGCTGCACCCAGCGCGGCGCTTTTCGGGTGTGCATCAGCCACAGGGCATAGCTCAATGTCAGCATCAGGCTGACAGACTGGAACAGCATGATTACAAAGTATGCCCAGTTCACATTGCCCAGCTTTTCGCCCAGCAGGAATGCGCCGCCGTACAGAAGCGTCCCCGTGGGCGGAAAGGTGTTGTTCTTCGGCGAAAGGCCGAGAACCATCCGAATGGGCATGACCACATCCAGATGAATCACGCCCGGATATTTGATCGCGATCTGCCAGCCGTAGGCGGCCAGCAGCACCAGAAAGGGGAACCCGAAGGGATGCCTGTCCCAGAAAGCGCAGAAGCGTTCCTCTTTTCGGGGACGGCTCAGCCCCTCCGCCAGCACCCGAAGGGCGTACAGAAACCACAGGGACATGCCCGCAAAGATCAGCAGGCTTTTGAACAGCTGGAAGCTGTTCTGCCAGATCAGACGAACGGTCTCCCCGGCCCGCATAGCGGCGCACAGCAGCGCTATGCCGCCCAGAAAAGCGCTCAGCAGGTACTCGCCCGCCTTTGCGCCCTCCGCCCGGCGAAGCAGATACCGCCGGGCCAGCCAGAACGCCAGCAGCAGTACGCATGCCGCGGCCAGCGGCTCCAGCTGAAAGGAAGCGGCCGTCCGCCCGATGAGCTGATACAGAAAGCCTCCCGCGTCCACCGCGTCCGGGTTCAGCTTCCGGGCAACCGTCATCTCCAGCCCGGCAGCGAGGGTCATCAAAAGCGCTGCCAGCGCGGCAGTGCCCGTCCGAAGGGTCTTTGGTGACTTTTTCAAAAGCGTTTTTCCCCGCTTTCCCCTGTTTTATTCTGCCGCGCTTTCCTTCACCCGGCGGAATTTTTCTCGATCCAGATGGCGGACGATGGCAACGCCGGCGATCAGGCCGCAGCCCATGCCCACGCTCCGCAGCCCTGTCACGGTATAATACGTACAGGCCACCGCAGCAAAGACCGCAAAGGCCACAATGCTGCGAACGCGGTTGGGCTTAATGACCCAGACCACAGAAAAGAAGAGATAGGGCACGGCCAGAAACAGCACCGTGGGCATGGGCACCAGCGCCAGCAGCACCCCAAAGGCGGTGGCGATGCACTTGCCGCCGCTGAAATGGTCGAAGGGGGCGGTGGCGTGGCCCAGCACCGGGGCCATCATGACGGCGGCAAACTGCATAGGTTCTATCCCCACGGTATGCGCCGCCAGATACACGGGCAGAAAGCCCTTGGACAGATCGAAAAACAGGCAGAGGAGCCCCGCCGCCACGCCGCAGTGCTGAAACACGTTGGCCGCACCGGGGTTATGGTCGTCGCTCAGGGCGCACACGTCCTTATGCAGCACCAGTCTGGGGATCCAGCGGCAGAACATGATGCTGCCCAGCAGATACCCGGCGACGATATGCAGCGTCCATACGACCATGGGATCCTGCGTCTGCAGGTAGCGGATCATCATTGGTTCAAGATAAACTGCGCGATCGTGTGGGCTGCGTGAGCCGGGAGCGTCTCCCGCTGGGCCCTGCGCATCCTTTCCGCCCGCTCCGGATCGATGGCGAGCTGTATGGCGAAGGCCACGGCCTCCGCGTCGTCCCGGGCGCTCAGCGCCATGCCGTGCTGCTGGAAAAACGCCGCGTTGCAGGTTTCGCAGCCGGGAATGGCCTTCACCGCCACAAAGGGCACGTTGGCCGCGGCGGCCTCCGTGCTGGTCAGCCCGCCGGGCTTGGAAAGCATCACGTCGGCGGCCCGCATGTATACCGGCACCTGATCGGTAAAGGGAACGGGCCGAATTTGCCCCTCCGCGCCGTAGCGCTCCCGAATCGTCTCACCCAGGCTTTCGTTATGACCCACCAGAATCTGCGCCAGCATGGTCTCGTCTGCCGCCGCCAGAAAGGCGTCGCACAGCCCCAGCAGACTTTCGCAGCCCACGCCGCCGGTCATGATGAGGAACAGCTTCTGCTCCCCGGGCACGCCCAGTCTGGCCCGGGCCTCCTGCCGGGACAGGGGGGAATCGAAGGCCGGCGAAACGGGAATGCCGAAGGGATGCAGCTTGTCAGCGGGCAGGCCCCGGCGGATCAGATCCTCCGACAGACTTTCGTGGGGCGTAAAATAACCGTCCAGCTCCGTTTCCGCCAGGAAGGGAATGCAGGTATAGTCCGTCATGATCCCATAGGCGGGAATGCCGCTCTTGCCCCGCTTTTTCAGCGCAGTCATGGCCTCCATGCCGTACAGGTGGGTGCAGACTACATCCGTATATTGCTGCGCCTCCAAAAAACGATTCAGCCGCTCGGCATAGGCCGCGTTAGCCAGATACACCGGCGACACCCAGCCCGTAGCGTCGTACAGCGCGCCCGCTTTATACAGCGCGCCGAAAGCCTTGGGCGTGCGGCGGATCATACCGTTATAGAAGGAAGAAATAAAATGCTGGGCGTGTTTTCCCTGAAAAGAAACCGGGTCCATGATCCGGGACGGAACCTCCAGCGCGTCAAAGGCGCTATGCATGGCTTTGGCGGCGCTGTTGTGCCCCTCGCCCGTAAAGCAGCTCAGAATCAGGATTCTCCGCTCCAAAGTCGAACCTCCTTTCAGGATCGCGTCAGGCCTCGGCCGCAGGCAGCGCGGTGGCCTGAACCTCCATCACGTGGCGGCCGTCGGTCTTCAGCACGTCAAACCGCCACTTTTCCCACTGGAAGGAATCCCCCGGTTTGGGGATATTCTCGGTCTGCTCCATCACCCAGCCGCCCACGGTGCTGGCGTCCGCGTCTCCGATCTCCTGATCCAGCGCGTCCTCCAGTTCGTCCAGCGGCGTATCGCCAAGGATCAGCAGAGAGCCGTCCTTGCCATGGCGGATGTTGACCTGCACCTGATCGTGCTCGTCCCAAATTTCGCCCACCAGTTCCTCCAGAATATCCTCCATGGTGACGATACCAGCGGTGCCGCCGTACTCGTCCGCCACCACGGCCATCTGGCTGCGGGTGCGCTGCATCAGCTTGAGCGTCGTGCTGACCTGCGCCGTTTCCGGCACGAACAGGGGCTTCTTCATCAGCTCCTGCAGGGTGCAGGGGCCCTTCTGCAGCCGGTGGAAGAAATCCTTCTGGTGCAAAATGCCCACGATATGATCCAGCGATTCCTCATACACCGGCAGGCGGGAATGCTTGCTTTCCTGCAAAATCGCCACCACTTCCTCCTGCGTGGCGTCCAGCGGCACGCCCTCCACCTTGACCCGGGGCGTGAGGATATCCGTCAGGCTGCGGTCGTCAAACAGCTCGATGCTGTTTTTCAGCAGGTCGCCCTCGTCTTCGTTCATGCCGCCCTCCTGCTGCACCTCGTCCACCAGCGTCAGCAACTCGTCCTGCGAGAAGGTACGGTCTTTTTCGAAATGGAACACGCGGCACAGCAGCTTTTTCCACCCGGAAAACACCGCGTTTATGGGCTTGAGCACCACCAGCAGCACCCGCATGACCGGCGTTACGGCCATGGCGAAGTTTTCCGGCATTTCCTTGGCGACGCTCTTGGGCGTGATCTCGCCGAAGATCAGCACCACCACCGTGCACACGATCGTTGAAACAGTCGGGCCCGAAGACGAACCCAGCAGGTTTACGAACATCACCGTGCCGATAGAGGCCATCGAAATATTGACGATATTATTGCCCACCAGAATGGAGGACAGCAGACTATCGTAATTTTCAGCCAGCTTCAGCGCGGCCTCGGCCCGCTTATTGCCCTTTTCGGCCATATTTTTCAGCCGCGTCCGATTCAGCGCGGAAAACGACGTTTCCGTCGCTGAGAAAAACGCAGACATCACCAGCAGAACGACCATAATGATTCCCTGAATCAAATTCCCATCCACAGAAAAAACCTCCTGGCAGGCAGGGGCAGTGCCCCTGCACCCCGGTCTGCGCGCTATGCGCGCAGGGTACTAGAATGACATGCAGCTTGGCTGCGAAGTTACCGCCGCTCGCGCAAGGGGTAGTACCCCTTGACCCCACTCCGCGCCCTATGGGCGCGGGGCGTAGGGAGACATGCAGCTCGGCCGGGGTTTTACCGCCGCTCGGCAACGGGCCTCGCGGCTCGCGCCACCAGCCGACGCGGTTTCCCAAACCCGCTGGCCGGCGCCCCTGCTGAATCGGCCATGCCGCGCCGTCACAGCCCAACCCGCAAGGGCTGCGTTCCATCCCCACCCATGCGGCGGCGAAGCAGAGCGGCGATAGGCAGCGGAGGGAAAAAGGCCCGCCCATTTTGACGGCGGA
>URJB01000007.1 GCA_900548145.1 uncultured Eubacteriales bacterium | reverse complement strand
GTGTCCGGTGTCGCATAGCTCCCTGCCGGTCGCTCTGCTCGCCTCCCACCCTCCCTGCGGGTCGCTTTGGGCTGCGCCCAAGGCCCCACTGGGGCCACGCTTCCCTTCGGGACAGTTCGCTGCGCTCACCCGCCGGGAAAAAGCCCTTTATTGCCCATTTTGCCGGCGGGGCTCGCAACGTCGCGCGCAATTTAGTTGGACAGCTAACCCCATCGACCGTGCGCGCTCCTGTGCACACCTTTTTCCGCCGCCAAAATGGGCGTGCCTTTTTCCCTCCGCTGCCTATCGCCGCTCTGCTCCACCGCGGTTGGCGGTTAGCAAACTCAAAAGAATGTCAGTTGGGATGCTTCGGCGTGCCTTGAATATTTCTCAAACAAAAAGGCCAGCGCAGGTTCAAATCCGCGCTGGCCTTTCAGCAAGCCATGAGGCCTGTCGCCGAATGGCGGCCTTTTCTATTCAGTTGACGGAGAGCCACACCGAACTGGCGAGCCGTGGCGCCTGTTGCGCCACGGCGGTAAAACCCAGGCCAAGCCGCATGTCGTTCTACCCCCCTGCGCGTCAAAAACGCGCAGAGAAGGGTGCAGGGCATAGCCCTGCCTCGTGGATGCGGCCGTCGTCTTGAAGAAGAATGCGGTTGCCGGTAAGGGGCTCGCCGTCGAGCGTGGGGGCGGAGCAGGTTTTGGAAATGTGGAAACGGTAGGTGGCGCTGTAATAGCGATAGGTGATGTGAATGGAATCCCATGCTTCGGGAAGGACGGGGCGAAAGTAGAGAACGCTGCCTTCCTTGTGGAACCCAAGCAGTTCTTCCAATAAGATGAACTGGTACCATGCTGCGCTGGCGGTGTACCAAGTCCGCCCGCCGCGCCCCAGCTGGGAGGGGTGCGCGGAAACATCTCCGGCCATCACGTATGGCTCCGCCCTGTATTGATCCGCCGCTTGGCGGTCAAAGCCGCGATATACCGGCAGAAGCCGCAGGGCCAGCTCCCACGCATGGCTCGACTGACCCAAGCGGCCATAAGCGCCCATGGCCCAACAGGCGGCGCTGGCGGATTGATCGCCGTTTTCTCGATTACCCGGTATGAAAGTGGGCCGGTTTTCCTCTTCGAAGGGCGGCGTAAAGAGCTTGAGCAGCCCCGCGTCCGGTTCGTAGAGCAGCTGCCAGACACTCTCCATGGCAAGCTGACAGCGCTCCTTGGAAAGACCGCAGAAAACAGCCCAGACTTGGGGCCGCAGGTCAATGCGGCATTCGCGGTTGGAAGACGCGCCAATCTTGTCACCATCGCGGTCGTAGGCTCGTAGATACCACGCTCCATCCCAACCGTATCGTTCCAGAGACGCTAATAGCTCGTCACGGCGTTCGGAGAGACGGTGGGCACTTTTTTCATCTGCATAAGGGAGAAAACGGCGGATGACCTCGCATAGGAACATACCCAGCCAGATGCTTTCCGTATTCGCCGCATCCGTACCGTCGCTTAACAAAGGAAAACCATGTTCGCCCAGCCGTATCTGGTCGATGGCCCGGAGACAGTGCTGCCATAAGGGTTCGATCATTTCGGAAACTTCTGGCGTGAAACAATGCTCCCGCTCGCCTTCTTCCGGCGGTTCGTCCCGCAGATAGGGAACGCTCTCCTGCAGAATGGCCGTGTCGCCGGTGGCTCTGACGTAGGCGGCGGTGACAAAAGGCAAAAACAGTGGAGCATCCGAAGCGGGAACACGCACGCCGCAGCGGTGCGGATGCCACCAGATTTGTACGTCGCCCTCCTCAAATTGATGGACTGCGCAGCGAAGTAGCAGTTCCCGCACGACCTCCGGGCTGGTGTAAAGGAGAGCAAGCGTGTCCTGCAACTGATCCCGAAAAACACAGGCCCCGCTGGACGGTTCGAAGCCAGCTCGCATCAAAAGCCGGGAGGCAATCACCTGATAAGGTAGCCAGCGGTTCAGCATCAGGCACAGCGCTTCGTCCGGCAGATCGAAACGCAGCCCGCCTAGGCGGCGCTCCCAGCGTTGGCGGCAGTGGTGCAGACGCAGGGTAGCGCCATCCGCCCGAAAGGCGGCAACGGCTGCTTCCAAACGGGAACGGCTTCGGAAAAATCCCAGCGCCGAAACGATGGTTTTACTTTCGCCCGGTTTGAGCACGACGGAAAAGCAGAGTACCGCCGTATTTCCACCGTCGTTTGGCAAGGAGCCGGACTGCGCCAGCGCCCAAGGCACATCACCCCAGAGTCCTTCGAAAACACCGGCGCTCATACAAGCGGCGTAGTCCGGCTCCGGGTCTAATCCGATTAGGCAGCCGAAGCCTCGCAGATCAGGAATGGCCAGCAGGAAACCGTCTGTTCCCCGCTCCATGGTGCATAGCTGCGCGGAATGGGTCTCACCTGGCTGAAAAACGCAGGTGTGGAAAAAACTCAACGTTCGTTCGTCCGTGCCGTCATTGCGCAGATACAAAGTCCTTACTCCGAAAGGGGCTTCCAGATCAGTGAAGCAGCTTAACCGGCATTGAATCCCATACCCGGCGGATTCGTATACCGTTTCTCCGGGCCGATGGGTGACGCGGCAGGAAAGCCCGGCTCCCAAGGGCCAGCGGGTGATCGACCAGATCAGCCCGCGTTCTTCGTCCCGCAGAAAGAAATTTTCCTGCCCGCGGGGGCAAACACTGTCGCTGATGTGCCGGGTCAGCCGCCCCCGCAGGCTGCTTCCGGCATAGGAGAAGATCAGCCCGCTTTCGCCCGCCAGCGTGCCGAATTCCTGAGAACAAAGCAGATTGCACCAGGGTGCGGGCGTTTGTCTGCCCGGCGGCAAAAGAATTTGATAATCTCCTTCGCCCGGCGTGAAACCGCCGTATTCGTTGAAAAATCGAAGTTTTTCCCCGGCGGACAGGGCGGTCTTGCTTTCATCCGGCTGGCAGAAGAAGCCGGGACGTTTGCGCAGGGAAAAGCACATTCGTTCCAGCTGATCATCAATAGAACCTTCGTTGGAATGCAGTATCAGCCGCGCCGCCGCCCGCAGCAGCCGGACTTGTTCCTCGGACAGATGCTCCCGTTCCAGAAGGTGGACTCCTCCGGCCTTTCCCAGCAGTTCGTGGCTGTGGCATTTGCGGCACAATTCGCCCAGCGTCTGAGTCAGCGCCGGGGATTCTGACGAAGCAGGGTTGCAAAGCAGCGCCAGATCAAATTTCAGCCCGTTCATGCGAAACAGGGCGTGCGCCCGCAGCAGCAAGTCCGCCATATTCACCGAAGCCCGGTCAGCGCATTCCAGCATCAACAGGGGAAAGCCACCGCCCAGACGCAGCGTCCGCAGCTTTTCCCGTGGCAGCTCATTCCGGGAGGAATAGCGGAACTGCATGGGCTGACCTGTGTAGCAAAGGCAGCCCGCCAAACGGAAAATGCTGTTTTGCTCCAATGGCGACAGCCCCAGATACCGTGCGGACACCAGCGCACGGGTTTTGGCAAAATCGAAGCGGCGCAGAATATTGCCGGGACGGTCGTAACGTTCCAAAAAGGAAGAAACCTTCTCCTTTTGTCCGGGACAATGTGTGACGAAAGTCAGCGTGACGCGCCCTTTGGCGGGCAGCACGAAGGAAGCCCGCAGACTGAGACAGGGGTCGATCTCGTCCCCGATCCTGTCCTTCCACTTGAAAATCGGCGTTTCCAATGCATGGGGCGCACGGACGCTTCTTCCACGTCCCAAAAAGGCGGCGCGGTCGGTCTGCACCTGAAACGCCTCGAAGGCCACGTCGGCGCACAGATGATGCCACAGACGGACGGGCGGTTCATTGTCCCCTGTGGGACGGCGAAGAGCCGCAACACCGGTTTGCCCCATTTTTTCCGTATGGAGGAAAATGTTCTGATTCATTTCATCCTCCTGCGGCGGACAGAGCGCCGGTTCCAGATAGCTGGCAATTTCCAGCGCCCGGTCTGCGTCTTCCTGATTTTCCAAGGTCAGATGATGCAGAAACGCTCCGTCCAACGGATTGACGAACAGACGCAGAGTGGTTTTGATTTGGAAAAATTCGTTGGAAAAGACGGCCTGCGCCGTTTCAAATCGAATTCTTTCGGAAACAGAAGGAATACACAGATCCCGGAAGGAACCGCTTTGACCATCCCGCAGGTACAGCCGGGGTCCGGAGGGCAGGGTGCAGTCCTCGTGAAAACGGGTCAGCATCCGTCCATTTTTGGCCAGATACCCGCCGCCCTGTGCGTCGACGAACCAGGTGGAGCCTCCGCCGCCCAGCACGTGAGCGTCGATGGGAAAGCAGAGCGCACGGCCCTCCCGCGAGGCAACGGCGGAAACTTCCGCCTCCGCTCGCGCTTTACGCCGCAGGGGACGGCGAACCGCTCCACGAAGTCTGCCGGGCTTTTCCTGCAAGAGCAGCCGGTAAGCCTGTACGCGGGGCAGGTCGCTGAACAGCCGCGCAATATACTGGTCGCACAGCACGTTGCACAGCGTAGCGAGGATCATCCCCTGATGGCTGCTCATGTGGCTGCGGACGATTTGGAATCCATGCTGTTTTTCGGAAAAATCGGTTGCTTCAAAGAAGCCCATGGGGCCTTCCATGCCCATGTTTTGCAGCCGAAGCAGGTTTTGAAAGCCGCGCCGCAGATCCAGCGGCAGGGCCAGAATCGACGCATAGGGCGCAACAACGTTGTCCGGCGGGTCGGAACGCTGCGCCAGCGGCGGAAGGCCGAAGGCCTTGTATTGATAATAAAGCTCCGTGTCAAAGGTATGACAACCGCTTTTGCTGACCCCGTAAACGCCGCCCGGCCGGTGCGACTGCTGCTGCCGCAGGGCGGCTTTCAGAGCGGAGGTCAGCAGCGTGCCCGGAATTGGCGGCTGAAACAGCAGGGGCGTCATGTACTCGGACAAGGAACCGTTACGGGAGAGTAAACTTTGTCCCCGGCGTATGCGCACAGGGATACGGCACAGCCGGTACCAGTGGCGCAGAGGGACCTGTTCGGTCATGACGGCGTAAAAACTGAGCAGCCGCGCTTCACTGGCCAACAGGTCATGATGGCTGCGGCTTTCGTTCGGTTGGTCTGGGCGAACCTCGACCCAGAAAAGCTCCGCTTCTTCATCAAACAGGACAGAAAAATCCATACCCTTGGCCAACGCGTCCGCCCGGGCGGGGAGATCGTGAAACGTTTCCGGCAAAATGGGCAGCAGTGCCCGAAGCCCCTGTGCACAGACGGTCAGACACACCGCCAGCTGGCCGCTGTCCGCCGAGAAGACATGGGGCGGCGGCAGCGGTTCCAAAGTGCGGGTATCGTACCAGCTGTACAGGTGCCCCTGCCATTTGGGCAGCATTTCCAGCGTGGAGAGGGTCTCGCCAATTCGACGGGCCGCTTCCGCAGCTGGGAGCAGACGCAGTTTTTCTGCTGCCAGCAGGGAGATCAGATACAGCCCGATACTGGTGGGCGAGGTGCGGTGAGAAATGCCTTTGTTGGGTTCGATCTGCACATTGTCGGCGGGCAGACCGTGGGCTTCGTCGGTGACGGCGGTCTCAAAGTACAGCATGGTTCCGGCTGCCAAGCGGGTCAGCACCTCCCGCATATACTCCGTGGGCCGGGGCGATACGTCTCGCGGTGCTTCCAGCAGAAACAGCAGGAAGGGCAGCGCCGCCCAGCAGAGAGCGGCAATCAGCCCCGGCAGAAAGAAACCGTGCAGAAAAACGGAAAACGCCGCCATGCCGCCGGAAGCCAGCATACATAAGATAAAATAGAGCATGGGCGGCTTGTCGGAAGGTTTTTGAAGCTGGGCGGCGCTGTCCCATTGAAGCAAATTCTGTCGGGAGACGAACAGCCGGTATAGCGTTCGCCCGATCGCGTCCAGCTCCATGGCGGCGTTCAGCGGCAATACCATCAACCGGGTCACAAACGCCGCTAGGGAAACGCCGCTTAGGGGAAACAGCCCCGGCAGATCAGGCACCAGCAGCACCGCCCAGAAAAGCCCGGCGTTCCCCTGCGCCGCCAGACAGAACAGCAGCAGTACTCGCAGGGCGTTTTCCAGAGAACAGAGCAGCTTCAGCACGATCTTCCAGCGGCTCAGGCCATTTAGTGCCTTTCGCGGCGCGCTGCGTCCCGGCGGAAAGACGGGCAGCACGTAGGGGAGAAGCTGCCAGTTGCCACGGGTTCGCCTGCGCAGCCGGGTAAGAAACCCATGCAGCGTTTGGGGCTGGCTTTCATAAAGAGCGATATCGGGGGCATAGGCACAGCCCGCCAGCTGCCCTTCCAGCAGGGCGGGGTTCAGCACCGCGCCGGGGAGAATTTTCCCTTCCGTGGCGTGCAAAAACGGAGATGGTTCCAAGATACCCTTGCCCTGATTCGTGACGCTGCCCAGCGCACAGCCGAAGAAACAGGCTTCAGCATCACCTGAATCGCCCAGCATGAATGAAAGACGGCTTTCCACCGTGTCCGCTGCGATTTCCATTCGAGGTTGAAGAACGCCGACGCCCCGCCAGCCATGAGGGCCGATACAGCGCCGCTGCAGAGGATGCAGCATGGCTCCTACCATCCGAAGCGCCGCACCCGGCGGCAGAAAGGTATCGCTGTCCAGCGTAATGACATAGCGATACCGGCCCTTCAGTGTTTCCGGCGGCAGGGAGGCATAGGCGAAACGGTCTTCAATGGGCTCGCCTTGAATCAGTTTGAGCAGAGTCTCCAGACTGCCCCGCTTGCGCTCTCGGCCCATATGCAGGTGATCGGGCATATGGTAGACCCGTTCCCGCTGCAAATAGAAAAACTCATGCCCTGTGCTTTCCCGAAGGGCCTGAACCGCGCTGGCGGCGGTAGAGATGATCTCGCCGTCGTCGCTCATGGAGCCGGTCAGGCTATCCCGATAATCGCCCAACAGCAGAAAATGCAGATTGGGGTCGGGATTGGCGCAGTGGAGGACGGACAGCTTCTTCACCATGGAGAGAGCATGAGCGGGATTGAGCAGCAGGATGGGGCAAACCACCAGCGTGCGCTGTTCGTCGGCCAGCCGTTCCAACTGCATTCGGGAAACCATATGCGGCTCGGCCCGGCGCTGATAAAACCGGAAGAAAATCTGCCGCCCCGTTTCCCAGAAGATCAGCGCAAAGGGCAGCCACAGCCACCCGGATAAACGGAGAAATCCTGCCAGAGCAAGCAGAAGCGCAAACAGAAGTCCAGACAGTGCGAAAAAGAAAACCTTCCCGTGCAAACGGAAAAACAGCCGCAGTGGGAGAAAACGTTTTTCGGGCTTGAGCCGCAGAGCCAGTTCTGCCAACCCTTCATCCGCCAGATAGTATCCTACATGGGAAAGGGGCGAACCTTCGGCGGAGGATGCCAGCTCCAGCGCGGCTTCGCAGACTTCTTGCGCGGAGACCTTTGCTTCCCGGCCGATGCCGGCAGCCAGCCGCCGGTAGTAAGCCCGGCTTTCCTGATCCATTTGGGGATAGACTTCATCCTCGCAGAGCAGCCGGTGCAGATCACTCCATTCCTCCAGAAGGCGGTTCCATGGGGCCTTTTCCACTGCGTGAAGGGATGCAATGGCATTGCCGCACCAACGGGCCGCATCGACCTGCCGTTCGTGCTCCTGTTCCGCCGCCGCTTCCGCAGAACGCTCCTGCCCGCTCAGCTGGTTTTCCAACCAAAGCAGCTGTTCATCGAAATCTCCCTGCCGCCAGCGTGAGACCAATCGTTCCAGAAAACTGGCGTTTTGACTGTGACGCCGAAACAGCGCCATGGCGCTACGTTCCCGGCCCTTTTCCAACAGGCGGCACAGACGGTCGGCCTGACGGCGCGCCGACTGTTCCTGAACGCAGGAATAGGACAGCTCGTTCAGCAAAAGCAGAAGCGACAGGCGAAGCGACTGCGGAAGAACGGTCAATTCCTCCTCGCTGAAGGGCTGAACCTTCTGCCACGCAGTCAGCACGTCCGTCAGGGTGGAAAGCTGCAGTTCCCCAGCTGTATGGGCCAAAAATTCCCGGGAAAAACAGGCAATCCGGCATTCTCCGTCCGGGAAGGCCGGAAGCCGAACGCCCTTTAGCGCGGCTTGCAAAGCGGCGGCTTCCTCCTGCAAATAGCGGCCGTTCTCACAGAAGCAGCGGGACGCGGGCAGCAGCTCATCCTCCGGCAGCCTGTCCAGAAATCGGAGGTTTTTTTCCAGGGCACTTCGTTCGGAAGCAGGCAGCAAAAGCCGGACGCGCCTGCGACTCAGTTTCTGCTCTGCCAGAGCGGCCATTCCGGCGGACAGCGTTTCTTCTGAAAACGATTCCTGACGGGGGAAAAACGGCTTTTTTCGAGTACTGAGAAAGAAAACAAACAGCAGCGCAAGGCCCGCTGCGGCGATCCACCATTGCATTTTTCAGACCTCCCTGCCATTACCAGCCCTGCCGAAGGGCGCGGTTTGCCGTCCATAGTGTGCGCCGCGGAAAAGGCTTCCATGCGGCAAAAACCCAGATGCGCCATTGACAAATGCAAAAAAGCCCCTACAATAAAATGTAGATTTGCATTTCTTCAATTTCATTTTTACTGGCGCGGGAAGGCAGTCTTCGAAGCGATCCTGATTTTGTTTTCATTCATCTTAAAAAGGATGTGGCGTTATGCGGTTGGAAACGGAACGGCTGGTTTTACGGGAACTGACAAACGACGACTTCGCGGCATGGTATGCGATCCTTTCGGATGCGGAAACCATGAAGCATTACCCCGCGCCTTTTGATGAAGAAAAGGTGCGGCAGTGGCTTGAGTGGAATCTGGAAAACTACCAGAACTACGGTTTCGGCCTGTGGGCGGTCATTCTGAAGGAAGAAAACCGCCTGATCGGCGACTGCGGCATGGCCATGCAGTGCGTTCACGGAAAAATGCTGCCGGAGATCGGCTATCACATTCATCGGGGTTACCAGCGCCGGGGCTATGCTTCCGAAGCGGCGAGCCGCTGTCTGCAGTATGCCTTTGAGGACTTGCAGCTCCCGGAAGTCTATTCCTATATGAAGTACGATAACAAGGCTTCCTGCGGCGTAGCCAAAAAGAACGGGATGCGCCTGGTGGAGACCTACCCGGACGAGGTGAATACCTTTACCCGGGTGTATGCTATTACCCGGGAGGAATGGCTGGCCGCACACGTTTCCCCGTAAAATGAATAGGATGAAGCAGCTTCCCAAACCAGCATGGAAGGCATGAAGGAAAGGAGGGTTTGCATGATCCAGCGTTCCCTTTGGAAACGTCCCGCTCTGCAAACCAGCGAGGCTGTGCTTCTTCCGGCCCTGCCCAGAATGAAGGCGGCAGAGCCGGTCTATTCCGACGGGTATCTTCACGTCCGGCCTACAGAAGACCCCTTCCGCCCGGTGGAGGAAACGCCCCGGACGGCATTGAGCACCTACGTCCGGCCTCGGGGCAGCATGGCGGGCCGAAGCGTCCTTCGGGCCGTCGGTATTGGCGCGGATCCCTATCTGCGTCGAAAAACGGAAAGCGGATGGCCGGCCCGGCGGACAGGGCGCTTTTCCCGATGGTAAGCCGAAAAGAGACAGGACAACGCCTGTCTCTTTTCCATTTGTCGAATGTTAGCGAACGAACAGCTGGGTCACGTAGACATATCCCTGGCTGTCGGAGCATACGCCGATACCGACCTTCGTCCACTGACTACCAAGAATGTTGGTGCGGTGTCCGGTGCTGGACATAAACGCGGCCTGCGCCTTCGCCACGGTGGCGTGGTGGGCGATATTCTCCCCGACGGAGGTGAAGGCATAGCCGTGGTTTCGAAGCATCTCCGCCGCGCTGCCCAGTGTGGGGGAAGTGTGAGCAAAGTAATGGTTCGCGTTCATGTCCTGACTCTTCAGCCGGGCCAGCGCGCAAAGGGACGGATCCAGCGTCAGTGCAGAGCGACCGTTGGCCGCACGTTCCTGATTGAGCAAAAGAAATGCATTTTCCTCTTGCGCAGTGATGGAACCCGTAGTATAATCATTGCCCGTGGAAGGAGAGGGCGTTGCAATCACTGGATTTCTCGTGGGTTCCGGCGTTTCCGCCACGGTAGGAACAGGCTGTTGCGTGGGCCTCGTCGTAGGAACAGAAGTGGGAGCGGGTGTTTCCGTGGGTGCGGCGGTCGCTTCGGGCGTTTGAACCGGCGAGATCACGGGCGCTTGCGGCGGTGCGGCGGTAGGCGCAGATTCCGGCGTCAACACAGGCTCCTGAATGGGACAGCGGGTCGGCTCGCTGGGAATGACCGGCGGCTGAACGGTCGCGGCAGGCTTCGGGGTGCTGACAGGTTCCGACGTGGCGGTCGGGCAGACGGTCTGCCGGGGTGTGCAATCCGTTTCCTGACGGTAGGGCCAGCCGGAAAAACCGAATTGTGAAGCGGGCGCGCCGTCTGCGAAAGCGGCAAAGGCCATGGCCGTACAAAGACCGGTCGCTGCCAAAGCTGTGAACATTTTGGTTTTCATAGTCTACCTCCCATATACGGTGATTTACGCCAAAAGCGTAATAAAATCGTAATATATTTGTCATTTAGATGCAATACAAATGGAAGCTTATTTCCATGGAAATGGCTGGCAGGATATTCTGGCAGGGTCAAGGCCCTGATTTGATGGAGGGAAAAATCACATGAAACTGGTCAAATGCCCACGGTGCGATCTGAATTATATCCGGGAGGATGAAAAATACTGCAAGGTATGCCTTCGCGAGATGAAGGGCGAGCCTACCAATGACGATATGGAACTTTGCTCCGTATGCAACGCGGCCCCCGCGCTGCCCGGCAAGGACGTTTGCCTGAGCTGCCTGAAGGAAATGCAGTCCGGCGGCGGCCGCGAAGAAGTGGAGGACGCTCCCGTTTCCGTGGACGAGTCCACCATTGGACTCAATTCCGTCAGCACCATGGACGAGATCATTCCGGAAATTGAAGAGGATATCCCCGCCAACGAGTACGGCGATATTCAGAATGAGCTTTCGCTGGAAAGCGTCATTGAAGACGAAAACGAGGATGACGACGAGGACAAGGACGACGACGACCGCTGAGTTTGGCGGTCTGTAAAGTGAGGCATCCATGGCAATCTATGCAATTGGCGATCTCCATCTGCCGGGACATCAGGAAAAACCCATGAATGTCTTTGGCGATCATTGGGATCGCCATTTTGACGTGATTCGGGAAAATTGGCTTTCCATGGTCGCACCCGAGGATGTGGTGCTGATCCCCGGCGACATCAGCTGGGCCATGCAGCTCAGCGAGGCCCGGGACGATCTGATGCAGATCGCCGCGCTGCCCGGTCGGAAGCTGCTCTTGCGGGGCAATCACGACTACTGGTGGAATTCCATCAGCAAGGTGCGCGCCCTTTTGCCGGAAAATATGTACGCCATTCAGAACGACGCGCTGGCGCTGGACGGGGTGGCCTACTGCGGTACCCGCGGTTGGAACATTCCCGGCGAGGGGCAGCCCGCCGACCCGCAGGATGTGAAGATCTTCCAGCGAGAACTGCTGCGGCTGGAAATGTCTTTGCAGCAGGCGGAAAAGCTGGCGTGCGGAAGTCTGCCGGTGGTGGTGATGATGCACTACCCGCCGCTGTATAAAGATCTGCTTTCTACGCCCTTTACGGAGATCCTGGAACGCCATGGGGTGCGCACGGTTGTATTCGGCCACCTGCATGGAGCCGGGATCAAGGTGGGCTTTGAAGGGCTGCTTCGCGGGGTGGAGTACCATCTGGTCAGCTGCGACGCGCTTCATTTTTCTTTGCGGCGGATCGAAAAGGTCTTCCCACAGGAACTAAAGTAAATCTGAACTTTTAGACCATATTTTGAAATAAAAATGTAATAATTAAAGTGAAACATTTGTTCCCTAAAGTTTGGAAAGATTGCCTTGGCAAACTTTCCAAACTTTTTATTTTTTTGCTTTGAAAACGTTCGAACAATCGTTCGCAAAAAAGATGGGATTTCTTGCCGAAAAAAGCGTCAAAGCCTTGCGAGGCACAGCTTTGAGCCGTTGCAATTTTCAAGGGAGTGGCGCATAATGGTTTCAGGTGCCAGAAAGTGGAACAAAATGCCACGCAGAGGAACGGAGGGTGGAGCGCATGGACGAGACGCATGGGGCGGCAGAGCAAACGCAAAGCGCCTCCAGCCTTCCCAAAAACTACACTTTCTTCGGCAGCTACGACCATTCGCTGGATCCCAAGGGCCGCATTATCATCCCCACCGCCTATCGCAAGCCCTTGGGCGAAGTATTTACCATCAGCATTACCAGGGACGGCGAAGGAATCGCCCTTTATCCCGACCCGGTGTTCGATGAACTTCTGGCGGAGCTCTACCGCCTCAATCAGCGCAAACCCGCTGTACAAAAGTATCAGGCCTATCTGGCCAAGATGAGCTATCGCGGCATGGAGGCGGACGGTCAGGGCCGTCTGCTTCTGCCGCTGAAGCTGCGCCAGATGGTACTGGGCGACGCCCGCGATGTGGAGATCAGCGGTGCGCTGGATCACATCCGCATTGTGGACCGCAAGACGGCCGACGACGAGGATCTCTTCTTCCGGGAGCACCGGGAGGCCCTGCTGGACGAAATCGGCAATATGATGGAAGAATAAAGGTTTTCCGTAACGAATACGGAAAGGAGAAGCAACCATGGAACAATATGTGTACACTTACGACAGCTTTGCCCAGCGCGGCGCGGAACAGTATGTGCCCACCGAGCGTTTTCAGGTGAAAAGCAGCGTATATCTGCCCGCCAGCGATATCGACCTGAGAACGGGCCGGCTTCAGCCGGATCGTCAGCGCCGTCGCCGCACACAGGCCCTGATGCTGGAAAAAGAGCGGCTGGATGCGGAGGATCAGACCCTCAGCGAGTCTCTCCGCCGGGAATACAGCAAAAGCGGTGTACGCATTTCCGTACGGGCGCTGGTACTGATCGTAGCGGCGGTGCTGTTTTTCTGCGGCATTCTGCTGCTGTCCCAGCAGGGCATGATTGCGGAGCGGCAGAAGGCCATCAACCGTCTGGAACGCTCCATCAAGGATTATCGTGCCCAAAACGCCAGTCTGGAGGAAGAGATCGCTCAGGCCTCCGACGCATCCACCATCTGCTACGCTGCGGCCCGCGACCTGAACATGATCCCCGCAGAAGCGGCGGAAGCCGTCTATCTGGTGGCTGTGGACACCCGCCCCGCCGCTGTGACCGCTTCCGCTGAAACGGAGGAAAGTGTCAATACAAGCGTGGCGAACGAAGCCGACGTTCCCGCCGGAACGATCCACGTCTCTGCGGATTCCGGCAACTAACGCCGAAAAAACAGACTGCTCGTCGAAAGGGTTCTATCCGCCTAAAAGGCAGCATACATCCCATTAGCACCGAAACCGTAAAATGGGGGAAGTATCATGCCTGCGGAGCTGCACATTCGGAAAAGAGTTCTGACCCTTCTGGTCCTGCTGATTTTTCTTTTCGGCGTTCTCGTGTGCCGGATCGCCTATCTGACCACCGCACGCTCCGCCGAACTGACCAGCCGGGGCGTGCGCCAGTGGACGCGGGAAGGAACGGTCTATGCCCGCCGGGGCAATATTCTGGATACCAACGGTCAAACGCTGGTGATGAGCGCCACGGCCTATATCGTCAGTGTGGAACCCGGAAAGGTACAGGACGTGCAGGCATTTGCCCGGGCCATCAGCCCGATTTTGGGCCTTTCCGAGGAAAAAGTGGCGGAAAAGGCCTCTCAGCGAGGAAAATCCTCCGTAACGCTCAAACGGCAGGTCTCCCGGGAAACGGCAGACCAGCTGCGTCAACTAAAGCAAAGTAAGGATGCGGAGACCGCTGCGGCCGCATCCGCACTTTTGTTTGACGAGGATGTCCGTCGCATCTACCTGCGGGGCGCGTTTCTGACCCAGACTTTGGGCTTGGTGAACGTGGACGGCGTGGGCCAGTCCGGGCTGGAACAGCAGTACGAAACGCTGCTTCGAGGCGAAGCGGGCCGCAGTATGCGCAGTGTGGACGGCAAAGCCCGCCCTATCTACGACAGCGGCAATCTCTACATTGAGCCGCAGGATGGCAGCACCATTCGTCTGACCATCGACGCGACCATTCAGGAAATCGTGGAAAAGGCCATGCGGGAGTGCTACGAGGTCAACAAGGCACAGGCCGTTCACGCCCTTGTGATGGACGTGTATACCGGCGCAGTGCTGGCCATGTGCTCCAAGCCGGATTACGACCCCAACGACCCGCCCCGGGAACAGCTGGACGCGCTGCAAAGCCTGATGCGCATCCGCCTGATCTCCGATTCCTATGAGCCCGGCTCCACCTTCAAGATTTTGACGGCCGCCGCTGCGCTGGACAGCGGCGTGACCACGCCGGAGGACGGCTTCTACTGCTCCGGCAAGATCAAGGTGGATGGGGACACCATCAAGTGCTGGGGCAGCCCCCACAAGGCCGAGACTATGGCGCAGGCCCTGCAGAACAGCTGCAACCCGGTCTTTGTGGAACTGGCCCTGCGCATGGGGGCCCAGCGGTTTTACCAATACCTGCACGCTTTTGGCCTGGGGTCGAAAACGAATATTGACTTGCAGGGGGAGGAAAGTGGTATACTAATACCCGTGAATTCCGTCAAGAATGTGGATCTGGCGCGGATCGGCTTCGGCCAGAGTGTGGCGGTAACGCCCATTCAGCTGCTGACCGCCGCCTGCTCCGTTCTCAACGGCGGACGGCTCATGCGACCCTATCTGCTGAAAGAAGCCGTCTCCCCGGACGGAACCGTCCTCTACCGCACCTCGCCCAAGGTGGTCTCCACGCCCATTTCGGAGGAAACCTCCCTGACCATGCGCAAGCTGCTGGAGGATGTGGTGGCCGTCGGCGGCGCGAAGAACGCCCGCATTCCCGGCTACCGCATCGGCGGCAAAACGGGCACGGCGCAGGTGTACAAGGACGGCCGCATCGTGCGGAACGTTCACATTGGCTCGTTTCTGGGCTTTGCCCCGGCAGACGACCCGCGCATCGCCCTTCTGGTCATCGTGGACGAGGCCGATACCCCGGTGGACTACGGCGGAACCACCGCCGCGCCTTTTGCTAGACAAATCCTCGAGGATGTGTTACCTTATTTAGGTTATCAGCCCGACGAGGGGGAGGATAGCGAGCCGTTGCAGGTGCCGGACGTGACGGGCCAGCCTTTGTGGGAAGCCCGGCGAACGCTTTCTTCCATGGGACTGAAGGTGCTGGACGACGGCGGCAGCGGCAGCGTGACCGCCCAGATGCCCAGCGCCGGCGCCACGCTTCGCACCGGCGGGCAGATGATGCTCTACACCTACGACGAGGAACTGCCGGAAACAGAAACACTGGTATGCGTGCCTGACGTTTCGGGCAAGTCTATTGCATCCGCCGCTTCGCTGCTTCGACAGCGCGGCCTGGAAATGGAGATCGACGGAAGCGGCTTCGCGGTTTCGCAGGAGCCCGCCGCGGGAAGCTTTCTCGCGCCGGATTCCGTCGTGCTGGTTCATTTTGAGTTACCGAATCCATAAGGATGGGGGAGTACCAATGCTACTGAAGGATCTGCTGGTGGACGTACCAGGAGTTTTGGAAACGAAGGGGGATATGGAAGTCCGCATAGACGCCCTGATCACCGACAGCCGGGAGAAGACCTCCGGCGGTCTGTTCTTCTGCATCAGCGGCGCGCGCTTTGACGCTCACACTTTCGTGGGTCAGGCGGAGAAAAACGGCTGCGTCGCCTTTGTGGTGGAGCGCATTCTGGATGCGGACGTGCCTCAGGTAAAGGTGGAAAACGTCCGTTCCGCCATGGCCTATATCGCCGCGGCCTTCTACGGCCACCCCGAAAAAGAAATCCGTATGGTGGGCGTGTGCGGCACCAAGGGCAAGACCACCACCAGCTACCTGATGAAGGCCATTCTGGAAAAGGCGGGCTTCAAGACCGGCCTGATCGGCACCACCGGCAATATGATCGGCGAAAAGCGGCTGCACAGCAATCTGACCACCCCGGATCCCATCGACCTGCACCGCTGCCTGCGGCAGATGCGGGACGAGGGCGTGGAAGTGGTCAGCATGGAGGTCAGCGCCCATGCCGTAGCCATGCACCGGCTGGACGGCGTCACCTTCGAGGCGGCGTGCTACACCAACCTTTCGCAGGATCATCTGGATTATTTCGGCACTATGGAGAACTACTTCGAGACCAAGAAGAGCTTCTTCATGCATGGACAGGTGCTCAACGCCGCACTGAATGCCGACGATGAGACCAGCGATAAGATCATCAAGGACATCAAGGTGCCCTATCTGACCTTCGGCATCAGCTCCGACGCGGATGTGTTTGCCCGGGATATTGAAATTTCCGAGGACGGCGTGTCCTTCTCCATTCTGCTGCGCGGACTGGAAGAAATGCCGGTGCATATGCACCTGACGGGCATGTTCAACGTGTACAATGCGCTGGCCGCCGCGTCGCTGGCCATGATCCTCGGCATTGATCAGCAGGCTATCCGGGAGGGACTGGAAAGCGTGGTCAACGTGCCCGGCCGGGTGGAAATGCTGGATACCAAGACCCCTTACAAGGTCATTCTGGACTACTCCCATTCTCCCGACGCGCTGGAAAATATTCTGACCACCGTGCGCACCTTTACCCGCAGCCGGCTGATCGTGCTTTTCGGCTGCGGCGGCGACCGGGATCACGGCAAGCGGCCCATTATGGGCGAGATCGCTGGTCGGCTGGCGGATTTCTCCATCCTCACCAGCGACAACCCCCGCACCGAGGACCCCAACGCCATTCTGGCCTCTATTGAAGAAGGCATCAAGCCCACGGGCGGCAAGTATGTTATCATCGAAAACCGTCGGGACGCTATTCGCCACGCGCTGGAAATGGGCCGGGACGGCGACGTCATCATTCTGGCTGGCAAGGGTCATGAGACTTATCAGGACATCATGGGCGTGAAGCGTCCCTTCGATGAAAAGGTCGTCGTGCAGGAGCTGCTCCGGGAGCTTCAGCCGGAGAGTGAATCTTCAGAGGAGTGAATACCATGCTAAAGCTGATTCTGGCGCTGATCCTTTCGCTGGCGGGCGTGCTGGTGCTGGGGCCGCGGGTGATCCCCGTGCTGCGCAAGCTCAAATTCGGTCAGACAGTGTACGAGCTGGGTCCCCAGTCCCACAAGACCAAGCAGGGCACCCCCACCATGGGCGGCCTGATGTTCGTGCTGACCACCTGTCTGGCGGCGGCTGTGCTGACCGGCAACTGGTACGGCCAGTGGGACTTTACGCTGGCGCTGATCGGCGTTTCGCTGCTGACCATGCTGGTGGGCTTTGTGGACGACTACATCAAGGTCGTGAAAAAGCGCAATCTGGGCCTGATCTGGTGGCAGAAGGTCGTGGCGCAGGTCGTGATCTCGCTGGCCTTCTCGTGGTATTGCTATAAGCACCCCATGATCGGCAGCAGCGTGATCGTGCCTTTCTTTAATGTGGAGTGGGATTTGGGCGCGTTCTATGTGCCGCTGATGACACTGGCGATGATCTTCATGGTCAACAGCGCCAACCTTCAGGACGGGCTGGACGGGCTTTTGTCCAGCGTCAGCGTGATCGGCAGCTCCGCCTGGGGCCTGATCGCCGTATTTGTCACGCTGGCCGGGGCTTCTGCGCTGTCTCCGGAGTATATCGGCAACTACCAGCATCTGGCGATCTTCGCCATGGCGCTGGCGGGCGGCTGCATGGGCTTCCTGCGCTTCAACCACTATCCCGCGCTGGTATTTATGGGCGACACGGGCAGTATGTTCATCGGCGGAGCCATGGTAGGCATGAGTATGCTCCTGCGGATGCCGCTCTATTGGCTGCTGATCTGCTTTACCATGTTCGCATCTTCCATGAGCGTTATCATTCAGCGCATCTACTTCAAAGTGACCCACGGCAAGCGCATTTTCAAAATGTCGCCCATCCATCATCACTTTGAACTCTGCGGCATGACCGAACAGCAGATCGTGGCCATGTACTCCGTTGTGGAGGGTCTTTTGTGCCTGATCGCTCTGTTCTCCCTTCCCCTGAACTGACAGACTCCATCGTATTTTGCGGATTTCGGAGGTGAAAAACCGTCATGAAACTTGAAAAGAAACGCGTGCTGGTGGTAGGCATGGCCCGCAGCGGCATTGCCGCCGCCGAGCTGCTGCTTCGCCACGGAGCCATTCCCGTTCTGTCGGATATGAAGCTGGAAGAAGCCTTCGGCGACCAGCTGGACAGTCTGCGGAATACGGCCTGTGTGTTCCGCTTGGGCGAGGACAGTGTAAAGCTGCTGGACGAAGCGGATATTCTGATGATCAGCCCCGGCGTGCCCATCGACGCACCGGTAGTGAAGGTTGCCAAGGAAAAAGGCATTCCCGTAGTAGGCGAGCTGGAATTGGCCTCGTCGCTGCTGAACGGCGATATGCTGGCCATTTCTGGCACCAACGGCAAGACCACTACCACGACCCTTCTGGGCAAAATTTTTGAAAACGCCGGGCGCATTACTCATGTGGCGGGAAATATCGGCTACCCGCTGTCCGCCGTGGCGATCTCCGCCAAGAAGGAAGACGTAACCGTGGTGGAGGTGTCCAGCTTCCAGCTGGAAAGCGTCAAGACCTTCCATCCCCACGTGGCGGCGCTTCTGAATATTACGGAAGACCATCTGAACCGCCACGGCACCATGGCGCAGTACATCCGCATGAAGCAGCGCATTTTCGAAAACCAGACGGCGGACGATTTTGCGGTGCTGAATTATGACGACCCGGTGCTGAACAAAATGGCCGAAAAGCTGAAAAGTCAGGTGGCCTTCTTCAGTCGCACTCAACAGCTGGAAAACGGCGCTTTTGTGAAGGACGGCAAGCTCGTCTGGCAGTGGAAGGGGGAAACCCGTCCCATCTGCGACGCCGACTCCATTCTGATTCCCGGCCCCCACAATCTGGAAAACGCACTGGCCGCCGCAGCCATGGCCTGCGCCATGAACGTGCCCGCACCGATCATTCGTCACACCCTACAGACCTTTACAGGCGTGGAGCACCGCATTGAAAAGGTGCGCGTGCTGGAGGGCGTTACCTACATCAACGACAGCAAGGGCACCAATGTGGACAGCACCATTAAGGCGGTACAGAGTATGCGCGCGCCTACGGTGCTGATCCTCGGCGGCTACGACAAGCACACCAACTTCATGCCGCTTTGCGAAGAAATCGTTGCCTCCGGCCTGATCTCCCACGTGGTGGTCATGGGCGAGACCTCCCGGCAGATTCGTCAGCAGCTGGAAGAAGCTGGTTATGACCGAATCAGTCAGGCCTACAGCATGGGCGACGCCATCGACAAATCTCGTCTGCTGGCCGTCTCCGGCGGCAACGTGCTGCTGTCTCCCGCCTGCGCCAGCTTCGATATGTTCAAGGATTTTGAGCAGCGGGGCGAAATTTTCAAGGAGCTGGTGAACCAGCTGCAGTAAAACGGCACCAAAGCCCTTCCCTTCGGCGAAGGAGATGCGCACAAAAGCGAAGCATCTTGAACGAGCGCGTTGGGAGGGGCTTTTATGTTGGAACGGCAGCCGGTATGGCGGCAGAACCGAAAGGCGCGGCTGAAACCGGCGGACGGTACGCTGGCGCTGATTCTGGCCCTTTTGATGATGTGCGGCCTCCTGACGCTGTTCAGCGCCACGTACTACAAGGCAGTCGATCAGGGCGACGCGCTGCTGGAAGTGAAAAAGCAGCTCATTGGCGTGGGCCTGGGCGCATTTCTGATGCTTCTGACCAGCCGGATTCCATATTCCTTCTGGCAGAAGCCCCGCGTGGTCATGCTGGCGCTGACCGGCAGCTTCGCGCTGCTGGTGCTGGTGCTGATCCCCGGGATCGGCGTGTATGTGAACGGTTCCCGGCGCTGGCTGAACATTGCGGGCCTGAGCTTTCAGCCGTCGGAACTGGCAAAAATCGCCTCGGTGATGTATCTGGCCTCCACGCTCAGCTTTCGGCTCAAACAGGTGGAGCGGCTGTGGACGGGCATTCTTCCCCTGCTGGTGATCCCGGCGGCCATGTTTCTGCTGATTTTACAGCAGCCCAACCTGTCCACTGCCGGGAGCATCATGATCGTAGCCATATTGATGATGCTGCTGGCCGGGGCCAAATGGAAACATTTGAGCCTGATGGGCGTGGCGGGGCTGGCCGTGGGCTTCGCTTATGCATGGGTGGAGCCCTATCGCCGGGAGCGGCTGCTGTCCTTCCGCAATCCCTTTGCCCAGATGAGCGACGAAGGGTATCAGCTTTCTCAATCGCTCATTGCCATCGGCTCCGGTGGTCTGTTCGGCCGGGGACTGGGGCAGGGACGGCAGAAGTTTTCCTACCTGCCGTACCCGGAAAGCGACTTCATCTTTGCGATTATCGGAGAGGATTTCGGCCTGTTCGGCTGCTGCGTGGTCATTCTGCTTTTCGTGGCCTTTGCTGTGGCAGGAATGCGCATTGCTCTGAACTGTCAGGATCGTTACGGCTGTCTGCTGGCGGCGGGCATTACCGCCATGATCTCTGTACAGGCCTTTATCAACATTGGTGTGGTGGTGGGCATTCTCCCAACGACCGGTCTTCCTTTGCCTTTTTTCAGCGCAGGCGGCACCTCCATTTCCCTTCTGATGGCCGCCGTCGGCATCCTCTTCAATATTTCCCGTCATGCATGAAGACGTTGGGGCCTTTGCGGCCCCAAACCCTGCAGTAAGGGCCTTGCCCTTAACAAGCTCATGATCGACCGCACATTGTGCGGTCAAAGGCGGGTCCAGGGCATCGCCCTGGTCGGGGTGCAGGGGTGAAACCCCTGCGGCGCTCTCACACATCTCCCGGCAGCGCATAGGATGGGTCATGCGATGCTTGACGGAGGTGGAAATATGGACGCCTTGCGGATTCGGGGCGGAAAACGCCTGAGGGGCGAATGGACGGTGCAGAACGCGAAAAACGCGGCGCTGCCCATCATGGCCGGAGCGATTCTGACGGAGGGGAAGACCGTTCTGCGGGACTGCCCGCGGCTCAGCGACATCAGCGATATGGGGGAAATCCTCCGAACGCTGGGCTGCGGCGTACATAGGGACGGCGGAACGCTGGAGATCGACCCGGGCGGGCTGTGCGGCTACGAAATACCCGAGGCGCTTTCTAAGCGCATCCGCTCTTCCATTTTTCTGCTGGGGCCCATTCTGGCCCGGTTCCGCAGGGCCAACGTGTCCCTGCCCGGCGGCTGCGAGATCGGGCTGCGTCCCATCGACCTGCATCTGAGCGGCCTTCGGCAGTTGGGGGTGCAGATGGAGGAAGAAGGCGGCGTTATCCGCTGCGACGGGCGCAACATGCACCCGGCTACCGTCCATTTCGACTACCCCAGCGTGGGCGCAACCGAGAATGTGATGATGGCGGCTGCATTGCTTCGGGGCGAGACCGTGCTGAATAATGTGGCTCGGGAACCGGAAATTCTGGACTTGCAGCGCTTCCTGAACGCCATGGGGGCCAAGATCACCGGGGCGGGCACCAATTCCATCCGGGTGCAGGGCGTGTCCCGATTGACTTGCGTGGAATACCGGCCCATGCCCGACCGTATCGCCGCAGGAACGCTGCTGGCCGCGGCTGCCGTCACCGGCGGAAGCGTCCGACTGCGGAATGTGCCGGTGGAGGAAATGCTGGCGGTGATCGCCAAGCTGGAAGAAATGGGCTGCGTGATCTCCCGGCAGGAAAACGCCCTGACCCTTCACGGCCCGGAGCGGCTTTCCGCCTTTGCCCAGCTGCAGACCCAGCCCCATCCGGGTTTTCCCACGGATATGCAGGCCCAGATGATGGCGATCGCTTCGCTGGCGAAGGGAACCTCCGTGGTGGTGGAGAATGTATTCGAGAATCGTTTTGCTCATGCGGGCGACCTGAACCGCATGGGGGCGAATATTCTGATCAACGGCCGCACGGCGGTCATTCGCGGGGTGGAGCGTCTGAGCGGCGCAAGGGTCACGGCACGCGACCTCCGCGGCGGCGCGGCGCTGGCCATCGCGGGTCTTGCGGCACAGGGGGAGACCATCGTGGAACGAGCCCGGCTGATCGACCGTGGTTACGAGAGCCTGGAAACGGCCCTGACCCATCTGGGAGCCGACGTTCAGCGGATTTCAGTGGAAAGAGGAGAGGAACACCCATGAAACACAAACGGAACGCCCCTTCCAGACAGGAGCGGGAAGAATTTGAAGCCTATGGCGAGTATTCCTATGCCTATCTGCATGACCGGCAGGTGAAGGAGGGGCAGCCCGACGAGCCCGTCAGCCCGCCGCCCGCCTCCTCCGCTGCCGCCAGTGAAAAGCGCCGCCAGAAACGGCACAGGGGCGTATTGATCAAAATGGTGGTGGTGCTGGCGGCGCTGTGCATCCTGATCATCGTGCTGCAGGAGACGGTTTTTCGGCTGGACGCGGTGTACGTCATCGGCCTGAAGGAGCATTCTCCCCAGCAGGTGGTGTCGGCTTCCGGCCTGTACAAGGGCCGGAATATCTTCACCGTCAGTGAGGACGAAATCGCCAAAAATCTGGAAAAGGATTATTCCATCATTTATCAGGGAATGCAGATCGAATACCCCAGCACCATTTACCTTTATGTGGAGGAACGCAAGCCCGTGGCCGTCATGCGCTGGCTGGGCAGCCAGTACGAGCTGGATGCGCACGGCATGGTCATGAGCGAAAGCGACAGCATGACGCTGCCGGAGGGGATGCCGCTGGTCACCGGCTTCCGCGTCACGGCGGTGCACGTGGGGCAGACTCTTTCCCTGCGCAGCCAGAAGCAGATGGATATTTACTGCCAGCTGCTCAGCGAACTCTCTTTACAGGAATATGCGGATGAGGTCACGGAAATCAATCTTTCCGATACGGAAAATCTTTATTTGATCACGCAGGAGGGCATTTCCGTTCGCATGGGCGACGGAGAATACCTGCGCGCCAAGGTGGGGGCCATCCGCACCTATATCGCCTACTTCCGGCAGCTGGGCACCGATTCCGGCGTTCTGGACGTTTCCATCCCTGAAGACGGAAAATTCATGCCTGAACGGTAACATTTTTTCTCATCAAAGACGGAATTTACAAAAAAGTGAAAAAAAAGTGGGATTTGGCTTGCGATTTCCTGTTAAAACGGGTACAATAAATGCTGGTACATTGGGTGCCCTGTTTGCGTAACCTTTTGTTTGTTTCAAAGCGCCCAACGCCTGCCGTCAGGGGTGCCTGCGGCTGATTCCAGAAGAACTGGGGATATGCGGAGTATGAAATCAACCATTGCGGCAATTGATTTTGGCACGTCGAAGATCGTGACGCTGGTGGCCGAAACAAGCGGCTCTCAGCGGTGCGATATTGTCGGCGCGGGGATTTCCATGTACGACGGCTTTTTGGACGGCGAGTGGAACAATACCATGGCCCTGAACGAGGCCATTCAAAAATCCATCAGCGAGGCGGAAAACCAGTCCAAACGCAAGATCCGCGAGATCAACGTGGGTGTGCCAGGCGAGTTTACTCGTGTTTACGCGGTGGAGACCAGCGTGACCATTCAGGGGGCCGACCCCCGGGTAACGCCTCGCCATGTGGAGAAAATCTTCGCCAACGCGGACAAGCGTCTTTCTCCTGTGCGCGGCGTGGTGGTGCACCGCAGCCCCGCGTGGTTCATGGTGGACGGCGGCAAAAAAACGCTGGAGCCCGTCGGCCTGAAGGGCAACGAGCTCAAGGCACTGGTCAGCTTCGTAGTGGCCGATACCTTCTTTCTGGATGATGTGATGGCCCGGCTGCGGGATATGAATATCACCGTCAGCGGCTTCTTCTCCTCCTCCACCGGCGAAGCCATGCTGTATCTGCTGGAAGAAGACCGCGACCGCACGGCGCTGCTGATCGACGTTGGGTATCTGTGCACCGATGTGATGGCCGTGGAGGGCGACGCGGTGATCTTCCAGAAGACGCTTCCCGTGGGCGGCGGACATATTGCTGCCGACGTGGCCGAGGGCTTGAACATTTCGCTGGAATCTGCCGAACAGATCAAGCGCGAATATGTGTATGGAATTTCCACCATTTCGCAATCCTATACGGTGACGGGCGGCGATGGCGTGAAGGCGGATACCTTTACGCAGGAACAGGTGGCCGAGGTGCTGGAGCCCCGGGTGGATGAAATTGCCGAGATGATCAAGGAATGCATCGACGAAAGCGGCATGAAGCTGGGCGATTGGTCCAACATCTACCTGACCGGCGGCGGCCTGAGCCTGAACCGGGGCGGCCGGGATTATCTGGCGGCCAAGCTGGAAAAGCCTGTGCGCGACACCGTCAAGCGCACCATCAAGCTGTCCAGCCCCATTTACGCCAGCGCCATGGGTCTGATGGACCTGATCATCGATACCATTGAATCCAGAAATGTTCCCGCAAGCGGTTTTTCGGGCGGCATCAAGGACTTCTTCCGAAGCCTCTTGGGCGGCTGAGCAGCGGATAAAACCTGAGCGAAACAAAAACTAGGGGGATGCACTGTGCTTGAATTTCAGATCGAGGATCAACAGAGCTTTGCTACGATCAAGGTAATCGGCTGCGGCGGTGCAGGCAATAACGCGGTCAACCGCATGGTGGACGCGGGCTTGAAGGGCGTGGAATTTATCGCCATCAACACCGATCGTCAGGCGCTGGCCATGAGCAAGGCCAGCACCACCATTCAGATCGGTGAAAAACTGACTAAGGGTCTTGGCGCGGGCGCGGTTCCGGATGTGGGCCGCCGTGCCGCGGAGGAAAGCCGCGAGGAGATCGCTCAGGCGATCAAGGGCGCGGATCTGGTATTTGTCACCGCCGGTATGGGTGGAGGCACGGGTACGGGTGCGGCTCCCATTGTGGCCGAAATTGCCCGGGATCTGAACTGCCTGACCATTGCTGTGGTCACCAAGCCCTTCCTGTTTGAGGGCAAGCAGCGCATGAAAAACGCCGAAATGGGCGTGATCGACCTGAAACAGCGGGTGGATACGCTGGTCGTGATCCCCAACGACCGTCTGCTGCAGGTGGTCACCAAGGGCACGACCATGCTGGAAGCCTTCCGCATTGCGGACGATGTGCTGCGGCAGGGCATTCAGGGCATCAGCGACCTGATTGCTGTGCCTGCGCTCATCAATCTGGACTTTGCCGACGTGAAGACCGTCATGGAAAGCGGCGGACTGGCTCATATGGGCATCGGCGTCGGCAAGGGCGAAAACCGGATGGTGGAAGCCGCCAAGAACGCTATTTCCAGCCCGCTGCTGGAAACCAATATCGATGGGGCCCGCGCGGTGCTGATCAACATCACCGGCGGCGAGGACATGAGCATTATCGACATCAACGAGGCCGCCAGTCTGGTGATGCAGGCCGCGGACAGCGAAGCCAATATCATCTTCGGCGCTGGCATTGACGATTCGCTGGACGACGAAGTCCGCATCACGGTCATTGCTACCGGCTTTGAGAAAACGCCCTTCCCCAAGAAGGAGGACGCTAAATCCAAGAACAGCGGCGAGCGGGACTGGACGCGTTCCTTCTCCAACGGAAATTCCGGCAGCACCTATGGTCCTTCCGGCCGTCAGGATTTCTCCTCTGGTTCTTCCTATGAGGACATGAGCTTCAATATGCCCATGGAGGACGAATCCATGCACAGCGACTTCGGCGGCGGTTATGTGGGCGGTTCTTCCATTCCCACCCCTGCGGCCATGCCGCCCATGATGCAGCAGGGTTCCAACTACTATGCCAGCTACGGTCAGCCCAGCGGCTATCAGCCCCGGCAGACCTACGGCCAGCCTGATTACGGAATGCAGCAGCCGGTGCAGGGAATGCAGTACGGCAATGTGCAGCAGCCCGTGATGCCGCAGATGGAGTACGGCCAGCAGTATCAGGCTCCTACCCAGAATGCACAGGCGCTGCAGCCTCAGGCCGGCGCTCAGCCCCAGCAGGCAGCGCAGCAGCCCGCAGCGGAAAAAACTCCCGCTCCGGCTGCCTCTACTGTGGAGCGCGACGACTTGGGTGTTCCCGCTTTCCTGCGCCGTCCCACCCGGAAATAACGATCAATCACAAAGGGATGCGTCCATACGACGCATCCCTTTTGCATTTGCTTTTTAGAACGGTCATTTCGTTTTACGGTACAAACGAATACAGATATTTGGACGGCTGACAGCCGTTCATTTTTTTGAATGCGGTGGAAAAATATTTCTCATCCGTGAAGCCGCAGAAATGGGCGACCTGCGTTACCGTATAGTAGCCGGATTGCAGCAAAGAAACGGCCCGCTGCATCCGCACCTGCATGAGGTATTGCTTGGGCGTTAATTGTAACTCCTGCTGAAACACCCGGCGAAGATATACTTCGCATACCCCGGCCCGGCGCGCTTCGGTTTACCAAGGACAGTGAGAAAGTCTATCGCCGGCCTACGCCCGATCTTTGTCTGGAGTACTGCCGGGAAAAGAACATCGCGCCGAAGCTCCATTGCCTGAACTACGACCAATGGACGCCCACTTGGGTCGAGCACAACAACGTGGCAGAGGTCAAGTGTCTGCTGGAAAAGCGTTTTGCGGAGATCGCCGCTCGCTATGCCGGTCAGATTCATTGCATGGAGGTCATTAACGAGACACTGCTGTGGTATGACGAGTGGAAGGATCAGGGACGGTGGAGCACTCAATTCTTCTTCGAGGATGATCTGGTGGAATGGAGCTTCCAGTGTGCACGGAAGTATTTCCCCCAGAATGAACTCATCATCAACGAAGCCACCGAGCAGGCGTGGGACGTCCACGCGGCGGGGCGCAGCGCCTATTCTGCCGTGATTTCCGACAGCATTCGCAAGGGTGCGGTCATCGACGGCATCGGCTTGCAGTACCACCTTTTCTACTCCAAAGAGCGGGAAGCGGAACAGGCATGCCCGCTGCTGAGCCCCAAGCGGTTGTACGGCTGCATGGATCACTACTGGAACCGTTACCACAAGCCTTTGCAGGTGACGGAGGTCACTATTCCCGCCTATTCCAACAGCGCGGAGGACGAAGCCCTGCAGGCCGAGGTGCTGGAAAAGCTGTTCACCATCTGGTTCAGCCATCCCGCCATGGAAGCGGCAATCTACTGGAATCTGGTGGACGGCTACGCGGCCTTCGCGCCCCAGGGGGATATGACCGCCGGTGAAAACTATTACCACGGCGGCCTGATCCACTTCGATATGACCCACAAGCCCGCCTATGACATGATGAACGAGCTGTTCCACCATCGTTTCCGCACAGAAGCGGACGGGGAGACGGATGGTCAGGGCTACGCGGCCTTCCGCGGGTTTGAGGGCGATTATGAACTCACTGTGGAAAAGAATGGTCACAGCGTAAAAACGCCGTTCACCCTGCGCAGGGACGGCGGCGAAGCCGAGATTCGTTTGGAGGACTAACGATTCTGTTTAACACAAGAGAAGAAATCATCGCCATGACCCCGGAATGGACGGGGGAGCGCCTCGAGGACGGCCGTCCCAAGGTGGCGGACAAATATTTGGACGCGCTGTATGGCATGACGCTGGAAGAGCTTTGGAAGCCCATTTTTGTCAAGGGCTACGAGAGCCAGTTCATCGCCATGAAGTCCTTGCACCCGGAGTTCAAGGAAGACGGCACGGTTAACCGAAAACTGGTGGGCCGCGCTGTGACGGCCATGTACGCGCCGGTGCGCCCGGACTACAAGGAGGCCATGAATGCCATGGCTCGGGCCAAGGGCCTGTCGGGCACGCCCAATCAGTGGGTCATCGACAGCCTGACCGACCGGGACGTGATCGTCATCGACATGTTTGACAAGGTGTACAAGGGCACTTTTCTGGGCGGCAACCTGACTACCGCCATCCACCAGAAGACCGGCAACGGCGGCGCGGTCATCTGGGGCGGCATCCGGGACATCGAGCAGATGCACCGCGTGCCGGACGTGCAGGTGTACTATCGTGGCATTGACCCCACGCCCATCCGGGATTTCGTCATGACGGGCAGGACGGCTATGAGGTGGTCGTCCACTGCGCCTCCGACCGGGCAAAAGCCAAGGAAACCAGAAAACTGATCGAAGAAAAGGGCGGGAAAGCCGCCGCTGTGACCGGCGATCTGACCGACCCCTGCACCGCTGAAAGGCTTATGGCCGAGAACGGTCCGCTGGACGCACTGGTGCTGGACGCTTCCATGCAAATTCGCCGTCCGTGGCAGAAAATTTCGCTGGAAGAATACCAGAAGCAGATGACCTGCAACTTCTATTCCTCCCTCCGGCTCATTCAGCTGGCAGTGCCCCATATGAAGGCGCAGAAATGGGGGAGGATCGTCACCATCGGTTCGGTGCAGGAACGCAAGCCCCATACCGATATGCTGGTGTACTCGGCCTCCAAGGCGGCGCAGACCAACATGGTGCAGTCGCTGGCCCAGCAGCTGGCGGCGGACGGGATCACGGTAAATAACGTTGCCCCCGGGGTGATCTTTACCGCCCGCAACGTGGAGGCGCTGAGCGACCCGACTTACGCAGCGGAAGTGACGGTCTCCATTCCCGCCGGGTTCTACGGCGAGCCGCGGGATTGCGCTGGTGTGGTGCGGCTGCTTCTGAGCGACGCGGCCCGCTACATCACCGGCCAATCTATTTATGTGGATGGGGGAAAGAGCCCGTAATCAGGACTCGCCCAGTTCTTCCTTTCCCTCCCGGTCTGCCTTGGCAAAAGCGCCGGGCGCTGCCCCAAGCACCTGCTTGAAAACGCGCGAGCAATAGCTGGAGGACGAAAAGCCCGCTTCCAGCGCCGCAGTCTGTAGCGTCCAGCCGTCCTGCAGCAGCGATACGACCTTTTCCACCCGCATTCGGCGGATCAGTTCGATCATGGAAGTGTTCATTTCGTTGCGCACGGTGTGGCACAGGGTGGAACGGGAGACGTTCAGCGCCGCGGCAATGCTGTCCAGCGTCATGGGCCGGGCAAGGTTGCTGCGGACGTAGGTCATGATCTTCTTGCACAGGGGCGGCTCCGTGCGGCGGATCATCCCCTGGATGTAGACGTACTTGGCCAGAGCGTCCAGCATATGGCAGGCGGAAAGCATTTTTTCGCTGGTCATGACGGGCAGCTGATGGTAGAGACGCTGCATCTCCTGCACGTCCATCCCCAAGGCGCGCCACCTTTCCACCATTTCGGGCGAAAGACCGCCGCCATCATCGGGAAGGCGCACCTGACCGATCATGAAATAACCGAGGGTACGTCCGGATTCCTGCACCGGGTAGGTGTACTCGTGAAGCCCGGCGTGGCAGACCAGACGGCAAACCTCCCCGGTTTCCCGGGCGTGGTTGAGACCGTGCGCATCGCAGTATTCGCAGTCGTGGCGCAGCGTCTCGTTCTGCCGCAGCAGCGCGCAAAACGGCGAGGCGTAAACGGTATCGCCGATGACGGACCACTCGTCGCCGTGATACCAGAAGGAAATGCAGATGCCCGTCAGCGTTCGAAAGTCCCGCAAAAGCTCCTGCAGCTTTTGGCGGTCGATGGACATGCCAGCCATGGAATCCCTCCCTGAAATGGTTTAGCGGGCGATGGTAACGCCGTAGTACAGAAGCGCATAACCGTCCCCGGCACGGATCTCCAGCCCGCAAAGCTCCCGTCCCGTTTCCAGCGGCAGACGAAGCAGATGGGCTACATAGCGCTCCCGATCCGGGTCGTTGATAAAGCGCAGCACACAGGGTGCGTTGGAGGCCACGGGGCGGATGCGGGACGGGCCGAACCAGCCTGCGGCGGTCGTGATCTCATGGCCGTTGCGAAGGGGGAACACATTCCGCCCGCCGTCCGCATAGCAGACGGCGCACTGACCGGCTTCCTCACCAAAGGCTCCTTCGATGGGAAAGCCCTTGGGCATACTGACGCTGCCTATCAGGTACAGCGCCCGTCCGGAGCCGTTCAGCGGAAGAAATACATTCCCGGAGGCGGGCTTCATCACCACCAGCGGCTTTTCCAGCAGCGATACGGGCAGACTGCCCAGCCTGTCCGGCGTTTCCGGCAAAACCGGGCCGAAGCGCATTACCCGCAGCTTCCGTTCGCCAAAGACAAAACGAGGGATAGGCTGCGCGGCCAGCGCCATCATGTCGTTCCATGCGGCGGCCTGCGAGGGTTCCGTTGCCGCGCCGGTCAGGCTGACCGACTCCATGGGCGCTTCTTCTACCTGCGGGGACAGAATTTCCAGACTGCGGTGCACCGGGCGGGGCAGGGAAAACGCGAGGCACTTCTCCTGAAATACGGCATAGTTGGGCAGCGGACGACGGAAACGGTCTACCAGCGCTTCGCACAAAAGCCCATCGTGGCAGGCTGGCGCGGCCCGGTTAAACTCGAACACCTCGGCCCAGCACCACAGAAACGCCCCCGCCAACACCGGCTGATCGTCGGGATTTTCCCAAAGGGCGCGCAGGGTGTCCAGAAAGCGGCCGAACAGGTCGGGATTGTTGAAAACGTGATAGCCGCCCCATTCGGTGAACAAAAGCGGCTTGTCGTTCAGTTCCCGGGCACTTTCCAGCATCCGTTCGTCCGTCGGCGCATAGGGGTGCATGGTATAAAAATCCAGCCCGCATTCGGCAAAGTACTTGCGGGTCATGGGAATATCCATGCAGTTGGCCCCGGACACCAGATGAACGGGGTCGTTCTCCCGGCAGACCTGAGCGGCGGCCCGGAGAAATTCCGGGGTGAAGATGCACTCGTTGAAGCTGAGCCAGAAGGCTACGCTGACGTGGCTTCGATCCCGAAGAACCGTGCGGCGCATGACTTCCAGACTGCCGTCGAAAATCGCCTGATCCTTCATGTCCGACCACCACAGGCCGGGCTCCTCGGAGACCATCAGGCCCAGTTCGTCGGCAAGTTCCAGAATGTAGGGGTGATGAGGGTAGTGAACCAGACGGACGAAATTGGCTCCCGTGGCCTTGATCATGGCCATATCCTGCCGCATCTGCTCCCGGGTCATCACGTGGCCCTGATCGCCCCAAAGGTCGTGACGGCATACGCCCATCAAAAACAGGGGCTTGCCGTTCAGCAGAAAGCGCTTGCCCTGCACCTTCAGTTCCTTGAAGCCCACCCGCTGAACCAGTCGATCACAGGGAACGCCATTCCGAAGCAGCTCCGTTTCCAGCGTGTACAGAACGGGACTTTCCGGCGACCAGAGGAGCGGATGCTCCATCGGGAAGGAAAATGCCTGTTTCGGCGTTCCGTTCAGGGAGAAAATCGTCTGGCAGGCAATCTGGCCACCCGGGGCGCGCAAGGTCAACGAAAGGCCGTCCGCTACGGGGCCGTCGGCGGTCAGCTCCACGTGGCACAGGGCAGACGAAGCGTCCGCCGCCAGCTCTGTGTGAAAGAAAACGTCCGCGATCCGGCTTGCGTCCGTATAGACCACCGATACGTCCCGGATGACGCCACTGTAGTTTTCCCAGCCTTCCGCCGGGCCGAAGGCGGCGGGCAAGTCGCGGATCGCCACCCGCAGCTCGTTTTCAACGGGGCGCAGTTTTTCGGTCACTTCAAATTCATAGGGAACATAGGGGAGCATCCTCCCCAGCGATTCGCCATTGAGCGTAACATCTGCCTCGTAGGTGATGCCCTCCAGCCGCAGAAAGGCGCGGCGGCCGACGCAGCCGTCCGGCACGTCAAAAGTACGCCGGCATTCGGCGAAGCCCATGGGAAGGTCGGCATAGGGAATTGCCCGTTTGTCCCACGGGCCTTCGGCGGCACGATAGTCCCAAATTCCATTCAGTGATTGAAGCTTGTGCATGGCTTCTCCTTTCGCTCCGTTATAGGAAGTTATTTGTATGATATCATAATTTCGCTTCATTATATAGGAAGAAGGAAAAATAATTGCACAATCGTTTTATTTCATTGCTCGATTATGCATTGTCCGGGACGCTGCTTATTGCTACAATCAAAAACGTAATGACACTTTGACGATAATCAAATGTACAGACAGGGAGGTACTGATATGCGTTCCCAGAAAAACGGGTTGGCTAAGGGAGGGTTTTTCAGCAATCTTCGTTATGACGCCAAAAAGAATCCCATGCTGCTGGTGATGATGATTCCCAGCGTCGCGTTCTTTCTGGTGTTCAATTATCTGCCCATGGTCGGCATTTATTATGCCTTCACCGACTACAACGTGCGCAAGGGTCTGTTCGGCAGCCGCTTTGTGGGGCTGAATAACTTCAAGTTTCTTTTCTCCTCCGGCGCGGCGTGGACGTTTACGGCAAATACGCTTCTGTATAACATCATTTTCATCGTCATCGGCACAGCGCTTCGGATCGCTTTCGCCATCATGCTGGCGGAGATGAGCGCCAAGTTTTTCAAAAAGACCTGCCAGACGCTGATGTTTCTGCCGCACTTCGTGTCCATGGTGCTGGTAGGTACCATCTGCTTCGCCCTGTTCAACTCCAACGGTTTTATCAACAGCCTGCGGCTCACGCTGGGCATGGACAAGTTCTACTACTACGAAACGCCGTGGGTCTGGTACATCCTGATTCCCATCGTGAACTTTTGGAAGACCACCGGCTACGGCACCGTGGTTTATCTGTCGGCCATTACAGGTATCAGCGACGATCTGTACGAGGCGGCCGATCTGGACGGCGCCACCTTCTGGCAGGAGATCATCCACATCACCCTGCCCTGTCTGCGGCCCACGATCGTCATTCTGTTCCTGATGAGCCTGGGCAACATCATGCGCGGCCAGTTCGACCTGTTCTATCAGCTGGTGGGCAATGTGCCGCTGGTACGGAACACCACCGAAATTATCGACACCTACGTGTTCCGCGCCGCTACCGAGACCTTCGATATCAGCCGCGGTACGGCGGTGGGCTTGTATCAGTCCGTGGTGGGTCTGCTGCTGGTGCTGGGCTCCAACGTGCTGGTGCGCAAGGTGGAGCCAGATATGGCGCTGTTCTGAGAAAGGAGGCTGGTCACTATGGAAATGCGCAGAAAATCCAATCGGGGCTACCGGGTGTTCAACCGGGTCTCCACGGTGCTGGTCGGGCTGTTCGCGCTGCTGTGCCTGCTTCCCTTCCTGCTTTTGCTGATCGGTTCCTTTACGGATAACGATGTGGTCGTCCGCAACGGTTACTCCTTCTTCCCGCAAAAATGGAGCGTGGACAGCTATGTATATCTGTTCCGCAATCCGCAGGGCCTGATCAACGCCTATAAGGTGACGATCATCACCACGCTGGCGACCACGGTCTTCGGTCTGTTTCTGACGGCCATGACCGGTTACGCCCTATCCCGGCAGGACTTCCGCAGCCGCAACGTGTTCTCCTTCATGTTCTACTTCACGCAGCTGTTTGGCGGCGGTCTGATTCCGTGGTACATGGTCATCACCCAGTACCTGGGAATGCGGGACACCATGTGGGCGCTGATCGTTCCTTCCCTTTTGAGCAGCTACAACATCCTGCTGATGCGTAACTTTATTAAGCAGTGCGTGCCAAACGAGGTAGTGGAATCCGCCCGGATCGACGGTGCCGGCGACCTGCGTATCTTCGTGCAGATCGCGTTGCGGCTGGCTACGCCCGCGCTGGCGACCATCGGTCTGTTTATCGCGTTGGGCAAGTGGAACGACTGGTATTCCTCCATGCTATTCATCAAGACCGAATCCAAGCACACGCTGCAGTATTACCTCTACCGCATGGTCAACATGTCCAATGCCATCAAGAGTATGCAGCAGGCGGGCGTGAGCACCGATGTAAAGCTGCCCTCCGAGACCCTGAAAATGGCCATGGCCATCGTGGCCACCGGCCCGGTGGTGCTGGTCTATCCCTTCGTGCAGCGCTATTTCGTCAAGGGTCTGACCGTGGGCGCGGTCAAGGGCTGATTCCCATGCTTATTAGCGGTCAAAGACCGCCGATAGATATTCATTCAAAGAAAGGAAGTCTCTGGAATGAAGAAACTCATCTCTCTGGTACTGGTTCTCATGCTGGCTCTGTCCCTCGTTCCCGCCGCCGTGGCTGAAGCGAAGGAGCCCGTCCATCTGGTAACCATCTCCGCCGGCAGCAAGCCCGCCGGCTACGACGCGGTCATGGAAGCTGCCAACGCCTACTCCGCTGAGAAGTACGGCATCACCATCGAAGTCCGCTTCCTGGACTGGGATCCCAAGACCACCTATCCCATCATCATGAACACCGGCGACGGCGTTGACATGGTGTGGTATTCCTCTTGGCCGGGTTCTCCCGACTACGCCCGTCAGGGTGCTTTCATGGAGTTGGAAGACTACCTGGAGCTGCCTGAGTACGCCGATTTGAAGAACGCCATCAGCGAGATTGCCTGGAACGATGTGAAAATCGACGGCCACATCTACTGCATCCCCGCTCCCGAAACCACCTACGCCGCCAACAACGGTATCATCTACCGCTCCGACCTGTGCGAAAAGCTGAACCTGCCCGTGCCGAACACCGTCGAGAACGCCGTGGCCTATCTGGAAGGCGTGAAGGCCGCTTACCCGGATGTGAATCCTCTGTGCACCGCGTTCACCTACGGCTATGACTTCGCCCGTCTGGAGCAGGTCGTCTGGGCTCCCGGCACTGTGAACTACGGTCTGGTGCCCGTTGGCTCCGCTGACAATCTGGTCAACTACTACGCTTCCGACGCTCAGCTGGAAGACTACAAGCTCATCCGCTCTCTGGTGGAAAAGGGCATCGTCAGCCGCGACCTGCAGAACGATACGGTGGCTGCCGACGAAAAGCTGAAGGCTGGCACCGCCATGATGGAAATCGGCCATCTGGACAACTTCATCGGCCGCTACAGCGCGTTGGAAAACGCCAAGGCCGAGGATCCCTCCAAGGCTGACTGGACGCTGGACTTCATCCCCTTCAACGTGGCTCAGGGCTACGTGCTGCAGGATGCCGCCACCACCGTCAACGCCACGGGTATCAGCTTCGCTTACCCCGATCACATCAAGGAATCCCTGACCTACATTCAGGCCGTGCTGACCGATCCCACCCTGCATCACCTCATCCGTTACGGTATCGAGGGCGTGCACTACGAACTGGACGAGGACGGCAATTACGTCAACCTGTCCGAGGACTTCGGTCCCTGCGGTCTGTCCACCTGGAACTGGCGTTCTGACGCTCTGAGCCTGGAAGGCGGCAACAGCGCCGGCGACGTTAAGCGCCGCGAGATCCTGGATCAGTACAAGGCCTGCGAAGCCCTGACCTGCGCTTTCACCTTCGACCGCACCAGCGTGGAGGACGAAGTGTCCAATTTCCAGCTCGTGGTCGATCAGTACCTCAAGCCCCTCCAGTACGGTCTGGTAGAGGATGTGGAAGCCGGTCTGCAGACCTTCCGCGACAAGGCGGAAGAAGCCGGTGTCAGCAAGATTCAGGAAGAATACACCCGTCAGTACACCGAATGGCTGGCCAACAACAAGTAAGCCTTCGGTCGTAAACAACCCTTCCGTCCCCGGCAGCTCCTCGCTGCCGGGGACAATGTTCATTCCCCTTTAGCGAACCGGCCATCGAGCCGAAAGGAAGAAAATCGGCAATGCAAACCAATTCAACACCTTCAACGATTTCCTCCATCCAGTGGAGCGAGACCATCCCTGCAGTGGGAAAATATGACGTGATCGTGGCGGGCGGCGGCATTTCCGGCGTGGCGGCGGCGCTTTCCGCCGCGCGGCTGGGCAAAAGCACCCTGCTTCTGGAGAAAAACACGGCGCTGGGCGGACTGGCGACCATCGGTCTCATCAACTTCTGGGTGCCCCTGTGCAATGGCCGGGGCAAGCAGATCATCAAGGGCATGGCCGAGGAACTGCTGCGGCTGTCGATCCGCTACGGCTTTGATTCCCTGTCCGACGAGTGGAAAAACGGCGAGCCGGATCATCCGACCACCAACCGCTACTCCATCGGCATGTTTGCTCTGGCGCTGGTAGACCTGCTTCATTCCAGCGGCGTGAAGATTCTTTACGACTCCGTGGTTTCCCAGCCTGTTATGGAGGACGGCCATTGTAAAGGACTGATCGTGGACGGCAAGTCGGGCCGTCAGTTCTATGAGGCCGGTATGGTGGTGGACGCGACCGGCGACGCAGACGTGCTGCTGCGGGCAGGAGTCCCCACGGTGGACGGCGAAAACTTCTTTACCATGGTGGCCTATGGCACCGATCTGGCCCACTGCAAACAGGCGGTGGAGAAAAACGATGTAGGTCTGGCCTGTGTGAGCTATCACGGTGGGAATGCGTCCCTGTACGGGCAGTATCACCCGGCGGATATGCCCAAATTCCCCGGCGCGTCCGTGGAGGTTGTCAGCGATTATCTGATTCAGAATCAGCTCAAGCTGTTTGAGAAGGTGAAGGATCAGCCCCGAATGGAGCGGGACGTGCAATACCTGCCCGCCGAGGCCCAGCTGCGCACCACTCGTCATATCGACGGCGATGCGACCTTGACCATGGATGATCTGTACCGCCATCAGGAGACCTCGATTGGAGCCATTTGCGATTTCGATCATCGGGACCGGCTGTTCGAGGTGCCCTTCGGCACCTTGGTCAAGCATGGCTTCGATAACCTGCTGACCTGCGGCCGCAGCGCTTCCGCGTCCGGCTGGGGCTGGGACGTGCTGCGGGTGATCCCGCCCGCCGTGCTGACCGGTCAGGCGGCCGGGATTGCCGCGGCGCTGGCATTGGACGAGCAAAAGCCCGTTTATGACGCGCCTGTGTCCGCAATTCAGAAGGTGCTGGCCGATACCGGCGTCATCATCCATTTCGACGACGCATGGGTGCCTGCCGATCAGACTGCCGATACATTCGCCCAAACCGAAGGTCATCTTTGAGAAAAAATGCATCATTGCCGAAAGGACAGGATGAAGATGAAGAAAGTAACGACCCGTTATCTGGACGGCCAAAAGGAAAAAAGCGTCGCGGAGCTTCACTGGGACGAGAAGCTGACCGAGCAGGAGAACCGGCTGATCAATCTGTACCCCGAGGTGCAGTACCAGACCATTCTGGGCTTTGGCGGCGCGTTCACCGACGCGTCCGGCTATGTGTTCGCCAAAATGCCGGAGGAGCTTCAGCGCAAGCTGGCTCACGACTATTTCTCCACGGAGGGCAACGCCTACACGCTGGGCCGGACCTCCGTGGACAGCTGCGATTTCTCCGCGGGCATCTATTGCTCCGATAATACCCCGGACGACTTTGAATTGAAGGATTTTGACCCGGCGCGTTCGGAGAAGTACGTCCTTCCGCTGGTGAAGATGGCGCAGGAGGAAGCCGGACGGCCCATCGGCATGATGCTGACCCCGTGGAGCCCCCCGGAATGGATGAAGACCAATCATTCCCGGCTGCATGGCGGCGAACTGAAGCCCGAATATTACAGCCTGTGGGCCGAATACATCTGCCGCTTCATCGAAGCCTATCAGCAGGCGGGCGTAGATGTGAAGATGCTATCCTCCCAGAACGAACCCAAGGCCGTGCAGACGTGGGATTCCTGCCTGATGAACGCCGCTCAGGAGCGCGAGTTCATTCAGCACCATCTCTATCCAGCCCTAAAGCGCCATCATCTGGAGGACGTCTGCCTGCTGATCTGGGATCACAACAAGGAGCGGGTGTTCGACCGGGTCAGCGAGACGCTGAACAATCCTGAAGTGGCGGAAATGGTTGGTGGCGCGGCAGTTCACTGGTACAGCGGCGACCATTTTGAAGCCCTGCAGATGACCCATGAGCGCTTCCCGAAGCTGCAGCTGGTCTTCTCCGAGGGCTGCGTGGAGTTCAGCCGTTTCGGCGGCACCCATCAGGTGCGGGACGCGGAAATGTACGCCCATGACGTGATCGGCAGCATGAATCACGGTCTGAACGCCTTCATTGACTGGAACCTGCTGCTGGACGGAAAGGGCGGCCCCAACCATGTGGGCAATTTCTGCTCCGCTCCCGCCATGTATGACGAGGAGACCGGCGAGCTGCGCTACAATCTGTCCTTTGATTATCTGGGCCATTTCAGCCACTATATCCGGCCCGGCGCGGTACGCATCGGCATGTCCCGCTTCGGGGAAGCGCTGGAAGCGCTGGTCGTTCGGAACCCGGACGGAACGATCGTGGTCGTGGTGTTGAACCGTCGGGACGAGGACGCCAAGTTCTTCCTCCGCAAAAACGGCCGCGTCGTGGAAACGATGCAGGAAGCCCACTCCATCAGCACCTATGTGATGGACGCGGACGAATAATCAATAGCCCCTTCGGTTTCTCCTGTGGGATGGAAAACCGAAGGGGTTTTCTATGAAGGGGTTTTCTATGATGAAGGGGCTTGCTTCCCGTTGGGTTTTGCTGTATAGTAAAGAAACTTAAAAAACATTTGCCCTATTTTTGACAAACGGAAAGGAGTCGATGATATGCCCCTTCATAACCAGCAGCGGGAGGCGGAGATCGCACGTCATGCCCGGGAAATTGTGGATCAGATGACCGTGGAGGAATGCGTGTGGCAGACCCTTTATACCGCCCCGGCCATTGAGCGGCTTGGGATCCCCAGCTATAACTGGTGGAATGAGGCGCTTCACGGCGTGGCCCGGGCGGGGCTGGCGACGGTGTTCCCACAGGCCATCGGTCTGGCGGCCTGCTTTGACGAAGAACTGATGAAGCGCGTCGCGGACGTGATCTCCACCGAGGGACGGGCCAAGTACAACGAAGCCCAAAAACACGGCGACCATGACATTTACAAGGGACTGACCTTCTGGAGCCCCAATGTGAACCTGTTCCGGGATCCTCGCTGGGGACGCGGTCAGGAGACCTACGGCGAAGATCCCTGCCTGACGGCCCGGCTGGGCATGGCCTTTGTGAAGGGACTGCAGGGGGACGACCCCGACCACCTAAAAGCCGCTGGCTGCGCCAAGCACTTCGCCGTTCATTCCGGCCCGGAAAGCCTGCGCCATGAGTTCGACGCGGAGGCATCGCCCCGCGACCTTTGGGAAACCTACCTGCCCGCCTTTGAAGCGCTGGCCACAGAAGCAAGTGTGGAGGGCTTCATGGGCGCGTACAACCGTACCAATGGCGAGCCCTGCTGCGGCCATTCCGTGCTGATGAAGCAGATCCTCCGGAGAAAATGGGGCTTCGAGGGGTATTTCACCTCCGACTGCTGGGCCATTGCGGACTTCCATCTGCACCACCATGTGTGCGATACGCCGGTGGAATCGGTGACGCTGGCCATGAAGAATGGAACCGACCTGAACTGCGGCCAGATGTACGGCCACCTGCTGACGGCCTATCACGAGGGCAAGGTGACGGAGGAAGAACTCCGCAGCGCGGCCTTCCGCCTGATGCGCACCCGGCTGCGGCTGGGTCTGCCCGGCGAAACCACTCCGTGGGACGGCCTGACCTATGCGGATGTGGATACTGACGAGCATCGGGCTCTGAATCTGGATGCGGCCCGCAAGGCGCTGGTGCTGCTGAAAAATCAGGACGGCTTCCTGCCGCTGGATCGGACGAAGCTGCATACCGTGGCAGTCATCGGTCCCAACGCCATTTCGACGGTGGCGCTGGAGGGCAACTACTGCGGCACGGCGGGGGAATATCACACTGTTTACGACGGCATTCGGGAAGCGCTGCCCCAGACGACCCGCGTGTACTACGCGCAGGGCAGCCATCTCTGTCTGGACAGGGTGGAAGACCTTTCCAGAAACCCCAACGACCGTATCAGCGAGGCTGTTGCCATCGCTTCCCGCTGCGAGCTGGTCATTCTGGCCGTGGGACTGGATCAGTACATCGAGGGCGAAGAAATGCCCGATTCCAAGCTGAAGACCTGCGGCGACAAGGCCGACCTGCTGCTGCCGGAGGGCCAGCGGGCACTGATCACCGCCATTGGTCAAACCGACGTGCCTACAATTATCGTCAATATGAGCGGCAGCGCCATTGATCTGGCCGACGGCAACGACTATGCCAAGGCGATCATTCAGGCGTGGTATCCCGGCGCGGAGGGCGGACGGGCTGTGGCGCAGCTTATCTTCGGCGATTATTCTCCCTCGGGCCGTCTGCCGGTCACGTTCTACCACAATGACGAAGACCTGCCTGCCTTTACCGATTATGCCATGACGAACCGCACCTATCGCTTCCGGGAACAGAAGCCACTCTATCCCTTCGGCTACGGCCTGTCCTATACCCGCTTCGCCTATTCCGGCCTTCGGGTGGAAGTTGCCGCCGGGGAGCCGGTTCGAGTGTTCGCCACCGTGCAGAACATTGGCGGCCGGGCGGGCGACGAGATCGTTCAGGCCTATATCCATCTGGAAGACGCGGAAGTACCCGTGCCCATGCGCACGCTGGCCGCGTTCCGACGTGTCAGCTTGAAACCGGGCGAACGCCGGGAAGTAGAGTTGAAACTGCTTCCGTCCGCTCTGTATGAGTACGAGGAAGACGGCGCACGGCATACGCACAGCGGCCAAGTGCGTCTGTGGGTCGGCGGTCGCCAGCCGGACGAGCGCAGCCGCGAATTGACCGGCACCGAGGTATTGGAAACCCTGTTCACCGTGGAATAAACCAAACAACAAACAAAGCAAGACGTCCACTGATATGTACCCATTTTTCTGGACACCAGCTTAAAATTTAAGAATTAGGATATCACCAAGGATGCTTCTCTGAATTTAGAGGGAGGCATCCATTTTGTTTCAGCTTGGATTCTACTGTTATTGTAATAGTCGATGTGATCTGCAATGGCCTTGGAGAAAGTTTCGAAGGAAGGATAGTTCTTCTCAGAACCATAAAACATTTCATTCTTCGATCTGCCAAAGAAGGTCTCCATAATGCAGTTGTCATAGCAGTTCCCTTTTCTGGACATGGATTGAACGATTCCATGCTTCTGAAGTACTTTGCGGTAGAATGTGTGCTGGTACTGCCAGCCATGATCTGAGTGCATGATCAATCCTTGCAGGGACGGAAAACGATGGAAGGCTTTCTGCAGCATATCCTTTATTTGCTCCATGTTTGGGCTGAGCGAAAGGCTGTAAGAAATAATCTCATTCGTGTTCATATCCAGAATCGGTAAAATATAGCATTTGCCCCATGACAGATCAAACTGCGAAACATCCGTTGTCCACTTTTGCAGAGGCCTCTCGGTATGCTGTAGTATTTCAGGCCCGCAAGTCTTTTCAAGCCGATTCCATTCCACAACTGCATGATGAAAACGATCTGTGCTTACTCCTTCTGGCGTTTCCGCCCATTTTTCCTGTCGGTATAGTTCGACACAATGTTTCTTGTACTCGTAGCTGCATTTCATGAAATTACCCCCAATGCTGGGTGTCCAGTATTGGGGGTAAATATCACCACTCCCCAGCGGAGCGGACGTCTTGTTTTTCGTTCGAAGGTTTGCTGAATGTTCTGTCACTTTTCCAGAAGCTCCGTCAGCACTACCCCAACATCCCGCCCAATGCACAGGGAACGGGACTGGATCGACTCCGGGCAGAAGGCCTCGTCCTGATTGATGCAGACGTACAGCGCTCGAGGATTTTGAACGGTGAACTGCCAGAAAGGCACTTTGATGATGCTGGGGGTGTTGTATCCTACCCCTAATTCCAGAAAAAGGATTTTCTGTCCCGAACGGGTACGAAGAAAGGTTTCATACCGTTCCGCCGCCCGGTGCCAGCCCTCGTCCTCGGCGAAATGATCGTCCGAGCGGAGATTCATGGTCAGGGGTTTGCCGCAATGCGGGCAAACCGGCACAAGCTCCGAGGGAATCTTCATTTGCTTCTGGCGTTTCACCATTTCGCGGATCAATGCTTCGTTATCAAAGGTCTCCTGACGGCATGGTACGCTGCACTGAAACAGTCCGTAGTCGCCCTGTGTATAGAACAGCCGCTTTTTGTCAAATCCCGCTTTCTGAAAGCAATGGTCTACGTTGGTCGTGATGACGAAGTAGTCTTTATCCGCCACCAGCTTCAGCAGATTCTCATAAATCGGCCTTGGCGCGTCCAGATAGCGGTTGATGTAAATGTACCGGCTCCAATAGGCCCAATGCTCCTCCGGGGTCGCAAAGGGATAAAAACCGCCGGTGTACATATCCCGGAAATTGTATTTTTCCGCGAAATCGGAAAAGTACTGTTGGAACCGTTCGCCAGTGTAGACAAACCCGGCGGAGGTGGAAAGTCCGGCCCCCGCGCCGATCACGACCGCGTCCGCCGTTTCCAGCTCATTTTTCAGACGGGAGATCGGATTCGAGCAGTTTTTGGTAGAGACGTTCGTCTGATTCGTGAAATACATTGAAGATCACCTTGATTTGACTGTGTTTTTGAAAAGTCTGAACGGTTTGGATGGCGATGCGGGCGGCTTCCTCCGGCGGAAAATGAAATTCCCCGGTGGAGATACAGCAGAACGCCACGCTTTCCAGCCCGTGCTGTTCCGCTGTTTCCAGACAGGCGCGGTAGCAGGAAGCCAGCTGGGTCCGATGGGTTTCCGTCAGTCTGCCGCCAACATAGGGGCCCACGGTGTGCAGCACGTACCGGCACGGCAGATTGAATGCAGGGGTGAGCTTGGCCTGTCCCACAGGCTCGTCATGGCCCTGCAGCTCCATCAGCTCGTTCAGGGAAAGCCGCAGCTGCACCCCGGCAAAGGTGTGGATAGCATTGTCGATGCAGCCGCGGCAGGGATAAAAGCAGCCCAGCAGGGCACTGTTGGCCGCGTTGACGATTGCGTCACAGCGAAGGGTGGTTATATCGCCGCGCCAAAGATACAGCCCGTCCCCAATGGGGGTCAGCGTCCGCCACTCCGTGACGGTGCGGCGTCGCAGCTCCTCCTGCAGGTATTCATCCTGCACCTGAAGAAATGCCTGATCGATCGGGCGAGGCGGGCGTATGTTCATCAGACTGCGAAGCAGCTTCTTTTGGCCGGGCGTTTCCTGCGGAACAGGCCAATCACAATAGGACGGGTTTTCCTGCAAAAGCCATCGGATCAGAAATTGCCGCCGTTCACTCTGGTTCATTTTTATCCCCTCTTTTGAATGACCTGCTTCGGACAGGTCTCCGCGCAACGCCCGCATTGCAGGCAACGGCGCTGATCGATGCTTACCGGCTTTTTTGAAATATCAATACATTTTTGCGGACAGACGGAATAGCATAGCTTGCAGCCGATACAGCCGTCGCCTACGTAAAATCCCGGAGCAGGACGCGCCGTATTCCCGATGGAAAAATGATCTCTCGTCACATGAGCGGGAATACGGATATCAAAGTATTCTCCCGCGGCTTCGTACAGGCGAAATACTTCCAATGCCGCACGGGTATCGCCGGGATAGATTTCCTGCATATAGGGGTTCTTCTCAAATATTTCATCCAGCTTTTCGCCGCCGATATTTTGAATTTTTCCGCGCAGGGAAATCGAAACATTATCCCTTGTCGCCGAAAGCGCTACGTAACCCTGCTCCATGAGCTGCTCGTAAAACGCCTTTCCCCTGGCAGTCAGAAAATACACGCCCTGCTCGTCCCACAGCATCATGTCGATGACACGGGTCTGAGGATGCCCATCCGCCCCGATCGTAGCGACCGTGGCGGAGTGAATAGTCTCCACCAGATAGTTAAAATAATCGTTCTTCGTCATGGAAGGTACCCCTTTTATTCTAACGACCATCAGCCCCGCAGCTTTGTTCTCCTGCGGGGTCGTAAGATTTCGATCAGAATTCGTAGGGCGGATTCCCGGAAAAATCGGCGATCACGCCGTGAGCGTTCTCCAGATAAAATACCTCGAAGATGGGATTGTCCGCAGTCTGGTATTGCCCCTTCACGATGGGATTCTGAATGCACATTTCCTTGGCGGCCTTATTGTTCTCAAAGACGGCCTTGCCATGCAGACGGAGCCAGGCGTATTCCGGGCTGGAAACGGAAATTTCGACTTCGGGGTTAAGCTCCATATCTTTGTAAACATCCTTGGTGTTGTTTGTGCAGAACCACAGCTTGCCGTCCAACGCCCCGGCAAACATAAAGGGGCGGCACTTGGCCTTTCCGTCGCGGCCAACGGTGGCCAGATACTGTACGGGATTGGCATTCAGAAATTCGACGACTTTGTTCATGATGGATTCCTCCTGATGATCATTACCTGCGAACGCTTTTGTTTCCCGTTCGCTGGGTTCATCATATCGCCGCCCTGCTGGGTTGTAAAGTAAGCACAATATTGTGGTATAGTTACCGAAAAGATACCATTGCGGATTTACAAGGCTTTCCGGCTATGAAAAAATTTCAAAAGGGAAAATGGGGGAAAGACAGGTCTGATTTCCACCGCCGTATTCTTTTCTGAAACGGCTCTTTCTTGACTTTTTTCCGTGCAGCGGCTATGATAGACGACGTTTGAAAATACAGAAAACGAGGCGTACGCAAGCCATGCAGGAAGCCGCACAGAACTCCGTTCCCCGCCGCTGTGAAAAACTGGTCCTTGTCCTTCGGAAAAACGTGGTGCCGCTCATTGCCTTTGGCGCGGCGGCGATCTCCGCCTTTCTGGTGCCGCCGGACGCGCAGTATGCCGGGTATTTTGACGTAAAGACGCTCTGCTGCCTTTTCGGAACGCTTGCCGTGGTCTGCGCTCTGAAAAACATTCACTTTTTTGCCATTCTGGCCCGGAAAGTGATTCGTTTGGCGGGAAATGCCCGCATGGCTGCCGTTGCGTTGAGTTATATCACCTTCATTGGCTCTATGCTGATCGCCAATGATATGGCGCTGATCACCTTTCTTCCGCTGGGGTATCTGGTATTTTCCGCTGCGGGGAAAAAGCGGGACGTGGCAAGAGTGTTCATCCTGCAGAATATCGCGGCCAATCTGGGCGGGATGCTGACTCCCTTCGGCAATCCGCAAAATCTGTACCTGTATTCCCATTTTCAGATCCCCACAGGGGAGTTCATGTCCATTATGCTCTGGCCCTTCGTAGTGTCCATGCTGCTGGTAACGGCCTGCTGCTTTCTCATTCAGCCCTATGCCCTTCGGGTCAGCGATACCCGGGAGGAACGTCTCCCGTTTGTCAGAACGGCGCTCTACCTGACACTGTTCCTGATGACGATTTTGATGATCTTCCGCGTCCTGCCGATCTGGCTGGTGCTGACGGCCGTGGTGATCGGCCTGCTGATCCTGGATCGAAAAGCCCTGACCATGGTGGACTATGGCCTGCTGGCCACATTCGTGTGCTTCTTTATTTTCTCAGGCAACATGAGCCGTTTACCGGCAGTGCGCACCTTCTTTTCCGAACTACTGGAAAAGAACACGCTGCTGACCGCCGTGATCTCCTGTCAGTTTATCAGCAACGTACCCACAGCCGTTCTGTTGGCCCAGTTTACAGACCAGTACGCCGCTTTGCTGCGAGGGGTGAATATCGGCGGAACTGGCACATTGATCGCCTCATTGGCTTCGCTCATCACCTTTCGGGAGTTTACCGCCCATTACCGCGAATCAACAAAAATGTATCTTGGATTGTTTACATTGATGAATTTCGGCTTCCTGCTGGTTTTGACATTGCTTTGTCTGGCAATCGGATAACGGCTTCCCTAAAAGAGTGGCTTCTCGCAAAGACGCTCTTTTGTATGGCGATCCTGCGAAAAAACTGAAAGCAGGAAAAAATCTCCCGCAACGCGAATTAGGGAAACAAAGGCCGCGTTTACAGACGGCGGCAGCATCTTTTATAAAAAGACAGGAGAAACCAATGAAAACGCTGATGGAACGGTTGGAGACCCCGGTTCGGGAGGAAACGGACGTATTGGTAGTCGGCGGCGGTATTGCAGGCGTGGCTGCAGCGTTAGCGGCCCGCCGCGCAGGCGTTCGGGTGCTTTTGCTGGAAAAACAGGCGCTGCTGGGTGGATTGGCGACCAACGGGCTCATCAGCTGGTATGAGCCCCTTTGCGACGGGCAGGGCCATCAGCTGATCTACGGGCTGGCGGAGGAGCTGCTTCGTCTGTCCTTCCGTTATGGGGACGACAGCCTCCCGGAGGTCTGGAAAGACCGATCCGTCCCGGTAGACCCCGCCAAGGTTCGCCCGGAGAAGCAGCATCCCGTGGGCGGACGCTACGCCACCTTCTTTTCGCCCACCATGTTTCAGCTGGCCATGGATGAAATTTTGCTGAACGAGGGTGTGGAGCTCCGGCTGGACATTCAGGCCGTGACCCCGGTGGTGGAAAACGGACGTGTGGTCGGCGTGGTAACGGAAAGCAAGAGCGGTCGGGAATGTTTCCCGGCCAAGGCGGTAGTGGACGCCACCGGCGATGCCGACCTCTTTGACCGGGCGGATATTCCCTGCGTGCTGGGCAAGAATTTCCTTTCCGTTGTGGCCCATTGGAGCGACACTTCCGAAAAGAAAAAGGCGCTGGAACTGCGGAGATGGCGTTGCGGCGGAGCCGACCTGCATGGCAACGGCCACCCGGCGGATTATCCCTTCCTGTCCGGCACCACCAACAAAGAAGTGACCCGGTTCCTGCTGGATGGCCGCCGAATCATTCGGGAAAAAACGATGGGGGAAGACCGCACCGCGCGGGATATCGTAGCCTTGCCCGCTATGGCGCAGTTCCGCAAGACACGCCGTCTGGACGGCGCGTATACGCTAACGGAGCGGGATTGCCACGCGGCTCATGCCGACTCCATTGGTCTGGCGGCCGATTTTGAAAAAGTAGGGGATTGGTACGAAATTCCCTACGGCTGCCTGTATCACCCGGACTGCGCCAATATGCTGGCGGCGGGTCGGATGATCAGCTCCGACGGCTGGGCATGGGATGTGACCCGCGTTATCCCTGTCTGTGCGCTGACGGGACAGGCCGCGGGGCTTGCCGCTGCCCAGATTGCCGCCACCGATCAAACCGCCGCGGCGCTCCCCATTGACGGACTGCAAAAAGCGCTTCGGGAACAGGGAGTGGTGCTGCACAGGGCCGATTTGGCGGAGTGATTCTTATGCCAAAAGGCGAAGCAAGAGCAATCACAGCATTTTTGTGCTGTGATTGCTCTTTATAGACCTGCGGATCGAAATTGAGAAAAGAAAGGGAAGCAAATGTTCTGGTGTATTGGGGGCGGAATTTTCTTCTTTGCCCTGGGAATGTTCCTTTTTTGGAAAGCGGATTTGGTGTGGAAATTAACGGAAGAATGGAAGTCCTATTGTGCAGATGAGCCGTCTGAGTTCTATCTGAAAGTCACCAAAATTTGCGGTGTTTTATTTGCTCTGTTTGGAATTGCTGCGATGATACTTCCCTTTATTGTAGAATAACAACTTCTTATTGTAAGAGCGCATTTCTAGATAGAGGGTAGCTTCATAAGGAAAACGCCCCGGGCACTCAAAGGCTCTGGGCGTTTTCCTTATGATTGTATTTTCAGCAAGGAACATTATCCATACCGTTGGAGGGTCACAAACAGAACAGTGCCTTTGCCAGCTTCTTTCCGCTTTCCGTTTTCATGCTCGTGTTCATGAAATTTTGGACATTTGCGGGGCTGTAGGTCTTTTCAGAGGCGTTGACAAGGTAATCCGCCTCGATCAGAATCTGATAATCCATGCCGTCGATCCCCGTCAGGGTGTGATGATGGCCTACCAGATAGGCGATCCGCTCCACCTGCGCTTCGGTCATGCCGGAATCGGCCAGAAAGGTCCTGACGATGGATGGGCCTTCTTTTTCCTGCAATTTTCCGTCGGCACGGCCGTATTTTTCACGGCAGAAGGGACAGGCAATGTCATGGACGATGGCGGTCGCTTCCAGCAGATATTGGGTGTCCGCGTCCAGCCCTTCCAGCTCGCCGATGGTCTTGGCGTAGGTCCATACGGTGATAAAATGAGTGATGTCGTGAAGATTGCCGTTCGAAAAGACGATCATTTGTTCCATGAGCTGCGAAATGGTTTTCATCTGTAACCCCTCTTATTCTTCAATATCCGCAAACATCAGCAGGTCAAAACAGGGGTAGCTTTCTTCGGTCTCGCCGTCCGCTGATCCCAGAGACATGCCGGTGCAGGTGCCATACATCGTGATACGCTGGCCTTCCTGATAGTTCGGTTCTTCCTTACAGGTGACCAGAATGATATCGGAATAATTGCCGCTTTTCTTGGTGAGCGCCATACGGGCCAGCCAGCCGTCGCCGGACTCTGCGGCACTGAGAAAATAGGCGTTGTAGCCCATGACCTTGCCCTCGTAGCCCGCTATTTTTTGCACAAGGGTAGCATATCCGGGCTTGACCGATTCTTTCTTCAGTTGCTTGAGCGTGTCCGCAGCCGACCAGTTGCGGCTGACGGTGTAGATCAGCCGGCGGTCAGTCAGGGATTTTTTGGAGAAGATCAGCCCGATCTCGTAAACGCCCTCCTGCTTCAGGGTAAAATCGATGGAAAATTTGCCTTCGGAGGTAACTTTTTTGGTGCCGATGGCTTCGCTGTTCAGGAAAAGCTGGATAGTAGCCCCGGGTTCGGAGGTGCCGGAAATGGTCAGGGTATCCGTCTCGATGGAATCCGGCACGTCGTTTTTCAGGACGACAGGCAGTAGAGTGCGGGAATAGGTGACGGGATAGGCCAGCTCCACCACATCTTCGCCCTGATTTTCGCCGGTCAGGGTCAGCAGGTACACGCCCTCTTTGGGCAGCGTCACCGGCATTTTGAACTTGCCGTTTGCCCCGACGGTCACTTCTGTCAAAATCGGATCGGGGTAATTGAGTCCCATGGTGACCGCCGTCAGCTTTACGCCAGGTGCGGCGGTCCCGGCCAGCGTAAAGGTGTTCTGATTGGTCTCCACCGGGGGAGTGTCGGTGATGTTGATCTGGGCGCTGGCCGCGGCGGACATGGGTTTGACCTCGATAAAGCGGAAGGTCTCCCAAATTTTGTTCAGCGTGCGGTTATCCTTGCTGGTGGTGGAACGGCCATGCACTTGCAAGTCCAGCGTGATCTGATAGCCATTGCGGATGGTGCGGCGCATAAAGCCACGGTACAATGTTTCGCCCGCTTCCCGGCGGCGGTAGGTCAGCACCAGAAAACGGCCTTCGGAGCTGTTGTTCCACTCGGCAGCGGAGAAGTCATAGCCGTCGTATTCGTTGCGGGGAGAGTGGCTCAGCCGGTAGCTCTGGCGCACATCCGTGCTCTGCTCATTCACATCGTAGATCAGCGCAATCTCGTCGCTCTGTTCGGCCGTCAGTTCAAAGCACAGATCCTCGGTTTCACTCCAGCATTGCAGAAGTACGCCACGGTCTTCCATGTCCTGCTGCACTTCCGCCGCCGCCTTGCCCCGGGCTTCCAGCCACGTGGAAAAATTATCCAGATAGCCGGGACGCAGCACCACCGGGAAAGTGTCAGGAATATCAACGCTGGCAAAAATATCATCCAGCACATAAATTTCAGCCGAAGCCGCGCCGCAAAGGCACAGACAGAGCAGCAGCACCGTCAGGATCGCCGCCATTCGCTTTCCCATTCAACGTCACGCCTTTCTTACGCAATTCGAAATTGCCAAAATTCGATTCGTATTATTTTATCATATTTCGGCCGCCCTGTACAAGCTTTCTCCCAAATGGCAAAAATGAGGAATAAAAATATGGGCGCTATCGATAATGGATGGAGAGTTTTTGATTGCTTCTTTGTTTTCGCCGTGTTATGATAAGAGAGGAAAACATTCGAATTTTGACGAAGGAAAGGCTGGCGGAGTCTGCATGAACATTCTGCACCTGAAATATGCGGTGGAGGTCGCCCGCTGCGGGTCGATCAACAAAGCGGCGGAAGCCCTGTATATGAACCAGCCAAACCTGAGCCGCGCCATTAAGGACCTTGAAAATTCGCTGGGCATCACCATTTTTGGCAGGACGGCCAAGGGCATGTACGTCACGCCCGAGGGCGAGGAATTTCTGGGCTATGCACGCAAAATTCTTCGGCAGATCGACGAAGTAGAGAGCATCTACAAGGCCGGTGTGCCCATCAAGCAGCGTTTTTCCATTTCTGTTCCCCGGGCCAGCTACATTTCCGAGGCGTTCGCTCAGTTTTCCAAAAGCCTGACGAACGAGCCCGCCGAGCTTTTTTATAAGGAAACCAACGCCCAGCGGGTCATTACCAATATTCTCAAGGCGGATTATCATTTGGGCATCCTGCGCTACGCCTCCAATTATGACAAATATTTCAAGGAGATGCTGACGGAAAAGGGGCTGGTGTGGGAACTGATCACCGAGTTCCGCTACGTGCTGGCCATGAGCAAGGAGCATCCGCTGGCAAAACAGGATGAGGTGCATTTCGACGACTTGAAACCCTATATTGAAATCGCTCACGCGGATCCTTACGTGCCGTCGCTGCCGCTGTCCGTGGTGAAAAAAGAAGAATTGCCCGACGAGACCGAACGGCGAATTTTCGTGTTCGAACGGGCCAGCCAGTTCGATCTGATGGCAGAAAATCACGAGACGTATATGTGGCTTTCCCCGGTGCCACAGAAGCTGAAGGATCGTTATGGACTGGTGGAGAAAAACTGCCCCGACAATAAAAAGACCTATCGGGATCTGCTGATCTACCGCAAGGATTATCACCTTTCGGATCTGGACCGGCGCTTCATTACGGAACTCTGTCTGGCCAAGCGGCAGTATATCTGACGGCTACGCACCCGTTTATATCGATAATGATTATACCAATATATCAAACAAGCAATTCCGTTGGAGCTAAAACGGGGTTATAATTGATACGGTTCTTTGGGACTTTCACCCGAAACGCAGGGAGGGAGTGGAGCATGAAGCAATCGGCATTGACCAAGGCCACGCTGGGCCGTCTGCCCGGTTATCTGCAATACCTGCAGAAGCAGGGCTTCCAGCCGGGAGACGCGATTTCTGCCACCACGATCGCCCGGGAGCTCCGGCTGGGCGAAGTACAGGTTCGCAAGGATCTGGGTGCGGTCAGCGGCACGGGCCGTCCCAAGGTGGGCTATAATGCGCTGCAGCTGATGGCTGAGCTGGAAAGCTGCCTGAACGGTCAGGAGCGGTGCGCCGCCGTCATCGTAGGCGCGGGCCGTCTGGGCCGGGCACTGCTGGATTACGAGGGCTTCGGCAACTACGGCGTGAGCATTCTGGGCGCGTTTGACCGCGACGAGGAAAAGCTGGGCTTTTCCGCCAAGGGCAAGCCGATTCTCCCTATGACGGAGTTGGAAGCTTTTCTGCAGGAACAGCATGTGCGCGTTGGGGTTGTCACCGTGGGCGAGGATTCCGCTCAGGAGGTGTGCGACCGTCTGGTGCAGGGCGGTGTAGAGGCGATCTGGAGCTTTGCTCCGGGCCGGGTGGAGCTGCCGCAGGGCGTGATGCTCAAGCAGGAAAATCTGGCGCTGTCGTTGGCCCATCTGAAAATGCAGCTGGGCTGAACTCTTTTCGAGATCGCATTCATTCGAGGGAGGGGAGTGCAGATGAATCTGGAACGCGTCATTGCGGTTCGAACCAACGAGACCGTCTACCGGGGCGGCGATCAGTGCGTCAAGGTGTTCGGCGACGGCTTCACCAAGGCCGACGCGCTGGGCGAGGCATTGAATCAGGCTCGGGTAGAGGAATGCGGCCTGCACGTTCCCAAGGTGCTGGAAGTCAGCCAGGTGGACGGAAAGTGGGCGCTGGTCACCGAGTATGTGGAGGGGAAAACACTGGAACGGCTTATCGCGGAGGAGCCGGGCAGGAAAGAGGAACTGCTGGAACGGATGACCGAGCTGCAGGTAGAGATGATCTCCAAATCCTGCCCGCTGCTCAGCCGCCTGCGGGAAGAACTGGAAAACCGGATCGCCCGTGCGGACCTCCCCGCCACGACCCGCTGCGACCTGTTCTTCCGGCTGCAAGAAATTCCGGCAGAATATCAGATCTGCCACGGCGACTTTAACCCTTCCAATATTGTTCTGACCCGGGACGACGAGCTCTATCTGTTAGATTGGAGCCATGCGTCTCAGGGAAACGCGGCAGCGGATGCCGCCAACGCCTGGCTGTGGTTCCGGCTGGCCGGAGACGCTCAGGGAGCCGACCGGTATCTGGAACTGTTCTGCCAAAAGACCGGCATGGAGCCGGCAGTGATACAGAAGTGGATCCCCATCGTGGCCGCCGCCCGTTCAGCAGAGGGCGGAGAAAGGGAACGCACTTTCCTTTTGAAACTGGTCAACGGCGAGGATTACGAATAAGAGGAGGCATTTTCCATGAAACTCACGGTTTGTATCGGTTCTTCCTGTCACATCAAGGGCTCCCGTCAGGTGGTGGAGCAGCTGCAGAATCTGATCGCCGAGCATGACCTCAAGGACAAGGTCGAGCTGGGCGGCACCTTCTGCATGGGCAAGTGTCAGCAGGGTGTGTGCGTCATGCGGGACGACGAGTTCTTCTCCGTCACGCCCGAGAGCACCAAGGAATTCTTCGAGGAAAACATCCTCAAGAAGCTGTAAGCCCCCAATGCCATACTCCCTCCCGCTGGTTGTTACCGGTGGGGTTTTTCTCCCCAAAATCCCGAAAAGAGGAAGTGGAGCATTATGCCAAATTGCCTGACGTTAAAGAAATCCAACTGCAAAAACTGCTATAAGTGCATTCGGCATTGCCCGGTCAAATCCATCCGCTTTTCCGGCAATCAGGCCCACATCATCGGCAACGAATGCATCCTGTGCGGCCAGTGCTTCGTGGTCTGCCCCCAGAACGCGAAGGAGATCGTGGATGAGCGGGAAAAGGTGAAGGTACTGCTCAACAGCGGCGCACCGGTCATCGTCAGTCTGGCCCCCTCCTTCGCCGCCAATTATGACGGCGTGGGCATTGACAGTATGCGGGTCGCACTGAAAAAGCTGGGCTTCGCCGGCGTGGAGGAAACTGCGCTGGGCGCTACCATGGTCAAGCGGGAATACGAGCGGATGCTCAAGGAAGAACAGCGGGATATTCTGATCTCCTCCTGCTGCCATTCCATCAACCTGCTGATCCAGAAATATTACCCTGAAGCGCTGGAATATCTGGCGGACGTGAAGTCTCCCATGCAGGCCCACTGCTCGGATATCAAGCGCCGTATGCCTCAGGCAAAGACGGTTTTCATCGGCCCCTGCGTGGCCAAAAAGGACGAGGCCGAGCATTACGAGGGCATTGTGGACGCGGTCATGACCTTTGAGGAACTGACCAAGTGGCTGGATGAAGAACAGATCACACTGGAACAGAAGCGGGATTCCGATCAGGACACCCGCGCACGTTTCTTCCCAACCACCGGCGGCATTCTCAAGACCATGGAACAGGACGCGCCCGGCTACACCTATCTGGCCATCGACGGTGTCGAAAACTGTATCGCCGCCCTGAAGGACATTGAAAACGGCAAGCTGCATCACTGCTTCGTGGAAATGTCCGCTTGTGTGGGCAGCTGCGTTGGCGGCCCCGTTATGGAAAAATATCACCGCACCCCGGTGAAGGATTACATGGCCATCGCCACCTATGCAGGCAAGCGGGACTTCGATGTGGAACAGCCGGAAAAGGGCGAACTGCAGAAGCACATGGAGCCTATCGTGCAGAAGTCCATCAAGCCCAGCGAGACGGAGATCATGGGCATCCTGCGGCAGATGGGCAAGATGAAGCCTTCCGACGAGCTCAACTGCGGCTCCTGCGGCTACAACACCTGCCGGGAAAAGGCCATTGCCATTTATCAGGGCAAGGCCGAAATTTCTATGTGTTTGCCGTACCTGAAGGAAAAGGCCGAGAGCTTCTCCGACAACATCGTCAACAACACGCCCAACGGTCTGATCGTGCTGAACGAAAATCTGGAAGTGCAGCAGATCAACAAGGCCGCGCTGCGGATCATGAACATCCGCGCCGCCTCCGACGTGCTGGGCGAGCCGGTGGTGCGCATCATGGATCCCAAGGTGTTTCTGGACGCGCAGCAGACGGGCCGCGACATCCGGGAGCAGCGGGCCTATCTGGCCGAGTACAAGAAGTACGTGGAACAGACCGTCGTTTATGACCGGGAGTACCGGCTGCTGATCTGCATCATGCGCGACGTGACCGACGAGGAATCTGAGCGCGAGAAGAAGGAGAACATCAGCCGCAAGACCGTCGAAATCGCCGACAAGGTGGTCGACAAGCAGATGCGTATCGTTCAGGAGATCGCCTCTCTGCTGGGCGAGACCGCTGCCGAAACCAAGATCGCACTGACCAAGCTGAAGGAGTCGATTTCGGATGAATGATCTCTGCGCGGACATCGGCTATCGGAGCATCAATCACGCAGGCGAGCAGCTCTGCGGCGACCACGTGGACGTGGTGGAGCAGGGAGAAAACAGCATGGTCATCGTGCTGGCGGACGGCCTTGGCAGCGGCGTGAAGGCCAGCATTCTGTCCACCCTGACCAGTAAGATCATTTCCACCATGATGGCGGAAGGGCTTGGGCTGGAGGACTGCGTGTCCACCATCGCTGCCACCCTGCCGGTGTGCTCGGTTCGGGGTGTGGCCTACTCCACGTTCTCTATCCTGCATCTAATCGACAATGAGACCGCCGAGATCATCCAGTATGATAATCCCATGGCGATCCTCATTCGCGACGAGGCCAACTATGATTATCCAAAAACGGAAATGACTATCGGCGGGAAGAAAATCTACAAGTCGGTCATTAAATTACAGGAGGGCGATATCTTCATCCTCATGAGCGACGGATGCCCCCATGCGGGCATCGGCACCGCCTATAACTTCGGTTGGAAGCGAGAGGATATCATCACCTATATGGAGGCGCAGGCTCCTGCCGGTTATACGGCCAAGACCCTTTCCACCATTCTGGTGGACGAGTGCGACCGGCTGTACGATCACAAGCCCGGCGACGATACCACCGCCTGCGTGGTTCGAATCCGCAAGCGGGTTCCCATGAACCTGCTCTTCGGCCCGCCCTCCAACCGGGACGACAACGACCGCATGATGTCCCTGTTCTTCTCTAAGGAGGGCAAGCACATCGTCTGCGGCGGAACCACATCCACCATCGCGGCCAAGTATCTGCACAAGCCCCTGAAAACCACCCTCAAATTCGAGGCCTCCGACGTGCCGCCCATCGCGGAGATCGAAGGCGTCGATCTGGTCACCGAAGGCGTCATTACCGTCAATAAGGTGCTGGAGTACGCTCAGGACTACCTGCAGGATAACGAAAGCTACGAACAGTGGGCCTTCAAGAACGACGGCGCGTCCCAGATCAGCCGTCTGCTCTTTGAGGAAGCCACGGATATCAACTTCTACGTGGGCCGGGCCATCAACCCTGCCCACCAGAACCCAGACCTGCCCATTACCTTCTCCATCAAGATGAATCTGGTGAAGGATCTGTCCGAATGTCTGAAGAAAATGGGTAAGCGGATCAAGGTAAGCTATTTCTAAAACAACGAGGATGGTGCAGCGGAATGCGTAAGTTTGATACCAAAGTACAACATTTGAAATACAAGGTGCTGCGTGAGGTGGCCCGGGAGTCTTGGAACGGCACGCTGATGGAACATGTGCTGGATATCCCCAAGACGATCGTTCCCGGGACTGAACCCACCATGCGCTGCTGTGTTTACAAGGAGCGCGCCATCCTGGCGGAACGCGTTCGTCTGGCCATGGGCGGCGACCGTTCCAATCCCAATGTGATCGAGGTCATCGACATTGCCTGTGATGAGTGCCCCGTGGGCGGCTACGAAGTCACCAACGCCTGCCGCGGCTGTCTGGCTCACCGCTGCGAGGATGTATGTCGCCGGGGCGCGATCACCTTCGACGCGCAGCATGTAGCGCATATCGACAAGAGCAAGTGCGTGGAGTGCGGCCAGTGCGCCAAGGTCTGCCCCTACACCGCCATTGTGGGCCGGAAGCGTCCCTGCCAGAACGCCTGCAAGGTGAAGGCCATTTCCATGAACGAGCACAAGGCCGCCACCATTGCCAATGAAAAGTGCATCAGCTGCGGCGCGTGCGTGTATCAGTGCCCCTTCGGCGCCATCATGGACAAGAGCTTCATTCTGGACGCTATCGAGCTGCTGAAAAAGAGCGAGGCGGGCGGCGACCCGGTGTATGCGCTGGTGGCGCCTTCCATTTCCAGCCAGTTCACCTACGCCAAGTTGGGACAGGTCATCACCGGTCTGAAAAAGCTGGGCTTCTACACGGTCATCGAGGCCGCGCTGGGCGCGGATATGGTGGCGCAGGCTGAATCCAAGGAACTGGCCGAAAAGGGCTTCCTGACCAGTTCCTGCTGCCCGGCGTTCGTGAAGTACGTGCAGCAGAATTTCCCCCAGATGGTGCAGTATGTCAGCCACAATTTGTCGCCTATGGCTACGCTGGCCAAATACCTTAAGGAGACCACGCCCAACGCGAAGGTCGTCTTTATCGGGCCCTGCACGGCCAAGAAGGCCGAAAACCAGTTGGACAGCGTCAAACCCTATGTGGACGTGGTTCTGACCTTCGAAGAGCTGCAAGCCCTGTTTGACAGCAAGGACATCGACCTGACCACACTGGAAGAGGACGTGCTGGACAACGCCTCCTACTACGGCCGCATCTTCGCCCGCAGCGGCGGTCTGTCCGACGCGGTGAAGGAAGGCCTGAAGGAGCAGAACCTTGACTTTGAAGTGAAGCCCTGCGCCTGCGACGGCATTGAAGAATGCCGCATGGCCCTGCTCAAAAAGAGCCGTAACGCGCTGGATGCCAACTTCATCGAGGGCATGGCCTGTATCGGCGGCTGCATCGGCGGCGCGGGCTGCCTGACCCACGGCGAAAAGAACAAGGCCGAGGTGGACAAGTACGGCAAGGAAGCCTACGAAAAGACCATCAGCGAGGCTGTATCCGTTCTGATGGCCGTTGGCAAGAAAGACTGACATGGAAATGAAAGCCCTTCGGGAGTAGAGGCCTCCGAAGAACTTATCATGGCAAAAAAGGCTTGAGAGCATTTCTCAAGCCTTTTTGCGATAGCTTCCGGTTTTCTTTGGTCACAACGATATTTCCGACAGGGACTGTCGTGGATACTGGCGTTTCAGTGGGGGAAAGTGCATCTCAGCAGGACTGGATTCATTTACGAAAACTGCTCTGATAAAGTGAAAAACGGATTCGCGTTCGGAAACGGCAGCAGGTTCAAAGAACGCCTCGTAGAGCACTCCGTCAAAAGTGCTGTCTCTTGATTTCGACTAATTGCAGGTTTGCCCGGCTGTGACATTCAGCCCGGGTATTTGACATAAAGAACTATAACAAAAAAAGTCCTCTTTCGAGGACAACTTTCGCAGCAAGGCTTTGGCTTGTTTTCGGTCATATTGGTGCCGGTCTTTTTCCACCCGTGCAGCGGGATTTACACAGCCCCAACCGGCGCGTTGACGGCTGTGATAAGTCTGCTGCGCGGCTTTGCTCTGTTTCTTTAACGAAACGAATTTTTTCATAATAATCCTGCCTCCTTTATTTGCTGCCGCAGAGAACTTTCCTTTCTTAGATCGGACGCGCTGTGTTCATCTCTGGATTTGTGCCTGCACATTCAACAGGAACAGTGGATTTTGCCCTTGGACAGCTTACCTGTCTTGCCGTTTGTCCACAAGTTCACTTCCGCAGCACCCCAAATCCGGCGCAGAATGCCCGCTTTCCGATGAATTGCGCGTCTGCGCTGGTAGCGATACCATACTCTTGTTCGGTTCATTTGACATATCCTCCCGACGCTTGAGGCACGCTGCAGAGCTTCCGGGATCTGTGCCCTGCAGCGTACCTATCTTATCGGGACAAGAGAGAAATTTCATGGCTTGCCATTCCTTTCCAAAACGTGTATGCTTAATGATGAAATCCATTCGGGAGGCGATGCAGTATGGATTTTCCTGTCATTGACCCGACGGCGACCGGCCGGAATATCGTCCGGCTTCGCAAAGCGCGCGGATTAACAGTCAAAGACCTGCAGGTGTACTTCGGCTTCGAGGAACCCCGTGCCATTTATAAATGGCAGCGCGGCGAAACCTTGCCGTCGGTAGACAATCTTTATGCGCTCAGCCGCATTTTGCAGGTTCCTATGGACAGTATTCTGATTCCACGCCAACTTCATCTTCTGGCTTCCGAGCAGCAGGATGATTCGTCCTGCTGCTCGGCTGTTTTGACAGCGGCATGATGGTAGCACAAAATGCGAAAAATGTCATGGAACCGCAGGTTCAATTAAGACAATTTTTTATAAAAAACACCTTTCATATATTTTGTGAAAGGTGTTTTGCCTTGGTGGCGAATCTGGCAAACTATACCTCTAAAAACTTGCCCAAAAGAGTTCAGCCTGTTAAAATAAAGGCGTTTTTTCAAAAATATTTTCACTGTGATTTATTGGGTTTCAAAGTATGATACAGGGGACGATGCACCCTGCAGGGTGCAATAGTGGGTGCATTTGCACACGCCGTTTACAGAGCAATTATGGCTCTGTGCAGACGCACCGATGAAGCAAACGTCCAAATGATCGATGTTTTTAGCGCTACCGAAAAGAAAGGGCGGCTGGTCAAGCCACCCGTAGCTATGCATACTTTTCATATCTTTATTACACCTATGATTTACCGCCCATCTTCTCCTTTAACCACAGTACGGTATCCCGGATCGTGCTGCTCAGCGGCCTGGGCGAATAGCCGAGGGCCGTCGCCGCAGCGTTGCGGCTGAATGCGCCGTTGGAGTCCAGTACCGCGATGGAATAGGGCGTAAAGTAAAGCGGTTCCCGCCTGCGCAGACTGATCTTTTCATAGAGCGGCGCAACCAGCTTTGCAAAGCTGATCGGCAGGTAGGATACGTTGCGCCGCAGGTTCACCGTCTTTTTCACCAGCTCCAGTATATCCCGGATGGTGGCGTAATGACCGGAGAGAATGTAGCCGTGCCCGGGCAGACCGTGCTCCGCACAGGCGATGACGCCCGCAGCTACGTCTCGCACGTCCACGAAATCATATCCGCCCTTTACCGCCAGCGGCAGCTTGCCCGTGAGGAAGGACAGCAGCATGTTCGTGATGCTGCCCTTTCCCAGATCGCCCGGCCCGATGATGCCCGATGGGAACACGACGCTGGCGTTCAGCCCTTCCTTCGCCGTCTGCAGCACCAGCGCCGTGGCCATGGCCTTGCTCTTTGCGTAATCGCCCCTGACAAGCTCCGGGGAAAAGGCCGTCGTCTCCGCAATTTCTGTGCCCTTCGGCTTTTCCGGAATCGCATGGACGGAGCTGACGTAGACCAGCTTGCCAACGCCGCATTGGCGGCAGAATTTCAGAATATTTCTCGTGCCGTCCACATTGACCCGGTAGATTCGGTCGCCGGGATGGGTGGCCACGGAGATCATCCCCGCGCAGTGAATGACGCAAGTATGCTCATCTGCGCCCGCGAAGAAGAGGTCGAGCGCGGCTTCGTCGCACACGTCGCCCGTTATGACGCGAACATTCTGAGAAAGCTCCCGCGCCAGCGGATCACCCTCCATCACCAGTGCACGGATTTCTGCCTTCGAGTCCCGCAGCTGTGCCAGCACAGTACGTCCCAGAAACCCCGTCGCGCCTGTAATCAGATATTTTTCAAACATCCTATCGCCTCCAAAATGAAAGACAGATGTTGATTATCTTTCACGCTTACAGTATAATAGAGACGGCCATAAAGGGCAACCGTCAATGCGCCGCCGCGTGAAAGAAAACCGACACACATGGCGCAACTGTCGCCAATAAGTGTGATTTTTTTGTGAAGAGATGATATAAATGAGCAGGACAGACGCGAGAATCCGCTACACGCAGGGCGTGCTCAAGCAGGCGCTTTTATCGTTTCTGCAGGAAAAGCCCATCAACAAGATCACCGTCAAGGAGGTCTGCGAACGGGCTGAGCTGAACCGTGCGACATTCTATGCCCACTACAGCGACTGCTTTGCACTGCTGGAGAGCATCGAGGAGGATCTGCTGGAAGCGTTTCGGCAGTCGCTGAAGCTGGTGGATTCCTTTGACGTGACCGCACTGATCGAGGCTATCTATACGATGATCGAGCAGCAGCAGGAGGCCTGCCGCGTGCTCATCTTTCAGAACGCCTGCCCGAACGTACTGCGCCGAATGATCAGCCTTGCCCGAGGCAAAAGCATCGCCTACTGGAAACAGCACCTGCATCGCGTAACGGATGCGGAACTGGAGATGCTCTATACCCATCTGTCCAACGGGCTGATGCACGTGGTTGTGGAGGGCTATGAAAAATACAGCCGCGAGGAGGTCGTTCGCTTCGTCAACCGCATCGTTCGATGCAGCCTGTCGCAGTTTCAATAACGAAAGGACAGGCCGTTTTCTCCCTCCTGGCAGCGTTCGATTTATGTGGGGGAAGCTCCCGACCGGCGCGCTCGCGTCGGCAAACAGACGGAAAGCGCAGCAAAAAAGCCTGCGAAAACCATGCAGGCTCAGAAGCATATGGGATAAAAAATACTCTTTCCACTGGCTGGCCAGCGTGCCGCCCGCCGCGTTCAATGCAGCCGCAATCGATCCCCTGGCGATTCCTCCTGTTATTTCTTCTGCGTGTTGTTCTCAATCTTCCGCTTCGTCGTGCTTTCATAGAAAAAAATGGTCGGCGTTCACATCCAGGCGGAAGGACCCCTCCCGGACATAGCCGCCCGCCGCGCTCTGCTGCGCCGTCTGCTTCAGCTGCCCCTTCAGCGCGCCGACGACCGCCAGCGCGCTGATGATTGCAGCCATAGCGCCGATCAGCAGCGAGCCACTGCCCAGCGCATCCATCAGCGCAAGAATCAGCGCCGCGACGCCGAAAACGCCGGCGAATACGGCGTCGCCCCACAAAAGCGACTTCTTCCTGTCGGCGGTTACGTCGCACGTCACAGCTTGCCGGTCTGGCCGTTGACGGCGAAGGTATAGGTTTTTCCTTCCTTCACGGTCGTCATCAGCCACACGGGCAGCAGTGCGGGCGTCGCGCTGCCGCGCTCCGCAATGATGCGCCTGCTGCGCTCGCTGACCGTGTCATAGTCCCTCACGGTGTCGAGCATGGTCTGTTCGACGCTGCGCTCCACGGCGCGCTTTTCGCAAGCGTCGCAGTCCGCGTCCGCGTGATCCGCCATGGCTCCGGCCAGAACGGCGCTCTGGAAGGGAATCGCAGCGCTCAAATCGTAGGGCTCGAGCGATTCGGTGAGCTTGTCGTCCATCTTGACGCTGCCGTCCACCGGAATGTTTTCAAAGCGCATGCCGCCTTTGCGGCGCACAAGATAGTGCTTCGTGCGGGTAATTTCCCACTCGCCCTTTTGCTCCGTGCGCACCTTTTCCGCGTCGTACACCATGTCGGCGCACGCGTCGCAGCTGAAAAGCCAGTAGGGAATCTACAGCCGGCGCATCTCCGAAATGCGGTTGCGACTGTTCAGAAAGACGTTGGGCAGCAGCGTTTTCCCCTTGAAGTAGTCCTCGAACTGCTTCTGCGCCTGCTCCTTCGACACGACGAAGGGAATCACCTTTTCCGGCTTCACGCCGTCCTCGATGCGGTCGGGCAGGATCGTGGGGCTGCCGCAGTACGGACATTCGGCGGCGGCGGTCTCATCCGCCATCAGTTCTGCGCCGCAGTTCTTGCAGAAATAGGCCCGCATGCCAGCCTCGCCTGTGTCGAAGCGTTTGGCGTCGTTGGCGAAGGTGATTTCGTCGATGCTTTCCTCGGGAGTCATCATTTCCAGCGCTTCCGGCTCGTAATTGTTGCCGCAGGCGGTGCATTCCAGCTTGCCGCTTTCGCCGCTGAACTTGAGCGGGCCGCCGCAGCAGCAGGGGCAATTATAGCTGGCAGTACTCATGGTTCGTCCTTCTTTTGCTCAAAATCATTCCGTCCGAGCCGCGTACACCCGGCTGCACAGAACGACGCACTGATTGCGCAGCAGCGCTTCGATGTAATCGTCTACATCCTTGGCCCCCTGCTGCTCCAGCGCGATCCGCTGCTGCTCCAGCCAGAGCATGAAGAACGCCTGAGAGGAGGCCACGGCGGCGCGCTCCTTCTCCATGGAGAGGTCGATCCACTCCTTGTAGAGATCGTTGAGCTCGTTCGTCCACTTTTCCAGCCCCGGCAGCGACTGATTTGCGGCCAGCTGGGCGTGGAAGCTGCACATCTCGACGTGCTCGTCGCCCGCATCCGTCGTGTAGCGATGGCAGTAGGCCGGGTAATCGCCGTAGCTGTCGCCGTAGTCGTCATCGCCATACGAATTGTACTCTGACACAAAGACCGCGGTCTGGGGCTCCATTTCGTCATCGGGCACGGCGTAGCCGTTTTCCTCCATAATCTGGAGCCAGCAGGCATAGAGCGAATCAATGGTTCTGTCGTCGACTACGCCGGTTTGCTTGAGCAGCGCGTATTCCTGAAACCACTTCACGGCCTTTTCGGTATTGCCGCCGAATACGCCGTCCGGCTCTTCAAAGATGAATCCGGTATCCCAGAGCATCTGCTGAAGCTCGCGCACTTCCTCGCCGCGGTCGCCCCGTCTGAGATCGGCCAGGGCGGAGGCGGGAAACAGAAACATGAGAACCAGCAGGACGCCGATGATTCTTTTCATGGCTGCACTTCCTTTCGTCAGGTCGTTATGGCAGCGCCGTGCAAACGAGGTTGCCGGATGGCAAATGTTTTTTCGTCGGATGCAAATGCAGATTTCGAAGGCTTCCTGGAGGAAAATCGAGAAATCTGTATGCCGCAGGCGGCGGAAAAGACAACGCCAGACGCGCTGCCGAATTGGGCGGCGCTGCCTTAATGGTCGAGTTTTCCGTCATTACCCGCGCGGCTGGTCGCAGTATCTGCAACGCATGGAGGCGCCTCTCCGAACGAGGTTTTTCGCGCCGCAGCCCGGGCAGACCCACTGCACGAGAGCACCCTCGGGCATATACAGTCCTACCGTGCGATTTTCCGAGTCGATCCTCAGATTCTGCATGTATCCCTTGCCGATGAGCGATTGGAGCTGCTCAAGGGCCTTGCCGGAGGAAAGGACGGTTTCAAGCCGGTCAAAGGTCAGGCTCTCCGCCGTCAGCGGGAGCAGCGCCCCCGCGATGCGGTGCGCGCAGGCTCTGCGGTATGCGCGGCGAAGGATGCGAAAGACCGGCGTCGCGAGCGCGGCGAATATGAGAATACCCATCACGCCGGCCAGCGTTTTCCCCTGCGAAAACATCTTGACCGTCGAGGATACGGTCGCCACCGCAAAGATGGCGCAGACCAGCGCAACGGGGGGATCCGTTTTTTTCCTGGCGGCCTTTGCGGTCAGATACGGATTCTTGCTGTTCGTCATTGCGCGTTCACCGCTGCCTGACAGGCTTCAAACGCCTCGTAGGGATCGCCGCCGTCGAGCACCGCCAGGATGCCATCGCCGTAGTCCTTCATATAGCTCTGCGGCATGGCGAACAGGTAAAACAGCTCGTTCTCCCCGGGAATGACATCCTCCACCAGATTGCAGGAACGGCAGGAGACATAGACCTTGTCTGCGTCGAGCTCAACACGGAACTGCGCATAGTAGATCTCGTTGTTGGCCAGCGTGGTGAACACCGCCATTTTTTCAAAGACATCCCCGGTTCCCTGTACCGGCGCGTCCGCGGACACGGCCAGCATGTCGTCGTAGATGTAAACCGTCATGTAGACATATTCCATCGAGTTCTCGACGGCAAAGGGCACCGTAAACGTATAGTCGTCGTATTCATAGGGGAATTCATTCTCTTCCAAAAAGCTTTTCACCAGACCGACCATCTGATCCTCTTTGCTCATCGGAACAGAATCGGCGAAGGCGGCGGAAAAGGAAAGCGTCAGCAGCGCGACCAACAGGAAAGCGATCATTTTCTTCATGAGAAAGTCCTCCTCTTTTTTCGTTCGGTGAGAATCAAAGCTCGAAGGGAGCCGCGCCGCCGCGCTCATTTTCGGCGGCGCGGGCGGAAAAACGCTTAGTGGGCGGAGTCTTCGGGGGCAAAACGCATCAGCATGGAGCCGAAGTAATCCATGTCGAAGCCCTTTTCCGTGGGCACCAGGTTCAGTGCCTGCGTGTAATAGTCGATGACGACGCCGTCGACCTCGCCTGTCTCCGTGGGAATCCTGCCGTAGGCCCAAGTCAGGCCGGGAATGTCCGAGCCCGCCATGACGAAGGTCACCGCGCCGTCCTCCTGGAGCAAAATGGAGTATTCAAAATTCCCCATCTGCGCGGCGGTCATGTTGTAGCCGTTCACATCCGCATCCGTCATGACATACTTCTTTCCAATCATGACTTCAGCGCCGCTAACGGCGGGCTCGGGAGCGGCCGCCGGTTCGGGAGTGACCTCGGGAACAGGCTCCGCAGTGATCTCGGGAACGGTTTCTGCGGCGGGCGCGTCGCCGGTGCGCTCGTACCAGAGGGTGATACCGCTCATCTCCAGAAAGAGCGTTCCGTCCTCGCGCAGCGTGGCGGCGGACTCTTCGTCCAGTACGGAAACGAGCAGCGTGCAGCCGTCCATGCGGCAGGTCAGGCCGTCCAGCAGGATGCCCTGAAGGGTCAGGTCGCAGGCGTCGCCGTAGACGACCAGCGTGTCGCCGGCCATTTCTGCGGCATCAGCGGGCAGCGTCATGCCTTCCGCGATGACGCGCGCCAGCGTCCAGACGCCCTTGAGATCGTCGATCGTGGCGCTCTCGTCTATGACCGGTATGGGCGCAGCCGACGCTTCGGGCTTCTCGCGGCTCAGCGTCATTGTCATTCCGTCCTCGGAAACGACGAGCATACCGTCCTGCAGCGCAATGCCCACGCCGTCCGCTGTGAGCACGCCGTCCTGCATTGAGCACTGTATGCTCTCGCATTCGCCGTTCATGTTCATTTCAGCCGCACCGTCCGCGTCGATGGCGATGGTTACATCCATACCGGCCAGCGGATAGGGTGCGCCTTCTATCTCCATGCTCACGCCGTACCACACGCCCAGATATTCATCGGGGATGGCGGCATTCTGCGTCTCGGGAGTGTTTTCGGGCGCTGCAGTGGTTTCGGGCGCGGGTTCGTCGGTGGATTCCGGAGTCGTTTCGGGTTCGGCCGTCGTTTCGGGCGCGTCGGGCGCGATCGGCGCAGTGGCCTCAACGCTCGCGTCCAGCTTCAGCTCGGGCAGCAGCGTGGTCACATCCGGCAGAGCGGGCAGCGCGTGGGTGCAGGCTTCGGTGACGACGGTCACTTCCACCGGTGAACTGTTCCAGCTCACGCACTTCTGCGCATGGTTCCGGTTCTCCTCGCTCATGCCCTCGGGCACATGCACGGTCAGCTTGGGCGCAACGTTCATCATCAGCCCCATGGGGGACGTGGTCAGGTCGCAGCCGTCGAAGCAGATCTCGGCGAGATTCGGGCAGTTGATGATGCAGTTTTCGCCAAAGCTCTTCATCCTGGCGGTGAAGTGCAGGCTGGTCAGGTTCTGGCACTCGGTGAACGCGCCGTATTCGACGCTCTCCGCATCGGCCACGAAGGAGCTGAGACCGGCGAAGTTGAACGCCTGCTGGCCGATCTTTACGAGATGCTCGCCAAAATACAGGTTGCCCAGCGGGCCCGCGCTGTCGAAGGCGTAGTTGCCGATCTCGCGCACGCCGTTGACGAAAATCACGTTGTTCAGGCTGCGGCAGAGCATGAACTGATTGCCGCCGGTGCTTTCCAGGGGCGCGTAGCAGACGAAGGTCTCCAGCTGCTGGCAGTAGGCAAGCATCATGTCCGGCAGCTCCCGAATGGTTTCGGGCAGCACCAGCGTGCGCAGGCGAACCCACTCGGTGCGGTTGCTCTCCACAGAGGAATCCGTGTAGTCCTGACAGGAATCGAAGGCATTGTAGTTCTTGAAGCCCACCACAGTCACGCCGTCGATCTCCCGCGGCACCACCACATCCACGTCGGTTCCGATATAGGCGGAGATCAGGCCGGTGTCCGGATCGAACTCGAAGTTCTCGGCAGGCGTCGGTTCGAAGGGCATCTTCGCGAATTTGCTCACTTCGCCCTCGCGCAGCATGGGGTCGTACCACGGGCGCTTGAGCGTCTCGTTCCACGCGGCTAGCTGCTCGTCGGTCGCGTCGGCGGGCAGGCGCAGCTCGGCGCTCGTGCCCTCGACGGCGGAAAGCGGGAAGCTGCCGGCGGTGGGGATGACCATCTGCGCCAGCTTTGTGTTCGCGAAGGCTCTCTCGCCCACGGAAGCGGCCGCGCTCAGGCGCACGCGCTCCAGCGCGGAACCTTCAAACGCGCCCTCCCCAATGGCGGCGGTCTGCGGCAGGTCGACGCTCGTCAGCGCGGTGTTGGCAAACGCGCCCGCGCCGATGGTGGCCACGTTCTTCATTTCAGCGGTCTTCAGCGCCGTATTTGCAAAAGCGCTCTCGCCGATTTCGGTCACGCCCGCGCCCAGCGTGAGCGCGGTCACGCCGCTGCCCTCGAACATGCGCGCCGGGATCGCGCCGGCTTCGACGGTCACGTCGCTCAAAGCGGGCAGATTTGCAAACACGCCTGCGGGGATGATCGCCGGATCGCACTGAATCACCAGTTTTTTCAGCCCCGTCAGGCCGTCGAGCGCGCCTTCGCCGATTGTGGTCAGCGAGTCGGGCAGGGTCAGCGCTTCCAGCTGCGCGCAGCCGGCGAACGCCCGCGCGCCGATGTCGGTCACCGAGTCGAACAGATCCACATCCCGGATGGAGCTGTTCATGAAGGCCTCCGCGCCGATTGTGGTGAACACATCGTTGTGCGCGACGGAGAAGTACTCGATGGTCTGGCTGTCCTTGAACACGCCGTCGCCCAGGCCGACCACCGGCTCCTTCGAGACGGTAAGGTGGGGATGAATGCGCGCCTGCGAGCCGGTGTACTCGGTCAGCACGCAGTTTTCATAGGTATAGGAACCCTTTTCGGGCGACTGGGCGGTGGGATCCTGAGCGCGCCAGACGCGGCAGGGAAGCCCCAGCGCATCCACATAGGCCTGCCACTGCTCCATCTCCTGACGGCTGCCGTGGGCGTTCAGATCGATGTCGTACAGATAATCGCAGCCCGCGAAGACGTTCTCGCCCAACGTGGGCGCGGTCGGGCTTTCCAAAACGATGTACTGGATGTTGTAGTCGCCCTTGAAGGCGTTGGAGCCGATGGACTCCAGCGTAGAGGGCAGATAGAGATCGGCGCCCATGTTGGGGCAGGCTTCAAACGCGTTCTCGCCGATGGACTTGAGCCCCTCGGGCAGCTCCAGAGAGCCTTTGAGACCGGCGAAATAGAAGGCGTAATCGCCGATGCTCTCCACGCTCGTCAGTTCCAGCACGCTGCTCTTATAGGCGTTGTAGAAGGCGTTGCTGCCGATGGTCTTCAGCGTGGAGGGGAATTTCACGCGGCCCAGCGTTTCGCAGTTGTAGAACGCGCTGTCGCCGATGGTTTCCAGTCCCTCGGGCAGCTCCAAAAACGCCAGATAGGAGTGGCACGCGAAGGCCTCGGGACCGATGGCCTTCACCGGCGCGCCGCCGATGGTCTCGGGAATGGCCAGGTAGGTGGCGTAGCCGTTGTAGCTGGTGATCGTGCCGGTGGAAGCGTCGAAGTCGAACTCCGATTCTACATAACCGTTGTTTTCCACGACCACGGCGTTTTTGCCGCTGGGCTGGACGCTCACCGTGCTGCCGGCGTTCTCAAAGGCCGCCGTGTACGCTTCCAGCTGATCGTCCGGGACATAGGCCACCGCGTCCTCGGGAAGGACGCTGAAGCAGTCCATGTCGATCGCCGGGCACACGCCCTCGAAGGTGATCTTGCGCAGCGCGTCGCAGAATCTGAACGAGGTGTCGCCGATGTAGCGCACGCCCGCGGGAATGGTAATCTCGGTCAGCGCGCCGCAGCTGAAAAAATTCATGCGGTTGATGACCACAAGGCTCTGGGGCAGCGTAACGCTGGTCAGCTTTTCGCACGAGGAGACGGCGTTGCTGCGAAGCTCCAGCACCGTCTCGGGCATCGTCAGAGACGTGATCGTATCGCCCTTGAACACACCGACGCCGATCACGTCCACCGTGAAGCCGTCGATTTCCGCGGGCACGACCACGTCGCCGCCCGCGCCGTCATAACCGCGGAGTATGGCGTAGTTCGCGTCATAATTCCAGTCGGCGGATTCAGCGAACGCGGGCAGGCAGAAAGCCAGCGTCAGCAGGGAGAGAACCAGGATTAGCGATCTTTTCATCATTCGATACCTCCGTCTATGTCTGTTCTATTGTTCGTTATGGAGCATACCGCAGAGCAATGCGCATTGACGCGCAAGCTCCGTGTCGATCTGCAGGGAAGCAGTCTCTTCGTCGCACTGCTGCTGAAGTACCGTCTCCTGAACCGCCAGATATTTCAGATATGTCGCCTGCGCGGCGATGATTGCCCCCTGACCCTCCACCGGCGCCCTTTGCAGCCATTCACTGTAAAGGCTGTCCAGCTCCGTCTCCCACAGGGTACGAATCTGCTTTTGCGCCCGCAATGAATTGCTCTCGTCTGCAGAAGCCAGAAGGATGGCGGCATATTGCGTCATAGCCAGAGGTCGTTCAGGTTGAATCCGTATTCCTCCATCAGTTTTTCAAAGAAATCTCTGATCGCGGAGGCCTTTTCGCTATAACCTCTGGGAAAACAGTTGGAGCCACTGGCGTCGATAGCTCCGCCGTCCTCAAATTCGACGCTCAGCGAGAAGCTCGCGCCGTCCAGCACGTCGCGGTCGATTTTATGGTAGCCGTTCCATTCGGCCAGCCCCAGCTCTTGCACCAGCGCGGAGAACGAGGCCATGTCCTCGTCGGTCAGAGGCAGCACGTAGTGATCGTCATTGTGCCGTTCAATCCAGACGAAGCGGCCGCGCGCCGTTTCCTTGATCTGATAGCGGTTGAACTCCTCGATACACATGCCGGAGGTGGCGTACCGGAAGGTTTTCACCGCCGGCAGATCTTCAGGTGGCGCGGCTCCAGCGAAGCATGGACACAGGCACAGCGTCAGCGCGGCAAGCAGTCCAGCGAAAATGCGCTTCCATCGTCTTTTCATGGCGGTCGCTCCTTTCTCACAGCGCATCCAGCGCGGCGGTCAGATAGGCGGGGGTAACGGAAGCATAGAGAAAAGCGTCGATCAATCGTTCCTGCCGGACGATCATCACCCGGCGCGCCAGCTCCGGATCGCCGTTTTCATCACACAGCAGCACGAATTTGCAGTTCGGCATCGCCCTGCGCACGCACTCGATCAGCTTCAGTCGGTTTTCCAACGTGTAGGCCGGAAGACGGCTGACCTCCATCAGCAGAATATCCGCCTGCACGGCCCGGCAGAGCGAGAAGGTATCGCCCGTCTTTCCAGGCAGAACCTGCTTCACGCGGAATTCTCCCGTTTCCGCAAGCGACCGCGCAACCGCCTCCGACAGCAGCGTGTTTTGCATGCTGACCACAATCTCTCTCATGGCACTTCCCCCTTCTATATTTCAGCGTACCAGAAAGGAAAGCGCCGCGCATCAACCAAATGGCTATTTTCTCACCAAAAAACAAAAAAGCCGCCCCAGGCAGCTCTTTTGCTATGATATTCAGTTTTTCCGATTCAGAATCACCAGCCCGCTCTCCCGTGCGCGCACGGCCAGCTCGGTGCGATTTCTGAAGCCCGTTTTTTTCAGCATGTTGAGGATGTGCGTTTTGACCGTCGCCACGGACATGTGCAGGCGCTCGGCGATCTCCTGATTGGTATCGCCGCTGGTCATTTCGCGCAGCACATCCAGCTCGCGGTCGGTAAATTTATAGCTGCTGGCAAGCCCTAATTGCAGCTCCGGCGTTGCGTCCGGATAGACGGATTCGCCCGCCATCGTGCGCGTCATCACGTCCAGCAGGCTTTCGCGCTGCTCCTCCTTGTACCAGAAACTCTCCACGCCAATCTCCCGCGCGCGGCTCAGGTAGGAGCATTCCGGCATGGAGGTCACGATGATGATTTTGATCTGCGGAAAGGCGCGCTTGATCCGAGCCGCCGCATCCAGCCCGCTTTCGCCGCCGCGCGTGACCACATCCATCAGGATCAGATCTACCGGCAGGCGCAGACAGTACACGTCCGCCAGCACAGCGTTGTCGATGGAGAGCGCCACCTCGAAGTGCTCCGAGGCCTGAATCCGCAGCTCGAACAGCTCGCGGGGCATGGTCTGATCCTCGACGATCATGACCTTGTATTTCATGGAGTTTCCCGCCTTTCCTGCGGCAAAGTCAGCGTCAGCTCAAAGTGCGGAGCGTATTCAATGTCCATCGCACAGCCTGCGGCTTCCGTTCGGGCGCGCAGTGCGGTCAGGCCGCTGCCCTCGACGATGGGGCCGGACGGTGCGCTGCCATCGTTCAGATAATGGATGCGCCAACCAGACGCGACTTTCTCGCCGATGATTTCCAGCCGCGTGCCGCCTGCGTGGCGCACCAGATTCGTCAGGCACTCATGGGCGGCGGTTTCCACCAGCTGTGCGCTCTCCGTACCCTCCGCCGGAAATACGCCGCGCCGCTCGATGGTCACGCCGATTGCCTGCGCGGCGCGTGCAAGCTGGGCAAACGCATCGAAGCGCTGCTCATCCGCATATTTTCCCAGCAGCAGCCGGACATTCTGCCGCCAGGCGGCGCAGACGCTTTCGGCATCGCCCTGCGTATCAGAGAGAAACTGCCGGGTCTGCAGGAGCGCGTGGCCGAGCTCATCATGAACGCGCGTCTTTGCGCGCAGAATTTCCTTTTCCCGCGTCGCCTCCTGGACGTCCTGCCCATATTGCCGAAGCCGCCGGTTCATGTTTTTCAGGCGAAGATTGTCCTCTTCCAGTTCCCGCTGGAGCTGCGCTTCCTCGGTGATATTCGTGCCGGTGATCTGGTAAACGGTTTTTCCGGACATCCCCAGCCGCACGCGCTCAAAGCTCCACGTCTGGCCATTTTCCAGCGTGACGATGGGTTGCAATTCCATCGTTTTCCAGAAATCGTTCGCGTTGAGCAGCGCTTCGCCCGTGAGCAGATGGCTCAGCTCGTCCATCTTGAGGTTCTTCAGGCAGGGCAGACCGTTTTCCCACGCAAAACACAGCGCGCTGGGCAGATGGTCGCAGCTTTCCTTGATGGAAACCGGCGAAAGCTGTCGCCTGCTTTTATGCCACAGCGTGAAGGACGCAAAAAGGCTGAGCGCCGTCAGGGACAATGCGGCTGCCGTCCATGGAACCGGGGAAAGGGTCTCGCTTTCCGGCAGACGGGAAAGCAATACTGCCAGCACTGCAAAATCCAGCGAAGCGATTGCCAAACAAACGGCAAATGCAAAGCGGCGGTGGCAGCGCACGGCGCTCATGCAGCCGAACAGACCGGCAATCGTTCCCATCAGCAGCAATGTGCACATCAAACCGGCGTGAAGCGTATTCATGCGCGCTCACCTCCCCGATCAAAGGAGAGCGTCGCACACAGCGCGCCGTCCGCATCGTCGATGGTCAGTTTCCCCAGCGTCCTATATTGGTCCACATTCGGCAGCCCCGCCGCATCCTCCAGCATCAGGCGGATGGAAAAGCGTTCGCCGCATTCCAGACGCACCATCAGCGCGCTGAGCGAGGGCAGGGCGGCTTCCAGGCAGTCCTCGAAGAAATCATAGGCGGTCTGCGCTTCGCGGCTGCTCACGCTGCCCCTTCCTTCCTGATGCAGCGCGCAGACAGCGCCGTACTGCGTCAGATAAGTCAGCGACTCCCGGATGCAGTGCGCCAGCTCGTCCACAGGGACGACCATTTTCTTATCGCAGATCAGCGCGAGATTGACCCGGCGCTTGACATATGCGCCCAGGATGCAGATGTGCTTCAGGCTCTGCGCGCTTTTATCCGACAGCAGGCGGTTAATTGCAAGCAACTGCGGCTGCACAAGGCTGAGCATCGCATCCATCAGCCGGTTCTGTTCCTCAATCTGCGCGCGCTGACGCTTCAGTTCATTTTCTGCCTGTATCAACTCGTTTTCCTCCGAAAGCTGCGCGTTGATTTCAGCAAGCTGTGCCTGAATCCGATTGATTTTCGAAATATCCTCCAGCCAGTATACACGTCCGTCCTGCACCGACGCGCTTTGCAGCCGCGTATCCGCATTCAGGAGAATCGATTCGCACGCCGCCGCTTCCAGCTGATCCGGCGTGAGATTGGGCGCGTTTTTCGCGCGGTAAACGGGTTCTCCCCGCCCATTCACAATCTGCGCGGCGACGGTAGATTCGGAAAAGAAAAAGCGGTAATGGCCATTGGTCGGCAGCAGCCCCACCTGCAGGCAACTCTCCCAGAACGCCGCAAACGTCAGGCAAAAGCATTCCGGCATCTTGTGAAAGGTGTAGATATTGGCGAAGCTCAGCGCGCACAGCGCAAATCCACCCAGAAATACGCACAGCGGTATCCACGCGTATCGCCTGCTTTCAGATACGCGGCATTTGCGGTAAACGATAATTCCTGTCGCCAGCAGCAGTCCGACAATCCACGTCATGGCGAGATAATACATCCATCCGTGGGTATAATCCGCTTCCAGCGTCGCAGCGCCCGGCACGGCGCGAAAAACCAGTTGATGCAGATCGTTGGTCAAAACGCCGCCGATGAGCAGCACCGCCGGAATAAACAGCAGATACCATTTGCGAGAAAGCGCATCGCCCTCCCGCCGCCCCAGCTGCAGCGCGGCGAACAGGCTGAACAGCGTCGCAAGGATCTGCGGCACATAATACAGATACCACAGATGGCGCGTAATGGTATCGTCGCTGAAAAATCGATACTTGACCGCGCGCAGAAACAGCCACAGCACGGCCATCGCGCAGCCCAGAAGCAGCCATCGCCGGTCGTCTCGGTGCAGGCTTCGGCGCGATATGGAAAATCCCCACGCCATGGCCAGACCGATATAGATCAGATTGGTCAGCAGAAAGCAGGCGGCAGAGGGCAGCGGCGCGGCCAGGCGATCCATCTGCCGGAAAAAGCCGGCAAGAACGAACAGCCCCAGCGCAAGGCAAAGCTTTGCAACGGATTTTCGCTTTGCAGCAGCCATATATCCACCTCCCGCCAGCCCCCTGAAACACGAATACTATACCATATAAGCGGTGGAAAAGCCAGTGTTTTCAAGGCAAAACGAACCAATCGGATTCCCACATAGATTGCCTTGCGCTACGTTGAAATCAGCTCCTTCTCGTCCATCCTCACTTCGATCACGATATGTTCCTTCTCCCGAAGCCTGGACAACAAATATACCCTCGCATTGTTTTACCTTGCATCCTTCTGCCTCTCCTCCTCATGGCATTTTCCGTTCCTCTGCCAAGATGGGCAGCGTCAGCTCGATCACTGTTCCGCTTTCGCCGCTCTCCCGAACCCGAACGTCGCCGCCGTGGAGATGGGCGATCTCCCAGACCAGCGACAGGCCCAGCCCCACGCCGCCCTTTTCCCGGCTGCGGGATTTATCCACCCGGAAGAAGGGCTGAAACACGCTCTCCCGAAAGTTATCCGGGATGCCGCAGCCCGTATCCGTCACCTCGACGACCGCCTCCCTCTCCCGGCGGGACGCGGCGACGCACACGCTGCCGCCGGGATGGTTGTATTTCACACCGTTCTCCACCAGATTGAAGATGGCCCGGTAGACCAGCACGTCGCTGCCGGTGATCCACAGATCGTCGCCGGTCTGGGAAAGGGTCACGCCGCTTTTCTCCGCCAGCGGCGACAGATCCGCCAGCACCTCCTCGATCATGGGGGCCAGCTGGATCCGGTCGTTGCGCGGCACGGCCTTCAGGTCGCTCATGTCCAGCAGCGTCCGTACCATCTTGGATAGACGCTCCGTCTGCTCCCTCATCATGGCAATGGTTTCCGTGGTTTCCGGGCAGCTGTTCTCATGCTCCGTGGACATGTACAGATCCAGCCGCGCCTGCATCAGCGCCAGCGGCGTGCGCAGCTCGTGGGCGGCGTTGCCCACGAACTGCCGCTGAGCGTCGAAGGCCTGATTCAGCCGCAGGAGCATCTGGTTGATGGCCCGGCTCAGGCGGCTGAACTCCACCGCCTCATTTTCGCTGAGGGTGACCTCCGAAAGGCTTTGCAGCTGTACGCGCTCCGCCTTGGCGGTGAACTTCTTCAGCGGCTTCAGCGCCCTGCCGCTGACAAAATACGCCACCGCGCCGCCCATCACCGTCACCGCCAGCGCGATGTACCAGCCAGTCATGCAGAAGCTGTGCTTGACCCCGGTCAGCTCCACCACAAACTCCCCGGCGAAGCGCTGGGACACGTCCTTCCACTGCTCCTCCGGCATATCGATGCGGATGGACTGGGGCTCCTCGTCCGCATAATGCAGCACATAGCTGCCGATGGAATCCATGTGGGCGTGGCCGGAGGAGCATAAAAGCGTCTTCATGGTCACGCAGGCCACCGTCAGCAGCAGAAAGGTCATCAGCGTGATCCGCCATTGCAGAGACAGCTTCTTCATGCTTCCTGTCCTCCCATCAGATAGCCCTCGCCGATGCGGTTCAGGATCGGATCATAGCCCAGTGCTGCCTTCAGCTTTTTGCGCAGGGACGAAATATGCACCCGAATGGAGTTGCTGAAGCTGTCCACGCTGCCGTCCCACACGTGCTCCATCAGCTCCTCCTGACTCACCGGCCGCCCCTGGTTGAGCAGCAGGTATTCCAGAATCCCGTTTTCCTTCCGGGTCAGGGCCACGGCCTCGCCGTTGACCTGTGCCGTCCGCTTCACCGTGTCGAAGGTGACCCGCCCGCAGCTCAGCAGCGCGTCGTGCTGCACGAAGCTGCGCCGGGTCAGACTGCGCACCCGGGCCTCCAGCTCCTCCAGATGAAAGGGCTTGACCAGATAGTCGTTGGCGCCGCAATCCAGCCCCTCTACCTTATCGCTGATCCGGCTGCGGGCGGAGAGAATCAGCACCCGGGTTTCCCGATCCCGTTCCCGCAGCGCCCGAAGCAGCTCCATGCCGTCCCGGCCGGGCAGGTTCAGATCCAGCAGGATCAGATCGTATTTCTCCGCCAGCATCCATTCCAGCGCGGACTCGCCGTCATAGCAGACGTCCGTTTCATATCCTTTTCTCTTCAGGCTCTTGGCCAGCGTGTCGCACAGCGCCCGCTCATCCTCCACAATCAAGATCCGCATACCGGGCCTCCTTTGTTCTCTTCCTGTCACGCTCAGTATAGCATACGCGCATAAAATGCGCATAAAGTTTTCCATCTTAACGGAGATTTTAACCTCCGTAGGGTATGATGACCCTGCGAGAAGAAACAAAGGAGGGAACCCCCATGAATCTCATTTCATCGGTCGCGGGCAGACGGGCCGTCCGGCTGGGCGTTCTGGCGCTGGGCGCGGCGATGGTGGCTTACGGCGCGTGGCGGGGCGAGGCCGGCACGGTGCTTTCCAAGGCCGTCAGAATCTGTCTGGAGTGTGTAGGCATTGGATAAGAAGAAGGCAAAGCCAAAGGCTCCGCCCGTTTCCGGCTTTCTCGCCCGGTTTCGGGGACTGCTGCAGGCCTGCGCCGCGCTTCTGACCAACCCCCATCTGCCCAACCTGCTCAAGGGGCAGATTTACCGGGGAAAAGGCAAGTACGTCTGCGTGCCGGGGCTCAACTGCTACTCCTGCCCCGCCGCTACGGGAGCGTGCCCCATTGGGGCGATTCAATCGGTGATCGGATCGTCCAAGTTTCGGTTTTCCTACTACGTTACCGGTACGCTGATCCTGCTGGGCGTTCTGCTGGGGCGGTTCGTGTGCGGCTTCCTGTGCCCCTTCGGCTGGTTTCAGGAGTTGCTGCACAAGATTCCGCTTCCGAAGAAGAAGCCGTCCACCAAGAGGCTCAAGCCCCTGACCTATCTCAAGTACCTGATCCTGCTGCTGACGGTGACGCTGCCGCTGATCTTCGTCAACGAGGTGGGGCTGGGCAATCCCTTCTTCTGCAAGTACCTGTGCCCCCAGGGCGTGCTGGAGGGGGCGATTCCCCTTTCCCTGACCAGCGAAAGCGTTCGGGGCGCTCTGGGCAACCTGTTCGCGTGGAAGAGCGTGGTGCTGGCGGCGGTGGTCATCCTAAGCGTGCTGTTCTACCGGCCGTTCTGCAAGTGGCTGTGCCCGCTGGGCGCGTTCTACGCGCTGTTCAACCGGGTATCGCTGACGGGGATGCAGGTGGATCAGCACAAATGCGTCCACTGCGGCCGGTGTGAAAAGGCCTGCAAGATGGATGTGGACGTGACGAAGGCCCCGGATCATCCCGAGTGCATCCGCTGCGGCATGTGCGTCAAGGCCTGCCCCACGGGCGCGGTCAGCTTCCGCTGCGGGCTGAGCCGCGGAGCCGGGGCGAACCAACCCAAGAATCCAGCCGGCGAAAACGCCGCGGAACCAACAATCCAAAAATGAAACGGAGGGTATTTTCAATGAAGAAAACCTGGATCGCGCTGTTTCTGGCGCTGTGTATGCTGACGACCCTGACCGCCGCTTCCGCCTGCTGCGCGGAGCCGTCCGATATGGACAAGACCCAGACCATGGAAGAAACCTGCCCCTGCATGATGGACGGCAAGGGCGTGGACGGCTGCGCCTGCATGAAGGGCATGTGCGATGAAAAGTGCGGCTGCGGGGAAACCTGCGACTGCGCCGAAAAGAAGCTGGAAATGCTCACCGCCGAAATGAACGGCGTATTCGAGGCGAACATGGACCTGTGGAACAAGTTTTTCGGAATGCTGGACAAGCAGCCCGACATGGACATGACCTATGCCGACTACCTGACGGAGCAGCTGGAGGCGGCTAAAGAGAGCTTCACCGAGGACGAGTACAAGCTGCTTCAGCAGGACATTGAGACCATTCGCCGGCTGGACGCGGAAATGGATATGCTCATGCCGGAAGGCGACATGACGGCGGACTCCGACATGATGATGGACAGCAGCATGGTGACGGCGGAAGGCGGCATGGTCATGGGGAACGAAGGAATGGCCATGGCGGACGACAATATGGACAAGGACATGATGGACGACAACATGGCGGATAAGGACATGATGATGGAGGATGATTCCGCCGTGAAGTTCCCCGCCTTCGAGGGCAAGGATCTGGACGGCAATCCTGTCACCAGCGAGCTGTTCAAGAACAACGCCGTCACCGTGGTCAACTTCTGGTTCTCCGCCTGCGCGCCCTGCATTGCGGAGCTGAGCGAACTGAACGCGCTCAACGAGGAGCTCAAGCTGAAGGGCGGCGCGGTGATCGGCATCAACGCGGACACCATCGGCGGCGACGAGAGCATGATCATGGAAGCCAAGAGCATTCTGGAAAAGAAGGGCGCCGCGTACCAGAACATCTACTTCCCCGCGGACAGCGAGGCTGGAAAGCTTACCTACAGCATTACGGCGTTCCCCACGACGATGGTGGTGGACCGTAACGGCAACATCGTGGGCGAGGCGATTCTGGGCGGCATCAACAACGAAACCCAGATGAAGACGCTGCAGTCCCTCATCGACCAGACGCTGATGAAGGACATGGAAATGATGAACAAGGACGGCAAGTGATCGTCCTGACGCGGCGCAAGGCGAGGGGCCTGCGCCGCTTTTCTGTTACTCCCCTTCACGGGACGGACGACGGGGAAACGGCCTCGCCTGACCCCGGAAAGGAGAAACGAATCATGAAGCTGAAAAAGAGAGGGGTCGCCCTGCTGCTGGCCGCGCTGCTGCTTTCATCGGCCGCGCTGGCAGAGGCCCCCATGACCACCATGAGGGAGGAAGCGATGGAACACAGGCAGAATGTCATTTATCTGGCCGGGGGCTGCTTCTGGGGGCTGGAAAAGCTGATGCAGTCTATTCCCGGCGTGACGGATGCGGTCAGCGGCTATGCCAACGGCACCGGCGAGGAAGACGCGAATTACCAGACGGTGGTCAAAGGCCAAACGGGCTTCCGGGAGACCGTGAAGGTGACCTACGACCCTGAGCAGGTCAGCCTGGACGCACTGCTGCTGGCGTACTTTTATGTGATCGACCCAACGGTGGAGAACCGGCAGGGCAACGACGTGGGCAGTCAGTACCAGACCGGCGTGTACTACGAGGACGACGCATCCAGAGAAATCGTGGAGCGCGTCGCCGCTCTGGAGCGGAGGCGCAGGGAGAAATTCGTGGTGGAGATCGGCCCGCTGGTCAACTTCTTCCCGGCGGAGGAGTATCATCAGGATTATCTGGATAAAAACCCGAACGGCTATTGCCACATTCCCCGGGCGGAAATCGAGCTGTTCTCCCGGCTGAGGATCGATCCGGGCGATTATCAAAAGCCCGCCGCCGAGGCCATCCGGGACAAGCTCACCGACGAGCAGTACCGGGTAACGCAGGAAAACGCCACCGAATCCCCCTTCCAGAACGAGTTCTGGAATCAGTTTGAGAAGGGCATTTATGTGGACATTGTTACCGGCGAGCCGCTGTTTTCCTCCACGGACAAGTTTGAAAGCAGCTGCGGCTGGCCCGCCTTCTCCAAGCCCATCGAGGAGCCTGCGGTGGTGGAGCTGCCGGACGACAGCCACGGGATGCACCGCACCGAGGTGCGCAGCCGGGCCGGGGATTCCCATCTGGGCCACGTCTTCACCGGCGACCGGGAAAGCCCCAACGGCGTGCGCTACTGCATCAACAGCGCCGCGCTGCGCTTTATCCCCTATGCAAGGCTGGAGGCAGAGGACTACGGATATCTTCTCAGTATCTTTGAAGAATAATCTGCAAAGTGCTTTCTTCCGTTGTGATAGGAAACAGTACGATACCAGATTTCATTTTGCTATCAACAGTGTGAACGCGCTCTGGTTGTGTCCTCTCAGAATTCTTCGTAAGAGGTCATGCCCAGATACTTGCCGGAGGAAAAATGTGCTTCCATGGCTCGTGCGAACGCTGGATAGCTGTGGTTCTCCAGCGCGGCGACGATGGCCTCGTGCTTGGTGACCGTCTGCTCCAGATGGGGCTGCTTTTTCTCCAGCTCGAAGCCGTCGTCCACAGACCAGATGGCCTCCAGCAGGGAGAGCAGCACGTCGTTGTGAAGGGAGCGGAACAGCGTCAGGTGAAAGTCCTTGTCCTCCTGAATAAAGAAGACGCCCCGGGACCAGTTGTCGCGCATGGCGTCGGCCAGGCTCCGCAGGGCCCGGACGTCCTCCTCGGTCATCGCGTGGAAGGCCTGCCGCATGTACGCCAGCTCCAGCACCTTGCGCACGCCGAACATTTCCCGGATGGAATGCTCCTCCTGCGGGCCCACCTGAAAAAACAGCACGTTCTGCAGAATGAAATCCAGATTGAACGCCTGCACCTCCGTGCCCTTTCCGGGGCAGGCCCGCACCATGCCCATCAGCTCCATGCTCTTGATAGATTCCCGCAGCACGTTGCGGCTAACGCCCAGCGTCTCGCATAGCTTCTGCTCGGTGGGCAGCAGATCGCCCGGCTGCAGGTTGTTCTGGACGATATATTTCCGAATTTCCCGATAGGTTCGGATGTAAAGCTTGTCATTCCGGTTCGTGTTTTGCACGATGCTTCACCCCTTACATGATTTGTAGAACAAATGCATGTCTTATTATAAAACAGCCTTGCAAAAAAGTCAATCACGATAGAAAATATGGCATAGAAACCAGCCCGAAAAAATATTATGGGCTTGGAAATAAAAAACCTATTGACATCATTCCTCATTTGTAGTACATTTGAGCCACGAAAGAAACAGCGTACCCCCTGCAACGTTCCGTCCCGTCCCGTTCTTCCCATCGCTTCACCCCCCTGAAAGGGGTTGAACAATATAGCAAGGAGGTCTTTCCAAGATGAAGAAACTGATCGCCCTGTTCCTGTGCCTGATGCTGGTTCTGCCCGTAGCGGCGGCGCTGGCCGACGACATGACGACCGAAATCACCCTGTGGACCTTCCCTGTCGGCGGCTTTGGCGATGACGAACAAGTCCAGACGCTGATTGCGGACTTCAACGCAGTATACCCCAACATCAAGGTGAATGTGGAGTATCTGGACTACACCAACGGCGACGTGCAGGTCACCACCGCCATGGAAGCCAAAACCACCCCTGACATCATCTTCGAAGGCCCCGAGCGTCTGGTGGCCGTGTATGCGGCGGCCAACGCGCTGGTGCCGCTGGATGATCTGTGGACGGACGAAGCCATGGCCGACATCAGCGCCGGCGTAGCCGCTGCCTGCAAGGACGCGGCCGGCGTGTACTACGAGTATCCCCTGTGCTCCACGGCCCACTGCATGGTCATCGACAAGGCTGCCTTTGAGAAGGCGGACGCCCTGCAGTACATCGACATGGAAAAGCATACCTGGACCACCGAGGGCTTTGAGATGGCCCTGCGCGCGCTGGTCGAAGCGGGCTACAACCCCACCGGCCTGATCTTCTGCTCCGGTCAGGGCGGCGATCAGGGCACCCGCGCTCTGGTGAACAACCTCTACAGCGGCAAGTTCACCTCCCCGGATTTCAGCAAGTACACCATGGACAGTGAGGAAAACATCAAGGCCCTGACCATGCTCCAGAAGTGGGCGGAGGAAGGTCTCATCGCCTTTGATCCCTCCATCAACGGCGGCGAGGAGCTGGCCCTGTTCGTCAACGGCACCTCCAAGATGGCCTTCTGCTGGAACGCCGCCATCGAGGGCCTGAACCGCGACAAGCTGGCCGACGGCGTGGAGCTGTTCCCCATGACCTTCCCCACCGACAAGGGCGATCCCGAACTGTGCGGCGGCATCTGGGGCTTCGGCATCTTCGACAACGGCGACGCTGCTAAGATTGAGGCGGCCAAGACCTTCATCCGCTTTGTGTGCGACGATCCCGTGCAGGTGCGCAAGAGCGTGTACATGTCCGGCTACTTCTCCGTGCGGTCCTCCGTGACCGGCCTGTATGCCGGCACCGAGAAGGAATATCTGGATACCTATGCTCCCTTCGTGCAGTATCTGGGCGATTACTATCAGGTGGCCCCGAACTGGAACACCCAGCGCTATGAGTGGTGGAACCTGCTCCAGCGCGTGGGCGCGGGCGGAAACGTGGCCGATGAAGTGGCCCTGTACATCCAGAACGTGAACCAATAAGCCAACCGTCCGGGTTGGAGGGGCGCTCTCCCCATGGCTGAGCGCCCCTTTTTCTAGAAAAGGGGGATCGCCGCGTGCAAACTACCGCCAGCATCAACCGCAGCCTGCGCGCCACGCGCAGGCGCGAAAGCATTTCCGGCTATCTGTTTATGGCGCCGGCTCTGGTTTTTTTCCTTGGGTTCGTCGTTTTTCCCATGTTCATGTGCCTGTTCAACAGCGCTTTTCGCTACACCCTTTCCGAGTTTACCTTCGTAGGTCTCGACAACTATGTTCGTTTGTTTCAGGATGTGAAGTTCGGCAAGTCGCTGGTCAATACGCTGATGATCGTGCTGGTCAGCGTGCCCTTCACATGCCTGTTTTCGCTGTGGGTCGCTTCGGCGATTTATCAGATGCGGCAGCTGTACACCTCCTTTTTCCGCTGTGTGTTCTATCTGCCGGTGGTCACGGGCTCTGTGGCGGTAACCGTGGTATGGAAATGGATGTTCAACCCCTACTACGGCCTGCTCAACTATGTGTTTACGGCGCTGGGCCTCATCAGCAAAAACCTGAACTGGCTGGGCAGCGCGGATACGGCGCTGGGCTGCATCATCACCATCCTGCTGACCACCTCCGTCGGTCAGCCTATCGTGCTGTATGTGGCGGCGCTGAGCAATGTGGATCATTCGCTGGTGGAGGCGGCGCAGGTGGACGGGGCTACCAGCCTGCAGACCTTCTGGCGCATCAAGTGGCCGCAGGTCATGCCCACCACGCTCTATATTCTGATCATCACCACCATCAACTCCTTCCAGTGCTTCGCGCTGATCGACCTGCTGACCTCCGGCGGGCCGCAGGATTCCACATTGACCATCATGTACTACATCTACCATAACGCGGTCAAGCTGAACAACTTCGGCTACGGCTGCGCCATGGGCATCATTCTGGCGGCGATCATCGCGCTGTTCAGCGCGGCGCAGTTCCGTCTGGCCAAATCCGGCAGCTGAGGGGGCGAGGACAATCATGGATCACAGCGTACATAAAATAACGGTTTATCGAATTGTGAGCATCGCGCTTCTGATTGTGCTGGCGCTGCTCATGCTGTTTCCGCTGTATTGGATCATCACGGGGTCCGTGAAGGGAGCAAAGGAAATCAACGCCCGGGTGCCCTCCTTTTTTCCCGTCAGTCCGACGACGGCCAACTATGCCAAGCTTTTCTCCAAGCCCGCATGGACGTGGCTGCTCAACACGGTGTTCATCTGCGGCATGACCATGCTGCTCGCCTGTCTGTGCGGCGCCATGGGCGGCTACGCGCTGGCCAAGAAGCAATTTGCCGGGCGCGGGTTGATCTTCACCATGTTCGTCTGCGCCATGGCGCTGCCCAAGCAGGTCATCATGATTCCTCTGCTCAAGGAAATGGCGTGGCTGAACCTGCACAACACCCTGTGGGCGGTCATCTTCCCCACCGTGGGCTGGCCCTTCGGCGTGTTCCTGATGAAGCAGTTCTCCGAGAACATTCCCAATGAAATGCTGGAGGCGGCGCGCATCGACGGGGCGGGGGAGGCCCGCACCTTCATCGACATTGTGTTTCCCATGATTAAGCCCGGCGTGGGCGCGCTGGCGATCTTCACCTTCATCACCGCATGGAACGATTACTTCCTGCAGCTGATCATGCTCAACGCTCAGCGAAAGCTGACCATTTCTCTGGGCATTGCCAAGATGCAGGGCGAGGCCAGCACGGACTTCGGCCTGATCATGGCGGGCGCCACGCTGGCCAGCGTACCGATCATCGCCGTGTTTCTGGCGTTCCAGAAATACTTCACCCGGGGCATCACCATGGGCGCGGTCAAGGGCTGAGCCGCCGCGTGTTTCCATCATCCATCATCCAATGAGGAGGACGTTATCATCATGGTCATATTAGAAAAGTACAGGGGCGTGATTCCGGCGTTTTACGCCTGCTACGACGATCAGGGAGCCGTCAACGAGGCGCGCACGCGCCGTCTGGCCCGCCATCTGGTGGACAAGGGCGTGAAGGGCCTGTACGTGGGCGGCTCCTCCGGGGAGTGCATCTATCTTACAAAAGAAGAAAGAATGCGAACGCTGGAGACTGTGATGCAGGAGGTGGGCGACCAGTGTACCATCATTGCGCACGTGGCATGCAACAATACCGCGGAGAGCTGCGAGCTGGCAGAGCATGCCGAGCAGCTTGGCGTGGACGCCATTGCCAGCATTCCTCCCATCTATTTTCACCTGCCGGACGCGGCCATCGCCCGATACTGGAACGACATCTCCGACGCGGCCCCCCATACGGATTTCTTTATCTACAACATTCCCCAGCTGGCGGGCGTGGCCCTTTCGATTCCGCTGATCAAGCGGATGCAGCAGAATCCCCGCGTTGTGGGCGTCAAAAATTCCTCCATGCCCGTCTATGACATCGAGGGCTTCCGTCGGGCCTTCGACCGGGAGTGCATCCTTTTCAACGGGCCGGACGAGCAGTTTGTGGCGGGACGCGCCATCGGCGCGGACGGCGGGATCGGCGGCACCTACGCGGTGATGCCGGAGCTGTTTCTGA
>URJB01000006.1 GCA_900548145.1 uncultured Eubacteriales bacterium | reverse complement strand
ATCCTCTTTCAAAAAGGGCAAGGCTTTTTCCCTCCGCTGCCTATCGCCGCTCTGCATCCCCGTAGTTGGCGTGAGACAAACTACCGGGGTGCGGGTTGAGAGATTCAATTCGGCTTGGGTGTCATGTGGCGTTCCCTATGCGGCCGGTAAATAGGCAGCAACTGGGATGGATTTGATACGCAGAAGGCCAGCTTGTACAGAAAACAGGCTGGCCTTTTTTGCGAACCATGAGGCACGTTGCCGAATGGCGGCCTGTACCGGCCAACTGGCAGAAAATCGCACCAGACCGGCGAGCCGTGGCACCTGTCATGCCACGGCGGTAAAACCCCGGCCAATCCGCATGTCTCCCTACGCCCCTGCGCGCATGGCGCGCAGAAATGGGTGCAGGGCTTTAGCCCTGCTGCTGGCGGAAGACCCATTTGTGCTGGAGGTAGTAGCTGAGGAAGAAGAGAAGAAGATCGACGGGGATCTTGGAGATGTTGTCGCTCCAACCCAGCCAGAGGTGCAGGGTGCTGGTCAGACCGGCGGAAAGCAGCATGTTGAGAACGAAAACGCAGAGATAGCGCACAAAGCTGCGGCTGCCGGAACCGTGGTAGTGGAAAACCATCTTCTGGTTGATCAGATAGTTTACCGTGCCGGAGCAGACCCGCGCAATGACCGTGGCCAGACCAATGCGGCTGAGAACGGAGATGAAAAGGAAGCGGAACTGGTGCTCCAAACCGGGGCAGAAAAGCTTGAACAGGTTGTTCAGCAGCAAATAGAGCAGGTAGTCCACCAGAAAACTAATGACCGATGAACTGATGAAACGGAAAAAACCGCCGAGGATCACGCCGTAGATACGGGCGCTGTCCCGGAAGGCCCGGAAGTGCGAGCCTTCGTTGTTGTTTTCGTAAACCGTCTCGATAGGAAGGGCGCGCATGGGAATGCTCTTCTGGGCGCACTCGATGAGGACGTTCATCTCATATTCGTAGCGCTCGCCCTTCACGCCGATCATCAGGGGCAGCAGAGAACGCTCAAAGCCGCGCAGACCGGTCTGCGTGTCGCTGACCCAAACGCCGTAAAGCAGCTTGAATACCGCAGATGTGATGCGATTGCCGTTGCGGCTCTTGAAGGGCACGTTCTCCTGAGAAAAATCCCGGCTGCCCAGCAGAAGACCTTCGTGGTTTTCGCTTAGACTTTCGATCATCCGCAGCACGTCCCGGACGGTATGCTGTCCGTCGCTGTCCGCCGTGATGATGAAGCACTGCTCCGGGCAGTGATCCAGCAGATAGCGCATTCCCTCCCGCATGGCGTGTCCCTTGCCGCCGTTGGGCGTGTAGGAAATGACGTGAGTGACCTCATCCTGCGGAATGGAACCGAACAAGGGCTGGAATTTGTCGCCGCTGCCATCGTCCACCACAATGATCTTTCCCACCCCGGCCGATTTCAGCGCCTCCACGTAGGGGGGCAGACGGTCGTCGGGCTGATAGGCGGGAATCAGCAGCGCACTTTGCCGCATCAGGGATGCGTCCATGGAATCATCCTTTCGTATTGCAGGTTCGCCCAGTCAGGGCGTGATCAGCGTGTCCAGATAGTCCTCGAAAAGGGGCGTAAAATCCTCATTGGAATATTCGGTGAGAAGGGATAAAAAATCCTGCCGGGAGGCCATGCCAAATGCACATCGTTCCCAGTACAAGCGAAGAAAATCGTTCATCCGTCCGCCCAGCAGCTCGTCCGCCGCGCAAAGCAGCGCCGTTCCCCGGTCGTAAACCAGACTTTTGTATTCGCCCAGACTGGAAAACCAGCTGAGGGGCGCGCCAGCCGTGGCATTCAGCGTGATGCGCAGGGAGGGAGCGATCTCCTGTTCGTACCATTCGGCCCGTGCGGCGGCTCCGTGGGCGCGTTCCCAGTAGGAAAGCGCACTGAACTGACTCAAAGCCTCGTCCTGCCAGGCGTTGTTCACACTGTCGCTGCCGACAATCGCGTACCACCACTGGTGCGCCACTTCATGGGCCGCGGCCTTTTCCAGTTCGTCCCCGGTCAGGGAAGAAGAAAGCAGACACAGCCCCGGATATTCCGCCCCGTCATAGGGCAGGGTCGACCCGGTCAGCGTCAGACTGGGGTAGGGATAATCGCCGTAAAGCTCGTTATAACAGCGCAGCGCCGCCCGCGCAAAGGCAAGCGCCTGACGGGCCCAATTTCCGTCGGGAGCATATACGCTGACCAGCACATTGCCCTCCATGGCCTGCACCGCTTGAAACTGCTGGGACAGTACCAAGGCAAAGTCCCGGACGGCAGGAGCGGAAAAGGTCATGACCTGCCTTTCACCGTCCTGACGGGTTTCGGAAGGGAACGACGTTGCGGCGCATTGGTAGCCGTCCGGCAGGGTCAGCTCCAATGAGAAATTGGCGCATTCGCTGACGAAAGGATCGCCGATGGGGGAATAATCATCGGTACGGTAAGCGCCGTTTTCATATAGGGCAGGCAAGGGAAAGGCGTTGCCAACGGCGTATACGCCGTTCATCACCCCGTAGCGGGAAGCGGCCTTGGGCAGCATCAGCGTATAACGAAGGGTAACGGTCAGCGTTTCGCCGCAGCCCCAGCTTTGGGCAAGGGGCAGAGACAGCACGGTCTTGGACGTGTCGGTATAGCGGTAGAAGACTTTCTCCGCCGCGCCGTCTCCATGGGCGACGGTAGCCTCCTCCATGACCAGCGCACCCGTGGAAAAGCCCTCCGGGTAAGCCGCATCGTACAGCTCCGTCAGGGTCAGCGGAGAGGTCTCCATACTCTGGTAGGCGTTGGGCCAGGTGCGCAGTACCAACGTGTCCCGGGTGTCATCGACCCGGGAAGTCAGCGCCATGCGCTGGGTGACCCGGAGAGAGCGGCTCTCCGGCAGAAACTCCGCCTGCAGCTCGATCTCGTCCAGACCGTCCGACGCCTGCAAAAGCGCCACAGACGGAGCGGGAGCGGACAGTGAAGCGGCGCGTGAGCGCAGCAGCAGGAAAAGACCGACCGCCAATGCCAGCACACAGGGGATCAGCCAGAGCCAACGCTTGCCGGGACGCTTCACAGCAGAGACCCCACGTTGGACAGCAGCTGAATCATGTAATTCATCACGTTGCCCATCAGCCCGCCGCCGATCAGCAGGTGCAGCAGTAGGGTCAGCAGCAGAGAGAGCAGGATGCAGGCGGTTTTGGGCAGAAAGAGCTGCTGTTCAGAGCGCCCGGTGACATATTGCAGCAGGGCTCCAAGCTGCAGGTAGCTGAATGCCATGCCGCACAGGACGCAGACGATCGTCAGCCACGGCGAAAGCAGGCTCAGCAGCATCCCGGCCAGCGCGGCTACCGCCGAAGGAATGCTGGGGATGCTGACCAGCCCGAAAATCACAGGCCACGAGAAAGGCACCTTGCAGATGCCCAGCAGGTAAATGCCGCTGACCAGCACCGGCACCAGCATGGAGATCAACTGGCAGAGCACCGTCACGCCGCCGACAGAAGGGGCGATGCGCCCGGCCACATAGTTGATGCCCTGATTCATGGAACTGGCGCTTCCGGCCAGACTGACTCCGGTCAGGGACGAGACTGCGGAAAAGAAAATGCTGACCACTCCGCGGGCTACGGTCATTCCGGCGAAGAAACTGAGCAGCAACACCACGCCGCACAGAATGGGGCCGGTGATGGTGTCGCTGCGCTCCAACAGACTGTGGAAAGCCTCGCCGGGGTTTTTGAAGCTGAGGGAAAATACGTGGGGCAGCTCGCTCATGGCGCTGGAAAAAGGATTCTGGCGCGTTTCCCCATACTGGTAAGGCTGCTGATAGCCGGTGGGGTAGGTCTGCTGGTAGGGCGGATAGCCCGGCTGATAACCGGACTGCTGCCCCGCCTGATAGCCATTGGGATAGGGTTGCTGATAGCCGCCCGGCATTCCGTTGACCGGCGGCTGCTGGGAATAGCCCGGCTGTTGACCGTAAACGGCGTTGGGGTCGTTGGGAAAGCCCTGGGGCGGGATGGTTGGCGACTGCTGCAGGGGCTCGTTGCAGATGGGGCAAAAGGCTGCGCCGGGCATGACCGGCGTTCCGCATTTGGGACAGTTCATAGAGACCTCCATTGAATCGGCAGAATAGGGGAAAGGGGGCTTGGCTGCAAGCGTCAATTCGTCGTTTCCAGCGCAGCCTGCGCCACGGGAACCAAAGCGGGATCCAGCAGGTAAAAGCGAAGAAATCCCGTTTCGACGATTTGCTCCGAGGGCAGCGTGGTCAGGTAATCGTTCAGGGTGGACTTGATCAGATATCGATCGTCCCAGAACGAGGGATTGGTGACGATCATCCCCACGTGGAGCCGCTCCAGTTCGCCGGGAATTTCCGCCTCCGTCATGTTCAGAATCGGGACGATGGGATTGCTCTGCAACAGGTATCCTTTGCCTTTCAGGGGATACTGATACCCGGATTGGGTGATAAGGATGGTTTCGTCAGCCGGGAGCACGTCCGCCAGTGTCATCAGCAGACCGTAATGTTCCCGGAAGCCGTTGTCCATGAGGAGACTTTCGTTTTCCATCACATTGCGGCTGTTGCGGTAGAAACTGGCGGCGTAGCCCGTCTGCCGGGTGCCCTGCACCATGCCAAGCACACACAGCAGGGCGCAGAACCATGCGGGAAGTCGCCGGATCGTGCCGACCAGCCCGGCAGGGCTGCGCCATTGCCTACGGCGCAGCCAGTGCTTACCTTGTTCGCACAGCTTGGGCCACACATCCGAAAGAGCGGACAGGGAGACACAGATCATGACGCAGGCCAGCAGGAACCATTGCAGCGTATACCGGGGCAGTTTCAGGAACGAGCCGGAAAAGCTATACAGGGGCGTGTCCAGAAAGCCCAGCATGGACGCGGCGGTCAGCAGCGTACACAGCGAACAGAACAAAAGCGGCGATACCGTGCGGAAGGAGTCGTCCTCCCGGAAGGAAAGAACGACGGCAGTGGGGCCGTCCTGACCGGCGTTCATCAGCAGGGTTTGGGATTGCCGGCGAAGGGCGACACGCCGCCAGATCACGAAGATCAGCCCGGCCAGAAGGCCCAGCAGCGCCAGCCGGAAGCCCCAGATGCCCACGGGAGTGGCATAACTGAGCAGAATGTCATTTCGGGCCGACCAAAAATCCAGATGAGTGGTGGTCTCCTCCAGCTTGTATTCGATCTTCATGTACAGGTCATACCACGGAGCATCCGTGAAGCTGGTCATCAGCCGCCACGGAGACATTTCGCCCCACTGACGGAAGCACCACAGGTTGCCCAGATAGGCGGTAATGGTGCCCGCTGCTCCGGCCAGCGCCACTCCGATGGAGGATAGAAGCGTCCGTGCCGCGCCGCCCCGGCGCAGCATCAGAGACTCCATCCAGCGCCAGACGACCCACGCCACCACCACAAAGGGCAGCACTACGAAGCATACCACATGGGTGCTCATCACCGTAAAGCACAGAGCAAAGGCGAACAGAAGCTTGCCGAGATAGGCTTTTACGCTGCGGCTGCGGGGGTGAAGTCCCGCAAAGGCCAGTACGCTAAGTAAAATCGCCAGAATGCGCCACATATCCCGGGGAGCGGACGCAACGGAATAGTAAAAATTCGGCACCAAATTGAACAAAAGAACGCCCAGCAGCACACAACCCTTTTTTTCCCGGCAGAAGGTCAAAAGCAGCGCGCCGTAGGCCGCCGCTACATAGAACAGCAGTAACCCAATGGCAGTAAAGGCGGGTTTATCGTAAGGGTAGCCGAAGCTGTCGCCGCCCGTATGGAACAGTCCGTAGCTCATGTACAGCTCCAGCGAGGGAAAATGGCTGTTGCCGCGGAAATGCCCCTCGGTCTCGTTTTTTTCCAGCAGTTCGCTAACGTTTCGGTCGGTGCAGTAGCGCTGCGCCAGCGCAAGGTATTCGCCCGCGTCGCTGGATTCCGCGCAGTTCATGCTGGACAGAAAGCGGACGCACACCGGGGCCAGCAAAATGACCATACACAGGGCGAAACACAGCGCGATCAGCGCAGGTTTGTCAAAATGGCAAAGACGGCGGACAAACGCCAGTCCCCGCCGGAAAAGCGCCGGGATTCGGCGAATGCGGCGCAGCAGCATCACCGCCAGCAAAATACCGGCAGCCAGCGGCGGTACGCCGATATAGACCAGTTTGGGCGCGTTGGGCCAGAGAAAGGCCAGTGCCAGCATCCACAGGTATTCCAGCAGGGGCGTTGCCGCGGCACCGGTCAGAAAACAGGCCAGACGGCTCCCTTTGGAAAACCAACGGCGGGCTGCAAACAGCGTCCCCAGCGCGACGGCCTGCAGAAAGGCCGAAAGCAGGAACAAGTTCCGCCAGCCGTTGCCCAGATCCAGCCATGTCATTTACCTTTCCTCCCCACTTTGACCAGCCGTTCCATTTCCTGCATGAAGTAGCCGTTGATATCCACTTTTTCTTCCAGCAGCTTGCGGCGCTTGGCCTGACCCATTTCCACCAGATGGGGCGTTTCCAGCAGCTCCACGGCCTTGTCCGCCGCCTGACGGAAACGCTCGTCCGGGTCGTGGAAGCAGTACAACAGGCCGTAACGCTCGCTCTGCTCCCGGGTGGAGCCGCTCTGGATGGTGTTGACGTACAGGGCATGAACGCCCAGCACAGCCGCCTCGCTGGCAATGGTGGCTCCTTCGCTGAATACCAGCTGGGCGAAGGCCAGCACGTGGTGGATCAGATGGTAGGGCGTTTTCAGCAGCTTGTCCTTCAATTCGTCTGGCACGGGGCCCTCGGAGGAAATATATACCCGGCCGTATTTCGACAGACGGTTCACCAGCGCGATCTTTTCCTCGTCGGACATGACCTTGATGCCGATGTCATGACTGGCATTGAAGGCCACGAAGCGCACGAGGATGTAGGGTTCGTCCGGGTCAAACCCCACCTCCCGCAGCTTTTGAGCATCCGGCGTGAATACGGAAGGATGCAGGTAGAACAGTTCCTTGTAGGTATCCACCCGTTCCTGCCGGGGGCCCAGATCGGTCAGAAAGGTGCGCGGGGTGAGAATTTTGGTGGAGATATGCTTGCAGATATTCAGACTGAACTTGCTGACCTCCGTATCTTCATACAGAAGATGGGGCTTACGGCAGACCCACGCAGCGATGGCCAGCATGGGGGAGCCGCGGCCGATGAAAATATCCGGCTTGTATTTCAGACCGTAATAGGTGTGGTTCAGGCAGGTGGCCAGAAAGAGAAAGCCCTTCTCTACAATGTTCTTGCCGGTGGAATGCGCGCAGAGAATGTAGGGAATGCCAAAGCTCCGCAGCAGTTCCAGATCGCCGTCCTTATCCAGCGCCAGCACCGTCACTTCGTTTCCTTTTTCCTTTTCCTTCTGGATGATGTAGCGGAACTGGTGGATCCACGCGGGGTGATCGATGGAAATCATGATCTTCATTTGTACAGCACCTCTTCGGGATGTTCAGGCTGAATGGGCGCATTTTTGCGCAGCTCGTACAGGATGCGGTTTTCGTTGCGGTTGACGCGCACCATGCTCTCCATGGCCACGCCGAAGCAGAACATCAGCACGGAGATCAGCAGACAGAAAGCTGAGATCAGCCCCGCAAACAGATAGCCGCTGAAGTAGCCTACCTTCAGATAATGGATCAGGAACATAAGGCCGAAGACCAGCGCGGGGATCAGGAAAACACCTCCGATCGAACCAAAGAAGCGCATGGGGTAATAATCGCGCATCAGCCCCACGATAATGCCGGAGGTCTTTTTGAGATACTTGGGGATGCTTCCCGCCACCCGGCTTTTCCGCTCGGGAAAATAGGTAACGTCAATGGGCACTTCCCGGATGGCAAGACCGTCGAAGCAGAAAGAAATGAAGCTTTCCTGCGTGTAGGTGTAGCGGCCGTGAAAATTGATCTTCAGCAGGGTCTCCCGGCTGTAGGCGCGGAAGCCACAGCTGACGTCGGTGAACTTGCGGCGGCACAGGCGGCTGATCAGGTTCGTCATGCGGTCGTTGCCCCAGCGCTTGATGGGCGGCATGTGAGGAATTTCCCGGCCGGTCATGAAACGGGAGCCGGTGACGAAATCCGCCTCGTTGTGAAGGATGGGCACGATCAGGTCGGCAATGTTCTGGCTGTTGAACTGTCCGTCGCCGTCCATGTTGACCATGATGTCAAAACCGTGAACCACGGCGTATTCCACCGCGTCCCGGAAAGTCTGACCCAGCCCCTTGTTGACCTTGTGGCGAATGACAACAGCTCCAGCCTCGTGAGCCAGACTGGCGGTTTCGTCGGCGCTGCCGTCGTCCACCACAAGAATCCGCCTTTCGTCGATCCCCTCAAAAGAAGAGGGAATCTCCTGAATGACTTTCTGGATTTTTTCGGCTTCATTGTAACAGGGCAGAGCAACCAATAGCTTCATGACTTTTTCACTCCTTTGTATGAGGGTTGGAACAGGCGCACAGCCACAAAAGCAGCGGCGCACACAGGTACAGCGGCATGGCGTAGCGGAAGTAGCCGTTGACGGCGCTCATCAGGCAGCCTGCCAGCGAAAACAGAGCGGGCACGGCGGCGATCAGCAGCCGCTTTTTTCGGCTTCGCAGAAGTTGCGTAAGGCTGAACAGACAGGCCCACGCGTACAGCCCCGGGGCGATCCACACCCGGAAGGGAGCCAAATCGCACAGCCGGTTCATCAGGGCTTTCAGGTCGTCCGCCCGGGCGTTGACCGAATAGGGGAAGGCGGCTTCCAGCGCAGGAGTCATGGTCTTTTGCCGCCCAATGAGCAGGGTCGGCTTGATCCGGCTCAAAAAGCCGGGACACAGATAGCCATAGGTATTATGAAACGTGGCGCTCAGGCAGGTAAGCGGATATTTTCGCAGGAGACTGCGCCATGTGCGGAAAAATGCGTCGGTCTGCTCCTTCGTTGAGTCCTTGCGCCAAAGATCCTTCACCGGGTCGCTGAGCTCGCCATTGTAGCTTTCCGCCAGCTGGTCCAGTTTCAGTACGCCGTCGATGGCGGCGGCTTCCTCGTCGGTCAACGGATGGGTCGCGGCGACCCGCGCCACCTGCTGCAGCGGCAGGGACCAGTTCTCCGTAGCTGGCATGGGTTCGATGCCCAGCGCCGGGATCAGAAGCAGATGCAGCGCTCCGTAAACCGCCAGTATGCAGCCCAGCGCCCAAACGGGGGATTTCCATTGTCCCTCTACACGGCGCTTTCCGTGAAGGGAAAAGATCAGTAAAATCAGAAGGGTCAGGAGAGCCAGATAAAAGCCCGGGTTCCGTAAAAGTGTGCAAAGCACCGCCGCGGCGCACAGGCAGGGCGTTTCCCAGCGGGAGGGCTTTTCGCCGTCTGACTGGGAAAGGAGCCGCCGGGCGATCAACAGAGACAGCCACAGCACCGCCATGGAGAAGTTGGTGTCTTTGCCCACGCAGAATGCGAACAAGGGAAACACGGGACATAGCCCATAAAATAGGAAGGAAGTCACCGTCAGCCAGCGGGGCGCGCCACTCTTTCGCTGCTCGGAAAGGAGCGCCCCCAGCAGCCAAGCCATCAGCAGCGCCTGCACCATGCAGTACAGAAACACGCCCGCGTCCGCGCTGCCCAGCACCTTGCCGATGCCACGGAAGAAGTAGATCAGCGCTGTCTGGAAAATGGGATTGGCGTTGCCCAGCTTTTCCACGCCGATGATCTCCAGCACCTGCGTCACGCTGTCGTTGGAGACCGTACCGGGAAAGATCCAATATAAATAGGGAAGCCAGCACAACAAAAGCCCGCCGCCCAGTGCGAAGGGGGAGAGGGACTTTGCTGCGGCAGACAGGTTCAGCATACGATCCAGCAGCGTACCCAGCAGCGCATAGGCCGCCGTTCGCCATGCGATCTGCATAAGAGAGCGCCATGGGGCGCCCGCAAACCCTTCCGCCGTACCGTATTGCCAAAAACTGAGGCTCAGGGTGACAATGCAGGCCAGCACCGCCGCCAGCAGCCAGTAGGCGGGAATGAAAAAACGATTTCTCAAGCGGATTTCCGCTTTGCGCACGGTATCAGTCCTTCCGGGTGGAAAAATACATCTTATCATAGCCTTTTTTATGGAGTGTGTCAATTCGAACAGGGACTTATGGACATTAGGTTGGAAAATGCCGTTGACAAGGCAGAAGGGAGGGCGGTATGATGAAATCGGATAACAACCAATCCCAAAAGACGGAGGAACCATCATGGCCATTCAGACACCCGTTCCGACTCATATCGACCTGAGCACCTATCCCCGGGCAAAGCACTTTCACTATTTTCTGACCATGGGCTATCCCTATGTGGGCATGACGGTTCAGGTGGATATTACGGAGTTTTATCATTGGCAGAAGGAAAGCGGCGTGCCGTTCTTCCTGGCGTTTTTGTGGTGTGCAGCCCGAGCGGCCAACCGGGTGCCTGCCCTCCGTCAGCGGATCAAAGATGGGGAGATTCTGGAATATCCGTGGTGTCCCACTTCCCACACCGTGGCGCGGGAGGATGGAACCTACGCCTATTGCCAGCTGGACTGCCGGGACGATTTCGTGCCGTTCCTGCAGGCGGCCCGCCCTGTGCAGGAGGAAGCGACCCGTCACGGCACCATCGAGGAGGATACCTCGGACCTGCTGCCATATTTCTATGTGTCCACCGTGCCGTGGGTGCATTACACTTCCGTGACCCAGCCCACGCCCATCCCGGCGGATAGCAATCCCCGTTTCGTTTGGGGAAAGTATCAGGCGGAGGGCGACCGCGTGACCATGCCGGTCACGGTGCTGTGCCATCACGGGCTGGTGGACGGACGGCAGATCGACGATTTTTACCGGGAACTGGACGTGACGATGAAAGAGATTCAGCAGAAGAATGGAAACGGCGTGAGTGCCTAAAAAAAGTAACGATCAGCCGCGGCTTTTCCCTCCTCGAAAGGAACGGGAGAGCAGCGGTCAATTTTTTTGTTTTTCCTTTGCATAAATCCTTGACGAACGGCTCGACGGTGCCTAGAATATGAAAGGTTTTTTTATTTTTGGATTGGTAACGTGGAGCAAATGCGGGGGGAGTGTTCGGGATGCAAACGAAATTTATCTTTGTCACGGGTGGTGTGGTTTCTTCCCTGGGAAAAGGCATCACAGCGGCGTCGCTGGGACGGCTGCTGAAACTGCGGGGGCTGCGCGTCTCCATGCAGAAGCTGGATCCCTACATTAACGTAGACCCTGGTACCATGAATCCGTACCAGCACGGCGAGGTGTTCGTGACCGACGACGGTGCGGAGACGGACCTTGACCTTGGCCACTACGAGCGCTTCATCGACGAAAGCCTGAGTCAGCGCAGCAACGTGACCAGCGGCCGTGTCTACAAGACCGTCATCGACCGGGAACGCCGGGGCGAGTATCTGGGCGCGACGGTGCAGATCATTCCCCACATTACCAACGAAATCAAGGATCGCATCCTCTCCGTTTCCCGCACGGAGAACCCTCCCGACATTGTTATCACCGAAATCGGCGGCACCGTGGGCGATATTGAAAGCCAGCCTTTTCTGGAGGCCATCCGCCAGATGCGCGCCGAGGTGGGACGGGACAACTGCCTGTATATCCACGTGACGCTGGTACCGTACCTGAACGCGGCCAACGAACTGAAAACCAAGCCTACCCAGCACAGCGTGAAGGAACTGTCCGGGCTGGGCATCGCACCGGATATTCTGGTTTGCCGGGCCGAACGCTCCATTCCCGAAGAAATGCGCGCAAAGATCGGTATGTTCTGCAATATGCCCAAGGACTGCGTATTTGAAAATCAGAACGCCCGTAGCCTGTATGAGGTGCCGCTGCTTCTGCACGCGGAACATTTGGATGACAAGGTGCTGGAGCTTCTGCGCATCGATGCGCCGGAAGCGGATCTGGCCGAGTGGCGCGCCATGGTGGAACGCCAGCTGGGCTGCAAGGAAAAGGTGAATATCGCGCTGGTGGGCAAATATGTGGAGCTGCCCGACGCGTACCTGAGCGTGGTGGAGGCGCTGGAGCACGGCGGCATTTTCCATGGTGTGAAGGCGCACATCCTCTGGATCGCCGCGGAAACGGTGACGGACGAAAACGCCGCCGAGCTGCTGAAGGACGCGGATGGACTGGTGGTGCCCGGCGGCTTCGGTTCCCGCGGACTGGAAGGTAAAATGGCCGCGATCCGCTACGCGCGGGAGAATGGTCTGCCCTTCCTGGGCCTGTGCCTTGGAATGCAGATGGCCGTGATCGAATTTGCCCGGCATAAACTGGGTCTGCCCATGGCCAATACCACAGAAATGGACCCCGATACGCCCGATCCCGTCATCGGCCTGATGGAGGATCAGAACCTTGAAAATCTGGGTCACACCATGCGACTGGGCAAGTACCGCTGCGAACTGACCCCCGGTACCGTCAGCGCCAAGGCTTACGGCGAGACGGAAATCTGGGAGCGGCATCGTCACCGCTATGAGTTCAACAACGATTACCGGGAGCGCTTTGAAAAGGCCGGTATGGTCGTGGCTGGACGCAATCCCGAGCGGGATCTGGTGGAGATCGTGGAGCTGCCCGATCATCCCTTCTTCGTAGCGGTGCAGTATCACCCCGAGTTCAAGAGCCGTCCCAACCGGCCTCATCCGCTCTTCCGGGAGCTGATCGGCGCGGCGATGAAGCATCAGAAAGAACATAACGCTTGACCGGCGCGGCGCGGGTCTCCAAAATGGGACCTGCGTCTTTTTCTTTTTTGGGAAAAAAGGCCAAAATAAAAAAACGAAAAATTTTGTCAAAAATATCACGATCAGGCAGGAAAACAGGTGGGAGAAATGGAATAGTGAAAATCAGGATGAAGTTGGATGTTCCGGCTTGATCCAACCAACTGATATTATTCAACGGCGTGGAAGGAGAACGGAAATGCATAACTCTCAAGGACTGGAAAAGGTGCTCAGTCTTCGCCAGGAAATTCTGGCAGGGGACGAGAAGCGCCTGAAGGAGCAGCGGGATGCCGGAAAACTGACCGCGCGCGAGCGCATTGCCAAGATCGCCGACGCGGGCAGCTTTGTGGAGCTTTTCGCGCTGGTGAGCCGGAACGATGAGGGCGCGGGTGTGGTCACCGGCTATGCCACCATCGAAGAACGCCCGGTGTACCTTTTTGCTCAGGACTTCACCGTGCGTGGCGGCGCGATGGGCCAGCTGCAGGCGGCGAAGATCGTCAAGCTGCTGGAACTGGCGCAGAAGACCGGCGCTCCCGTGCTGGCGCTGATGGACAGTGCTGGCGTGCGCATCGACGAGGGCGCTCAGGCACTGAGCGCGTATTCTGAAATTTACCAGAAGATGGCCCGGATGAGCGGCGTGTGCCCCATGGTGGCACTGGTGCTGGGCCCCTGCATCGGCGGCGCGGCGTTGCTGTCTCAGCTGGCCGATGTGTCCATCGTGGCTGAAAAGGTAGGCCAGCTGATGGTCTTCGGACCGCAGGTCATGGCCGCCATGAACGGTGAGCAGGTGGATGCGGAGAAGTTTGGCGGCGCGAAGGTCGCTGCTGAAATGGGCGCTTGCGCTCTGACCGCCGCCAGCGAGGACGAGGCCCTGCTGAAGGCCCGTCAGGTGCTGGCGCTGCTGCCCTCCAGCAATCTGGAAGACGCGGAGATCGTGAACGCGGACGACCTGAATCGTCTGCTGCCCGCCATCGATCCTGCTGACGCGGACGCTCTGCTGAACGCCGTGGCCGATCAGGGTACGCTGCTGGAGCTGTACGCGGCTTACGAGCCCTCCGTGAAGGTGGCGCTGGCCCGTCTGGGCGGCTACAGCGTGGGTCTGGTGGCCGCGAATGGCAAGCTGACCGCCGGTGCGCTGCAGAAGGCCGCCCGGTTTGTGCGCTTCATGGACTGCTACGGCATTCCCGTGGTCAGCCTGCTGAACACCTCCGGCGTGGAAGTGAACGGCGTGAAGGAGCAGGGCTGGCTGTTCAAGGCGCAGAGCCAGCTGCTTTACGCCTATGCCGAGGCGACTGTGCCCAAGGTGGCCGTCGTGACCGGCGACGCTATTGGTCAGGCTTATGTGGCTATGGGCGGCAAGGCGATGGCCGATGTGACCTATGCCTGGCCCTCTGCCGTGATCTCCGCTCTGACCCCCGAGGCCGCCGTGGCGGTGCTTTATCAGGACGAAGTGAAGGCTGATAAGGAACTGAGCGTGGAAGAAGCCCGCGCCAAGTATGCCTCCGAATATGTGGAGAACGTGGCCGGCTGCCTGAACGCGGCCAAGCAGGGCATGGTGGACGATGTGATCGAACCCGCCCAGACCCGCGCCATGCTGATCTCTGCGCTGGAAATGCTCATGAGCAAGCGGGATTCCAATCCCCCCAAGAAGCATGGCAACCTGCCCATGTAACGCCGAAAGGAAGGGTTTACCGTGGAAAAATTCACCTTTGGTTTAGGCGTGGCAGGTCTGGGCATGATCGTGGTATTTGTGGGTCTGCTGATCCTGATTGGTTTTATCACGGTTCTGGGCTTTGCTTCCCGCCCGAAAAAGCCTAAGGCCGCGCCTGTGAAGCAGGCGGCCCCTGACGTTGTGGCTGCTCCGCCGGTACAGGCCGCTCCCGTGGCGGAAGGCGTGCCTGCGGAAGTCATCGCAGCCATTACCGCCGCCATTGCCGCCGTTTGGGAAAGCCCCAACGGGTTTGTGGTGCGCCATGTGAAGCGCATCTCCAACGCGCCCGCGTGGAAGCGCGCCGGACGCGACGAGCAGACCTACAGCCGCTACTAATCATTCATTGTTTTTTGAAGGAGGATAAACCCCATGCGTCAGTTCAACATTACCGTCAATGGTGTTCAGTATTCCGTGGCCGTGGAAGAAGTGGGCGCTGCGTCCGCTCCTGTGGCTGCCCCCGTTGCCGCCGCCCCTGTGGCCGCTCCCGCCGCTCCCGTGGCTGCGCCTGCCGCCGCTCCTGCGCCTGCCGCTGCTCCCGCCCCCGTGGTCGGCGGTGAAAAGATCAACGCGCCCATGCCCGGCAACATTCTGGAAGTGAAGGTCGCCACCGGCGCCAGCGTCAAGAAGGGCGACGTGCTGGTCATTCTGGAAGCCATGAAGATGGAAAACGAAATCATGGCTCCCTGCGACGGCACCGTGAAGCAGGTGCTGGTCAACAAGGGCGCGACCGTCAACAGCGGCGATCCCCTCGTGGTCATCGGCTGAGATCGACTTCGTTCTTTCCCGAATTTTGTAAAGAAAGTGAGTTGATTTCAAACCATGAACGTTGGCGAGAGCTTGTTGAAACTCTGTCAGGATTCCGGTATTTATTCCCTCCTGCAGGATCCCAAGCCGCTGATTATGATCGGTCTGGCTTGCGTGCTTCTGTATCTGGGCATCGTCAAGGGCTATGAACCCCTGCTGATGGTCCCCATCGCCTTTGGTATGCTGCTGACCAACCTTCCGATCGCCGGCATGTACCACGAGGAATTGTTCGCGGGCGGCCATGCCAACTGGAACCTGTTCGGCGGAAGTATTCTGTTCAATTCTTCCAACCTGATCGATGCGGCGCAATACACAGTGACAGCGCAGGGTTCCATTCTGGACGCCAGCAATCAGCTGCTGGGCACCATCGTGGATACCATCTCCGGCTCCGCCGTGGCCTTCAACGCCTCCGGCGCGCTGCTGGTGGACGGCCAGGTGGCCTATGATTCCGTGCGCATCATCATGAATGCCTCCGGCGCTTATCTGGCGGACGGACACGTGTACAGCCTGCTGGGCGTGGAACTGGCCACGGCCGGTCAGGTCATTACGCCCGGCCTTCTGGACTACCTGTATCTGGGCGTAAAGCTGGGCATCTATCCCTGCCTGATCTTCCTGGGCGTCGGCGCGACCACGGACTTCGGTCCCCTGATCGCCAACCCCAAGACCCTGCTGCTGGGCGCTGCCGCGCAGCTGGGTATCTTCATCACCTTTATCGTGTGCTACTCCGTCATGGGCTTTACGCCTCAGGAAGCGGCTTCCACCGGCATTATCGGCGGTGCGGACGGCCCCACGGCCATCTACCTGACCGGCAAGCTGGCCCCGCACCTGCTGGGCCCCATCGCGGTGGCCGCTTACAGCTACATGGCGCTGGTGCCTGTGATCCAGCCCCCCATCATGCGCGCCCTGACCACCAAGAAAGAGCGCTCCATCGTGATGGAACAGCTGCGGCCCGTTTCCAAGAAGGAAAAGATCATTTTCCCCATTGCCGTGACCATTATCGTCAGCCTGTTGCTGCCCTCTGCGGCTCCGCTGGTGGGCTGTCTGATGCTGGGCAACCTGTTTAAGGAGAGCGGCGCGGTGGATCGTCTGAACAAGACGGCCCAGAACGAACTGATGAACATCGTGACCATTTTCCTGGGCATCACGGTAGGCGCGACGGCGACGGCCTCCACCTTCCTGCAGCCCAAGACGCTGGGCATCATGGTGGTGGGCGTGGTTGCCTTCGGCTTCGGTACTGCCGGCGGCGTGCTGCTGGCCAAGCTGATGAACAAGCTTTCCGGCGGCAAGATCAACCCGTTGATCGGTTCTGCTGGTGTGTCCGCCGTTCCCATGGCTGCCCGCGTCAGTCAGGTGGAGGGCCAGAAGGCCAACCCCGGCAACTTCCTGCTGATGCACGCCATGGGCCCCAACGTGGCCGGCGTTATCGGTTCCGCTATCGCTGCCGGTATGCTGCTGAGTATGTTCGGCTGATTGTGATTTGAGAGGTGACAAATATGCCTAAGGTTGGAATTACCGATACCATTCTGCGCGACGGCCACCAGAGCCAGGCCGCCACGCGCATGACCACCGCCCAGATGGAGCCCATGTTTGCTCAGCTGGACAAGATCGGCTACTATTCTCTGGAGTGCTGGGGCGGCGCAACCTTCGATAGCTGCCTGCGCTTCCTGAACGAGGATCCCTGGGAGCGCCTGCGCATCCTGCGCAAGGGTCTGCCCAACACCAAGCTGCAGATGCTGCTGCGTGGCCAGAACCTGCTGGGCTACAAGCACTATGCTGACGATGTGGTGGAGTTCTTCGTCAAAAAGAGCATCGAAAACGGCATCGACATCATCCGCTGCTTCGACGCGCTGAACGATATCCGCAACATGGAAACCGCCGTGAAGGCCACCAAGAAGTACGGCGGCACTGCGGAGGTGGCCATGAGCTACACCGTCAGCCCCGTCCACACCGAGGACTACTTCGTCAAGCTGGCCGCCGATATCCAGAAGATGGGCGCTGACTTGATCTGCATCAAGGACATGGCCAACCTGCTGCTTCCCTACAACGCTTACAGTCTGGTGAAGCGTCTGAAGGCGGAAGTAGACATTCCGATTGTGCTGCACACCCATGACACCACCGGCACCGGCGCCATGACCCTGCTCAAGGCCATCGAGGCGGGCGTGGACGTGGTGGACACCTGCCTGAGCCCGCTGGGCAATGGCACGTCTCAGCCCACCACCGAGTCCATCGTGGCGACTCTGCAGGGCACCGAGCACGACACCGGTCTGGATCTGAAGGCTCTGACCGAGATCGCCGGCTACTTCCGCGGCGTGGCGGATGAGTTGACCAAGGAAGGCTGGCGCGATCCTGCCCGTGTGCTGTCCACCGATGCGAACACCCTGATCTATCAGGTGCCCGGCGGAATGTTGTCCAACCTGATCGGCCAGCTGAAGAAGGCCAACGCCATGGACAAGTACTACGATGTGTTGGCGGAAGTGCCGCGTGTCCGCAAGGACTTCGGCTATCCTCCGCTGGTGACCCCCACCAGCCAGATCGTCGGTACGCAGGCCGTGATGAACGTCATCAGCGGCGAGCGCTACAAGATGGTTCCCAAGGAGTCCAAGGCGCTGCTGCGGGGCGAATACGGCCGTCTGCCCGCTGAGGTGAACGAAGAAGTGCGCAAAAAGTGCATCGGCGACGACAAGGGCATCACCCACCGTCCCGCCGACGATATTCCCCCGGAACTGGATAAGTACCGCGAAGAGATCCGTGACTACTATCAGCAGGAAGAGGACGTACTCAGCTACGCTCTGTTCCCGCAGGTGGCGACCAAGTTCTTCCAGTACCGTCAGGCCAAGCAGCTTGGTGTGGACAGCACCATGCTGAACAAGGAAGAAAAGGTTATGCCCGTGTGAGTGGCAGGAAAATAGCCTGACACGATCAATCAAAAGCTCTCTGTCGTCTATCGGGCGGCGGAGAGCTTTTCGTTTGCCAAAATTGTGTTTTGCAGCCACAGTTTACTTCTGTTTATCTTTTGTGTATAATAGAGACACCGATAGAAAGGAGACACAAGCGATGAAAGGAATTATTCTGGCAGGCGGCGCAGGAACGCGGCTGTATCCGCTGACCATGGTGACTTCCAAGCAGCTTTTGCCGGTCTATGACAAACCGATGATTTATTACCCGCTGTCTACGCTGATGCTGGCGGGAATTCAGGATATTTTGGTGATTTCGACCCCCACGGACACGCCCCGCTTTCAGCAGCTGCTGGGGGACGGAAGCCAGTTCGGCATTTCGCTCCAATATGCGGTGCAGCCCTCCCCGGATGGACTGGCGCAGGCATTCCTGATCGGCGAGGATTTTATCGGCGGAGAGCCCTGCGCCATGGTGCTGGGGGATAACATCTTCTATGGCAACGGTTTTTCCGCTATGCTGCGGGAAGCGGCGGAGAATGCGGAAAATGGGCTTGCTACGATCTTCGGCTATTTCGTCAACGATCCGGAACGCTTCGGCATCGTGGAGTTCGACCCCAACGGCAAGGTGCTTTCCGTGGAGGAAAAGCCGAGGAATCCCAAGAGCAACTACTGCATCACCGGCTTGTATTTCTATGACAAGCGGGTCTGTGAGCTGGCCAAGCAGGTGAAACCCAGCGCACGGGGCGAATTGGAGATCACTACGCTGAACGATATGTATCTGCAGGATGGCACCCTTCGGGCGAAGATCATGGGACGCGGCTTTGCGTGGCTGGATACGGGCACCATGGACAGCCTGATCGAGGCGGGCAGCTTCGTGCAGATGATCGAGCGGCGTCAGAGCATCAAGATCGCCGCACTGGAGGAAATCGCCTATCACAAGGGATGGATCAGCAAGGAAAAACTGCTGGAGTCCGCCGAACGCTATGGGAAATCTCCCTACGGCGAACATCTGAAGCGGGTGGCCGAAGGAAAGATCCTTTACGATAGAAGTATGGAAAACTGACGCATTGAAGCGCAAAGGAGAACGCATATGACCATTCTTGTAACCGGCGGCGCGGGTTTTATCGGCACGAATTTTGTGTATTACCAGCTGCAGCATCACCCGGAGGATCGGGTAGTCTGCCTGGATGCGCTGACCTATGCGGGCAATCTGGAAAATCTGACTGAAGCCCTGAAAAATCCCCGTTTCCGTTTTGTGAAGGGGGATATTGCGGATCGGGAGGCCGTCAACGCGCTTTTTGAAGAAGAAAAGCCTGATATCGTGGTGAATTTCGCTGCGGAAAGCCATGTAGACCGCTCCATTACCCAGCCGGAGCTGTTCCTGCGCACCAATATTATGGGCACGCAGGTGTTGATGGATGCTTGCCGGAAGTACGGCGTACAGCGCTATCATCAGGTGTCCACCGACGAGGTCTACGGCGATCTGCCGCTGGATCGGCCCGATTTGTTCTTCACTGAGGACACGCCGATTCATACTTCGTCGCCCTATTCCGCCAGCAAGGCGTCCGCCGATCTGCTGGTGCTGGCCTATTTCCGCACCTTCCATCTGCCGGTGAGCATCACCCGGTGTTCCAACAACTACGGGCCTTATCATTTCCCGGAGAAGCTGATTCCCCTGATGATCACCCGGGCGCTGAACGACCAAAGTCTGCCGGTATACGGCAAGGGCGAGAATGTCCGCGACTGGCTGTATGTGGAAGACCACTGCGCTGCCATTGATCTGGTGATGCGCAAGGGCCGGGAGGGCGAAGTCTACAATGTGGGCGGCCACAACGAACGCACCAATCTGGACGTGGTGAAAACGGTGCTGAGGGAGCTGGGCAAGCCCGAAAGCCTGATTACTTTCGTGACCGATCGCCCCGGCCACGACCGCCGTTATGCTATTGATCCCAGCAAGATTCACGCCGAGCTGGGTTGGCTGCCCCGCACGAAGTTTGATGACGGCATTCATCAAACGGTGCAGTGGTATCTGGACAACCGGCAATGGTGGGAGCATATTCTGGCGGGAGAATATCAAAACTACTATCAGGCCATGTACGGCAACCGTTGAGTTTGAAAAGGAGGAGCTTCATGCACATTCGGCGCTGCGAGGAACGGGATCGGGAACTTTATCTCCGGCTGGCAAGGGAGTTTTATCATTCGCCCGCAGTGATGCATCCCGTGCCGGACAGCTATTTCGAGCGCACCTTTGATGAGATGATGCGTTCCGACGTCTATGCGGACGGGTTTCTTCTGGAAGACGAGGACGGAACCTGCATGGGTTATGCCCTGACGGCTAAGAGCTTTTCGCAGGAATGCGGAGGCCAGTGCGTCTGGGTGGAGGAGTTGTACGTTCTGCCGGCCTATCAGGGTAAGGGCATGGGCAGCAGGGTATTTGAGCTGCTGAATGCCTATTACCCGGACTGCTGCCGGTTCCGGCTGGAAGTAGAGCCGGAAAATGAAGGCGCGGCTCGGTTGTACCGGCGGCTTGGATATGAGGCGCTGGAGTATGACCAGTATGTGCTGGAGAGGCAGGAATAGGCTGAAAATCGGCATTTGCCTGAGTTCTCCTGACAGAAGACGTAGGTTTTGAAGAAAAGTGCACAGTAGGACAAATCGTCCTACTGTGCGCTTTTGCGTTTGGAATCCGAGGGTGCATCGGGAGAATGTGTCGATTTCGGAGAGACGTTTGCTGACCTATGGATGCGAAACACGAAGGGGAATAGAGTACAAGCAGAAGGACCTTTGGTGCGGCCACAGGCGCATACCTTTTCCCTGATGGGGAATGATGCGCCGACTACGGCGCGGGAGTGGGACTTGCCGTCCCATGGGGCGCTCACACTTTTCTTTCGATGGCGAAAGAAAAGTGTGCAAAAGAAAGCCAGCGGCACGGCACTACGGGAAAAAGCCCTTTATTGCCCATTTTGACGGCGGGGCTCGCAACGTCGCGCGCAATTTCGTTGGCGAGTTACCTCCTACGTTCGCGCGCGCTCCTGTGCTCCCCTTTTTCCGCCGTCAAAATGGGCGGGCTTTTTTCCCTTCGTTGCCTAACGCCGCTTTGCTCCCTCGCAGTTGGCACCGGGCGGACTCAAATAGCGGTGCTTGGGAGTTACAGCGCAGCTTGGCGGCTTCGCAGCGCAGAGAAACAGACCTTATTTTTTCCTTTACAGTTGGCGCAAGGCATGCTTAATCAGTGCCAGTTGGGATGCTGCGATATGCCATAAATATTTTACAACGCAAAAGGCCAGCATGGTTTCAAATCCATGCTGGCCTTTATTGCGAGCCATGAGGCTTGTCGCCGAATAGCGGTCTTTTCTATTCAACTAACAAGGAATCCCTGCCAGACCGGCGAGCCGTGGCACCTGTTGTGCCACGGCGGTAAAACCCCAGCCAACTTGTATGTCCCTCTAGCGCCCTGCGCGCCAGCGGGCGCGCAGTCCGGGGTGCAGGGGCTCAGCCCCTGCTCAGCTCCTGACTTCGACGCGGAGGTGAGCGCCGGGAGCGTCGGGGAGGGGAATGATCTGGCCTTCGATGGGCTGGCCGTTGACGGTGATGTGAACGGGCGCCTTTTCGCCGCCGGAATGGTTGACGATGTGGATGTCGTAGACGCTGCCCCGGAACTCCCGGCGGATGGTGACCTCCGGCAGACAAGCGGGCAGACAGGGGTCGATCATCAGACCGTCAAACTGGGGCTTCACGCCCAGAATGGCCTGAGAAATGGCGAAGAAGTTCCACGCCGAGGTGCCGGTCAGCCAGCTGTTCTTGGCTTCGCCGGGCAGATAGCTTTCCTTGCCGTTCACCGTCTGGGCGTAGACGTAGGGCTCCGTGCGGTGAAGCTGCTGATCCTCAATGTAAGCGGGCGCGATCTTCTTGTACAGCTCGAAAGCCGCGTCGCCATGGCCCAGTACCGTCTGGGCGATCATGATCCACGGATTGTTGTGGCAGAAAACGGAACCGTTTTCCTTGTATCCCGGCGGATAGCTGCTGATCTCGCCAAGCTCCAGATGGTACTCCGTGTAGGCGGGCCAGAGCAAAACGTCGCCGTACTCAAATTCCAGATACTTCTTCGAAGCGTCCATGGCCTTCTGAGCCATGCCGTTGTCCACACCGATGCCCGCCATGACGCACATGCCCTGAGGCTCGATGAAAATCTTGCCCTCTTTGTTTTCGTCGCTGCCGACCTTGTGGCCGAAAGCGTCATAGGCCCGCAGGAACCACTCGCCGTCCCAGCCGTTTTTCTCTACCGCTTCGATCATGGCCGCCTTTTCCGCACGGACAAAGGCGGCTTCTTCCGTCTCGCCCATCCGATCGCACAGGCTGGCGTAGTCGTCCGCTACGCCCACGTACATGCCGGCGATGAAAACGCTCTCGGCAATGCCGGTGTCGTTGTTGGTGACGGTCTGGAAGCTCTCGCCGGGCTCGGCGGAGAAGCAGTTCAGGTTCAGACAGTCGTTCCAGTCCGCACGGCCGATCAGGGGCAGCTGGTGGGGGCCCTTGTGTTCGGCAATATAGTGGAAGGAACGCTTCAGATGCACCATCATGGTTTGAGCCTGCGCGGGATCGTTGTCAAAATCGACCATCTCGCTGAGAATGCTCATGTCGCCGGTTTCCTTGATGTAGGCATTCACGGCGTAGATCAGCCACAGGGGATCGTCATTGAAGCCGCTGCCAACGTCCATGTTGCCGCGCTTGGTCAGGGGTTGATACTGATGGTAGGCGCTGCCGTCCGGGAACTGAGTGGCGGCCACGTCCAGAATGCGGCCCCGGGCGCGTTCGGGGATCAGATGGATGAAGCCCAGCAGATCCTGACTGCAATCGCGGAAGCCCATGCCGCGGCCGATGCCGCTTTCAAAGTAGCTGGCAGAGCGGCTCATATTGAAGGTGACCATGCACTGGTACTGGTTCCACAGGTTCACCTGACGGTTCAGCTTTTCGTCCGGGCTGTCCACGTGGAAGTGGTTGAGCAGACCGGCCCAGTACTCCTTCAGCGCGGCCAGCTTTTCATCAAACTGCGCGTCGGTCTGGAATTCCCGCAGCAGGGCATGGGCGGGGTCTTTGTTGATCACACCGGGGGCAACGAACTTCTTGTCCACCGGGTTTTCGCAATAGCCCAGCACAAAGATCAGGCTCAATGTCTCACCGGGCTTCAATTCGCGGCGGATGCAGTGGCTGGCGATGGGCGCCCAGCCATGAGCGTCGCTGTTGGTGGGCGCGTCGTTCCGCACCACCTGCGGATTGCCAAAGCCATTGTACAGGCCAAGGAAAGCTTCCCGGCTGGTGTCATAGCCGTCCACCGGCGCATTGACGGAATAAACCGCATAATGATTGCGGCGTTCCCGGTATTCGGTCTTGTGGTAGATGGTGGAGCCGCCGTTTTCAAACTCCATTTCCGCCAGCGCGTAGTTGCGCTGGAAGTTGGTGGAGTCGTCCTGCGCGTTCCACAGGCAGAACTCGATAAAGCTGTACAGGGAGATTTTTTTCGTTTCGGCGGTCTCGTTGGTCAGGGTCAGCCGGGTGACCTCGGCGGTATATCCCCGGGGCACCATGACGGTCTGACAGGCTTTCAGGCCGTTTTTGGAAGAGGTGATGCTGGTGTAGCCCGTGCCCACGCGGCATTCGTAGCTGTCCAGCGGCGTCTGGGTGGGCTGCCAGCCGGGGTTCCAGATCACGTCGCCCTCTTTGAGGTAGAAGTAGTGTCCGCCCGCGTCAGTGGGGACGTTGTTATAGCGGTAACGGGTCATGCGCAGAAGCCGCGCGTCCTTGTAGAAGGTGTAGCCGCCGGAGGTGTTGCTCATCAGGGAGAAGAAATCCTCGCTGCCCAGATAGTTGATCCAGGGATAGGGCGTGTCCGGACGGGTGATGACATATTCGCAGTGAGCGTCATCGAAATGGCCGTAGTTCATCAGGCGAACCTCCATTCTGTTTTCCGTGGGGGTGGGGAACGGGAATCCGACGAGCCGCAGATGGGGAAAATCTGTTTGCCCGCAACTCAATCGTTTTCGTAAGCACAATATACATCATTTTCAACAAAAAAGCAAGACGAAGTCGACGAAAAGAAACGTAAAAAACGGAAACGTTTTCTGAAAAGCTGGCGGACGATTTTCCCCAAAACCCGCAGCGCCAGGTGGCGCTTGCATATCTGGAAGAATTGGGGTAAAATAAAGTGTACGCTGTCAGAAAAGAGCGTATTTCGTATGCTCTGAAATCGCCGGACGAGTGGCAGAGCCGGAAAGGATGAGTCACTGCATGTATATTTTTCACCCACCGCAAAGCGTGAATGGGCTGGCCCCGGAAAATACCTTTCTGGTGGCGGACAGCGCCAACATGACCGTTGCGGACGGGTTTCTGATAGAAACCTATCACCCGTATCTGTTTCCCGAAAGACCCATTAACCTGTACTTGAGCATTCGGTCGAAAGGGCCGGGCAAGGATATGCTGCTGGGCGCTCTGCTGGGACGGGCACAGCAGCTTCGGGCACAGACGCCCCAGCTTCCCGCCCGGGTATTTGCACAGGTCAGCCCGCAGGATACGGCTATGATGGCCTTTTATCTGGAAAGCGGTTTTGACGCGACGGATGCGCTGGATGTGATCAGTCTGGGCGTGCCAAACGCCCGTCCTTCCGCGCCTATGGGCTACGATATGGGCTTTGTGCCGCTGAACACGCCGCAGGAGATTCAGGCGTTTCTGATGCGGATGAACGCCTACCGGCTGGATGCATGGCAGCCTGCGCTGCTTCAGCGGTATATGTCGCTGCCGCACTTCTTTGCTCTCTATCTTTGCCGGGGACAGGATGTGGTGGGGGAGATCGCCTTCACCGGCGAGGGTCAGGCCGCCAAACTGATCGGCCTGTACGTGTCGCCCAATTATCGGCGGCTGGGCATGGCCAAGTGCCTGATCGCCGCAGGCATGAAAACGCTTAGCGAACGCGGCGTGAACCATGTGGAATGCGACGTGATCCGCCGCAACGAAATGCAGCGCTTGCTGGCCCGCAGCTGCAGCGCCACCTTTGTGCGCACGGCCTGTTATTACCCGGGAATCAATTATGACTGAAAAAAACTATGAAATGCGGCGCTCCAATCGTCGCACTCTGGCCCTGACCCTTGACCGGCAGGGCCGTTTGATTGCCCACGCACCCCTGCGGATGCCCCTGCGCACCATCGAAGCCTTTATTCTGGAAAAGCAGGACTGGATCGCCCGGAAACGGCAGGAGCTTTCGGCGGCCGAGAGCCGAACGTGCGGTTTCTCGCTGGAAGAAGGCGGCTGTATTCCCTATTTGGGTGGAAGGGTTCGTATCAGCTGCGATTCTGTTCATCGGGCAACGATGCAGGACGGCGTGCTGACGCTTCCGCGCACGGGACGTCCGGCCCAGCAGGTATTGAACTGGCTGGCGGAACAAGCCCGGCGGGAGCTTCCGTCCTATGTGGAAAAATGGTCGAAACGGATGAATATTTATCCGACTGCGCTGAGCTTTGGTTATGCAAAAGCCCGTTATGGAAGCATGACTTCCGACGGACGAATGCGGCTGAATGTGGCGCTGATGCATTTTCCGCCTCAGTATATCGACTATGTGGTGGTACATGAGCTGGCGCATCAGGTGCATCCAGACCATAGCTCTGCTTTTCATGCCTATGTGGAGAGCGTGCTGCCCGGCGCAGGGCAGCTGCGCAAGGAAATGAAAACCCTCAGCGGGTATCTGACCCTGCTGAGGGAGTTGAATGAAAAAGAATGAACAGCCGGTCTTTCAGCCGGACACCAGACCGATAAACTGCCGGGTGCGGGGATTTTCGGAATGGAACACCTGCTGGGGCGCGCCTTCCTCCACGATATGTCCGCCTTCCATAAAGACCACCCGGTCGGCCACGTCCCGGGCAAAGCTCATTTCATGAGTGACCACCATCATGGTCATTTTTTCCTGTGCCAGGTCGCGCATAACGGCCAGAACTTCCTGCGTCAGCTCGGGGTCCAGTGCCGAAGTGGGCTCGTCAAAGCAGAGGATCTCCGGGTGCATACACAGCGCCCGAGCGATGGCCACCCGCTGGGACTGACCGCCGGAAAGCTGGTAGGGATATTGGCCCGCCTTGCTTTCCAGACCGACTTTCTTCAAAAAATAATGCGCCTGCTCCGTGGCCTGTTCCCGGGGCATTTTTTTGACCCGGATCGGCGCGTCGATCAGGTTTTGCAGCACCGTCCGGTGGGGGAACAGGTTGAAGGACTGAAACACCATGCCCATGCGGAGGGTCAGCTCCCGCAGCTTTTTTTCCGGGGCGTAGGTCAGAACACCGTCCTTCATGGAGCACATGGTTTCGCCATCCAGCGTGATCTCGCCGGAGTCGATGGTCTCCAGCTGGTTCAGGCACCGAAGCAGGGTGCTTTTGCCGGAGCCGCTGGGGCCGATCAGCGCCATGACCTCGCCCTGCGCGATGGACAGAGAAATGCCCCGCAGCACGCCCAGACCGTCAAACCCCTTGCAGATTTCTTTTGCTTCCAGCATCATCGGCCGGTCACGCTCCTTTCAGCGATAGTAGCTCAGTCTCTTTTCCGCCAGCTTGCACAGCTGTTCAGCCACGCCGTTCAGCACCAGATAGAACACGATGGCCAGCAGGTAAGGCTCCACGGAACTGGACGAGCTGACCTGCTTTTTGGCGATGGTCATCAGCTCTACCACGGCCACGGTGGAGGCAAGGGCCGTATCTTTGATCAGGGTGATGATCTCGTTGGTCATGGGCAGCAGCACTCGTTTGACCACCTGCGGCAGGATGATGCAGAAAAACGTCTGGGTTTTGGTATAGCCCAGCACTTTGGCGGCTTCGTACTGTCCCGCAGGGATGGACTGGATGCCAGAACGGAAAATTTCCGCAAAATAGGCGGCGTAATTCACGGCGAACGCAAAAATGACCGCCGAAAAGCGATCCACCTTAAATGGCAGGATCTGCGGCAGCAGAAAGTAGACGAACATGATTTGCAGCATCAGCGGGGTGCTGCGCATCAGGTAGATATACAGCGACGTTGGGGCGCGAAGGACGGCGTGCTTGCTCATGCGTGCCTGAGCGAACAGCACACCCAACGGCACGGCAAAAAGGAGCGTGAGAAAGAAGATGCTCAGGGTCACGCCTGCGCCTTGCAGCAGAAGCTCCGTCAGGTTCCAGAGCTTGGAAGGATCGTTGAAGAATTTGATAGCCATGGGGAGCTCCTTTGGTGGTTGATAGGGGAATGGAGGATAAAATTCGGCGGAGGGGCGGGGGAATCCTGCTCTGCATGGTCAAAGGCCAGCGTGTTTCAGAATCCACGCTGGCCTTTTCAGTGAGCCATGAGGCCTGTCGCCGAATAGCGGCCTTTCGCCTTCGACTGGCAAGAAGCTCTACCAGACCCGCGAGCCGCGAGGTCCGTTGCTGAACGGCGGTAAAACTTCGGTTAGCCTGCGTGGCCCTCTGCACCCCTGCGCGCCGCTGGCGCGCAGTCCGGAGTCAAGGGGTACTACCCCTTGCGCGAGCCGTGGCACCTGTTGTGCCACGGCGGTAAAACCCCGGCCAAGCTTCATGTCTCCCTACGCCCCTGCGCGCCAGCGCACGCAGTCCGGAAGCGAACTCAGTCCGCAACGACGGTGATGTCGGAGCCGAACCATTTTTCGGAGATGGCGGCCAGAGAACCGTCGGCTTTCATTTCCTTCAGAATGTCCTGCACCTTGTCCCGAAGAGCCAGATCGTCCTTGCGGAAGCCGATGCCGTAGTTGTCGTCCTCAAGGGGGAAGGCGGCCTTCAGGTTTTCGGCGCCCATGGAGTTGATGCGGTAGTCGCCCACCACCAGATCCATGATGACCGCATCCACGCCGCCCTGCTGCAGATCCATCAGCGCGGTCAGATAGTCTTCAAAACCGGGCATGTCGGCGAAAGAAGCCTTCGCGTCGGCATAAGCGTCGCTGAGCAGAAGCTCCTCGGCGTAGCTGCCATTCTGCACGGCTACGCTCTTGCCAGCCAGGTCCGCCAGAGAGGTGATGTCCGAATCGTCCTTGACATAGCATACGATCTGATTGTTCAGGTAGGGGAAGGTCATGGCCATGCTTTCCTCCCGTTCGGGCGTGATGGACATGCCGTTCCAGATGCAGTCGATATTGCCGGAGGAAAGCTCCAGTTCCTTGGCTTCCCAGCTGATGGGCTGGGCGATAAATTCAACGCCCAGCTTTTCGGCTACTGCACGGGCAACGTCAATATCGAAGCCGACGATGTCGTTGTTTTCATCCCGGTAACCCATGGGCGGGAAGCTGTCGTCCAGACCGATAATAAAGGTTCCCTTGTCCAGAACCGCCTGCAGGGAATTGTCCTCGGCCACAGCGGCGGAAAGGGTCAGGAGCATTACCAAAGCCAGCAGGGAAGCAAAAACTTTCTTCAACATCGTCATCGTTCTTTCTCCTTTCGTCGTTATCGCTTTAGTGCGTTAACGTGGTGCTATAATAACACGACGAAGCAAAACTGTCAACAGATTTTGTAAAATTTCCTGGAGAAAAATTCAAAAGGCGGATCAGCTTGAAAGGCCGGGGCAAGGGGAAGTTCTTCGTATTTGACAGCACCGGCTTCCAAAGATTATAATAAGAAAGCATTTTTGGTTTTTGCAGGAGGCGACGATTTTGCAACTGCCCCAAGATTTGAAAGCCTATGCCGTAAACGGCCTTGTTCCCCGGCTTTTGACCCCTGCCGATGTACCGGCGATGCTGGCGCTTCAGCGGGAAGTGATGGAGGCGCTGCCGGATCCGCGCTGGTATTTTCCTTCCGATGAAGCGGAGTTTTTGCAGGTGGTTTCCGCGGATGAGGGCTTTGCCTATTTTGACGGCGAAATGCTGCTGGGCTTTGCTGAATTGACCCCGGGCGAACTGCGGGGCAGTCATAGCTATGCGGCCTCACTGAAACAGCCGGTCAGCGGCAGCTTTGATTTCCACGATGTGATGGTTCGTCCATCCGCCCGGGGGCAGGGGATGCATACCGCATTCCTGCGCCTGTTTGAAAAAATGGCCCGCACGAACGGCGGATATGCGGTTTATGCCACGGTCGATCCCGAAAACGGTCCTTCCCGGCGGAATTTTGAACGGGCTGGGTATCAGTGCATGGTGGAAAAGCCCGCTTACGACGGACGGGCCCGGAGGTTTTACCGTCTGCTGCTGTCGTTGCCGGAAAAAGACTGAACCAGATTTTTCCAATTCAGGAGGAACCATCCATGAATCATTCCAAATGGAAAGCGGTCTGGGCGCTGCTGCTGTGCGTGCTGCTGTGCTGCACGATGGCGTTGGCCGAGGAAAGTGAAGCGGAGCCGCCGCAGCTGGGCGAAGACATCGAGGTCGAAGGCGTGGCCAGCGACGAAGAAGACAACGTGTCGGAACTGGATGCGCAGGGCGTTCGGGCCAGCATCGAAGGCCTGACGCCGCTGTACCGGGCCGTTATCAAGCCCTTTACCTCCAACGGCAATACCATTCGGATGCGGGCGGAGCAGAGCAGCGAAAGCGATGTGGTCTGCGCCATCAATAAAGGCGAGACCATCACGGTCTACGCGGTCTATCCCTCCTATGTGCTGGCGGAATACAACGGCAATGTGGGCTACGTCATCCGCACGTGGATCAGCGAGGACGTGGTGCCCATCGACCCGGCCTCCACGCCGCCTTACGGAACGGTGCTGAGCCAGTACGTGGCGACCACGACCGACGTAGCCCCGGTCCATCAGGCTCCCGATAACAACGCGCCCATCAACGCCATTCAGATCGGCAAGGGCAGCAAGATCGCCGTGCTGGAATTTGTGGACGGCTTTGCCAAGATCCTCTATTGGCGTTCCTACGGCTATATTGACGCGTCGCTTTTGACCGATTTGGTGCCCGTCTCGCCTACGGACGAGCCGCTGAGCACCGAAACGCCCATCGCGGCCTTTGCCAGCTACTTTGAGTACAACACCGGCAAGGAGGGCAACGAGGGCCGCTGCCTGAATATCGTGCGCAGCTGTGAGCTGATGACTCGGGTGATGCAGCCCGGTGAAGCGTTGGATTTCAACGCGCAGATCGGCCCGTACAAGCGCACCAACGGGTATCACCCCGCACCGGTGCTGATCGACGGCGGCAGCCAGCTGGGCTACGGTGGCGGCACCTGCCAGAGCAGCTCCACTCTGTACAACGCCGTGCGGCAGCTTTCCGGCCTGACGGTGCTGTACCGCCGTCCTCACGGCCCGGGCTGCGCCAAATATCTGCCCATGCATCAGGACGCTGCCGTTGGCAACGCCAAGCTGAATTTTGTTTTCCGCAACGACTATGATTTCCCCATTCGGATCGACGCTTTCAGCTCCGGCGAGGGCAGCCTGCTGATTCAGATCTTCAAGGGAGAATAAACAAAACCCGCCGGGACGCAGCGATTCTGCATCCCGGCGGGTTTTTCAGATTCGATGGGCCACGTCGAGGGCAATGTATAATTTGCCCAGATCGTGGTTGGCACCGGGCAGCCCGGCCACTTCGTAGCCGCTGTCTTCCAGCACGTCGCCCGCTTCCAGAAAATCAAAGAGTTCCAGATGGTAAAAATCGCAGACCGCCTGTACGCCGGCCAGCTCCATTTCCACGGCGATGCAGCCCTCGCTTTTTCGCTGGGCCACCAGCCCCCTCGTCTCCCGGATCATGCTGTCAGTCGTCCAGACTCGCCCCTGCACATGGGGAATGCTCAGCGATTCGAAGATTTCCTTCATGCGGCCGCTGTTGGCGATGCGGATGTAGTCTGCCGGCGGGGCGTAGTAGTAGGAGCAGCCCTCGCCCCGGTAGCTTTCCGTCGGAAGAATGAACTTGCCCGTGGTTTTTTCCCGGTCCAGGCTGCCGCAGGAGCCGAACATGATGAATTTCTTCGCGCCAGTTACCCAACTGGCTTCGTAACAAAGAGAACCGGCCAGCGCCGAGCCGAGGTCGGTTAGGTAAAAGCCGATGTTTTCGCCCTCGTGGCAGAATTGGTAAATGGTCTTGCTGCCGTTGCAGCTGTTTAACGTGCCGATGGGTTCGCAGTCGAAGTTGACCAGCAAGTGCTGGTGGATGTGCTTGGAAAAAAGAATTAGGCATTTTTCTACCTTGCAGCCGGGTTCGCCGTAAAAATCCCGCAGGCTGAGCAGGGGCTCTGACTGAATATCGTAGCAATCGGTAATCATGGTATTTCCTTTCCGACAGTGAAGTTGTCAGGCCTCCGGGCCGAGCTGCGCCGCAGCCAGCAGCCGGTCTTTCAGCGTGGTGTAGCGCTTGGCCACGTGGTCGTTTTCCACCATCTGCTGGATGACTTCCTCCCGGCCTACCAGCACCACCAGCTGCCGGGCGCGGGTCAGCGCGGTGTAGAGCAGGTTCCGCGCCATCAGCATGGGCGGACCGCCTACTACCGGCATCACCACCACCGGGAATTCGCTGCCCTGACTTTTGTGCACCGTCAGGGAGTAGGCCAGATCCAGCGCGTCCAACTGCTGCTTCTGGTACGTGACCACCCGGTCGTCGTCAAACAGCACGGTCATCATATGCTCCGCTGGGTCGATGCGCTCGATATAGCCCACGTCGCCGTTGAACACGCCCTGCCCTTCTTCGGGGCCGAAGGGCGTTTGACGGGTATACTCGATCTGATAATCGTTTTTGGTCTGAATGACCTTGTCGCCCACTCGGTACTCCGTCTCGCCGTGCAGCAGGGAATCCACGCCGGGACGCTCCGGGTTCAACGTTTCCTGCAGAAGCCGGTTCAGGTTGGCCGCGCCGCAGTCGCCCTTTTTGGTGGGGGTCAGAACCTGAATGCAGCGGGTGGCCTGCGCCTGCCACTGCTCCCTGGGGAAGCCCAGATATTTTGGCAGCCGGGAGCGCAGCAGGTCGCAAATGGCCTGCGCCGCTTCGGACTGCAGCACCTTTCGGGTGAAGAAAAAGTCCGTGTCCCGGCTGCGAAGAACAGGCATTTCACCGTGATTGATCCGGTGGGCGTTGAGCACGATCATGCTGCTCTCATCCTGCCGGAAAATATCCGTCAGGCGAATGGAGGGCACCACGTCGCTGTCCAGGATGTCCTTGAGCACGTTGCCCGCGCCCACGCTGGGCAGCTGATCCGCGTCGCCTACCAGAATGACGCGGGTGCCGGGCAGCACCGCCCGCATGAGCCCCCGCATCAGGGTCACGTCCACCATGCTCATTTCATCCACGATCAGGCAGTCGCATTCCAGCGGATAGTCCTCGCTGCGGGCAAAAGCGCCGCTGTCGCCGCCGTATTCCAGCAGGCGGTGGATGGTCTTGGCTTCCTCGCCGGTGGCCTCGCTCATGCGCTTGGCGGCGCGGCCTGTAGGCGCGCACAGGAGAATGTCGTTGTCCTCCTTCAGCAAGGACAAAATGCAGCGGATGATGGTGGTCTTGCCGGTGCCGGGGCCGCCGGTGATGACCAGCACGCCTTCTTCCACCGCGCTTCGAATCGCCTTACGCTGGGTCTGGGAGAAAGAAACGCCGGTCTCTTTTTCGTATTCGGCAATGCGTCCGTTCAGACCCTGCACCCGCTTGTAGGGGCGGGCGTGCATCAGTCGGGTCAGTCGCAAAGCGATCTCGCTTTCCGCCAGATAATATAAAGGCAGACAAAGGGCGTTTTCGCAATCGGGAATGGAAAAGCCGATCATCATTTTTTCCAGCAGCGCGTGGGAAATTTGCGCGTCCACCAGCTCCGCGGGGGCGTGCAGCATGGCCGCAGCCCGCTCCAACAGCAGTTCTCGGGGCAGGTAGGTATGGCCCGCACCGTTGGCCGCCTCGCTGAGCAGATAAAACAGCGCGGCCCGAATGCGGAACTCGCTCTGGGGATCCATGCCCATGCTCAGGGCGATGCGGTCGGCGGTCAGAAAGCCTACGCCGTCGATGTCCATCACCATGCGGTAAGGGTTTTCCCGAACCAGCTCCACCGTATTTTCACCATAGTATTTGGCGATGCGCATGGCCAGATTGGGGCTGATGCCGTAGTTCTGTAAAAACACCAGCACCCGGCGCATTCCCATCTGCTGGGCGTAGCTTTCCAGAATCATGGCGGCTTTTTTCTTGCCGATCCCGCTGACCTCGGTCAGGCGTTCGGGATGCTCGTCCAGAATTTCCAGCGCGTTTTCCCCGAAATGGCGGACAATCAGCTTGGCCGTAGAGGGGCCGATGCCCCGGATCAGGCCGGAACCAAGGTATTTTTCAATGGCGGTCTTGCCCGTAGGCGGGGTGATGGTGCATTTGAGAGCGTGAAACTGCTTGCCGTAGGCGGGATGCTCCGTCCAACTGCCCTCGAAGGTAACGTTTTCGCCGGGGCTTAGTTCCGGCATTTGCCCCACCACCGTCTGGGTGGTGCGCCCCACCGTGACCCGCAGCACCGTATAGCCGTTTTCATCGTTGCGGAAGGTGGTATCCTGCACCACCGCCGTTAACTGCTCGGATTCCAACCTTCCGCCTTCTTTCTTCGGTGTTTTTTCGTGTTGTTTGGAGTCAGGCCAGCTTGCTGTTCAGCCAGCCGATCAGGTCGGCGTAGACCTCTTCCCGGTTGATCTCGTTGAACATCTCGTGCCGTCCGCCCTCGTAGAGCTTCAGCGTCACGTCCTGAACACCTGCGGCCTTGATCTCCTCATACACCTGCCGCACACCCTGTCCGTTGCTGCCCACCGGGTCATGATCTCCGGCAAAGAGCAGCACGGGAATGTCCTTCTTCATGGCGGAGAGGTGCTCCGGGTACAGCCGGCGCAGACCGCTGAACATATCGGCGTAGGCCCGAGCCGTAAAGGGAAAGCCGCACAGCGGGTCGGCCTTGTACAGCGCTACCTGCTCCGCGTCCCGAGTGAGCCAGTCGCTGTCGGTCTGGGGATTGTCCACCTTCTGATTATTGGCGGAGAAATTCATATGATGCAGCAGCATACAGGGCTTCTGCGCACCGCCGAAAAAGCACTGGATGGCGGCGATGGCGCTTCCCGCCGTGACGATGCCCTTTCCAAAATGGCCGGTGCCGCTGAAAATTGCTCCTGCCAGCCCTTCCTCGTATTTCAGGCAGTAGGTGCGGGCCACGAAGCTGCCCATGCTGTGCCCCAACAGGAAATAGGGCAGAGCGGGGTATTGGGCCTGCGTTTCCCGGCGCAGGGCGTTGGTGTCTTCGATCAGCGCGTCCCAGCCGTCCTTGTCGGCAAAATAGCCCTTCACCGCGGCGTTCTGGCCATGGCCCAGATGAGTGTGGCCCACGACGATGAAACCGGCCTGATTCAGCGCCTTGGCGGGCGCGTCGTAGCGGTCGATATGCTCCGCCATGCCGTGGACGAACTGCACCACTGCTTTGGGCTGTCCCTCTGCGGGCCACAGTCGCTTTTCCAGTTCTTGCCCGGTGACGGAACGAAAGTTTCCTCGGATCGTCTCTGCCATGAAATGCTCCTCCTTCAGGCCCAAAATCGAGCGTCTTTCTTTCATTATAGCATGTTGCCCGGAAAGGCACAATGCCCATTCGCCGGGGGAAGGAGGGGACGAAAAAAGACCGCTCCTTGCGGAACGGTCTCTTGGTCTCAGCTCTTAGTACTGCTGATTGCGATTGCGCTCGAAGCACTCGCGGCAATACACGGGGCGATCGCCCTTGGGCTGGAAAGGCACCTGGGTGGTGCAGCCGCAGCCGTCGCAGATCACTTCGTACATCTGGCGCTCAGCACGATTGGGGTTCTCGCGGTTACGGCGAGCAACGCGGCACTCGTGGCAACGGGTGGGATCGTTCTGGAATCCCTTGTCAGCGAAGAACTGCTGTTCAGAAGCGGTGAACACGAATTCCTTGCCACAATCGCGGCATACCAGCGTCTTGTCTTCAAACATTGTTGGTTCCCTCCAAATTTGGTTTGTTCTGTTTGCCGTTGGGTGAAGTAACCTGCGTCTTGGGTTTCCAGCTTCCGAACAACCGGGGAAGGAACCTGTACCGCATGACCCTACCTAGGGCAACACACGCATTATATCATGACCTGAGAAGAAATGCAAAGATTTTTCTAAAAAACTGTGTTTCTCTTTTGAGAAAGAAAGTGAAACGTTGCAAATTTCCTGTTTTTTCCGTTATAATAGCAGGACGGAAGGGCCTTTGAGAACGGAAAAAACAGGAGGTTGACTCTCATGTTTGATTATCTGGACTGGCGCGGCGACCTGAGCTTCGAAAACGCCCCCATCAACGCCGTTGACCTGTTGATCTTTGCCACCTTGTCCTACTGCCCCCTGGAACGGATGCCGGGCGGATTCACGCCCGGAACATTGGCACAGCTGACGGCGGAGCTGTATCCGCCGGACGCGGCTTTCTGTAACGACGCTGAAAAGCAGCGCTGCCAGCTGTGGAAGACAGCGGCGGAGAGCGAGCGCTTCGGCGGGGTGCAGGTGCAGGAGTTCGCCTATCATTTCGATCCGGCCGGGGAAAAGCAGTTTTCTGCCACACTGTTCCAGCTGGACGAAAGGACGGCTGTGGCGGCCTTTCGCGGCACCGACTCCACCGTGGTGGGGTGGAAGGAGGACTTTAACATGGGCTTTGAGTCGCCGGTGCCCGCCCAGACCGACGCGGTGGAATTTCTGACGGCCGCCGCCCGGCAGTTTGAACGGCTCTACACCTGCGGCCACTCCAAGGGCGGCAATCTGGCGCTGTACGCCGCCGTGCGTTCGCCTGCGGACGTTCGCGCCAAGGTGCTGGGCGTGTACAGCTTCGATGGCCCCGGGTTGGACGATCAGACTGCCGGCAGCCCGGAATATGAAGAAATTTCTTCTCGAATCTGCTCCTTCGTGCCGGAATCTTCCATCGTGGGTATGCTGCTGGATTATCACGACGAATATACCATTGTGGACAGCGACGGCGTAGGCATTTTGCAGCACAATCCCTTCCTGTGGCACATTCGCGGGCCGCGTTTCCAGACCCGGGCCAACCTGACCCGCTCCGGCCGCTACGCCGATCGGACGCTGCACGACTTTCTGGCCCAGTGCACGACGGAAGAGCGGCAGGTGATGGTGGACACCCTATTTGAATTGGTCGCCGCCACGGGCGCGCAGCGGGTGAAGGAGATCCCGATGGGTCTTTTGAAAAATTTCGGCGCGGTGCGGGAAACACTGAAAAAAGTGCCCGAAGAAAATCAGCTCGTGCTGAAAAAGGTGTTTCGCACGCTGGCGCAGGCAGGCGGCAGCAATCTGGACGCGCTGCTGGGCCTTTCGGAAAACGGGGGAAACACGACGGTCAGTCAGTAAAGGCGCGCGTCGCGTCCCCAATAGACAAAACCCTGCCCGGACTTTGACTCCGGGCAGGGTTTTGCATGGCTGCGGCAAAGGCAGCTTACAATTCGTGATAGTACAGGCAGATGTTCTGATAGGTACCGTCCTTCATCAGGAAACCGTTGGGAACGGTTCCGATCTGCACAAAACCAAGCCTTTTGTACAAGTGACGGGCATGGACGTTATTTTCGACTACCGCGTTGAACTGCAGCAACTTAAATCCGGCTTTTTTCGCCTGTGTCAGGCAATCCGAAACCAGCTTTTCCCCATATGTTTGCCGCGCACCGCCGAATCAACGGCGTAGCTGGCGTTGGCAATATGCCCACAGCGCCCAACATTATTGGGATGCAGAATGTACAGGCCGACAAGCTTCCCTTCGTCCTCGGTGACGCCGCAGTAGGTTTGGGCGGCGAAAAAGCTTTTGCCCGTCTGTTCATCCAGAAGATCCAGCTGCGGGAAAGCAACGCCTTCTGTGACGACTTCATTCCAGATACGGTTCATTTCCGGAATATCCTGTTCGCGATATTGTCGAATTTCCATATCATCCATGCCTCCCAGCTTTGGTGCTTTGCCCTGCGGGTTATTTTATCTGCAGCTTTTCAAACTGATAGCGCGGTTTGCCGAGGCTCTTTTTCCCATATTCGATGGCTTCTGCCGGGCAATAGCAAATACAGGCCATGCAATGGGTGCATTCCTTGCCCCAGACGGGTTTGCCGTTTTCGAGCCGAATGTTGTTCGTCGGACACTTACGGACGCATTGCCCGCACCCGGTGCAGGAATCCGTTGCCCGAAACCCGGCGGCTTTCACGATGAAGCGGTAGAAGACCGGGTTGACCGCAGCGCTCATGAAGCGGTCATAGAGATTGCTTCGAGGCGGGGGAAAGGCCTGTCCGTTTTTCAGGCGGGCGACGACCTCTGCAATCGTTGGTTCTGCCTTTTCCACGATCTTCCGGGCCTCCTCCGCCTGCGGCACGGCGAACATTGCGATGTAGTTTTCTGGCATGACGATCTGCGCCGTGCCCATGTAGCGCAGCCGCTTCCGCTCCGCCAGCCGCCGGTTGTATTGGGACGCATTGCCGATTTCGCTGCCGCAGTTCATCACGAACCAGACGCGCTCCGCTCCGGTCAGCTCCGTTTGAGCGAGCCAGTCGGATGCGATGTGGGGAATGCGCCACGCATACGTTGGGGTAATCACGATCACGTCACGGCCTGTCTGGATGGGCGAATGGTCGCCCGCCTTGATCTTGGCGTTCAGGTCGGTCACCTGCTCCCGCAGGGCCTCCGCCGCCCTCCGGGCGATATACCGGCTGTTCCCGGTTCCGGAAAAGCAGAAAATCATGGACTCATACCTCCTCGATGCTTTCTTTTCCCTATCATAGCATGAAAGCGAAGACAGGAACAGCCACAGCAAAAAAAGCTGCTGTGGCTGTTTTGACTATTCTTCCTCCCGCACCCACTGAAAGCGGGGGCCGCGATAGCCGTCCCGCTCCACCTCCTCCGACCACATAGCGGCGGGACGGACCCAGACGCCGCGCTCGCCGTATAACGCCTGATAGACCACCATGTCCTCCAGCGTTTCGGAATGACGGGCCGTGTACAGAAGGCGGTATTCGTTTCCCTTAAAATGCCGGTAAATGCCCGGTTTAAGCTTGATCATGCCCGGCTTCTCTTCCATTCCAGATATTCCTCAAAGCCCCCGGCATAGTCCAGACAGCCTTCCTTGCCTAGCGGGAATTCGATGATCCGGTTGGCGATTTCATCGATGAACTGATGGTCGTGGCTGGCGAAGAACAGGTTGCCCGGGTAAGCCTGCAGGCCGTTGGACAGGGCGGTGATGCTTTCCAGATCCAGATGGTCGGTGGGCTGATCCAGAATCAGGGCGTTGGCCTTGCTCATCATCAGGCGGCTGAGCATACAGCGCACCTTCTCGCCGCCGGAGAGCACCTTGGCGGGCTTGTATACTTCATCGCCGCTGAACAGCATCCGTCCCAGAAAACCGCGCAGATAGGTCTCGGTCTGGTCGGAGGAATACTGCCGCAGCCAGTCGATCAGGCTGCCATCAAAGTTTTCGAAATAGGCGGTATTATCCTTCGGGAAATAGCTCTGGCTGATGGTCACGCCCCATTTGAAGCTGCCCTCGTCCGGCTCGATCTCGCCCACCAGAATGCGGAACAGCGCCGTTGCCCCCGCTTCGTTGTCGCCCACAAAGGCGATCTTGTCGCCCTTGCGCACGGTGAAGGTCACATTGTCCAGCACCTTCACGCCGTCGACGGTCTTGGACAGGTTTTCCACAGTCAGGATGTCCTTGCCGGCTTCCCGCTCCGGCTCGAAGCCCACGAAGGGATACTTCCGGCTGGAGGCGGGCATCTGCTCGATCTGCATGGAGTCCAGCACCTTTTTGCGGCTGGTGGCCTGACGGCTCTTGGACTTGTTGGCGGCAAAACGGCGGATAAATTCCTGCAGGTCGCGGATCTTTTCTTCCCGCTTCTTGTTCTGCTGGCGCATCAGCTGCTGGAACAGCTGGCTGGAATCATACCAGAAGTCGTAGTTGCCTGCGTACATTTTGCAGGTCTCGTGATCCACGTCCACGATATTGGTGCACACCGCGTTCAGGAAGTGACGGTCATGGCTGACCACGATGACAATGGCGCTGCAGTCCACCAGAAAATCTTCCAGCCACTCGGTGCTTTCCACGTCCAGACCGTTGGTGGGCTCGTCCAGCAGGATGATGGACGGATGGCCGAACAGCGCCTGCGCCAGCAGGACTTTCACCTTCTGGCGGCCGTCCAGCGTGCTCATCTGGGCCTGATGCAGCTCCGTGGGGATGCCGATGCCGTTGAGCAGCTGCGCCGCTTCGGTCTCCGCATCCCAGCCGTTCATTTCGGCAAATTCGCCTTCCAGCACCGCGGCACGCTCACCATCCTCGTCACTGAAGTCCGGCTTCATATAAAGCGCGTCTTTTTCCTTCATGATGTCGTACAGCCGCCGGTTGCCCATAATGACCGTGTCCATCACGGAGTATTCGTCGTACTTGAAGTGGTTCTGTTCCAGCACGGACATGCGGTCTTCCTTCTGGATGGTCACGGTGCCGGTGGTGGGCGGCAGCTCGCCGGAGATGATCCGAAGCAGGGTGGATTTGCCCGCGCCGTTGGCTCCGATGATGCCGTAGCAGTGATCCGGCTGGAAAAGCAGATCCACGTGCTTGTACAGAAGGTCTCCCGCAAACTGAAGGCTGATGTCGTTTAACTGAAGCATTTCTTTTCCCCTTTATTTTGTTTCTTTGGCCTTTTCGTGCTCAGCGATCTGGTCGTTGAGCTGGTTGATGTTGCCGCAGCCCATGGTCAGCACCAGATCGCCCGGCTGCCAGTGCGCCCGCAGGTATTTCTCCGTGTCGTCGAAGGTGGGGGTGAGAATGGCGTTCACGCCGTTTTCCTTCATGCCCTCCACCACCATCTCCGCCTTGATGTCGCCGGGGTCTTTTTCCCGGGCGGCGTAGATGTCCGTCACCAGGGTGATATCCGCCGCCTTGGTGCAGGTGAGATAGTCCTTGAACAGCCGCTTCACCCGGCTGTAGGTGTGGGGCTGCATTACCGCCCAAAGCCGGTTGTGGGGCTGCATGGCCGCTACGCTCAAGGCATTGCGCATTTCGGTGGGGTTGTGGCCGTAGTCGTGATACAGCTTGACCCCTTCCACGACGCTGGTCAGCTCAAAGCGACGGTGCGCACCTGCAAACTCGTCCAGCGCCCGGCAGGCGATCGCCATATCCGCCCCCAGTTGATGGGCACAGCCCAGCGCCGCCAGCGAGTTGGCCACCTGAAAGAAACCGGCCACCTTCAATTTCACATGGCCCAAATCCTCCCCGCGGAAGGAGAGGTCGTATTCTCCGCAGCCCAGTTCGCTGTAACGCAGGTTGGCGGGACGGTAGTCGCAGCCCTCGCCAAAGCCGAAGGTGTAGTGACGGCAGCGCAGCTTTTCCAGTTCCTCCACTACCCGGGGGTCGTCGCCGTTGCCAACGGCCAAGCCATCTTTTTCCGGCAGCAGGGCCAGAAATTTGCCGAAGGTCTGCTGAATATCGTCAATATCCTTGTAGAAGTCCAGATGATCTTCCTCGATATTCGTGACCACTGCTACCGTGGGCCGCAGGTGCAGAAAGCTGGCGTTGAACTCGCAGGCCTCGGCTAAAAAAGTGTGGCTTTTGCCGATGCGGGTGCTGCCGCCGATAAAATCCAGATTGCCGCCGATGTGAATGGTGGGATCCTTGCCGCACTCCATCAGCACCTGACTGAGCATGGACGTGGTGGAAGTCTTGCCATGGGTGCCGCACACGCCGATGGCAGTCTCATAGCCCTCCATCAGCTGGCCCAGCAGCGTGGCCCGCTCGATGGCCGGAATGCCCAGCCGCCGCATTTCCACCCGCTCCGGGTTGTCGGGTAAAATAGCCACGGTGTAGACCACCAGATCGGCCCCGTGGACGTTTTCCGCCTTGTGGCCGATGGTCACGGGAATATGCAGATCGTCCCGCAGGTGCCGGGTGGCGTAGGTCTCCAGATTGTCCGAGCCGGTCAGCCGGTAGCCTTTTTCCAGCAGCATCTGGGCCAGACCGCTCATGCTGGAGCCGCCGATGCCGATCATGTGGATATGCTTCCCCTGATAATCCCGGATGTGAGGTGTGCTCATAGGTGGTGTCTCTCCTCGCCTGTTGCGGCCCGCTTCCGTCCGGGGAAAGACGGCCGCTGCTTGTATGCCCTCGCCCGGCCGGGCCGGAAACGCCATAAGCATACAGCCTATTATACGCTGGAATGGGCCTATGTATCAATAGGCGTAGGGGAATTTCAGGAAGGAAAGCAAAAAATCCCCGGAAAAACGCTGCACGAAAGCAACATTCTTCCGGGAAAATCGTTTCGAGGGGTCGGAAAATCAGGCTTCCTTTTTCCGCTTGTCCCGAAGTTCTTCTTTTTTGGCCTTGACCATCGCCTTGCGCTCCTTTACCGCCAGACGAAGTTCTTCTTCCCGGGCGTCTATATCTGCACGGGCCTTGAGCTGAGCCTGCTTCAGATCGGCTTTCAGCTTGGCGCGGGCAGCGCGGGCTTTTTCCAGTGCCTTGCCGTTATACAGCTTGGCATAGGGGAAGGCGCGCAGGGTGCGGCGTACCAGCGCGGAATCCCGGGCCAGCGTCTCCCGCACGCTTTTGGTGATGGCCTCCGTGTCGTCCTTCTCGGAAAGAGAGGTGTTCTTGCGGATGCGGCCCAGAACCGTGGTGGAGATCACCGTGTCGGTCAGAAGCAGCGCCGCCAGCGAACCGGAAAGCACGTACAGCGCCGTTTCGGACAGGGCGTCAAACCAGCCGAAAACCAGCGGCTTGAGGAAATAGACCATCACCAGCCCCAGCAGTCCGAAGGGGATCAGCGTGTTGGCGCAGACGCGGCCGTTCAGATTGAACTTGCGCTGGCTGTAGTCCCACCAGCGGGCATGGAACAGCTTCTCCATGACATAGGAGGTCACATATTCCAACGTACCGCAGACCAGCATGGCCAGCAGAAAGACCGCTATCGGGTGGTCGGAGAAGCCGGACAGAAGCAGCGTGACGAACACCGCGCCGAAGCCGTAAATGGGGCAGTAGGGCCCGATGAGAAAGCCCCGGTTGATGAAACGGTGGAATTGGAACAGCTTGCAGGTGACTTCCATCAGCCAGCCCAGCATGGAGCAGAAGAAAAACAGCAGAAAATACCGGCATACCAGATCGAGCGTCATAAAGGCCCTCCTTTGGTTCGTTCGTCGGGAAAACATTTCCTATAAAAAAGCAAGCGGCGGCACTTGTCGCGGCTTGCTTGAGGCCAGCGCACCCGGCCAAGGTCGTGATACTTGGATGATGAGGGAGGCAGATAGGGAAAACCATTTCGTTACTTCCCGAGGAATGCAGCAGCTTCTTTCCGCTTGCAGAATTAGCTCTGTCAAGTTGACGGATAGCAAACGGTCAAGGAAAACAGTTTCTGCTTTAGCCCTACCCAACCCGCGAGCCGCGAGGCCCGTTGCCGAGCGGCGGTAAAACCCCGGCCAACTTGCATGTCCCCCCAATCCCCTGCGCACCAATGGCGCGCAGTCTGAGGTGCAGGGGGTCACCCCCTGCCTAGATTTCCATGATGATGGGGAGGATCATGGGGTTGCGCTTGATCTTTTCGAAAATGTAGCGGTGCAACTCGTCTTTGATGCGGTTCTTCAGATTCTGCCACTCGCTGCCGTCGATGCAACCGTAGTCCGCAATGATTCGGCGGGCCAGTTCCCGACTGGACTCGATGATGTCCTCGTTTTCCCGCACGTAGACGAAACCGCGGCTGATAAGGTCGGGACCGGAAACCAGCGTGCCGTTGTCCCGGTCGATGGCCATAACCACGATGATCAGACCGTCCTGACTGAGGTGCTTGCGGTCGCGCAGCACCACGTTGCCCACGTCGCCGATGCCCAGACCATCCACCAGAACGCCGCCGGTGGGCACCACGCCCGTGATGGCCAGACTGTCCTGACTCATTTCGATGACCTGACCGATCTCGGGAATAATAATGTTGGAACTCTTTACGCCCAGCTCTTCCGCCAGCTCGGCGTGCTGCCAGAGGTTGGCATATTCGCCGTGGATCGGGATGAAGTACTTCTCCTTGCACAGGGCATGGAGAAGCTTGATCTCTTCCTGACAGGCATGGCCGGAAACGTGGACTTCGCCCAGCTGACCGTAGATGACGTTTGCGCCGCAGCGGTACAGCTGATTGATGACCCGGGCCACGGGCTTTTCGTTGCCGGGAATGGGGGAGGCGGAGATGATGACCATGTCGGTGGGACGAATTTGCAGCTTGCGGTGCTCGCCGTAAGCCATGCGGGTCAAACCGGCCATGGCTTCGCCCTGACTGCCGGTGGTGACCACCAGTACTTCCTCGTCGGGATAATTGTCCAGATCGTCCACGTCGATCATGTATTCTTCGGGAATGTGCAATTCGCCGATGGTCATGGCCACGCGGGTGACGTTGACCATGCTGCGGCCGATGAAGCACACCTTCCGGCCGAACATGGCGGCGGAATCCACCACCATCTGGATGCGGTGCACGTTGGAGGCGAACATGGCCACGATCACCCGGCCCTTGGCCTCCTGGAACATATCGATGAAGGTCTGGCCGATCTTGGTCTCGCTCATGGTGTGGCCTTTGCGGGCGATGTTGGTGGATTCGCACAGGAAGCACATTACGCCGTCGTTGCCCAGCATGGCAAAGCTGGCAAGGTCAGTGACTTCGCCGTCGATGGGGGTAAAGTCCACCTTAAAGTCGCCGCTGAAAACGATCGTGCCCGCCGGGCAGGTGATGGCAATAGCCACGGCCCCTGCGATGGAATGGTTCACATGGATAAATTTGATATGGAAGCATCCCAGATCCAGTTCGTCCCGGGGCTTGATGACGTTGAGCGGAATCCCGGCGATGCGGTGTTCCTTGAGCTTGAGATCCACCAGCGCCAGCGTCAGCTTGGTGCCGTACAGGGGCATGGGCACCTGACGGAGCACGTAGGGGGTGGCGCCGATGTGGTCTTCATGGCCGTGGGTCAGAAGCATTCCGCGGATGCGGTCCTTGTTCTGGATCAGGTAGGTCACGTCGGGAATGACCAGATCCACGCCCAGCATATCTTCCTTCGGGAAAATGGAACCGCAGTCCACTACCAGCATATCCTCGCCGTATTCCACCACGGTGATGTTTTTGCCGAATTCGTCCACGCCGCCCAAAGGAATGATCCGAAGCTTTTCTTGTTGTTGTTGTGCTTGTTGTGCCATAACGGCCTCCTTTCCTGCCACGCAGGGGTATTTGGAACGGCGAAAGCGCGTCGAGCGTCACCGTAAAGAGCGTTTCAAAAGCTGAAATGCCAAACTTTTCCATTCGCCCGAAAGGAAAGATGCAGAGCGAAACGGCATCTCTGCTGCCGCTGCGTACCGCATTCGGAAAAATGCAATTGTCCGTAAGGCGTGTGCCCACAACCTTCCAGCAAAGGTTAGTATAGCATAAAAAGCCGCTTTTGAACAGCGTTTTGGCAAGTTTTATCCCTTGGGGAATATGAAGAGTTTTCCGCCCTTTTTTGTGAAAGGGTCACAGACCCTCCCGGCCGGGGCAGCCCAGCACGTCCACGGCAGAACGATCCTCGTAGACGGCGGTAATATGGGGCGTCCATTCGGGGCGACCTGCCAGCGCCCGGTCTTTCAGGCGGAGAAAAAGCATTCCCAGCGCAAGCCCCAGAAGGCCGGTCAAAATCGCCGCGCCTTCCCCGCCCAGCCAGCGGTAGCCCAGCAGCAGACCAGCCAGAAACAATCCCAGCGGGACGGCGTAGGCCAGCGCCGCGGCATGGAGAAAACGCCCGTCGGGCAGCTCCACCTTCACCCAGTTGCCAACACGGCAGGCTTCGGTGGTTTTCAGACGGATGACGGTTTCCTGTGCCTTGCCGCCGCAGGCCCCACATTTGGCGCAGGCCTCCGGACGGGTATAACGGATGACGGCCACGCCGCTTTGGGGGTCGTAGCCGATCACTTCGCCGAATTTGGTCATGTCAGGCCGCCTCTTTCCATATAAACATAGGTAAATTTGCACACACGTATTGACACGGGTGGATTCGGGCGCTATAATATAAAATTGCATCAGTATCGGAACCGAGCTGTGCCCAGCATACTGCCTGATTGGTATTGTACATGCCCCGCGGCAAAAATGCAACAAGAAATTCTTGTTAGGGAGAAGCTCATGACGACGCTTGCGACAACATAAGGGGTGATGGCATTTATGGTGCATGAGGTTCAAATGGGGAAGCTGAGAAAGCGCATGAGCTTTTCCCGCATCGAAGAGATTTTGGACATGCCCGATCTCATCGAAGTGCAGAAAAACTCTTACAAGCGCTTCCTGGAGGTAGACCTCAAGGAAGTGCTGGACGACGTTTCGCCAATTGTGGACTATACCGAAAACCTGTCGCTGGAGTTCGTGGACTATTCGCTGGACGAGCCCAAAAATTCTCTGGAACGCTGCAAGGAAAGAGACATGACCTATGCGGCTCCTTTGAAGGTGTTTGTCCGTCTGAAGAACCGTGAGACCGGCGAAATCAAGGAATCCGATGTGTTCATGGGTGACTTTCCCCTCATGACCGAGCACGGTACCTTTATCATCAACGGCGCGGAGCGCGTTATCGTCAGCCAGCTGGTTCGCTCTCCCGGCGTATATTACGAAGATCAGATCGACAAGACCGGCAAGCATCTGTTTGCCACCACAGTCATCCCGAACCGCGGCGCATGGCTGGAGTACGAGACCGACTCCAACGACGTACTGTGGGTTCGTATTGACCGTGCCCGCAAGCTGCCCCTGACGCTGCTTCTGCGTGCACTGGGCTATGGCACTGACGCGGAGATCATCGACGCGCTGGGCGAGGACGAGCGCCTGATGGCCACCATCCAGCGCGGCGACAACGCCAAGAGCCGGGATGAGGGCCTGATCGAGATCTACAAGCGGCAGAAGCCGGGCGAGCCGCCTACCCGCGAAAGCGCCCAGAATCTGTTCAATTCTCTGTTCTTCGATCCCAAGCGCTATGACCTGATGCGCGTGGGCCGCTACAAGTTCAATAAGAAGCTGTCTCTGGCCACCCGTATTCAGGATCACGTGGCGGCGGAGGACATTGTCAACCCCGAGACCGGCGAAGTCATGGTCAAGGGCGGCGACGTCATCAGCAAGGAAATGGCCCGCGACATCCAGAACGCCGGTATCAACAGCGCTTATATTGATATCGACGGTCAGGCGCACAAGGTCGTCGGCAACCACTTTGTGGACGCCAGCAAGTACCTGTCCTTCGATCCCAAGGAAGTGGGCATTCAGGAGTATGTTCTGTATCCCCTGTTCAAGGAGATTCTGGACGGCAATCCCAAGGAAGAAGATTTGCGCGACGCTCTGAAGGCACACGTGCACGATCTGTGCCCCAAGCATATTCTGCCCGAGGATATCGTGGCTTCCGTCAGCTATCTGCTGGGTCTGCCTTACGGTATCGGCTTCACCGATGATATCGACCATCTGGGCAACCGCCGCCTGCGCAGCGTTGGCGAGCTGCTGCAGAACCAGATTCGCATCGGCCTGAGCCGTCTGGAACGCGTGGTGCGCGAGCGTATGGCGATTCAGGACGCAGATGAAGTCCGCCCCGGCGAACTCATCAATATCCGCCCCGTCAGCGCCGCTATTAAGGAGTTTTTCGGTTCCTCTCAGTTGAGCCAGTTCATGGATCAGCCCAACCCGCTGGCCGAACTGACCCACAAGCGCCGCCTGTCCGCTCTTGGCCCCGGCGGTCTGAACCGCGACCGTGCTTCCTTCGAAGTTCGAGACGTGCACTACAGCCACTACGCCCGCATCTGCCCCATTGAGACCCCTGAAGGCCCCAACATCGGTCTGATCGGTTCTCTGGCCACCTATGCCCGCATCAACGAGTACGGCTTCATCGAGGCTCCCTATCGCTGGGTGGACAAGGAACACGCCCGGGTGACGGACGATGTGGTCTATATGACCGCCGATGAAGAAGACTTCTATCTGGTGGCGCAGGCCAACGAGCCCCTGAATCCGGACGGCACCTTCGTCAACGACAACGTGGCCGTCCGCGACAAGGCCGAGATCATTCAGGTGCCCAAGACCAAGGTGGATCTGATCGACGTCAGCCCCCGTCAGGTGGTTTCCGTTTCTACCTCTATGATTCCCTTCCTGGAGAACGACGACGCTACCCGCGCCCTGATGGGCTGCAACATGCAGCGTCAGGCCGTGCCGCTGCTGGTGCCCGAAGCTCCCTTCGTCGGCACGGGCATGGAATACAAGGCGGCTCATGACAGCGGCGTTACCCTGTTGAGCAAGCAGAGCGGCGTGGTGGAAAAGGTCTCCGGCAGCGAGGTCGTGATCCGCGATGAAAATCGCGAGCTACACACCTATCATCTGAGCAAGTTCGCCCGTTCCAATCAGGGCACCTGCATCAACCAGCGTCCCCGCGTCAAGGCCGGTCAGGTCATTGAAAAGGGCGACCTGCTGGCGGATGGCCCCTCTACCGAGAACGGTGAGATCGGTCTGGGCCGCAACATGCTCATCGGTTTCATGACGTGGGAAGGCTACAACTACGAGGACGCCGTTCTGATCAGCGAAAAGCTGGTGAAGGACGATATTTACACCTCCATTCATATTGAAGAGTTCGAGTCCGAGGCCCGCGAGACCAAACTGGGACCGGAAGAGATCACCCGCGATATTCCCAACATCGGCGACGACGCGGTGAAGGATCTGGACGAGGACGGTATCATCCGCATCGGTGCGGAGGTCCACGCCGGCGATATTCTGGTCGGTAAGGTAACGCCTAAGGGCGAGACCGATTTGACCGCAGAAGAACGCCTGCTGCGCGCCATCTTCGGTGAAAAGGCCCGCGAAGTCCGCGATACCTCCCTGCGCGTGCCTCACGGCGAGGGCGGCATCGTGGTGGACGTGAAGATCTTCACCCGGGAGAACAAGGACGAGCTGAGCCCCGGCGTGAACATGATGGTTCGCGTCTACATTGCTCAGAAGCGTAAGATCAGCGTAGGCGACAAAATGTCCGGCCGTCACGGCAACAAGGGCGTTGTGTCCCGCATCCTGCGCGAAGAGGATATGCCCTTCCTGCCCGACGGTACGCCCCTGCAGATCGTGCTGAATCCTCTGGGCGTGCCTTCCCGTATGAACATCGGTCAGGTGCTGGAAGTGCACCTGGGCATGGCCTGTAAGGCGCTGGGCTGGCACGTAGCCACCCCCGTGTTCGACGGCGCGACCATGGACGACATCGAAGTGCTGCTGGAAAAGGCCAGCGAGGTTCCGGGCTACGGCTTCCTGCGGCCCGTGGACGGCTCAAAGCCCAACGGCAAGATCCAGCTGTATGACGGCCGTACCGGCGATCCCTTCGAAAACCCCGTTACCGTTGGTATCATGTACTTCCTGAAACTGCACCATCTGGTAGACGATAAGATGCACGCCCGCTCCGTCGGCCCGTACTCTCTCGTTACCCAGCAGCCTCTGGGCGGCAAGGCCCAGTTCGGCGGTCAGCGCTTTGGCGAAATGGAAGTGTGGGCCCTGGAAGCTTACGGCGCCGCCAACACCCTGCAGGAGATTCTGACCGTGAAGAGCGACGACATCGTAGGCCGCGTCAAGACCTACGAAGCCATCGTCAAAGGCACCAACATCCCCGCTCCCGGCGTGCCGGAGAGCTTCAAGGTGCTTATCAAGGAGCTGCAGTCTCTGGCGCTGGATATTCGCGTGCTGGATGCCAATAAGGAAGAGATCATCATCCGCGAGCTGGACGACGACGATCTGGACGAGCCCACCAATTCCCACTTCGATGAAGAAGACGAAGAAGAGGAAAAGGAGACCGCCGCGGACGAGGCCGCTGCGGAAGTCGCCGACGAAGACGTTGATCTGGACTTCAGTCTGGACGACGATCTGGATGATTTCGACATGGATCTGGGCGACGACCTGGCAGGTGTGGATCTGGATGACACCGACAACGCCCCCGACGATAACGAATAATCCCTATTGCCATAAACCGAAAGGGAGTGCCGCGTTTTGTTTGAACTGACCAATCTGGATTCCATCCAAATCGGAATGGCATCGCCGGAGCAGATCCTCAAGTGGAGCTACGGCGAGGTTTGCAAGCCCGAAACCATTAACTACCGCACCTTGAAGCCCGAGCGCGACGGCCTGTTCTGCGAGCGCATCTTTGGACCGACCAAGGACTGGGAATGCAACTGCGGTAAGTATAAGCGCATCAAGTTCAAGGATAAGAACAAGATCTGCGACAAGTGCGGCGTACAGGTCACCCGCGCCAAGGTGCGCCGCGAGCGCATGGGCCATATTCAGCTGGCCGCGCCCGTCAGCCATATCTGGTACTTCAAGGGAATCCCCAGCCGCATGGGTATGCTGCTGGACATCAGTCCCCGCACGTTGGAGAAGGTGCTGTATTTCGCCAACTTCATCGTGCTGGATCCCGGCGACAGCAACCAGACCGGCCTGAAGAAGTATGAGCTGATCACCGATGCCAAGTATCGTGAAGTCGAAGCCAAGTGCGGCAAGGGCAGCTTCCGCGCCGGAATGGGTGCTGAGGCCGTCAAGGAGATGCTGCAGGCCCTCGATCTGGACGATCTGAGCGTCAAGCTGAAGAAGGAGATCGCCGAACTGGCCGAGAAGGAGCGCGACCGCGAGACCGAAGGTCAGAAGCGCGCCCGCGCCGTCAAGCGGCTGGAGGTGGTGGAAGCCTTCCGCCTGAGCCACAACAAGCCCGAGTGGATGATCCTGGACGTGGTGCCCGTCATTCCCCCGGACCTGCGCCCCATGGTGCAGCTGGACGGCGGACGCTTCGCCACCAGCGACCTGAACGACCTGTACCGCCGCGTCATCAACCGTAACAACCGTTTGAAGAGACTGTTGGAGCTGGGCGCGCCGGATATCATCGTCCGCAATGAAAAGCGTATGCTGCAGGAAGCTGTTGACGCTCTGATCGACAATGGCCGCCGCGGCCGTCCCGTGACGGGCCCCGGCAACCGGGCTTTGAAGTCTCTGAGCGATCTGCTGCGCGGCAAGCAGGGACGTTTCCGTCAGAACCTGTTGGGCAAGCGCGTTGACTACTCCGGCCGTTCCGTTATCGTCGTCGGCCCCGAGCTGAAGCTGTATCAGTGCGGCGTGCCGAAGGAAATGGCGCTGGAACTGTTCAAACCCTTCGTTATCGAGCGTCTGGTGACCCTGAAAAAGGCGCACCATGGCAAGAACGCCAAGCGTATGGTGGAAAAGGGCCGTCCCGAGGTCTGGGACATTCTGGAAGAAGTCATCAAGGAGCACCCCGTGCTGCTGAACCGTGCGCCTACGCTGCACCGTTTGGGCATTCAGGCTTTCGAACCCATGCTGGTGGAAGGTCGCGCCATCAAGCTGCATCCGCTGGTCTGCACCGCCTTCAACGCCGACTTCGACGGCGACCAGATGGCTATCCACGTGCCGCTGTCCATGGAAGCGCAGGCGGAAGCCCGCTTCCTGATGCTGGCCCACAACAACATCCTGAAGCCTCAAGATGGTAAGCCTGTTATGTCGCCCTCTCAGGACATGGTTATCGGCTGCTATTACCTGACCATCGTCAACGAGAACGGCAAGGGCGCGGGCCGCTCCTTCATCAGCCCCGACGAAGCCATGATGGCGTATCAGCTGGGTCAGCTGAGCCTGCAGGCTCCCATCCGCGTCCGCATTGAGCGGGAGTTCAACGGCGAAAAGGGCCAGCGCACCATCGACTGCACGCTGGGCCGTCTGCTGTTCAACGCGGTGATCCCGCAGGATATCGGCCGCAAGCCCCGTACCTGCCTGGACGAAATGTTCGCGCTGGAGATCGACACCCTGTGCGGCAAGAAGGAACTGGGCAAGATCGTCGATGAAGTGTACCTGAAGCATGGCATCCACGATACAGCTCAGGTGCTGGACAATATCAAGAATCTGGGCTTCAAGTACTCCACCATCGGCGCTGTTACCGTTGCCGTGACGGATATTAAGATTCCCAAGGAAAAGCCCGAGATCATGGCCGCTGCCGACGCGCAGGTGGAGGAGATCAACAGCCTGTACCGCATGGGTATGATGAGCGAGGAAGAACGCTATACCAAGGTCGTGGATATCTGGAACACCACCACCGCCACCCTGCGGAACATGATCCTTCCCGGTCTGGACAAGTTCAACCCCATTCGTATGATGACCGACTCCGGCGCTCGTGGTAGCGCGGCGCAGGTCTCCCAGCTGGCCGGCATGCGCGGCCTGATGGCTTCTCCTTCCGGCCGCACGCTGGAACTGCCCATTCGCGCGAACTTCCGTGAAGGTCTGAAGGTGTTGGAGTTCTTCCTGTCCTCTCATGGCAGCCGTAAGTCTCTGGCTGATACCGCTCTGCGTACCGCTGACTCTGGTTACCTGACCCGCCGTCTGGTGGACGTGTCTCAGGAAGTCATCGTCCGCGAGCAGGATTGTTTCGAAGCCCGGGGCGAGAAGGTCCGCGGCATCACGCTGCAGGAAATCAGCATCAACAATCAGGTCATTGAGAGTTTGGAAGACCGTCTGGTGGGCCGCGTGGCCGCCGAGGATGTGGTGCATCCCGAAACAGGCGAGATTCTGGTCGCCCTCAACGAGACCATTACCAACGACAAGGCCAAGCTGGTCTGCAAGGCCGGTATCACCAAGGTTCAGGTTCGCAGCGTGCTGACCTGCCGCAATGAGACTGGTGTGTGCGCCCGCTGCTACGGCATGAACCTGGCCACCGGCGGCGCCGTGGACGTGGGCGAAGCCGTGGGTATCATCGCCGCTCAGGCTATCGGTGAGCCCGGCACCCAGCTGACCATGCGTACCTTCCATACCGGCGGTATCGCCAGTGGCGAGGACATCACGCAGGGTCTTCCCCGCGTCGAGGAACTTTTCGAGGCCCGCAAGCCGAAGCGCGACGCTATCCTGACCGAGATCAGCGGCCGCGTCACGCTGGGCGAAAACAAGAAGAAGCGCGAAGTGACCGTCACCAACGTGGACAATCCCAGCGAATCCAAGACCTATGCCATCAACTACGGCAGCCGTCTGAAGGTTCAGGAGGGTCAGCTGGTGGAAGCCGGTCAGGAGCTGATCGAAGGTTCCATCAATCCTCACGATCTGCTGCGCATTCTGGGTGTAAAGGCTGTGCAGGACTATCTGCTGCGCGAAGTTTTGAGCGTGTACCGTCAGCAGGGCGTTAACATCAGCGATAAGCACATCGAAGTGATCGTCAAGCAGATGCTGCGCAAGGTCCGCATCGAGGACAGCGGCGATACCACGCTTCTGCCCGGCTCTCTGGTGGATATTTACCGCTTTGAGGAAGCCAACCGCGCGGCCATCGAGGCCGACGGCCGTCCCGCCATCGCCAAGCGCGTGCTGCTGGGCATCACCAAGGCCAGTTTGGCCACGGAGAGTTTCCTGTCCGCCGCTTCCTTCCAGGAGACCACCCGCGTCCTCACCGATGCCGCCATCAAGGGCAAGGTGGATCCGCTGCTGGGCCTGAAGGAAAACGTCATCATCGGCAAGCTGATTCCCGCAGGTACGGGCATGAAGCGTTACACCGACATCGATCTGGTCGAAAACTTCTAGCAGGCAGGGGCAGTGCCCCTGCACCCCACACCGCGCCCTGCGGACGCGGGGGATCCGTGGAAAAGTTGTTTGGCCGTGGAACTACCGCCGCTCGGCGGAAGGCCTTGCGGCTCGCGGGTCTAACAGGGGTTTGTGCCAGTTGATTCGAAAAAGCCGCCAATCGACGGAGAATCTTATAGCTCAAAAACAGCCAGCGTGCCAAGAAACGCTGGCTGTTTTTACAGGGCGCTGCCCTGCACCCCGGGCTGCGCGGCCTAGCCGCGCAGGGTACTCTGGGGACATGCGAGATGGCCAGTGTTTTACCGCCGCTCGGCGGAAGGCCTTGCGGCTCGCGGGTCTGGCAGGGGGGCGTGCCAGTCGATTCGAAAAAAGCCGCCAATCGACGGAGAATCTTATAGCTCAAAAAACAGCCAGCGTGCCAAGAAACGCTGGCTGTTTTTTATATTGTTGGAAAATTATCCCAAACTTTGATGTTCCTGCAGTTCCACTTGGAGGATTTCGCCGGTTTGGGCATTCAGGATCACGTAATAGACGTCGTTGCGATCCGTATATTCCACGTGTACCAGCACTTCCCAGACCGGGATGGGGGAACCGTTCGGGGCAGTGGAGCCCATGGCGTTGAAAAACGGCAATTCCGTCGAAAGAACGGTCTGGGAGTCGCGGGTCAGCTGGTCGGCCACCGCGCTTCTGGCCAGGACGGAAGCGTTCACAAAGGATACCGCAACGCCATAATCAACGGCTTCCGGGCAGGTTATATCCAGAAAACCATACAGCTTCAGGGGCTCGGCGCTGAGGGCCATATAGGCCTCGTCCTGATTGAGCAGGAGGGTGAAGATTCCCTTCCTCTCGTTTTCGTCGCTGCGCATCAGCGCTACAAGGTCGTAGAAACGGCCACTGAGAAGGATCCTGCTGAAGGCTTCTGTCACGTCGCAGATCGCGTCCTGCTCGTCCTTGGGGACGCCGGTCCAGCCGGGATCCCACGCGGTCAGCCTGGGAAAGCGCCACGTCTGATTCCAGTACTGCCGGATAACGCCAGCAGCATCGAAGCGAAGCATCAGCGCGCCGTGCCGGTCGTTGGCGGGAACGTCGACGTGATAATCCTCGCCGATGCGTTTGACCTGCATTTCCCCGTCTGTAACCGCTTCATCCACGAAAGGATTGGCGAAGAAGCAGAGGGCGAATTGACGCGCGGTTGTTTCGTCGTCGATGAGAGTGATGGTTTTTCCCAGCGCCGCCACGGGCAGGAAAAGGAGCAGAGTCAGACAGCACAGAATCTTTCGCATGATCGAACCTCCTTGGATGGTATCTGCCTATTCAACGTTTGTACGGGCATATTTCATCCAAAAACAGGAAAAAACAGCCCCGGCGAAAATTTGCCGGGGCTGCACCTATCTATGAAAGTTCTTTTACGGATTGGTCTTTTGGGCATCGGCCAACTTCTTGGTCAGTTCGTCGATCTGCGCCTGCAGCACGGCGGTCTCATCCTCGGCGGCCTTAGCGGCGGCAGCGGCGTCTTCCTTGGCCTTGGCCAGTGCATCGTCACCTGCGGCCTTAGCGGCTTCCAGATCGGCCTTGGCCTGCGTGGCGGCGGCTTCCGCATCCGCCAGCGCCTTTTCCAGAGAGGCCTTCACGTCCTCCAGATCCTTGGTCAGCTGATCCTTGTCGGCGGCAGCGGTCTCGTTTTCCTTGGTCAGCGTCTCCACCTGCGCTTCCGCTTCGGTCAACTTGGCCTGCACTTCTTCCAGAGAAGCGGCCTTTTCGTCCACGTCGGCCTGCAGGGTCTCGGTCTGTTCGGTCAGTTCCTTTACCTGCGCGGAAAAGGCAGCGCTGTCATTCATGGCGTTATTTTTGCCCACAAAACCGATCACCGCAGCGATCACCGCGATGACCAGCAGAACAGCCAGTACACTTACCAGAGGGTTCTTTTTTTCCGTCTTGGTCTGGGTCATAAAGATGCCTCCTATTCGATTTGGAAACTTTTAGCCCATTATAGCACAGAAACCACGAAAAAGAAAGGCATTTGTCAGATTCTCTTTTTCCACCGGCGGCGAGTCTGCGGTTTCTGAATCTGCTGTTCCTTACCGCTCTCGCCCTTGAGCTCGAAAAGCTGGTCGCGCAGCTTGGCGGCCTTCTCGAAATCCAGCGCTTTGGCGGCGGAAAGCATCTGATCCTCCACCGACTGCATCAGGGCCTGCAGTTCTTCCTCGCTCATGGACTCCGGCGCGCCAGCCTTCATGTCATCGGTGATGCGCAGCAGCGCCTGTACGGTGCTTTGGACGCTCTTGGGTGTAATGCCGTGCAGTTCGTTGTAGGCCTGCTGCAGGGCCCGGCGGCGGTTGGTCTCGTTCATGGCCTTTTCCATGCTCTCGGTGAGAATGTCGCCGTAGAGGATGACCCGGCCGTCCACGTTGCGGGCGGCCCGGCCGATGGTCTGGATCAGGCTGGTCTGGCTGCGCAGGAAGCCTTCCTTGTCCGCGTCCATGATGGCCACCAGACTGACCTCCGGCATGTCCAACCCTTCCCGCAGCAGGTTGATGCCCACCAGTACGTCGTACTCGCCCAGCCGCAGATCGCGGATCAGCTTGGTGCGCTCCATAGTTTGAATGTCGCTGTGCAGATAGCGCACCCGGATGCCCAAATTTCTCAGGTATTCGGTCAGGCTTTCCGCCATGCGCTTGGTCAGCGTGGTCACCAGCACCCGCTCGCCCTTTTCGATGGTCTTGTGAATTTCGCCCACCAAATCATCCACCTGACCGGTGGCGGGGCGCAGCAAAATCAGCGGGTCTAGTAGCCCCGTGGGGCGGATGATCTGTTCCACCGTGTTTTCGGCAATGGAAAGCTCGTATTCGCCGGGCGTGGCGCTGACGTAGATGACCTGATTGAGCCGCTCGTTAAATTCGTCGAACAGCAGCGGCCGGTTATCGTAGGCGGAGGGCAGGCGGAAGCCGTAGTCCACCAGACTTTTCTTGCGCATGTGATCGCCATTGTACATGGCCCGCACCTGCGGCAGGGTCACGTGGCTTTCGTCGATAATCATCAGGTAATCCTTGGGGAAATAGTCCAGCAGGCAGTAAGGCGCGTCGCCGGGCTTGCGTCCGTCGAAATAACGGCTGTAGTTTTCAATGCCCTGACAGTAGCCGATCTGCCGCATCATTTCCAGATCGTAATTGGTGCGCTGCTTCAGCCGCAGGGCGTAAAGGGGCTGATTCTCGTCCTCCAGTTCCTTCACCCGCACCGCCAGATCTTCTTCGATGTGGCTGAGGTTTTGCAGCATCTTTTCCTTGTCCATCGCATAATGAGTGGCAGGGAAGACCGCGGCGTGCTCCAGCGTGCTGAGAGCGTTGCCGCTGACCGCATCGATCTCCCGAATACGTTCGATCTCGTCGCCGAAAAATTCGATCCGCAGGGCGTGCTCCCGCTCGTTGGCGGGAATGATCTCCAACACGTCGCCCTTGACGCGGAAGCTGCCGCGGGAAAAGTCCATATCGTTGCGCTCGTACTGGATGTCCACCAGTCGGGCAATGAGCTGATTGCGGCTCAGCTGCATTCCGGGGCGCATACTGACCATCATGCCTTCATATTCGCTGGGGTCGCCCATGGAATAAATGCAGCTGACGCTGGCGACGATAATCACGTCCTTGCGTTCGCGCACCGCGGCGGTGGCGCTGTGGCGCAGACGGTCGATCTCCTCGTTGATGGAAGCGTCTTTTTCGATGTAGGTGTCGCTGGCGGCAATGTAGGCCTCCGGCTGGTAATAGTCGTAGTAGGAGACGAAATACTCTACCGCGCTGTCCGGAAAAAAAGCCCGCAGTTCGCTGCAAAGCTGAGCGGCCAGCGTCTTGTTATGAGCCAGCACCAGCGTGGGCTTCTGCACCCGTTCGATGACGGAGGCCATGGTGAAGGTCTTGCCGCTGCCGGTCACGCCCAGCAGCACCTGATTTTTTTTCCCCTCCAACACGCCCCGGGCCAGACTGTCGATGGCGGCGGGCTGGTCGCCTGCGGCGGGGTAGGGAGCCTTCAAGACAAATCGATCCATCGGAACCTGATCCTTTCCAAAAACTGGCTTTATTATAGCACGCTTTCCCGTTTCGGAAAAGAACGGGCGAGACAAATGCCGCCAGCCAAGGGACGGCTGCAGGCGCAAAACGGACGCTATGCTGACAAAGCCTGCCGAAGAACGGCTGAAAAAAGCTTTTCGGGGCGGCTGAAAAACCTTTCCACCCCTCATGCGGCTTTTGCGCCGGGGTCAAAATGACCGCGACAGGAGGGATGAACATGGCAACTTATCTCATCCGTCACAGCCCGGTGCTGAGCGGCGAAGTGGAGGTGCACGCCGCCAAAAACGCGGTGCTGCCGCTGCTGGCCGCGGGATTGCTGACGGAGGAACCACTGGTATTGAAGGAAGTGCCACGCATCACGGATGTGGAAACGCTTCTGACCATCTTGCGGGATTGCGGCGCGCAGGTGACACGCAGCGGAACGGAGGTCTCCGTCTGCGCCCTGCAGCCCCAAAGCCCGCTTCATGAGGAAAACATGCGCCGCCTTCGGGCCAGCATTCTGATCCTCGGCCCCATTCTGGCCCGCAGCGGCAGTGCGTGTGTGGGATTGCCCGGAGGCTGCGCCATCGGGCAGCGGCCCATCGACCTTCATTTGAAGGGCTTGCAGGCCTTGGGCGCGCAGGTGCATCCGCTGGGCGGCAAGCGGCAGCTGTCGGGACGGCTTTCCGGGGCGCGAATCTATCTGGACCTGCCCAGCGTGGGCGCCACAGAGAACCTGATGATGGCCGCCGCACTGGCCCGGGGACTGACGGTGCTGGAAAACGCGGCCAAGGAGCCGGAGATCGTCGATCTGGCCAACTGCCTGAACCTGATGGGGGCCAGCATTTCTGGGGCGGGCACCGAGACTATCACCATTTTGGGGGTGGAGCGGCTCCACGGGGCGGTATACCGGCCCATTCCCGACCGCATCGAGGCGGGGACGCTGCTGTGCGCCGCCGCCGTCACCGAGGGCAGCGTTCTGGTGCGGGGAGCCTGTGCGGAGCATCTGCGCTCTCTGCTGTTCAAGCTGGCGGAGACGGGCGTTGGCATTCGGGAGACCCACGCGGGCATCCGGCTCAGCGGTTCGGCAGTCTCGCCCTTCGAGGTGCGTACGTTAGCCTATCCGGGCTTTCCCACCGATATGCAGGCCCCGATGACCGTGGTGGCCTTGCGCTGCCACGGGCAGAGCATGATCCACGAAACCGTGTTCGAGAACCGTTTCATGCACGTGGCTGAACTCTGCCGTCTGGGCGGGCGTATCCGGGTGGAGAACAACGTGGCGCTGGTGGAGGGCGGCTATCCGCTGCGGGGAACCAGCCTGCGCAGTACCGATCTCCGGGCGGGCGCGGCGCTGATGCTGGCCGGGCTGATGGCGGAGGGGGAAACGCTGCTCAGCGACCCCTCGGGACATATCGAGCGTGGCTACCAGAATCTGCCTGAAAAGCTGCGCCTGCTGGGCGCAGATATCGAGCGCCTGGACGATTACCCGGTATAACTTCGTCTTTGTTTCATTTGATCTTCCTTTGTTTTTACTTTTCCGCTTCTTTCCCAAAGGGTTTTGACTGTACTTTTTTGTCGGAATCCGCTATAATGGATGCGGTCTTTTGGCCTCCCGGCGCTGGCCGGGACAGGAAAGGAGCAAGCCTCGCGTGTATATTGAAAAGCGGTATCTTCGCAAAATCGCCAAAGTTTTTCAGGAATTGAGTCTTCCCCTGCGTCTGTTGGACGCGGACGGAGCCTGCATCGTGCCGGAGGACGGCCCGGGAATTGCCGTGCCCGCTTCTACTTTGGCCTCCGGGATCAACCATCATGTGGGCGACGCGCTGGTGCGGGTTCTGGATATTCATCCCGCACTGTATCTGGCGGCGCAGGCCTCCGCGCCCGGCGCGGGCGACGTGCTGTGCCTTGCGGACGCTATGGTCATGAGTCTGCTCAAGAGCAGTCTTTCCATTTCCGGCTATTCCGATGTATACCGCAAGGCGCTGCGGCAGGAGCTGACTGGCGCGGAGCTGGCGGCCCGGGCGGCGGAACATAAAATTCCGTTGGAAATGAATCGCTGCGTCATTGTGTTCCAGCTGGACGATACCGACAAGGCCAGCGCCTACAGTACGCTGGGCGAGTTGCTGCCGCTGGGCGAAACGGACGTGCTGGTGGAAATGAACCGTCGGGAAGCGGCCCTTATTAAGGATATGGAGGGCATCGACGGCGCGGCGGAGCTGGAACAGTACGTGCTGGCCGTGCAGGAGACCCTGATGGAAGAAGCCGCCCTGAATATGGCGGCGGGCGTGGGCGAAAGCAAGAATAACCTTGCTCTGCTGGGCGAAAGCTATGCCGAGGCCAAACGGGCCATCGAAGTGGGCCAGCTGTTCAATCCGGAGGAGCATATTTTCCTTTTCAGCCGCCTCATGCTGGAACGCTTCTTGATGAGCGTGCCCCGGGAGGACAGTCTGCGGTATCATTCGCTTTTGTTCAACCGCAAGACGGCCAAGCTTTTTAACGAAGAAATGCTGCAAACCATCGAAATGTTCTTCCGCAAGGACCTGAACCTTTCCGATACGGCACGGCAGCTGTTCATCCACCGCAACACGCTGGTGTACCGGCTGGACAAGGTGCAGCGGCAGACGGGGCTGGACTTGCGCCACTTCGATGACGCGGTGACGTTCAAGATCCTCTACAAGCTCAAGCGCTGCGGACAGGAAAAACCCAGAGAAATTCTGTGATTTTCAAATGAATGGAAACGGGGTGATCGTATGAAATGGACCAAGGCCCGCAAGATGACCGTTCTTCTGACGCTGGTGCTGGTCATGCTGACTAGCTGCTCGCTGCTGCCCACCACCATTACCGACGCGCTGACCGGCGAGAGCACGGCTGCCAGCGACGGCGAGATGGTCACGATCTCCAAGGAGGAGTATGAGCGGCTCAAGCAATACGAAGAACTGGACGAGATCAAGCAGATCGTCGACCAGTATTACTATCAGGAGCCGGACGAGGAAGGAATGCTGGAGGGCGCGGCCATGGGCCTGCTTTACGGTCTGGACGATCCCTACACCTTCTATTACACCCCGGAGAATTATGCCAAGATGTGGGCGGACGACGAGGGCAACTACGCCGGCGTAGGTATTCAGATCATGGCGAATTATCAGACCGGCCTGTGTACCGTTACTCGGGTCTTTCTGGACAGCCCGGCGCTGGAAGCCGGACTGCGCAAGGGCGATATTCTTTCCAAGGTAGAGGATCTGGACGTGACCGCCACCAGCCTGCAGGATGCGGTGGACATCATGCGGGGCGAGGTGGGCAAGCCCGTCAACGTGCAGGTGCTCCGGGACGGCCAGCTGATGGATTTCGTCATCACCCGGGCGCAGGTGCATGTGAATTACGTCAACTCCTGTATGTTGGAAAACAGCGTGGGCTATATCTCCCTCTATGAGTTCAGCGGCGACTGCTCCACGGCATTCAAGGAGCATATGAACAGCCTGCTGGACGAGGGTGCGAAGGTGCTGCTCATCGACCTGCGGGACAATCCAGGCGGCTGGGTGGACGACGCGGTGAAGGTGGCCGATCTGTTCCTGGAAAGCGGCACGGTGGCCTCTCTGCGCTACCGGGACGGCAGCGAGGAGACGTATCAGCTCCATCAGGGCAAGAATGATATTCCGCTGGTGGTGCTGGTGAACGAAAACTCCGCCTCTGCCAGTGAGATCCTCTCCGGCTGCCTGCAGGACTACGGCCGTGCGACCATCGTAGGCGTGACCACCTACGGCAAGGGCGTGGTGCAGTACGTGCTGCCCGTGGGCACCCGGGGCGCAGGCATGCAGCTGACCGTGGCCCAGTATTTCACGCCCAACGGCAACGAGGTGCATCACAAGGGCATCACGCCGGATGTGATCGCCGAAATGCCCGAGGAAAATAAGGACGTTATGTATGACATCGGCGATATGAACGACCCTCAGCTGAAAATCGCCTATGATGTGGCCGTGGAAAAACTGCCGTAATCAAAAGAAAATTCCCGAAAGAAGGATGGATGAAAAGGCCATCCTTCTTTCGTTTTATCGGGGAAAGAAAACGGGAGAGAGGAAGAAACCGATGAAGTCTTTTCACAGAGCTATGGCGCTGTTTTTATGTCTGAGCCTGTGCTGCGCACCGGCGCTGGCGGATTATGTGTCGGTGGAAACGCCCGTGTTTTCGGATCGGCTGGAGTGTATCGCCACTTTGCAGGAGGACGAGGAGTACCGGCTGGTGGAGCCTCCCGAGCAAGGGAGGCCGGAGGACGAAAACTGGCTGAAAACCTATGAAATGGCCTATGTCTCCTTTTGCGACAATGAGGAGAGAAAGGAAATACGCGGCTGGATCGTGACGGGATATCTTCCTCAGCCGTTGGGGCGAAAGCCGGAGCTGACGCAGGGCGGAATCCTTCTGGAAGCGTTGGGCGCGGAAAACACGCTGTATTTTGAGGGATTGAAGGCCCGCGGCTCCTGCTTTGACGAGCCCCGGCCGGGAGATATGCCGCTGGAAAAAGCGTTGGCCATCGCCATTGAAAATATGGAGTACGCCTATGGAGAAACGGACGCGACGTTGGCGCGTTTCCAAACGGTACAATACGGCATTGTTCATGAAAGCGAGTTTCTGTCCGTGCCGTACTGGCAATTCTTTTTCTGCTCACCGATCAATGTGCTGGACGCTTATCAGGTGAATGTTCGCGCGACAGACGGCGCGATTCTGGTGCTGTGCGGCCCGGGGGAAGGAGACGGCTGAAAAAGCCTTTTTGAAAAGCCTGACTTTTTTTCGTCCGGGCTTTTCATTTTGCCGAAAATGGGGTATACTCTTTTTGGCGGCAAACCCGAGCGGAGACGTGAGGGCCAGCCGCAGAAACATCATTCTAATTTGCGGACGGGGATGCGTCAACGTCCAAGAAGAGGGAGGGAAAGCCATATGCTGAATCAACGAAAAGGGCCGTAGGCGCAGAGGTGCGTCTGACGGTTTTTGTGTTTTCAACAAGTTTTTGAAAAAGGGGGGCGTGCCGGATGACGGAGGAACGTCTGGGCTTTGTGGGCATCGTGATCGAGGATCGGCAGTCGGTGCCGAAGGTCAACGAAATTCTGTCTTCCTTTGCGGCCATGATCGAAGGCCGCATGGGCGTACCCAGCCCGTCCCGGGGGCAGTCTGTGATCTGCCTGATCGTTCGGGGCACCAACGATCAACTGGGGGCCATGACCGGCAAGATGGGCAATCTTCCCGGCGTACAGGTCAAGAGTGCTCTGGTGCAGTCCAAACCCAATCCTACCAATGAAACTGATTGAACAGGAGGAAATATCTGATTATGAACGCTTTGAAAAAGTTACTTTCCGTTTTGCTGGTCGCCTGCATGGCGCTGTCTGTATGCGCCGTTTCTTTCGCCGAGGGAACCGAAGCCCTGCCCCGGGTGATGGCCATGAAGGGCCCTACCGCCATGGGCCTGAGCAAGCTGATGACCGACGAGGCCGCCAGCTATGATTTCAGCATTGCTTCTGCGATCGACGAAATTACCCCCAAACTGGTGAAGGGCGAGATCGACATCGCCGCCGTGCCCGCCAATCTGGGCTCCGTGCTGTACAACAACACGCAGGGCAAGGTGCAGGTGCTGGCCATCAACACGCTGGGCATCCTCTACGTGGTGGAAAACGGCGAACAGACCGTCCATTCCTTTGAGGATCTGCGGGGCCGCACCATTTATTCCAGCGGCAAGGGCGCCACCCCCGAATATGCCCTGAACTACCTGCTGGAAGGCAACGGCATTGACCCTGAAAAAGACGTGACCGTGGAATACAAGTCCGAGCATTCCGAGTGTCTGGCCGCCCTCTTGAGCAACGAAGGCTCCGTGGCCGTGCTGCCTCAGCCCTTCGTGACCACCGCCCAGATGAAGCAGGACAGCGTCCATGTGGCGCTGGATCTGACCGCTGAGTGGGCCAAGCTGCAGGAAGGCAGCGAGGAGCCCAGCGCCATGCTGACCGGCATCGTCATTGCCCGCACCGACTATGTGGCCGAGCATCCCGAAGAAGTCAGCAAGTTCCTGGACGGCTACAAGGCCTCCGTGGAATATGTGAACGCCAACGTGGACGCCGCCGCCAAGCTGATCGCCGCCTTTGACATCGTGCCCGAGGCTGTGGCTCAGAAGGCTCTGCCCTATTGCCAGATCGTGTTTATCGAAGGGGCGGAAATGAAGGAGCAGCTTTCCGGCTATCTGAAGGTGCTCTTCGACCAGAACCCCCAGTCCGTGGGCGGCGCGCTGCCGGATGACGCTTTCTACTTCCAGCGCTAAGAAAAAGCGCTCTATCCCCCTGTGGGCGGCGGCCTTCTGGCTTCTCTGCTGGGAGGCCGCCGCCCGCTGGGTGGACGAGCCCATTTTGCTGGTATCGCCCCTGCAGGCGATCCAGCGTTTTTTTCAGCTCCTGTGGCAGCCCCAGTTCTGGCAATCGGTGGGCTTCTCGCTGGGGCATATTCTGCTGGGCTTTTTCCTGAGTCTGGCGCTGGCGCTGGTGCTGGCAGTGCTCAGCTACCGTCACCGCTGGGTGCGGCAGCTGCTCAGTCCCCTGACCGCCACCGTGAAGGCCATTCCTGTGGCTTCTTTTGTCATTTTGGCGCTTTTGTGGGTGCCCAGCCGGAACCTGTCCATCCTCATCAGCCTGATGATCGCCTTCCCGGTGCTGTATCAGAACACGCTGACCGGCCTGTGCCACACCGATCCCCAGCTTCTGGAAATGGCACGGCTGTTTCGGGTGCCTTTCGCCCGGCGGCTTTGGGGCATCTATCTGCCCTCGGCCATGCCTTACCTGCGGTCGGGCATGAATATCGCCATCGGCCTGTGCTGGAAAAGCGGCGTGGCGGCGGAGGTTATCGGAATGCCCTCCGGTTCCATCGGCGAAAAGCTCTATCAGGCCAAGATTTATCTGGAAACGCCCGATCTGTTCTGTTGGACGCTGACTATCGTGCTACTGAGCGTGGGCTGCGAAAAGCTGCTGTCCCTGCTGGTGGGACTGATCGAAAGGAGGCTTTGCGCATGATCCGCATCGAGCATTTGTGCAAAGCCTACGACGGAAAGCCCGTGCTGAGGGATTTCTCGCTGACGATGGAAAGCGGCGAGCATCTTTGCCTGATGGGGCCTTCAGGCTGCGGCAAGACCACGCTGCTGCGGCTGTTGATGGCACTGGAACGCCCGGACGGCGGCGGCATCGCGGGGCTGGATGGTCTGCGCATGAGCGCCGTTTTTCAGGAAGACCGGCTGCTGGAACAGCTGACCGCCGCGGAAAACGTGCGGTTCGTGTGCGGCGGTCTGCCGGTGGAGACGGAAACGCTGCTCCTTCGGCTTGGGCTGGAAAAGGAGAGCCTTTCCCGGTCTGTGCGGGAGTTCAGCGGCGGTATGAAACGCCGGGTTGCCATTGCCCGGGCGCTGCTGGCGGACTTCGACATTCTGTTTCTGGACGAACCCTATAAGGGGCTGGACGCGGAAACCAAAAGGGCCGTGCAGGGCGCGGTAGGGGAGTACACCCGGAATAAAACGGTGGTGCTGGTCACTCATGACCCGGCAGAGGCCGAAGGGTACCGTCTGGTGGAAATGAAGCCGATTGCGTAAAACAGAAAAAAAACAAAATTTTCCGTTGACGCGGGCCGTGACCCGTTGTATACTTCCAACCAAGGCAAGGGTGCCGACGACGCAGAAGCGTCTGATGCCCTTGTCTTTTTTATTGATATGCAAAGCGTTGAGGAAGCAAAGTACCTCGGTTCCCGCACCCAAAGAGAGCGGGCGGCAGCTGAAAAGCCCGCGGGCGGCCCGAGCGAAAGAACCCTTCCGAGTCCAAACTGAAAGCGCCGGGGCGCAAGTAGGGGCGGCGGGCCGGTCGCCCGTTACAGCGGCCGGGGTTTGTCAGAACCCGTCAAAGAAGCAAATCAGGTGGCACCACGGAGCGCGGCATTCGTCCTGAAATCATCAGACGATGCCGCGGGAAACTTTGGAGGTGCTTTTTATGTGCTCGATTTTTGGTGTGGAAAGCAAGTCGATCCCGGTGGAGACCCTGCGGGAGCATTTTGACCGTACTTTGTCCCGTGGGCCGGATATGTCCCGGCTGACGGAAATTCCCTGCGGCTATCTGGGCTTCCACCGGCTGGCCATTATGGGCCTGAACGAGTCCGGGATGCAGCCCTTTGAACGGGACGGCAGTTACGTGGTCTGCAACGGCGAACTGTACGGCTTCCGTCCGCTGAAAAAGCGGCTGGAAGAAAAATATACCTTTCAAAGCGATTCCGACTGTGAAATTCTGCTGCCCCTGTACGAAGAATACGGACTGGAGCTGTTCAAGGTGCTGGACGCGGAGTTTGCCCTGATTCTGTACGATGCAAAGTCCGGCAGACTTATCGCCGCCCGGGACCCCATCGGCATTCGGCCCCTGTATTACGGCGTGCTGGCGGACGGCTCCATGGCTTTCGCCAGCGAGGCCAAGAATCTGGTGGGGCTGTGCGAAACGATCCTGCCCTTTCCGCCGGGCTGCTATTGGGCGGGCGGGGAATTTGTCCGTTACGCCGACCCGGCCCGGGCAGATCAATACCTTATGGCCGATGAAGACACCGTCTGCCGGGGACTGCATGACCTGCTGACCGCCGGGGTGGAGAAGCGGCTGGACGCGGACGCGCCGCTGGGGTTCCTGCTCAGCGGGGGTCTGGATAGTTCACTGGTGTGCGCCATCGCCGCCCGCAAGCTGAACAAACCCCTGCGCACCTTCTCCATCGGCATGGATGTGGACGCTATCGACCTGAAATACGCCCGCAAGGTGGCGGAGTTTATCGGCAGCGACCACACGGAGGTCATCATCACCAAAGAGGACGTGCTGGCCGCGCTGGAGCCTGTGGTGGCGCTGCTGGGCACCTATGACATCACCACCATCCGGGCCAGCATCGGCATGTATCTGGTGTGCAAGTACATTCATGAGCATACGGACATTCGGGTGCTGCTGACAGGCGAGATTTCCGACGAGCTGTTCGGCTACAAGTACACGGATTTTGCCCCGGACGCGGCCGCGTTCCAGCATGAGGCGGAGAAGCGCATCCGGGAGCTGCATATGTACGATGTGCTGCGGGCCGACCGCTGCATCTCCGTCAACTCGCTGGAAGCCCGCGTTCCCTTTGGCGATCTGGCCTTCGTGCGCTACGCCATGGCCATTGACCCGGCGCTGAAAATGAATCGTCACGATATGGGCAAATACCTGATCCGTCAGGCCTTTGCCGACGATCACATTCTGCCGGAGGAGATTCTTTGGCGGCAGAAAGCCGCTTTCAGCGACGCAGTAGGGCATTCTATGGTAGACGATCTGAAGGCCTATGCCGAATCCCTTTACACGGATGAGACCTTCCGCACTGGGTGCGCAGAGTACGATTTTGCCCGTCCGTTTACCAAGGAAAGTCTTTTGTACCGCCAGCTTTTCGAAAAATATTATCCCGGTCAGGCCGCCATGGTGTCCGGCTTCTGGATGCCCAACCGGGATTGGCCCGGCTGCGACGTGGATGACCCCTCCGCCCGCGTGCTGGCCAACTACGGGCAAAGCGGCGTGTGAAAAAACGATACCACCCCCCGGCTTTGGACTTTTTTCAAGCCGGGGGTTGGATGATGCACCCCAAAAATGCAACTGCGTTTGCTCTGCGGGGAAAGATTATTTTGCGTTTTTGTACGAAATGAGAATATGACTGGGTGCAAACAACAGGGATGCGAAGATTAAAAGCAGCGAACGACTCATGATCCCGCTGAATAAGAACAAAACAGAGGGAATGATGGAGAGTGCCAGAGCTCTGAACAAACTGTTTTTCTGAAAAAAGACAGCCCAGATCGCGCAGTAAAGGATCACCAATACAGCATCCGCCATAAAGCAGACTATGAACGCCGCGTCAGACCACCATCCCAAGCAGGTCCCGGGAATGTTGAAGATCATGAAACCAAAACAGCCGAACCTGCCGATTTGTTCCATAGTTTCAACCGCTTTATTGCTCCAGCGATTCGCAAAGCTGTCTTTGCATTTGACGGCGAAAAGAATGTTTGGAATCATAATGACCGCAATGATGAGCAGTCCAAAAGGATTCAGCCACTCCATATAATTCTCCTTATCCATTTTTGTACAACGCCTGCTTTGCAACTGCGCTGTCAGCAAAAGCCGGAAATCGCACCTGTGCACGGAAACAGGGTCGTGTTTCCGATGCTTTTTTACCTCGCGCCCGACATGAGGGTGTTGTAGGCCTTTTTCACAAATGCCTCGTCGGGCATATCGCGATAGTCCTCCATGGTCTCCGCAATTTCAGCGGTATAAGGACGAAGACAGGCATAGCCGCCGTTTTCTTCCCTGCGGAACTGATCGACCGTCATGAAAATTCGTCCGTCCTTTTGAAAAATGAGACATCTGTAGATTTCCTCGGGACGATAGCCCCACGGCAGACGATCCTTTCGTCTTTCGATCAGCTCCACCACGTCGGCGGCTTTGACCTTAAGCCAGTCGCTCATGTGCTTCTTCCTTTCCCCATTGATTCGCGTCTATGTTAGCACCGAATCAGAAGAAGAACAAGCACAGTTAGTTCTCTTGGAGGGCATTTCTGCATTTTTTTCCTGCCTCGGGCCATACTACCAGCGCGAACAATCAGCCAAAGGGGACGGGCTCATGCAGACGATTTTTTGCCGGGATCTGGAGAAAAACCTGAAGGCGCTTCAGCAGCGGCTCCATCTGGACGTGAACGACGACGTGGTTTTGCGGCGCTTCGACGGGCTGGGGCAAAGCTGCGCCCTATTGTACGTGGAGGGCCTTTCCGACGGGGAGCAGATGGCCCAGCACATCCTGCGCCCCATGATGAACAGCCCCCTGCGCCTGACCGGCCGCGGGGCGGCAAGGCAGCTGATGGACAACGTACTGACTGCGCCCGAGGCGGAGACGGAGCAGGAGCTTTCCAAAGCCGTGGAGGATCTGCTCCGGGGCCTGTGTCTGGTGCTGATGGATACCTGCGATCAGGCCCTGCGGATCGACCTGCGCGCCTATGCCCGTCGGCCCGTCTCCAACCCCCGAAACGAAACGGTGGTGGTGGGGCCCCATGACGCTTTTAACGAGACCCTGCGGGATAACCTGACGCTGCTGCACCGGCGGCTGCCCTCGCCGAACTTCGTCTGCCAGCTTCGGAAGGTGGGCACGGAAACGCCGGGGCAGGCGGCGCTTTGCTATCTGGACGGCGTGTGCCCCCGGGAGACGGTGGAGGAGCTTCAGCGGCGGCTGGACGGCGTGGAGCTGGATTACGTGCTGACCTCCGGCACGCTGGAGCAGCTCATCGAGGACGACCCCTACGCGCCCCTGCCGCAGGTGGTGGGCACGGAGCGGCCGGACCGGGCGGTCAGCTTCCTGATGGAGGGACAGGCCGTTTTGCTGCTGGACGGAAGCCCCCGGGCGCTGGCCCTTCCCGTCAGCCTGTGGCACCTGTTCCACGCGCCGGACGACAGCTATATGCGCTGGCAGTACGGTACCTTCATGCGGCTTCTGCGCTTGCTGGGGGCGCTGGTGACGCTGCTGCTGCCCGCAGTGTTCGTCAGTCTGGTGGTGTATCATCCCATCACCATCCCCATGACGCTGCTGACCAGCATCATGCAAAGCCGCACCAACGTGCCCATCAATCTGTTTGAGGAAACCCTCCTGATGGTGGCGGTGTTCGCCCTCATCAACGAATCGGCCATTCGCATTCCCGGCATGATGGGTTCCTCGCTGGGACTGGTCAGTACGCTGATTCTGGGCACGGCGGCGGTGGACGCGGGGCTGGTCAGCCCGCTTCTGATCATCGTGGTGGCCCTTTCCGGGCTGGGAAGCTACGCCATGCCCAACTACCCGCTGTCCTTCGCCTTCCGGCTGGGGCAGGTGGCGCTGCTGCTGGCGGCGGGCATTACGGGCGTTTCCGGGCTGTGCTATGCCGTGGTCATGCTGCTGTGCTGGGTGGCGGCCATGGAAAGCCTGGGCCAGCCCTTTTTGGCTCCGGGAAGCCCCCGGCGGACCCATAACCCCGATCTTCTGCTTCGCGCGCCCACGTTCCGCCAGCGGCTTCGCGCCTATTTGAGCGACCCCCGGGAAATGAAGCGGGCCTATGGCCGGATGCGCCGCTTTGACGGGAGGGATCAGGAGTGATCGCATGGATTCGCCGGGCCCGGCAGACCCGGACGCAGGTGGACAGCCCCGGCGCCATGCAGCGGGAGCGGGACGCGGGGCTTCGGCTGGCCTTCCGGGTGCTGGGGGCCATGCAGCTGACCACACAGCTGCTTTTGTGGACCATTCAGTTCGGCTACGACCATCTGCGGCAGACCACGTGGCAGGCGGCGGTCTTTCTGACCGTGCCCACGCTGCTGTTGTGGCTTCTGTGGCGGCGGGCCTGCCGTGGCGGGCTGGAGGGCGGCAGGCGCTACTGGGCGCTTCTGCTGCTGCCCAACCTGTGCCTGGACGCGTACCTGTGTATGCTGGCCTCCAATTCGCTGATTTCCGATCTGATTCCGGCGAAAACGCCTCTGGCATGGCCGCTGGTGGTGACGTTTTTCCCGGTGGTATCCAGCTGGCTGAGCCGGGACAAGGGCGCGGCCTACGGGGCGTATACGATGCGCTGGCTGCTGGCGGCGCTGGTGCTTTGCTCCACGGTCTTCTCCGGCGGCGACGCGAGTCTGGAGCGGCTTCATCCCCTGCTGGGGGACGGTCTGGGCAAGACGCTGCTGTTCGCTGCGCCGGGCATGGGGGCCGTGTGGGGCGTGGCGCTGCTGGAGCTGTTCCCCCTCCGCCGGGGAAGCCCGGAGCCCGGCAGCAGAGGAAAACGGAAGGACTGGCTGTTCATTGCCGTGCCGCTCCTGTGCTGCGTCCTCTGGGCGCTGTGGCTGAGCATGCTGGAGCCATGGCAGCCGGAGGAAAGCTGGGACGCAGGCCGCAAACTGGCGGGGCTGAACCAATACGGCTCCAATATTCTGATCTACGGGCTGGGCATTCTGTTCTGGATGCTGATGCTGCCCGTTTCCCTGCTGGGGACGACCACGGCGGGCAAGCTGCTTTTGGCGCGGGCTTTTCCGAAGATCCCCAAGGGCCTGTGGCCGCCTGCTCTGCTGCTGCCGGGGCTGGCGATGCTGGCCGTTTCGCCCTCCGCCATTTTGGACGGCGTACCGTGGATTTTGCCGCTGCGCTACGGGCTTTCGCTGGCCGCCGCCTGCGCCCTGTGCCTGTGCCGGAAAAGGCCCGGAAAGGAGACGAAATGAGAAAAAACCTCTGGGCGGCGCTGCTGCTGGCCCTTTGCCTGACGGGCCTGACGGGCTGCGACACCATCTCCGTGATGGAGCGGCAGACCTACGCCCTGTGCTTTGCCGTGGACGCGGCGGAGGACGGCGGGCTGACCCTAAGCGTTCAGACCCCGGTGAACGGCAGCGGCGACGATACTTCCGCCACGCCGGAATACTCGGTGTTCACCGCCACAGGCCCCACCTTTGAGGACGCCATGGCCGTGCTGACCGCCACCACGCCCTGCACCGTGAATTTCTGCCAGCTGAAATTGTGCGTCTTCGGCTACGAGCTGGCCTCCCGGGAGCGGCTGCAGCCGCTTCTGCACAAGATCACCACCATCTCCACCATGCGGCCCAACGCCATGGTCGCCGTGGCGCTGGGCCGGGGCGAGGAGGTGCTGCACGCCATTAAGCCGGATTTCGGGATGCGGCTGAGCACCTATCTGGATATTTTTATGGACCGGCTGGAAAAAGCCAAGCTGACGCCTCGGCATACGGTGACCTGCCTTCTGCGGGATCTGGATACGGAAATGAAGGATCCCATCATTGCGGTGTGCGCCGTCAATCCGGCCCTGCAGGAAGAAGCCCAGCCGCAGGAAGGCGGCGAAGAACAGCAGACGCAGGAAAGTCAGACGGTTTTTGCCCGGGGCAATATCGAGGACGAGGCCTTCTCCGTGCCCGGGGCGCTGGCCGGGCGGATGCCCCGCACCGGCAGCAATCCGGTGGAATATACCGGCAGCGCCGCCATTGGGGCCGACCGGGTCAGCGGCCTTCTGGATGCGGAGACCACCCAGACCGTGCTGCGGCTGGCCAAAGCCGCCCGGCTGGAGGTGGGCTGGGACGGCGACCGCACCCAGCTGCGCATTTGCCTTGGAAAGCGCACCCGCATGGACGGAGCCCTCAGCGACGAACGCATACAAAAAGCAGTGGAGACCCTGCAGGGGTTCCACTGCGACGCGCTGGGCTTTGGCGGGGCCAGCGCCCGGTGCTTTGCTTATAATGAAGAGTGGGAAAAATGGGACATTCGCCAGCGCTATCCCACGGCGGAAATTTTGATTATGCGTTCAGAGTGACGGAATGGGGCAGGGCTACGTTGTCCGGCTTGGGCACATGATATTCCGCGCCCTCGTTGTAATACACCCTGTCCGGGGGCGCTTCCAGCTCCTCCGGGTGTTTCAGATAGTGCTTCATGGACGCAAACAGCCGGGCGTACACCGCGCCGCCGCAGATGCGCTCGTCCACGGTCATGCCCATGGGCAGGGTGCATTTGCGGAACAACTTGCCGGTAGCGTCCACCGCGTGGGAACGCTCCGGGCAGCCCAGCGACAGAAACATGGTGGTATCGCCGAAATTGTAGATATGATGATACACCCGCGTCATGCCGATGGAGGCCATGTTGGTCACAAACAGGCTGGTATGGAAGGGCAGCGCGTCCATCAGCGCCTTGGGGAACAGATCGTGGTGATCCAGAAAATTGGCGACATGCACCACCAGATTAGGCAGAAGCGGCACTTTCAGCAGAGTGGAGGCCAGCTTGATGGCGGCGCTGTCGTCGTCCGTCCGGCGGCCCTCCGCAATGATCTGCTTCACCCGGGCGCTGACCTCGAAGATGGTGTCGCTGGGGTCGAACTTCACCTTGACGGCGTTTTCCTCGGGCTGTCCGTCTTCCGTGGGCCGCAGGACGACGAAGCTCACCGCCAGCTCGGTGCGGTTGTAGAATTTCCGGTTCATGATGAACCGGTTGGCCTCCGGTACCTGAGAAATCGCCCGCACAAAGGCGGCGATGATCAGCTCCATAAAGGTGATCTTCACGCCCTCCCGGCTCTTGTGGCTCATGTAGCGCAGCAGCGGCTCGTATTCCGCGTCGTAGGCCAAAAAGACCTGCGCGTCGCACCGCCAGGGCATCAGGTAGGGGGTAATCTGAACGATGGGGTCGAGATGCTTGACCCGCTTTCCTTCGGGGCGGCGTCCAAACATGGGCATTCTTCCTTTCTGTCGCCTGGTTTTGCCTTGTCCGCGCCGTTTCCCTCGGAAGAAAAGATCATAGCGATATAAAAGAAGCCCTTCAGGATACGGCCGCCGGATGAAAAGCAAGGCTATTGTATCCTGAATGGGCTTATCCGTCAAGGCAAAACGGGAATGTCGGGCTTTGGAGGGCCGAAAAGTCAAAGGAAGGCGGGGCTATTTCTCCTCCTCGTACATGGCCTGCATCTGGGAAAGAAGCCCGTCGACGATGCGCATTTTTTCGTCGTTGGCCCCGTTGTCCGGCTGATATTCGATGCCCTGACCAATGCAGACGGTGCGGGTCTTTTTGGAGGCGTACACGGGGATAAAGACCGCCTTTTTCTTGGTTTTGGCATAGTACAGCGGCGCGATCATGGCAAAGCCGGTGAACAGCTTGCCTACGCCCTCCAGCGCGTAGCCCCGTTCGCCAACGGCATGGCCGGTATCGTTTTCCGGGAACAGCAGGATGTTGTCCCCGGCCTGCATCGCGTCGATGGTCTCCCGGAAGGTGCCGATCAGCTTGCGGGGGTCGTTTCGGTAGACGGGAATGGCTTCCAGACTGTCGAACACCCACAGAAGCAGCGGCGTGATCATGCGCAGGATAGGCCGCTTCCAGCTTTCGGGCAGCCATTTCTGCCGCATCATCGTGCCCTGATACATATGCTCAATGATGACCTCCCGGTTCATCATTTCCGCAATGGTCCACGGCCGGAAGGTGACGGGAATGTACAGATTCGCCACCACCGGGCCGTACAGCTCGCCGTGGTTGCACACCAGCACCATCGTGCCGTCCTCCAGCCCTCGCAGGTGTTCCTTGCCGATCACCTTGTGATAGTACAGCGGCCGCAGCAGGGCGATGATGAGCTTTACGCCAAAGCGGTTCTTGTGACGCTTCACCACCACGTTTTCCAGCTGCTCCCGCAGGGCGGGGTTGCTGCCGCCTTCTTCCTTCAGGGTCAGCCAGCGGGCCAGTTTGGCAAAATGCCGGTTGTTCATGGGAAAGCGCAGCACGCATACGATGGCCATAGCCAGCAAAAGCAGCGGCGGCACGATCATCCAGCGGTGCAGCGCCATGGAAAGGGGCTCTAGGGTCAGCGTTTGCGGCAGGAAGCGGGGCAGACACAGAAACGTCACCATCCCCAATGCGGCCATCTGCCCCAGCAGCGTTGCCATTTCCGTACTGACGGAGCGGATGCGGTCATAGCCATCCATCCGGCCTTCCAGCCCGAATCGGGCCACGTCCGCCATGCGGTTTTCCAGATGAGTCAGCGCTGTCATGCTCATGCCCAGCCCGCCGCCGCACAGGCACAGCGCCAGATAACTCAACGTCAGGCTGGTAGAGGGCAGCTTCAGCTGCCGGTCGAACAGAATCAGCCCATAGGCCCAGAGAAACAGCCCGGCCAACAGAATTTGCACTGAACCCTCCCGACGCAGGGCCCGGAGCACCGCCTCCGCCGCCGCGTGGGTGACCAGCGTACAGGCGCAGGCCAGAATCGTGCAGAGAACCAGCTCGTCCACCGTCAGGCCGATGAACAGGTACGCCAGCACCAACGTCAGCTGCAGGGCCATCAGAACGATGAACTGTAGCTTCCGATAGGCGTTGAAGGCGTTCAGCTGGTTCAGTCCGACGTTCAGCTCGTTCAGCGTTTCGGGGGAGGGCGTTTCTTCCAGCTCGTCCAAGGCGATGGTTTCCCGGCTGCGCCAGTGGCTGAAGCCCTCCAGCGCCGCGCCCAGAACGTAACCGCATAGAAGGAGCACCGCTTCATTGACGGTTAGGCAGCTTAGCAGCGGCCATGCCGTTAGCCCCAGCGACAGCAGGTGGCACAGAAAGCACAGCCCCCAGAAAGCCCGCGGGCTGACCGTTTCCCGGAGCCGGCGGCCCCAAAGGCGGCTGCACAGATTTTCCCGCAGGGCGGCAGTGGCGACAGCGGCAAACAGCGCCCACAGCGCCGCCGAGGACAGCGCCATGGGGTAAATGGCGATCATCCCCAGCGTGCCCAGCAGCATCAGCACGGTCAGCGCAAGGCAGACCCGGCGCATCCGGCGGGTCAGGAACGCCCGATCACGGCCCCGCAGAAGCCGCCACAGCATCAGCGAGACCTGACTGTTCAGAAACAGCGCGCAGCCCAGCACCGGCAGGGACGTTAACGCGCTGGAAAGAATGGAAGCGTACAAAAATTGATAAATCATCCGAAGGGACATCATTGCCGCCATGTCCGGGCGGGCCGTGCGGATAGGAGAACGGCTGGCTTCAGGCGAGGCTTGCAGGGGGGCTCCTCCTCTCATAAGGAAACAGATGGGAAATAACAGGAATGACAGCGTCTATTGTAACATAGCCTTTTCCGGAAAGGCAAGAAGTCCCTGAACACGGCCCGAGGGAAGGCATATTCGCCCCCTTCGCCGCATACCTTGATACAAAGTTTTAGGAGGAATGCAGGATGGAGCGGAAACAGGACGGCGGGGTCCAGACCCCGGAAATTCTTAGAGAAGAACTGCCCATGCAGCGCTTTGAGGGGCAAAAGACCAGTCAGGCGGTGGTGGAGGGAGAAGTGGCGCTTCCCGGCGGCCTGCGGGAGGAGACCCGCGTCCTGTGCTCCGAAGCCATGGCGGTGCTGGAACAGACGGACGTTCAGCCGGGGCGGGTGGACGCGGAGGGCAAAGTCACCTTCCATGTGCTCTATACCCAGGGCGACCCGACGCTGGTCAGCGCGTTGGAGGCCTCAGCGGAGTTTACCCACAGCGTAGATTTTCCCGGCGCGGAGGACGGCATGGCCGCCGTGCTCAGCCTGAGCGTGGAGCACGTGGAGGCCAGCGCCCAGGGCGGGCGGCTGCACCTGATGGCGATTTTGAAGGCCCAGACCCGGCTTTTCTCGGATGAGCCCCTTTCCGTGGTAACAGGCGTTCACGGGGCCGAAGGGCTGATGCTGAAAACGGAGACGCTCTCCTGCCTGAGCGCGGCGGCTTCCGGCACACGGGAGGTGCTGGTGCGGGAGGAATGCGAGCTGGCCGACGTTCTGCAGATCGCGGACACCCTGTACGCAACGGCCTTCGCCACCGTGCAGGACGTGATGGGCGGCGAGGAAAAGGCCACCGTGTCCGGCAATATCCTGCTGGAAGTGGTCCACCGCAGCCAGATGCCCTCCCGGCCCGTGGTCGTGACCAGGCACACACTGCCCTTTGAGGAGACGGTGCCTCTGCTGGGGGAAAACGGCGATAGCCTTTGCTGCGACGCTGTGGTCAAGGACGTGGCGGTGCTGTCGCAGGAGGGGGCCGGCGAGGGCGAACGCACCCTGCGGGCGGAGGTGCTGCTGGGGCTGACCGTGCGAGCCACCGTCAGCCGGGACGTATGCCTGATGCTGGACGCGTACACCACACAGGGCGATCTGCTGGAGCCTGTGACCCAGCCCGTGCAGCGCGCCTTGAAGCACCACCAGCTGCACACGGCGGAAAGCGGCAAAATGACGCTGCTTCTGGACGGCCAGCCACCGGCCCGCACGCCGCTCCGGGCCAGCCTGCGGCCCATCGTGACGGATGTGAGCCGTTCCGGCGGCAAGCTGAACGTGGAGGGCATGATGGAAGTCACCCTTCTGTACATGACGGACGACAGCGACGTGCCCCAGACCTATCAGACGGAGGAACCCTTCCGCATGAGCTACACCTGCGAGCTGTGCTGTCAGGACAGTTTGCAGCTGACCCCCTCCAATATCGAACTGACCGGCATCACCAGCGACCGTGTAGAGGTCAAATACATTCTGCACCTGAGCTGTTACGACGTGCTGCTGGGAGATGAACCGCTGGTGACGGACGTGACGGAGCAGCCCGCCCAGCCCGCCGAACCGGGCATTCTGCTCTGCTTCAGTCAGGCGGGCGAGGGCGTGTGGGATATCGCCAAGCGCTACCGCGTCAGCTGCGACAGCCTGAAACGCATGAACCCCGATCTGCAGGACGGCGTAGCGGGACAGCAGGTCATTCTCTGGCACCGGCAGGGATAAAAAAACAGCGCCATGCGGGAAATCGCATGGCGCTTCTTATATATGTATGTTCGGAAAAATCAGGCGTGCTTGCGATGGCGAAGCAGCACGAAACCTGCGCCCGCCAGAACCAGCAGTCCGGCCCATAGCAGCGGCGCGGCATGGTCGCCCGTCTGCGGAATAGTTTCGACTACGGTAAAGGTTCTGTTGAAGCTGGAGGAATCAATATTGAGCTCTCTCTCCGTAAAAGTTCCCGCTTCTGTCCGATACCTTACCGCCGCGTTGTAGGTTTGTACCTGATAGGTACCGGCCGGGAGATTGTAAGGGATCAAAATGGAAATCTGACACTCAAAACCATTTTCGCCCTTCCACGTAATGTTCGTGTATTGGGAATCTTTTTCAATGTAGGCGTTCTTTACGGTAGAAACTCTCTTGCTGGTCGAGAGATCGACCAATACAAATTCGCTGTCGTCGGTCAGATTCACTTCTTCCAGCGTAAGATTTTTCGCGGGGAGAGCGTCAATAGGCATCGCGCTCGGTTGTTCCAGCAGCAGACGAAGCTTGCCGCTGGACGGCGCGGCGGTAACTTCGCCGCCCACTACGTCGATATTGGCTTTGATACAGCCCGTCATCATCACGGCGGAGAGAAGCAGCAAAAACAGAAGGGAAACAACGCGTTTCAGGGTGCTTTTCAAGGGAAAGACTCCTTTCCTAAGCAAGGGAAAATGGAATATGGCTATTTTTCAGCATAGCATAAGGAAAAACGATTCGCAAGCTCGTTTTGCACTTGCTTTTTTACTTTTCTGCTAAATTTTTGCCAATTTTTTGCTATAATAGCCCCAGCGACTTTTGAACGTCAGGGGGATTCAGATGACAATTTTGACCAGGAGACAGGCGCGGCGCTTTCTGCTGCTGCACCACGGGCTGATCGGCGCGTATCGTTTCCGGGGAAAGCAGGGCGCGTATGATTTTGTGCGTCAGGCGGGCTGCATCCAGTTCGACCCGGTGGACGTGTGCGGCAAAAACGCCGAGCTGACGCTGCAATCCCGGGTACAGGGCTTTACGAAGCAGACCCTCTGGCAGCTTTTGTACCGTGACCGGCTGCTGGTGGATTATCCCGATAAGAATCTGTCTATCCTTCCAACAGAGGACTGGCCCTATTTCGAGCGCTACCGCCGCAGCGCCCGGGAGGGCGGCCGGCAGTTCGAGGGTCTTGCGGAGATGGAAGAACGGACCCGGCAGTATCTCCGGGAAAACGGCCCGGTCAATTCCGACACGCTGCCGGTGGAGGGGCAGATGTACTGGCATTCCATGATCCATTGGAGCGGCCAGTGGCACGGTCAGACCGGCGCGGCCCGGTCGGTGCTGGAACAGATGTATTCCACAGGCGAACTGGTGATCCATCATAAGGAAGGAGCACGCAAATATTACGACCTGGCGGAAAAATACCTGCCGCCGGCGCTTTTAAGCGCCCCTGATCCCCTGCCGGAAGAAAACGACCATCTGGCGTGGCAGGTAGAACGGCGCATCGGCGCGGTAGGGCTTTTGTGGAACCGCCCGTCGGACGCATGGCTGAACCTGTGGGGGCTGAACGCCGGAAAACGGGCGGAATGCTTCCGACGGCTGCTGGTGGCGGAGGGTCGCATTCAGGAACTGTCGGTGGAGGGCGTTCGCTGCCCGCTGTACTGCCGGGCCGGGGAAGAAGCGCTGCTGGAACGGGCCATGTCTGCCGAATCCCTTCGGCCCCGGTGTGAGCTGCTGGCCCCGCTGGACTGCCTGCTCTGGGATCGGAGGCTCATCCGGGAATTGTTCGACTTTGATTATACGTGGGAAATTTATACTCCCAAGGAAAAGCGAAAGTACGGCTATTACGTGCTACCCCTTCTTTATGGAGAGAATTTCGTCGGCCGGGTGGAGGCTGTGCCCGACCGGGCGGCGGACACGCTGCAAGTCCGCCGCATCTGGTACGAGGACGGAAAAACGCCCGGGCGGGCGCTTTCCGCCGCGGTGGAAAAGCGACTGCTGAAATTCGCCGCTTTCAACGGCTGTTCCCGGCTGGAAATGCCCCGCTGAATGGGCGCGTTTGCCAAATCCGCCTATTGTGTTATAATGTTTCTGATAACCGTCCGCCGGTACTTCGGCGGAACAACAGGGGGAACCGACCAATGATGAAATGGGAAGAAAAGCTGCGCGGCTGGCTGATCGACCACGTGCTGTGGCTGGCATGGGCGGCGGTGCTGGCGCTTGGGGCGTTCCTGCGCTGGTCTTATCTGCCGAATCTGGCGGCTGACTTGGAGTTTATGAATTCCGCATGGTACGACGCCATCCGGGAGGGCGGTATGAAGGCCGCGCTGGCCCCGGAGCTTCTGTATACCTACAGCCCGCTGCATCTGTACCTGTGGCGGCTGGAAAGTCTGCTCCTGCCCGGCGTTTCCACCTATACCGCGCTGAAAGGGTGCAGCCTTCTGTTTGAAGTGCTGAATCTGATCGTGGTGTATAGCCTCCTCAAAACCGCCCTGCCTAAGGAAAAGCAAAGCTGGGGCTGCTTTCTGGGCTGCGCGCTGGTCTGGCTGAGTCCGGTGATGCTGTGGAACGTGGCGGGTTGGGGCCAGACGGACATTTTCTATACGCTGTTCGCGCTGCTGGCCGTCTTGCTGCTTTTGAAGGATAAACCTCAATGGGGGCTGGTCTGCCTGGGCGTTTCTTTGGCGTGGAAATTACAGGCCGTGTTCCTGCTGCCCCTGTTCCTGATCGCGTATTTCGCGGGCCGGAAGCGCTTTTCCCTGTTCTGGTTTCTGACCGTGCCGGGGGTCATGCTCCTGACAAGCCTGCCCATGGCGTTGATCGGCGAAAGCCCGCTGTTCGTGGTGAACACCTATCTGGGCCAGACGGGAATGTACAGCGAAATCACCTATAATTGTCCCAATCTGTACGCCATTCTGGGCGATGCATTGCAGCAGAAGCAGGCGACGCTGGGAATGTTCTCCCGGACGGGATTTTGCCTGTGCGTGGCAGCGCTTGGGGTGGCGGCGGTGCAGATCATCCGCAGCCACCGGGAGGTATCCGGCCAGTATGCCGTATTGCTGGGCGCATGGTGCGTGTTGTGCTGCGCGTTCTTCCTGCCCCGGATGCACGAGCGCTATGCCATCGTGGGCGAACTGCTGCTGCTCTGCTGGGCCGTGTGTCGGAATCGCCCGGAAAACTGGGTCTGCGTGGTGCTGAACGCGCTGACCACCCTGAGCGCTTATTCGGAGTATATGTTCCGCAAGCCCTTCTTCCCTTTGCAGGTGGGCGGGCTGATCAATCTGGCGGTGCTTCTGTACCTCAGCTTTGTGCTGCTTCGGCATCACAAGGCTGACGAAAAGGAGCCCGCGCTATGACTGCCGTCGATTCTGCGAACAAGGCAAAAGCCCGCGCGGCGTTTCTGGATTTCCTGCGGATTCTGGCGGCCTTTCTGGTCATCGTCAATCATACCAATAGCCATGTGTTCAAAGCGCTGACCCCGGTTGACAGCCAGTGGCACTGGAGCATTCTCTGGTACTATCTGAGCAAGACCGCCGTGCCCCTTTTTATCATGATCTCCGGCGCGTGTCTGCTGGGCAAGCGGGACAGCTATGCCAAAATGGGCCGCCGCATCCTGCGGACGGTGCTGGCGCTGGTGCTGGCTTCCTATCTGTATTTTCTGTGGGACGCATGGGTGAATTACGGCCTGTGGCCCCGGGCAGTGGACTTCGGCGCGCTGTTTGGCAAAATATGGCGGGGCGAGATAACGGACGGCTTCTGGTATCTGCCGCTCTATCTGGGCCTGCTGCTGACGCTGCCCCTCTGGCAGAGGATGGCATCGGCCATGGAAAAGCGGGACTATGAGTACTTGATGGCCCTGACCTTTGCCGTCGGCGCGGCGTGGCCGCTTTTGAGCCACTATGTTCCGGCGCTGGCGCTGCCGAAATATCTGGATCAGCTGATCCCCTGCGCCTATCTGGGGCTGTTTTTCGCAGGCCATTATCTGGTAAAATACCGGGAGCCCCGCCGCAATTCCGTTCTCCTTGCGGCGGTCTCGCTGGCTTTGTCGCTGGCCGTCTGCTGGGCGCTGACCCGGCTGGAATTCGACCGGGTGGAGCCCGGGCGGATGTACTGGTTCATGGACGAGCGGACGGCCCCCGCCCTGCCGGTGATCGCCGCGTCGCTGTCGCTGTTCCAGCTGGTTCGCTGCGCCTGCGGCTCCCGCAAAAGCGGGCGGCTGCTGACCGAGCTGGGGGGCTGCGCCTTCGGGATCTATCTGTTACAGGATCTTTTGATCGCCGAAAGTAAAAACCGGCTCTTTCTGCCCCTGTGCAAGAAAATGCCCGCATTCGGGGCGGCACTTTGCTGGGAGGTTGTCGTGTTCGCCGCCGCGCTGGCGGGTGCATGGCTCCTGCGGCGCATCCCCGGCATGAAACGCATCTTGTAATAGCGGTGAATCGTGGTATACTGAAAGTTGCATTTTCACAGCGGCGGGACGTTTGTCCTCGTGCTGAAAATGACAGGCATAAACCGGCGCAAAATGGGCAAACTTTTTTCGGAAAATTTTGGGCCGTTTCTTTCAGCAAGCGATAAGGAGTCTGAAATATGCTGCGCAACAACGTGGTCACGGTGGATTTGGGAAAGATTCGCCAGAACTATCTTTTACAGAAGAGCCTTTTGCCCCGGAAAACGGAGATCATGCCGGTCGTCAAGGCCGACGCCTACGGGCACGGCATGGTTCCCGTCGCCACCGCCCTTCATTCCATGGGCGCGAAGCATTTCGCCGTAGCGCTGGCGGAGGAAGGCGTGGAGCTGCGGGAAGGCGGCATTTCCGGCGAAATTCTGGTGCTGGGTCCCGCCATGGAGGAAGCGGCGGAGGAATGCGTCCGCCACGACCTGACCCAGACCGTCTTTACCCCGGAAATGGTGGAAATTTTGGAAAAAGAAGCGGAAAAGCAGGGCCGGGACGCATTGATCCACATCAAGCTGGACACCGGCATGGGACGGATCGGTCTGCGGACTTTTCAGGAGGCCGAAGCGCTGGCGGAGGCTCTCAAACATGCTCCCCATGTGAAGGCCACCGGCATTTACACCCATTTCTGTCTGGCGGACGAACAGCTGGAAAACGGCGGGATCAACGCCTTTACCCGGCAGCAGCTGGCCCGGTTCAAGGAACTGCGCTCCTGCTTCGACCCGTCCATTCCCGCCCATGTGTCCAACAGCGCCATGGGGCTTCTGATGCCCGAGGGCGATTTCGCCATGGTGCGGCAGGGCATTTCACTGTACGGCTATCCGCCCGTTCCCACAGAGCTGCCCTTTGAACCGGCGCTGCGTTGGGATACGGAGGTTTCCTGCCTCAAGACCCTTCATGCGGGCGATCCGGTGGGCTACGGCTGCACCTTCGTGGCAGATCGGGATATTCGGGTGGCGACCGTGGCCGTGGGCTACGGCGACGGCTATCACCGGGCGGTCAGCGGCAAGGGCTTCATGCTGGTGGGCGGCAAGCGTTGTCCCATTCTGGGGCGCATCTGCATGGATCAGACCATGATCGACGTGACGGAGGTGCCGAACGTGCAGCTGGGCGACCGTGTCACGCTGATCGGCGAACAGCAGGGCCAGCGCATCACCGCCGAAGAACTGGCCCAGTGGGCGGGCACCATCAGCTATGAGGTGCTGCTGGGTATCACCCGGCGAGTTCACCGAGTGTGGCTGCACGCCTGACGTTTTTGCGAGAATTAATAAAGAACCCATATCAATCTCAAGAGGAACGCCCGGTCATCCGGGAAGGAAAGGACGGAAGAATATGGCGGCGAAACAACCCAAGGTGGAACCAGTCAAAAAGCCCTATCTGAAGGGCTCTTTCTGCGGAAAGGACGCATGGAAGACCGTGCTGAAGCGCTTTGCAGGCATGTTGATGATCTGCTTCGTTTACGCGATTGCGTCGATGATTATGAACTTTGACAGTCTGGCGATGCGCATCGTCGTGTCGGTGATGATCGTGGCCGCCGCGCTGTACTACGTATTCGCCAAAGGCATGGAACAGGGCACCGGCGACGTGGGCTACGGTGAAATGATGTACGCCCGCCAGCAGGAGGGCAAAACCATCGACAAACTGGACAGCGACCGCTGCTATCATCCGCTGAAGGGCTTTTTTGAGGCGCTGCTGGGCGCGCTGCCCTATGTGCTGGTGGCGCTGGTGTTCGCCGTGATGACCAAGCCCACCACTTATTCACTGGGCACGCTGCCCTCCTGGACGCAGGAAATGCTTTTGCAGGATGAATTTGGCGACGCGCTGCGCTACTATCAGGAGACTCACGCCTTGACCGCACTGGAAATTCTGCGGGTCATCGTGCGGATCATGTGTATGCCCATGATGAGCATCGCTACCTATCTGGGCACCGACGCGGCTCTGCTGGCCGAGCGCCTGAGCCCCCTGTTCCTGCTGCTGCCCGCCGTCGCCTACGGCGTGGGTTATCTGCAGGGCCCGGTGCAGCGGGAGCGCATCAATACCGGCATCAAGATCGGCGTGAACAAGAAGCAGCGCAAGCAGCAGAGGGAAAAGAAGGCCCGCAAAAAGGCCAGCGCCAAAACGCCGGAAAGGCTGATCTGACCCATGAGGATCATTGCGGGAAGCGCCCGGGGAACGCCCCTATTGGCGCCTAAGGGCATGGACACCCGGCCCACGCAGGACAAGGTGAAGGAATCCCTGTTCAATATGCTGCAGGGCCAGCTGGAAGACGGCGCTGCACTGGACCTTTTCGCAGGCAGCGGCGCGCTGGGACTGGAAGCCGTCAGCCGGGGCGCAAACCGGGCCGTGCTGGTGGATCAGTCGCGGGAAGCGGCCCAGTGCATCCGCCGCAACATTGAGAAGCTGCGCTTTCAGGATCGGGCGGAGCTGGTCACCTGCGATTGGAAACAGGCGGTTTCAAAGCTGGCCCGAGAGGGGCGGCGGTTCGATCTGGTGTTTCTGGACCCGCCCTATCGAATGGACGACTTGGGGCCTCTGTGCGACGAGCTGGACGGGGCTGGGCTGCTGAACCCGGAGGCCGTCGTGGTGTGGGAACGCCGCACCGGCACGAAAAACGAGCTATCTCCGGCGTTTGCACTGATGAAACAGCGCGCCTATGGGGACACGGAAATGCTTCTGTACCGTTATGAAGGCCGCGCAAAGGAGGAAGGCGTGTGAAAGGATTATGCGTCTATCCGGGAAGCTTTGACCCGCCCACGATCGGTCATCTGGACCTGATCGAGCGGGGAGCCTGTATTTTCCCGGAGCTGATCGTGGCGGTGCTTCAAAACCCGGCGAAAAAGAACGCCTTCACCGTGGAGCAGCGCATGGACATGCTTCGCCGTGCCTGCGCCCATCTGCCCAACGTGCGCATAGACGCTTTCGGCGGGCTATTGGTGGATTATCTGCGGAAGACCGGGGCGGAGACCGTCCTGCGGGGCGTGCGCACGGTCAACGATTTTGAGACGGAATTTCAAATGGCGCAGATCAACCGGCAGCTATTCCCGAAGGTGGAGACGCTGCTGCTGCCCGCCAGCCCGGAGGAAGGCTTCATCAGTTCCAGTGCCGTGCGGGAGATCGCCCATTTTGGCGGGGATATTACGCCCTTTGTGCCCGCTGAAATTATGGAGGATATCAAGGCCGGTCTGAACGCAGACTGACCATGGGAGGAAAGAAAAATGCAGTCTGACGATATTTTGAATTTCAAACAGAACATGAGCGAACTGGAAGAACTGATCCTGCAGGCCAAGAAGGTGCCTCTGAGCGCCATGTGCATGGTGGACAAGGATCGGATGAGCCGCATTCTGGAAGCGCTGACGAAGGAGATGCCCACGGTTTTCACTCAGTGCCAGGGCGTGGTGGACAACCAGATGTCCATTCTGAAGGAGGCCAGCGATCGTGCGGAGCAGACCAAGCAGACCGCCACGGCTCGCGCCAATCAGCTTCTGAACGACGCACAGGCACAGGCACAGAAGACGGTGGCGGCGGCAAACCAGCAGGCGCAGGACACGGTGAACAAGGCCGGTCAGCAGGCCAACGCCATGCTGCAGGAGGCGCAGGAGCGGGCGCAGAACATGGTGCAGGACGCGGAGCGCCGCGCCGCCCAGCTGGTCAGTCAGCAGGAGATCACCGCCCGGGCCAACATGGAGGCCGAAGAGCTGAAGCAGTCCACGAAGGAAGAAATCGAGCGGCTCTATCACGACGTATACCAGCATATTGACGAAGTGCTGGCTCAGCTGGACCGCACCATCAGCGAAAAGCTGACCGACATCCGCATGACCCGCCAGCAGATCGATCAAAGCATCCGTTAGCAGGGCTAAAGCCCTGCACCCATCTCTGCGCGCTATGCGCGCAGGGGCGTAGGGTGACATGCGGCTTGACTGGGGTTTTAACGCCGTGGCACGACGGGTGCCACGGCTCGCGGGTCTGGTGTGAATTCCTTGTTGGTTGAATAGAAAAGACCGCCATTCGGCGACAGGCCCTCCGGCTCGCGCAAGGGGCAGTGCCCCTTGACCCCCCACACCGCG
>URJB01000005.1 GCA_900548145.1 uncultured Eubacteriales bacterium | reverse complement strand
CCTGCGCGCCCATGGCGCGCAGTCCGGGGTTAAGGGGCACTGCCCCTTAAGGGCGGACGCCGGTGAGAAGGTCGTCCACCAGTTGGATGGCTTTGTGGAGACGGGCGTTGTAGTCGCCGCTGATGATGGTGATCTTGTCGCCGAAACCGTAGTCCCGGTACATTTGCAAAAGACGGTCGTTCAGAATGCGACGGCGGTCTTCGTCGCCGTTGAGCCGCTGGCCGTCCGCCACCCAGCGCACATCCGGCATCAGGTAAAAGAGCCGGTCGTAGCGGGTGTGGTCAATGTACTTCTCCACCAGCTCGTTGCGGTGGCCCATATACAGTTCGCTGAAATAGTCGGTGTAGGTGGCGTCGGTGTCGAAGAAGCAGACCTTGTTGGCCGAACGCAGGGCGTGGTAGTCCTGCTCGTACTGAATGTGCGCAATGCGTCCGAAGTCCTCGTCGGTGTAGATGGTCTCGTCGTTGCCCAGATAGTCCCGGGCATAGTAGCGGCCCACCTCCTCCGACCAGGAGGTGTTGTACAGCTTGGCCAGACACTTGGTCAGGGTCGTTTTGCCGCAGCTTTCCGTGCCGGCGATCAGCACTTTCTTGGCAAAGAAGGGCCGGGCCGCGCCCAGAATGTAGTGCCAGTTGCCCAAAATGTTCTTGCGAATCTCCGTGGCGGAAATGGGATAGCGGGTGCGGCTGGGGTCAAACAGCTCCACCTTCGCCTCCGGAAAATAGCTGGCCAGCGTCTCACTGTAGCTTAAGTCGCCCACGAAAAACGCGTCGATGGGCGCGCACACGACCTCGCGCATCCGCTTGCTCCATTCCTGCCAGCCCTCGGGATAGACGGGAATGTCGCTTTCGTCCAGCACCCGCACCTGAATGTGGGGCATATCCTGTACCTGCTGAGAAAACCACTGCTTGCGCAGCCGGTAGGAAATTTCCGGCAGCCCGTCCGCCTCGCAAAGGGCGCGGGTCTGCTCCGCGTTGTCGGAAATCACCACGATCAGGTTCTGGCACTTGGTGGAGGCTTCAATGATCTGATAGAGATGACCTCTGTGCGGGGGTAAAAATCTGCCGAAATATACGCCGGTCTGATACATGAACGATTGAACTCCCTTCCGTTTCGCGACGGGAGAAAAACGCTCCGCCGCCGCCTGACGCGCCGTCAGGCCGTTTTGCCCACAAAGGATAGCATAAAACCGAAGGGCAGGTCAAGAAAAAATGAAGGGATCGAATCTGTGAAAATTTTTCCGGGCGGCAGGAGGAAGGAAAGCAAATGCAGAACTTTGAACACAACAGAGGCTCGGCCAATGTTAAATTCGATCCTAACGACGAAAAAAGCGAGGATACCAGAGATGGAATTTCATTCTGAAAAGCTGAAAAACCCGGAGTTCTTCTGTGAAAATCGCCTTCCCGCCCATTCCGACCATGAGGCTTTCGCCTGTCTGGAAGATCTGGAGGCCGGGGAAAACCGCCTGCGGATGAGCCTGAATGGATATTGGAAGTTTTTTTATGCCGTCAATGAAAAGCAGCTGATCCCCGGCTTCGAGCAGCCGGAGTACGACTGCGCCGACTGGGCCGATGTCGCCGTGCCTGCCCACGTGCAGCTGGAGGGATACGGCGTTCCCCAGTACTGCAACACCCAGTACCCATGGGACGGCTGGGAGGATATTGAGCCGGGCGAAATTCCCGAGCGTTTCAACCCGGTGGCATGCTATGTGAAGACCTTCGAGCTGCCGGAAAGCATGAAGGGAATGCCGGTGCGGGTATCCTTTCAGGGAGCGGAAAGCTGCGTGGCCCTGTGGCTCAACGGCCGGTACGTGGGCTTCGGCAGCGACAGCTTTACCCCCAGCGACTTTGACCTGACCCCCTATCTGCTGCCGGGCCGGAACAAGCTGGCCTGCCGGGTGTACCGCTGGTGGGCGGGCAGCTGGGCCGAGGATCAGGACTTCTTCCGCTTCAGCGGCCTGTTCCGGGACGTGTATCTGTACGCTGTGCCCGTCGTTCACGTGCGCGATCTGAGCATCCGCGCCCTGCTGGACGACGACTACCGGGACGGAACCCTGCAGGTGCGCGCCCAGCTGGAAAGCCGGGGCCCGTGGCAGGTGGAACTTCGTCTGACGGACGGCGAGCGGGAAATCGCTTCCGCCGCCGTTCAGGGAGCGGACGGCGAAGCCGTGGCCGAGCTGGCCGTGCGGGAGCCGGAGAAGTGGAGCGCCGAGCGCCCGAAGCTGTACCGGCTGCTGGTGACGGTGAAGGACGGCGAGGGACGGGTGACGGAGGTCATCCGCCAGAACGTGGGCTTCCGCCGGTTTGAAATGAAGAACGGCCTGATGTGCCTGAACGGCAAGCGCATCGTGTTCAAGGGTGCGAACCGCCACGATTTCTGCGCCGAGAGGGGCCGTGCCGTGACGGCGGAGCATATCCGCCGGGATCTGCTCACCATGAAGCGGAACAATATCAACGCCGTGCGCACCTGCCATTATCCCGACCACGACGCGGTGTACGCCCTGTGCGACGAGCTGGGCCTGTATGTGATCGCCGAAACCAATCTGGAATCCCACGGCGTGTGGGAGCGCATCCAGTCGGGGGAAAAGCCCCTGAGCTTCGCCGTTCCCGGAGACCGGGAGGACTGGAAGGACCAGATGCTGGACCGGATCGAGTCCACCTATCAGCGGGACAAGAATCATCCTTCCATTTTGATCTGGAGCTGCGGCAACGAGTCGCTGGGCGGCAGCGTGCCCTATGCCATGAGCCAGCGCTTCCGGGAGCTGGACAGCACCCGTCTGGTGCATTACGAAGGCACGGCCCATGACCGCCGCTATAATGACACCACCGACATGGAAAGCCAGATGTACACCCCCGTCTGGAAGATTCGTCAGTATCTGGAGGAGCACCGGGACAAGCCCTTCATCCTGTGCGAATACACCCACGCCATGGGTAACTCCAACGGCGCGATGCACAAATATACCGAGTACGCCTATGAAGAGCCCCTGTATCAGGGCGGCTTCATCTGGGACTTCATCGACCAGAGCATCCGCGTGAAGGATCGTTACGGCAAGGACGCGTATTTCTACGGCGGCGATTTTGGCGAACGCCCCGCCGACTGGGATTTCAGCTGCAACGGCATCGTGTTCGGCGACGGCAGCGAGTCCCCCAAGATGCAGGAGGTCAAGTACAACTACCAGAGCGTGTTTGCCGACGTGAGCCGGGACAGCGTCACCATCCGCAATCACAGCCTGTTCACCAGCACCGCCGCATGGCAGTGCATCGCCACGCTGAGCCGGGACGGCAGGGAGATCGCCCGTCGGGAGATCAAGACCGACGTGGCCCCCGGCGAGACGGCCACCCTGCCCCTGCCCTTCCCGGAACAGACCCGGGGCGGCGAGTACACCGTGACCCTGTCCTTCCGCCAGCGGGAGGCTACGGAATGGGCCGAGGCGGGATATGAGGTAGCCTTCGGTCAGGGCAGCTGGCGGGTGGAGGAAAAGAAGACCGCTGTTCCCGCCGCGCCGGTTCTCGTGGTCGACGGCTTCAACAATCTGGGCGTGACCGGCGAGCATTTCAGCGTGCTGTTCAGCAAAAGGCAGGGCAAGATGATCTCCTACCGCGCGGGCGGCGTGGAGATGCTGAAAGCTGCGCCCATGCCCAACTTCTGGCGCGCCCCCACGGAAAACGACTACGGCAATCGGATGCCTCAGCGCTACGGTCAGTGGAAGCTGGCGTCCCTGTACTGTCTGCCCATGGACAAGCCGCAGGTGCAGAACGAGGTGGACGGCGGCGTGAGCATCACCTATCTCTACGCGCTGCCCACCACCCCGGCGGCCCAGTGCGCGGTGCGCTACACCGTGCACCCCTGCGGCCGGGTGGACGCGGAGCTACGCTACGACCCGGTGAAGGAACTGGACGACATGCCGGAGTTCGGGATGCTGTTCACGCTGGACGCGCAGTACGATCAGGTGCGCTATTACGGCATGGGGCCGGGCGAAAACTACGTGGATCGCTGCCATGGCGCGAAGCTGGGCCTGTGGGAGACCACGGCGCAGGAGAATGTCTCCCGCTACGTGCTGCCCCAAGAATGTGGCAACCGCACCGGCGTGCGCTGGGCAGAAGTGACGGACTTCCGGGGCCGGGGCCTGCGCTTCCTGTGCGAAGGCGAGGACGGCATGGAGACCTCCGTGCTGCCCTATACGCCCCACGAGCTGGAAAACGCCCGCCATCCCAACGAGCTGCCGCCGGTATACAATACGGTGGTGCGCGTGGCCCGGCAGCAGATGGGCGTGGGCGGCGACGACAGCTGGGGCGCCAAGACCCACGAGGAATATCTGCTCAATGTGGAAAAGCCGCTTGTGTTCCGCTTCAGCTTTGAAGCGGTGGTGCGGTAAAAAGAAAATTTCCCGCCCGGTGCAAGAAAACTGCGCCGGGCGGGTTTTTGGATGAAAAAAACATGGCGGCGAAACTTTTTCCCCTGCCGGTTCGTCTGGATAAATGGGAAAAAAAGAAGCAAGGGAGAAAATCGGGATGAAAGGACGCGGAGTTCTGGCGACGGTATGCGCGATTTTCCTGTGGATGAATGGGGCGGAAGCGGCGCAGCCAGCCGTTTCCATTCGAGAACTGCGCGAAACGCTGCCTGAACGCTGGGTGGGGGAGTATGTGATCCGGCACGGAGACGGCAAAAATCTGCGGGACGGAGACACAGTGACCATCGACGTACCCATCATCGTGCCGGAGGTGGAAGCTGTCCCGGCCGTGCGGATCACGTGGGGCGGGCCTTATGTGGGGCTGGACGCGTCAGCTCTCGTGGAAGAAAACACGGAGAATCATCTGGTGGCGGAATTTTCAGCGGCGCGGGCCGAGCCCCTCTGCCGGGAAACGGCAGCGGAAACCTATCTTCGCACCCTGAAAGCCGACGTCCCGGAAATGCGGGAAAGAGAACTGGAGGCGTTCCTTCTGCGGGAAGAAACCGCCGGGGAAGGGCAGCGCCGGTTCCGAATGGCGTTTTACAGCACGTTCCACGGGATTCCCTATCTGATCGGTCAGAACTTCCGCCTGGAAGTCCCCGGCGAAAAGGCGGAGGAACTTCTGCCGTCCGTTCCGGCCAACGTGACGCTTGGCGCGCTGCTGGAAGACCGAATCGGCGTGAACCTTTGCGTCCCAAAGGAAGTAGGCGTGGATGAGGACGATCTTCCGTTGTTGGAATTTCAGGAAATTTTGGAAATTTTCGAGCAGTGGGTCAGAGACGGCTATGTTTATTCGCTGGAGGAGCTGCGGTTCGGCTACATGGCTATGATCGACCCGAAACGGAAAAGCGAGGAATTTGTGCTGCTCCCGGTGTGGGCGGCGAAGGGAATCACCCGCGGCTCGCTGAATATGCCCTTCTACCCGCAGGAAGACCCGGAGTCGCTGGCATTTATGGGGTATGGGAACCCTACGGTATGCGTGGTGAACGCCCAGACCGGCGAAAAATATGACTTTGTAAACGATGACCGGGAAAACCGGCGGTATGTTACGGAACTGCTGACTTGGGAGAAGATTCAGCCATAGAAAAGCGCCCCTGCGGAGAAAAAGCAGGGGCGCTGGTTTTGGACAGAAAACAGGTCAATATTTCCCTTCGGGGCAGCCGGTTCGGCCGGGTCCCTGCATCCCGGAAACGTAGCGGGCGCGGTACTCCATGTTGACCTCCCGCAACTCCTTTTTGCCGTCGATGTAATCCTGATACATTTCGACCACGCCCGCGGCACAGCCGTCGCAGGCAGCGTCGATGTTGCCAAGCGACTCGGCCACCAGACGCTCCCGTTCCTCCCGGGTGGTCTCGCTGATGAGAACTCCGCTCATGCCGGCACCCTCCCCGTCAGGAATCGGAACGGGCAAAGCCGTTCTTCATTTCCATGCTGGCGCTGAACAGCACCTTCGACAAAAGGTCGTCGGTCAGCTTCCGGGCCTTGTCGGCCAGCTGCTGGTTGCAGGCGGTCAGGTAGGCGGCGGCGTCCTTCTCCGGCGCGGCCAGATACTGCTCGTCAAAGCGCTTGAGCATGGCGTGACCGGCGGTGGACAGCGCCAGCTGGTAGCGCTCCACATGGGCGAGACAGGCGGGATAGTGCGCGTCCGCCATGGCGGCCACGATGCGGTTGGCCCAGTAGAAGCTCTCCGTGGTCACATCGCCGGTGGTGTTCGCCAGATAGGCGGGCGTGGCGTTCACGTGGGCATAGAAGGGCACCGCCTCGTTGAAGGTGTTGGAGCCCACGGCGATCCATTCCACGCCCTGCAGATCGTGGGGCATATAGGGCCGCAGCTGGGTGATGGCCACGAAATTGTTGCGGTTGATGCCGATGGGGCGGTACATTCCCCGGCGGGACAGGTCGCCGTGACGGTTGTAGGGGTTGTACTCCGTGCCCTGATAATAGGAAGAAAGCACGTATTTCACGTCTTCCACGGTGATCTTGCGCTCGGGCACCATGCACCACGGCAGATCGTCGGATTCGGGGGTGAAGTCCGCGTCGGGGCCGTCCCACACGAAGGTAGTGGGATTCAGGCAGCGCAGCATATACCACGCCCGGGGCGTGTTGTAGCAGTGATCCGCGTCGCTGTGGCTGCCCAGCGCCGCCCGAACGTCGAAGTCCTCCGCTTCCGCAGGGTCTACGCCGTCCAAGCCCAGATCCAGATGGTTTTCCCGGATGAAGTCCGCCAGATCGGCCGAGCAGAGGTGATTCTTTCCTTCGCCCAGCGCGTCCTTGAAGTCAAAATAGTCGATGCCCTGCTGATTGGGGACGACCACGTAAGCGTCATCTGGCACCCGCTTGGCCATCCAGTGGTGGCCGCCGACGGATTCCAGCCACCAGATCTCGTCCAGATCCTGAAAACCGATGCCGTTCATTTCGTAGGTGCCGTACTGCTCCAGCAGCGCGCCCAGCCGCAGCACGCCTTCCCGGGCGCTGTGGATGTAGGGCAGCACGATGGTGAGCATGTCCTCCTCGCCGATGCCGCCTTCCACCAGCGGATCGGCTCCCAGCACCCGCGGGTTGGAGGTCAGGGTCTCCGTTTCGCTCATGGCCACGTTGCATTCGTTGATGCCGGCCTCGCCCCAGATGCCCTGCACGGGAACCGCGTCGGGCATGGCGGTGTAGCGCATGGGATTGTCCGGCAGGTCGATCTCCACCTTGGAAATGACGCTGCGGTAGTGCCGGGGCTGCTCGTCGGGATGAACGACGATAAATTTCTTGGCGGTGAATCGTCCCGCGCCGGAGTCCTCGTTGCGGGCCATCAGGGTAGAGCCGTCGTAGCTGGCTTTTTTGCCGACCAATAAGGTAGTGCAGGGCATGAAAAGTCCCTCCCTTGAAAAATCTTTTTCCTCCTTCTTTATATCACCGGCGGCGAAAAACTGCAATGGTTTCGGCGGCTTTTCCATTGTTCCGGGAGAAAAAACGGGGTATACTGGTGGGGCAAGGACAAACCAACACTGAAAGGATGAAAAATCATGTGTACCGCCGCCGCATATCGGACGAAGGATTTTTATTTTGGACGCAATCTGGATTATGAACGCAGCTTTGGGGAAAGCGTGACCGTCACGCCCCGGAAGTACCCCTTTGCCTTCCGCAACGGAGAAAACTGGACGGAGCACTACGCCATGATCGGCATGGCCCATATGCAGGACGGCTACCCGCTGTATTATGACGCGGTGAACGAAAAGGGGCTGGCGATCGCCGGGCTGAATTTCGTGGGCAGCGCTGTGTATCACGCGCCTGTGCAGGGCAAGGACAACGTGGCCCAGTTCGAGCTGATCCCGTGGTTGTTGGCCCGGTGCGCCACGGCGGCGGAGGCCCGCGCGGCGCTGGAAAAGCTGAACCTGACGGACGAACCCTTCTGCCAGGGGATGCCGGCCTCCCAGCTGCACTGGATGCTGGCGGATCGGGATACCTGTCTGGTGATCGAAAGTGTGGCGGACGGGCTCCACGTTTACGAGAATCCCGCTCGGGTGCTGACCAACAATCCGCCCTTCCCCATGCAGCTGTTCCAGCTGAACAACTACGCCCGGCTTTCGCCCGACGGCCCGGAGTTCCGCTTTGCTAAGGAGCTGCCCTTTTGGGAGTACAGCCGGGGCATGGGCGCTATGGGGCTGCCCGGCGATCTGTCCTCCCAGTCCCGTTTCGTGCGGGCGGCCTTCGCCTGTCTGAACGCTCAGTCCGGGGACGATGAACTTTCCAGCGTGAGCCAGTTTTTCCATATTCTGGGCGCGGTGGAGCAGCAGCGGGGCCTGTGCCGTCTGCCGGACGGCCAGTACGAGATCACCTTGTATTCGGGCTGCATGAACGCCGACCGGGGCCTTTACTACTACCGCACCTATGACAATTCCCAGTTGACCGTGGTGGACATGCAACGGGAAGATCTGGACGGCGACGGTGTGACGGCGTATCCCCTGCGGGAGAAAATGGAAATTTTCCGGGAAAACTGAAAACGGCGGTTCATCCGCTATTGACTATTCAGTCGTTTGCTGTTAGCATAGACCCTTGGGACTTTTCCCCGACTATGCGAATGAAGGAGAGCAACGAATGGAGACACAGGAACGTTCCAAAATGTTGGGTACGATGGAAATGGGAAAGCTGGTTCCCAAGGTTTCCATTCCCATTATGATCAGCATGATGGTTCAGGCCTTGTACAACGTGGTGGACGGTATTTTTGTGGCCAAGTACAGCGCCGCGGCCCTGACCGCCGTTTCGCTGGCCTATCCCATCCAGATGCTGATGATCGCCGTATCCACCGGCTTGGGCGTTGGCTTCAACAGCCTGATCAGCCGGAAGCTGGGCGAAAAGCGGGCGGAGGAGGCCCGGGACGCGGCCAAGAACGGTATGTTCACGGAGCTGTGCGGCTACGCGCTGTTTCTGGTGTTCGGCCTGTTGTTCGCCAAGCCGTTTTTCAACCTGTTCACGGACGATCTGGAGCTGCAGGCGCTGGGCGGCGAGTATCTGAGCATCGTGTGCATTTTCAGCTTCGGTCTGTTCTTCGGCATCTGCTTTGAGCGCATGATGCAGGCTACCGGCAACACGGTGCTGTCCATGGTGACCCAGTTGACGGGCGCGGTCATCAACATCATTCTGGACCCCATTATGATCTTCGGTCTGCTGGGCTGCCCGGCTATGGGCATTGCGGGCGCGGCCATCGCTACCGTCATCGGCCAGATCGGCGGCATGACGCTTGGTCTCGTGCTCAATCAGGCGAAAAACGTGGAGCTGCGGCTGCATCTGAAGGGCTTCCGTCCCAATAAGACGATCCTGAAGGGCATTCTGGACGTAGGCTTCCCCAGCATCATCATGCAGTCCATCTCCTCCGTAATGAACGTGCTGATGAACATGATCCTGCTGGGCTTCGGCGCGACAGCCGTCAACGTGCTGGGCGTGTATTTCAAGCTGCAGTCCTTCGTGTTTATGCCGGTATTCGGCCTGAGCAACGGTCTGGTGGCCATTCTGGGCTACAACTATGGTGCGCGGATGCGTGCACGCGTGTATGACGCGCTGAAGGTAGCGCTGATCTGGGCCTGTGTGATCATGCTGCTGGGCACGATTGCCTTCCTGCTGATCCCGGAAACGCTGCTGAGCCTGTTTGAGGCCGGAAACGCGCGGGATCTGACCGACATGGGCGTGGTCGCCCTGCGGGTCATCAGCCTGAGCTTCCTGCTGGCGGCGGTGGGTATCACCATTTCCACGCTGTTCCAGGCCGTGGGCAAGGGTATGTACAGCCTGTGGATGAGCCTTTGCCGGCAGATCATCGTGCTGCTGCCCGTGGCGTGGCTTTTGAGCAAGACCGGCAACGTGGACGCGGTGTGGTGGAGTTTCCCCATTGCGGAGCTGTTTTCGGTGGCGCTGTGCCTGCTTTTGTACCGGCGGGTGGACAGAAATATGCTGCAAAAACTGTAAATGCTTTTCGCCCGGCAGGAGCGTTTTGATCCCGCCGGGTTTTTGAATGGAAAAAACACGCTGTCCAACCGGCGGAAATCGGATGTTATGGATAGAATCTCACCGGGTTTTTAAGGGCCTTGACCCAAAGTTGCAAATTCTTTCCTAAAAATGTCAGAAAGGCTTTGACATTCCCAATCAGGTGGCCTATAATGTGAGCGTTTACGCCGGCTGTAACGGCAATCCCCACGCGACGACCTCAATGGAGTTGGAGGTTTCTATGCGCTGCATTGCATGGCTGTGGAGTCTGACGGAGAAAAAAGGAAAAATTCGGTTTATCACGGCGCTGGCGATTTCGGCCTTTACCAGCGTTCTTTTGTTGGTCAATCCTACCCTGAGCGCCAAACTGGTGGACGACGTCATTGTGGCACAGAATCCCGAACCCCTGCTGGGCATTCTGGCGGTGATGCTGGCGGTGAAGCTGGGCCGGGAGGGCCTGCGCTACGCCATGGTCATCATGCTGGAAAAAACGTCGCAGGAGAACGTGCTCAAGCTGCGCTGCCGGCTGTTCGAGCGGCTGCAGTATCAGGACACCCGGTACTTCGACCGCAACCGCACCGGCGAACTGATGACCCGGATGTCCGGTGACCTGGACTGGTGCCGCCACTTCATGTCCTACATGAGCTATGCCATTGTGGACTGCGTGTGCATCTTTTTGAGCACCCTGATCTGCTTTTTCTTCACCAGCTGGCGGCTGACGCTGTTTCTGGTGATGGTGACGCCGCTACTGCTGCTCATCACCAATCTGTACTCCCGGCAGGCCCGGCCCCTGTTTGTGTTCATGCGGGAAAAGCTCAGCGAAATGAACGCGGGGGCGCAGGAGAACATCGCGGGCAACCGGGTGGTGAAGGCCTTCGCCCGGGAGAGCTTTGAAGAAGAAAAATTCGAAAAGCGCAGCGCCGCCTTCCGGGACAGCCAGCTGAACATCAATAAGAAGTGGCTCAGCTTCTTCCCGTTTATCGAAATTCTGGCCCACGCCATGACCATCATCACGGTATTTCTGGGCGGCTACCTGATTATCAAGGGTCAGCTGACTCCCGGCCAACTGACGATCTTCTCCCAGCTGACGTGGGCGCTGGCCAACCCCATGCGCCAGCTGGGCAATCTCATCAACGATTTCCAGCGCTTCCAGACCTCGGCCCATAAGGTGATGGAGCTGTATTGCAGCCGCCCCGCCATTCAGGATCGGCCCACGGCGAAGAATCATCCGTCCATGAAGGGCAAGGTGGAGTTCCAGCACGTGAACGCGGCCTTTGACCGCACGGAGGTGCTCCACGATGTGTCCTTTACGGCGGAGGCGGGCAGCACGCTGGCCATCATGGGGCCCACGGGCTCGGGCAAGACCACGCTGATCAACCTGCTGGCCCGCTGCTACGACGTGACCGGTGGCACGGTGCTGGTGGATGATACCGACGTGCGGGACTGGAAGCTGCAGCAGCTCCGGGGCGGGCTGGGTGTTGCCACGCAGGATGTGTTCCTGTTCTCCGACACCGTGGACGGCAATATCGCCTTCGGCAATCAGGAATTGACGGAGGACGGCGTGCGGGAATGCGCCCGCATTGCCGCCGCGGATGACTTCATCGAGGGCCTGTCGGAAAAATACGATACCATCATCGGCGAGCGGGGCACCGGCCTGTCCGGCGGCCAGAAGCAGCGAATCGCGCTGGCTCGGGCACTGGCCATGCACCCGTCCATCCTGATCATGGACGACACCACCTCCGCGCTGGACAGCGAGACCGAGCATTACATCCAGCAGCAGCTTCTTCACCTGCCCTTCCCCTGCACCAAGATCATCATCGGCCAGCGCATCAGCGCCGTCAAGGACGCCGACCAGATTCTGGTGCTGGAAAACGGCCGCATCACCGAGCGGGGCACTCATGAGGAACTGCTGAAGAACCACGGCTACTACTGGCAAACCTATGCCCTGCAGAACGACCTGCCGATGGAAGGAGCTGCTTCGTAATGGCGCGCAACAAATTTGACGTGGACGAGACGCTGGAGTCTCCCTTTCAATGGAAACACCTGAAACGGGCCTTTCAGTACATTGGCCGCCACCGCTTCCAGATGATAGGCGCGCTGGCGCTGAGCGTGCTGGCCTCCATCTGCACCCTGTATACGCCAAAGATCATGTCCCGGGTGCTGGACGAGGTGGTTCCCGCCGGGGATGTGCAGACGCTGGTGCGCTGGGCGCTGATCTACTGCGGGCTGATCGTCGTCAGCATCGTGTTTACCGTCATCCGGGCCCGGGTGATGGCCTACGTCAGTCAGGAGATCATCTTCGACATCCGCCGGGATCTGTTCCATCATTTGCAGGAGCTGCCCTTCAGCTACTACGACAGCCGCCCGGCCGGCAAAATTCTGGTGCGGGTCATCAACTATGTGAACTCCGTGTCGGATATTCTTTCCAACGGCATCATCAACAGCATTCTGGAGATCATCAACGTGGCCGTCATCATCGTGTTCATGTATTCGATGGACGCGACGCTGGCCACGGTGGTGGTCAGCGGCCTGCCGGTGTTCATCGCCATCGTGTGCATCCTGAAGCCCCGGCAGCGCAAGGCATGGCAGCAGCAGAGCAACAAGAACTCCAACTACAACGCCTATCTGGCCGAAAGTATCGACGGAGTGAAGGTGTCTCAGCTCTTCGCCCGTCAGGAGGTGAACTGCTCCATCATGAAGCGGCTGGCGCTGGCCTGCCGGGACGCGTGGATGAAGGCCATGTACGTTTCCAACGCCGTGTGGCTGTCCTCGGAGAGCCTGACGCAGATCGTGTTCTCCCTGCTGTATATCGCGGGCGTTTACTGGCTGGGCGGCAAGATGGTCTCCTTCGGCGTGATCCTTGCCATGGCTTCCTATGTGAGCCGCTTCTGGCAGCCCATCACCAATCTGGCGAACATCTACAACTCTTTTGTGAATAACATCGCCTATCTGGAGCGCATTTTCGAGACCATGGACGAGCCGGTGGAGGTGAAGGACGTTCCTGACGCGGAGCCCCTGAAGGCGCTGGACGGCGAAGTGACCTTCGAAAACGTGGAGTTCGGCTACGAGAAGGGCCAGACTGTGCTGGAAAACCTGAACCTGCATGTGCGGGCCGGGGAGCGCATCGCGCTGGTGGGGCCCACCGGGGCGGGCAAGTCTACGGTGATCAACCTGCTGTGCCGGTTCTACAACCTGCGGGGCGGACGCATTCTGCTCCACTGCGCCGACGGAACCACGCAGGACATTGCGGGCGCGACGCTTCATTCCCTGCGCTCCCAGCTGGGCATCATGCTGCAGGACAGCTTCCTGTTTGCAGGAACCATCATGGACAACATCCGCTACGGACGGTTGGACGCTGCGGATGAGGAGGTCATCGCCGCGGCCAAGGCCGTGCGGGCCCACGAGTTCATTGCACAGATGCCCCAGCAGTACGCCACGCCGGTCAACGAGCGGGGCGGCGGTCTCAGTCAGGGCCAGCGGCAGCTGATCGCCTTTGCCCGGACGCTTTTGTCCGACCCCCGCATCCTGATTCTGGACGAGGCCACCTCCTCCATCGACACCCAGACGGAGCGCCTGCTGCAGCAGGGCATCGAAACGCTGCTGCGGGGCCGCACCAGCTTCATTGTGGCCCACCGGCTGTCCACCATCAAGAGCTGCGACCGCATCCTCTACATCGGCAACAAGGGCATCCTGGAAGCGGGCAGCCACGACGAGCTGATGGCCAAGAAAGGGTATTATTACGAGCTGTATACCGCCCAGACGCAGGCAGCCTAAAAGAGAAACAAAAAACGCGCCGCACGGAAGGAAAACGTGCGGCGCTTGCCCGTTGCAGAAAATTGGCGGAAATTTGGCATTCCGTATTGACTGTCCCCTTACAGGCCGGTTTACAATGAGGGGGAGGTGAGAAGGATGCTTATCAACGAAGCGGCAAGGAAATGCGGTATCACCAAAAAAGCGGTCCAGTATTATGTGGAGCAGGGGCTGGTCGATCCGAAGGTGCTGGAAAATGGATATAGAGATTTTTCAGAAGAGGATACGAAAGTACTAAAGCGGGTCGTTCTATATCGGAAATTAGGCTTGAGCATCCGGGAGATCCGGCGTGTGCTTGAGGATCGCGGGGAAATCAGCGGCATTTTTTATCAAAGAGAGCTGGAACTGGAGCAGGAAAAAACCAAACAGGAATGGTTGAAGCGGCTGGCGGCAGGAGAAGCAATCGAGGATCTTGAGCCGGAGATTGATCCGCTCAGTTCCAATACGATCATTATCCAAAAACTGGGCGAGCTGTTTCCGGGGTATTATGGGAAAATCATCCGTCTCCATTTTTCCAGATATCTGACGGGAAAGGTGGAGACGGAGGAACAGAAAAAAGCCTTTCATCAGATCATCGAATTCTTTGATCGGGTTCCGGAGATCCGTTTGCCGGATGATCTGCGGGAATATCTGGATGCCTGTATGGAAGAAGGCTCCGGAGAAGAGGAAACCGAGAGGCTCCGGCGCGTTTTGCAGGAACAGGAGTATGCCCTTCAGAATCTGGACGAGTTTGTCAGGAATCATAAAAAGGTATTGGATGATTACCAAAAATACCGGCAAACGGAGGAATATCAGAATTCGCCTGCCTGCCGGCTGATGGAAACGATGAAACAGATCTGCGCGGCCAATGGATATGACGATACGTTTATCCCCGCCATGAGAAAGCTCAGTCCGCTGTATAACGAGCATTACGAACAACTGCTGAAAGCAAACGAGCAATTTACGAAAAGCTATCCGGAATATCTGGCATAGCGGTTGCCGATTCAGACGGGGCTGCTTTCTTCCGGTTTAGGAAAGAGCGGAGGAAACGCATGAAAGAGGCTTATTTCGTTCATCGACCTGGACCGTAAAAAATACGCTCAGGAGGAGAAGCAATGTACTATCACGCATCGCCGTTCGGCGGGATCACCCAACTGAAGCCGCATGTTTCCAATCATGGGATCCCGCTGGTCTACTTTTCGAAAAAAAGAGAAAATGTATTGGTGTACTTGAGCAACGCCGTTGAGAAGTATTGTAAGGAGACCGGCTTTTTGTATGAGGGGATCTACCAGAAGTGGGGGCCGTATGGCTTTAACAGGGACGGGCGCCAGCGGCTGGAGGAATACTACCCCAACGCGCTGATCAGTACCTATCAGGGCGTGTCCGGTTATATCTATCGGGCCGAGACCATTTCGGAGGCCGGTTTTGCCGTTCCAATCCCGGATGCGGCCGCAAGCAGCGTGCCGGTCGATGTGGCGGGCTCGGAATTCATTCCGGACGCCTATGAGGCGATCCTGCAGGCGGAACGCGAAGGCCTGCTTTCCGTCGTTCGGTATGAAGAACTGTCGGAGAGAGCGAAGGAATGGAATGAAAAGACCATTCGAGAAGAGTATGAGAACGCTTCGGAGCATCCGGAGTACAGACATTTTCTGAAAGGAAATTTCCCCGGAATCCTGAAGGACTGACAGGCCGCAGCAACTGCCAGTTGCTTGTCTGGAAAACGATCCTGTGTTACCCTTGCATCGAGGAGGGGTTTCAAATGGATACAAAGGAGATCCTGTGCCAGCTGAGGAACCGGAAGGGAATGTCGCAGGACGAACTGGCAGAAAAAGTGTTTGTGACAAGGCAGGCGGTGTCCCGCTGGGAAAACGGGGAAACGACGCCCAATGTGGAAACGCTGAAGCTGCTGTCAAAGGTTTTTGACGTTTCGATCAATACGCTGCTTGGCTCCCCGCGAAAGCTGATCTGCCAATGCTGCGGGATGCCGCTTGACGATTCCACCATCAGCAAAGAAACGGACGGTTCCTTCAACGAGGAATATTGCAAGTGGTGCTATACCGATGGGGAATTCAAATACGAAAGCAAAGAGCAGCTCATTGATTTCTGCGTAGAACACATGGCCAACGAAAGCTGGCCCGCAGAGCAGGTCCGCGCCCATATGGAAGCGGTCGTGCCATATCTGAATCACTGGAAAAATAATGCGGCATTGGAATAACGAAAATCAAACGGCGCGACCGGAAAGGCCGCGCCGTTTGCGTATCAATGTTTTTGAGGAGAAGACCGTCTTATTCCTTCCCCTGAATTTCATCATACCGGTCCAGGAACGAATGCACCTGATCGCCCTGTTTGTAGGAAATGACCGTGTTCAGGTTCACGTTTTCCATGCTGCGGAAAATGTTGGCCTCCACCGAGGGATTGATTTTTTTCAGCTGGGCGATGAGCTGCTTGATCTCCATGCGCTTGGACACAGAGCGGCCGCTGGGGTCGCAGGTGGTGCAGGTGTCGGTGAAGCGGCAGGCGCACTGGATGAAGTGCAGGTCGTTGCGGTCCCGCCACGCCTTGATATCCGCCTCCCGGATCAGGTACATGGGGCGGATCAGTTCCATGCCGGGAAAGTTGGTGCTGTGCAGCTTGGGCATCATGGTCTGCACCTGCGCGCCGTAGAGCATCCCCATGAGGATGGTCTCGATCACGTCGTCGTAATGATGGCCCAGCGCGATCTTGTTGCAGCCCAGTTCCCGCGCCTTGCTGTACAGATACCCCCGGCGCATCCGGGCGCACAGGTAGCAGGGGTTCTTTTCTTCCTTGTAGACGATGTCGAAAATATCCGTCTCAAAAATGGTGATGGGAATGCCCAAAAGCCGGGCGTTGTGCTCGATCACCTTGCGGTTGGTCTCGTTGTAGCCGGGATCCATGACCAGAAATTTCAGCTCGAAGGGGAATTTGTGGTGCCGGTAAAGCTCCTGAAACAGCTTGGCCATGAGCATGGAATCCTTGCCGCCGGAAATGCACACGGCGATCCGGTCGCCGGGCTTGACCAGATCATAGGTGCGGATGGCCTTGGCAAACTTGGAAAAAAGCCGCTTGTGCCACGTCTTGCGGATGCCCTCCTCAATCTGCTGCTGCAGCAGGCTGGTCTCCTGCTCCCGCTGCATTCGATACAGCAGCCAGCCCGCGTAGCCGCCCTCCAGACTGTAGGCCTCCACGCCCAGACGGCGCAGGTCTTCCGCCGCGTCCACACTGAACTGCCCCCTGGCACAGTACAGTACCACGGGTCTCCCGGCGCAGCGGGCGGGAACCTCGGCTTCCAGCCGTTCCGGCGGCAGCGGAACCGCCCCGGGGATAACCCCGTAGGCCACGCTTTCGGCGTCCCGCATGTCCACCAGCAGACAATTTGGCAGACTGTCCAGCGCTGCTTGGGAAATTTCGATCTCAGGGGTCATGGGCCTTCGTTCCTTTCAGGTAAAAATGGCATTCGAATGGGATGCTTACACCTCCACCCATTCCAGCGTATGGGCGGTGTAGGGGAGCAGCCGGTCGATCACATCCCGGGTGCGCAGCTTCATGTAGCCGGTGGTGGTGCCGTCGGTGCAGCCGTACCATTCGCTGTCCGCCAGCGCCCGGTCGAAGACCACGCGCACCTCCCGGGCCGAGGGCAGCAGCAGGCCGAAGACCGTGGCGGCGCCGACAACGGTGCCCAAAAGCTGCAAAAGCTGTTCCGGCGTTGCAAAAGAGACCCGGGAAACGCCCAGCGCGGAGCTGAAATCCTTCGTGCGAAAGGGCTTGTCCCCCGGGGTGACGAAGAGGTAAAAGGCGGTCTGCTGACGGTTGCACAAAAACAGGGTCTTGACGGTCTGCATTTGCAGGCGGTCGTCGATGGCCTGACAATCCTCCATGGTGATGGCGGGGTCGTTTTCCACCCGCTGAAAGGGAATGGAGAGCCGGGTCAGGGTACGGTAGACCAGTTCCTGCAGGGGCGTGGAAAAATGCTCCGGCACAGTGGTCATGGGCTGGCTGACATGAATCATGAAGAAAACCTCCCTGGGCATACGCCCGAAGCATTGTAACACGAAAAACCGGTTTAGGGAACAGCCGGAAGCCTATTTTGCGTCTTGCCAGGGAAGGGCCGATGGGATACAATGAAGAGGCTGACAGAGGAAAAAGGCAGTCCGTGAAGCATTAAAAAATGGGATACAAAGGAGAAACAGACGATGAAATTTCTGCATCTGGCGGACCTGCATCTGGGCAAACGCCTGAACGACTTTTCATTTTTGGAGGATCAGGTTCGGCTGCTGTGTCAGGTGGAGGAGATCGCCCGAAGTGAGCGGGTCGACGCGGTGCTGATCGCCGGGGACGTATACCAGAAAGCCTCGCCCCAGAGCGAAGCCATGGCCGCGTTCGACCAGTTCATCACCCGGCTGAAGGAAATGGGGCTTGCAGTGTTCGTGATCAGCGGCAACCACGACTCCGCCCAGCGAATTTCCTATTTTTCGTCGCTTTTGAAAAACTCGGGCGTGTACGTCAGCGAGGCCTTTGACGGCCATTTGCAGCAGGTGACGCTACAGGACGAGCACGGGGAACTGGTGGTCAGTCTGCTACCGTTTTTGAAGCCCATACAGTTGCGCCGGTTCTATCCCGATGAGAAGATCGAGACCTATCAGGACGCGGTGCAGGCGGTGCTGCGCCATTCGCCGGTGGATACGGCCAAGCGGAACGTGCTGGTGTGCCACCAGTTCATCACCGGCGCGGAGACCTCCGACTCCGAGGAAAAGACCGTGGGCGGGCTGGACAACATCGACGCGGCGGTGTTTGACGATTTTGATTATGTGGCGCTGGGCCACATCCACAAGCCGCAGCAGTGTACCCGGGAGACCCTGCGCTATGCGGGCTCCCTGATGAAGTATTCCTTCTCCGAGGTGAACCAGAAAAAATCGGTGACGGTGGTGGAGATGGAGGAAAAGGGGGAAATCAGCATCCGCACCGTGCCGCTGGCCCCTCCTCACGATATGCGGCTGGTGGAGGGTCTGATGGACGACGTTCTGACCATGCCCTATTCGGAGGACTATGTGTGGGTCACACTGCGGGACGAGCTGCCGCCCCCGGACGCACGGGTGACGGTGAGCACCGTATTTCCCAACATGATGAAGTTTTCCGTGGTCAATTCCAAAACCAAGACGGATATTGACGTGCTGGCCCGGGAAGCCATGGAGAACAAAAGCCCGGAGGAGCTGTTCTCGGATTTTTACCGGCTGCAGAATAACGACTGCCCGCCCGGCCCCCGGCATATGGAGATTCTGCGCAGTCTGCGGAAGGAACTGGAGGGAGAGATTCGATGAAGCCGCTGAAATTGACCCTTTCGGCCTTCGGCCCCTACGCGAAAACGACAACGATCGACTTTACCAAGCTTTGCGAAAATGGCATTTTTCTCATCACCGGCGACACGGGCGCGGGCAAGACCACCATTTTCGACGCTATCAGCTTCGCCTTTTACGGCGAGGGTTCCGGGGGCAGGGAACGCCGCGCGTCCAAATCCTTTCGGTCGGACTATGCCGCCCGGGACACGGATACCTATGTGGAGCTGGTATTTCAGCACCGTCAGCACACCTATCGCCTGAAACGGAATCCGCCCTACCTGCGCCAGAGCCGCCGGGGGGACGATCTGGTGGAACAGAAGGCCGCCGCTGAGCTGACGGAACTGGACACCGGCGAATGCTGGACGGGGACGGACGAGGTGAAGGCCAAAGCGCAGGAACTGATCGGCCTGAGTCAGGATCAGTTCGCCCAGACGGTGATGATCGCCCAAGGGGATTTTTTGAAGATCCTCAACGCCAAGTCCGATGACCGCAAAAAGCTGTTCCAGCAGCTGTTCAACACCTCGCTTTACGCCGATCTGCAAAAGAAGGCCAAGGAAAAATGCGCCGCTGCCGCGCAGATGCAAAGGGAACTGGATCTGCGCATCGTGACCGAAGCGGGAAAGATCAGCCCCGAGCCGGAATTTCCCGACCGGGAAAGGCTGAAACAGTACCAGACGGACGCAAAGTACGCCGATCAGCTGTTGGAGGCGCTGCGGGGGCTGTACGCCTATGAAACCAGTCTGAAAAAAGAAGCGGACGGCCAGTGCGACACGCTGGACGGTCAGCTGAAAGCCCTGACCGCCGCCATCGCCGACGGGCGCAATCGGAACCAGCGCTTTGACGAGCTGGAACAGTGGAAACAGGAGTTGGCCGGTCTTCTGCAAAAAAAAAGCGCCGTAGAGGAGCGAAAGGCCGCGCTGGCGGCGGCTCGCAGTGCTCAACTGCTGGGGCCGACCGATCAGCTGCGCCAGCGGAACCGGCAAAGTCTGGACGCGGAAAAGACGCAGGCCGCCCGGCTGACGCAGGAAAAACAGGCGCAGGAAGCCAGCCTTCCCGCGCTGGAACAGGCGGCGAAGCAGGCACGGGAGCAGCTTCCGCTGGCGGAGGAAAACGTCCGGCTGGTCAAACGGCTGGAAAGCTGCCTGAAATTTCTGGAAAAGCGGCAGAAGGACACGGCGGAGCTGGCACGGCTGGACCGTTTGCAGACAAAGGCCTTGGAGGACAGCAACAGGGCCGAGCAGGAATATCTGGCCGTGCGGCAGGCTTACTACCGCAGCCAGAGCGGATTGTTGGCCCGGGAGCTCCGGGAGGGCGAGCCCTGCCCCGTATGCGGCGCGACCCACCATCCCGCCCCCGCCGTCCTGCAGGAAGGCGGGGCGACACAGGAGCAGTTTCAGGCGGCGGACGACCGCCGCAAGCGGCTGGAAGAACAGCTGCATAAAATTTCCAGCCAGACCGCCGCAGCTCGGGCTGCATTGGAGACCCTGCAAAAGACCCTGCAGGAGGAAGGAATCGGCGACGAGGACACGGAACAGAGCGTCCGTCAGCGAATGAACGAAGCGGACGCAGCCGCCCGGAAAATTCGGGAAGCGGCGGAGCGGACGGAAACCCGGCGGAGCCAGTGCCAGAGCCGTCTGGAAAAGGCCGCCGTCCTGCTGGAAGCCTGCCTGAAAAAGACAGGCGAGCTGGAAAAGGAAGCCGACCGGCTGGACAGAGAGTTTGCCGCAGGGCTGGCGCAGCAGGGCTTCGAGGACGAAACGGCTTACCGCACCGCCTGCCTGCCCGCGGAAGAAACGGAACGGCTGGACGGGGCCATTCGCCGCTATGAAGAAAAAAAGAAATCGCTGAACGACCGGGTTCAGGAGCGGGAAACTCAGCTGAAGGACAGCGCACGGGCCGATATCGAAGCCCTGCTGCAGCAGCAGAAGGCCATGACGGAGCAGTACCGGCAGGCACAGGAACGAAGCCGGGGCTGCGACCGGCGGCTGACGCTGCATCAGGAGGCGGGAAAGGCCATCCGCCGGGCGGCGGAGCAGAAGAAAGCCCACGCCGAGGAATGGGCGGTGCTGGACGACCTGTACCGGGCCATGAGCGGGCAGCTGAGTCAGAAGGTCAAGATCACCTTCGAGACCTACGTGCAACAGTACTATTTCAAGCAGGTGGTGGCAGCGGCCAATAAGCGGCTGACCCAGATGACCGACGGTATGTTCGTGCTGCGGCTGAAGGAAGAAGCGAAGGATCGCCGCAGTCAGTCCGGGCTGGATCTGGACGTGCTGGATCGGGCCACGGGCCAGTGGCGGGACGTGTCCACCCTGTCCGGCGGCGAGAGCTTTCTGGCTTCCCTGTCGCTGGCGCTGGGTCTGTCCGACGTGGTGCAGAGCGAGAGCGGCGGCGTGCGGCTGGAAGCCATGTTCATCGACGAGGGCTTCGGCACGCTGGACGAAAACGCCCTGCGCAACGCCATGGCGCTGCTGTCCTCGCTGGCGGACGGCGATCGGATGATCGGCGTGATCTCCCATATGCCCGAGCTTCGGGAGCGCATCGACAAGAAGATCGTGGTGCATAAGAAACTGACCGGTTCGGAGATCGAGCTGGAATATTGAGCAAAATCGGAAAGGAAAACCAACATGAAATACGGATTGCAGATGTATTCCGTGCGGGACGCGGCGGAAAAAGACTTGCTGGGCACGCTGGAAAAGGTAGCGGCGTTGGGGTATCACTACGCGGAGTTCGCCGGTTTCTTCGGCTATTCGGCGGAAGCCGTGCGGGACAAGCTGCTGGAATGCGGCATGGAGGTCTCCTCCACCCACACGGGGATGCAGGAACTGGCAGATGATGTGATCGGAGAGACCATTCGATATCATAAAACGCTGGGCAATCGGCTGATCGTCCTTCCGTGGGCCGATCTGGACGATCAGCAAAAGCTGGACGATTTTGTCGCCCAAACAGAAAAGGTGCAGGCGCGACTGGCGGACGAGGGCATTCGGCTGGGCTATCACAATCACGCTCACGAGTTTAAGCCCAACGCCGACGGCTCCTGCATTTGGGAGCAGCTGGAGGAACGCACCCGGCTGGACTTGGAGATCGACACCTACTGGGCCTTCGTGGGCGGGCGCGATCCACTGGAAATGATGGAGCGGCTGAAGGAACGCGTCCGCATCATCCACATCAAGGACGGACTGGCGGACGGCAGCGGAAGGCCGCTGGGCATGGGGGAAGCCCCTGCGGCGGCGGTCTACCGTAAGGCCGTGGAGCTGGGCGACCGGCTGATCGTGGAGTCGGAGACCTGCCAGCCCTCGGGACTGGAAGAAGCCCGCATCTGCATGGATTTCCTGAAAGCGCAGGAATAAACTGCGCAGAACGCCGAAAGGCCGCGCCGGAAAACGGCTGCGGCCTTTTTCGTTGAGAAAAATAGGGGAAGGGCCCAGCACGATTGCGGGAAAAGGTTTATCGCAGCCGCTTCAGCACGGCGGCGGGATTTTCGCCCTTTTCGGCGCAGAAGGCTTTGTAGAAGTTGGCGTAGCTGCGGAACCCGCATTCCAGCGAAATGGCCTCCAGCGAAAGGTCGGAGTAGCGCATCAGCCGCTGAGCCTGTTCCAGACGAAGAAGCGTCAGGCAGCGGTGGGGCGTGGTCTGATACCGGCGGCGGAAAATGCGGATTAGATAGCTCTCGCTGACGTGCAGCTCGGCGGCGATTTGGGCGAGAGACGCGCCGTCCTTCAAATGATGCTGCAACTGCTGCAGGGCGCTTTCCGCCAGCCGTTCCGCAGGGGTTTGAGGGCGGCTGTGGCACAAAAGGGTGAGAAGCTGGTAAAACAGGCTGGTGCGCTCCAAAAGCGGCGCACCCAGCTGATCGGCCTCGGTGAGACGGCAGGTGAGGGTCTGCGCCTCCGCAGGAAGGGGGCCGCGTTTGCGGATGCCGCCCTCGCTGCTCCAATGCCCCAAAAAATGCACGTAATAATAGACGGGACAGTCGGACGGCACCTGCCCCTGCTGGGAAAGCCCGCGCTTCTGGATGTAGTACTCGCCGCCGCGCACCTCCACCGGCACGCCGTCCTCCGTAAAACGAAGAACGCCGGAAAACATCAGCAGGAGCACGTCCTCCGGGCAGACGCGGGTGACGTGCTTTTCACCGGGCTGAAAAGAACGGTCGTGGGAAAAAAGAAACTGGGGCAACTTTTCAGAACTCAGATATTCGCTCATGGGACGCACCTCACGGACAGTATAAGCGATTTGTTCAATTTTTGCAAGGAAATGGGCGGCATTGAGAATGGTCAACGTCGCTTTTTTGCTGTACAATCCTGGTCAGAAAGAGGGGCGAAAACCATGGAACAGATTTATTCGTCGGTATACCGTTTTGTGAAGCCGGAAAATCTCCGCCCGGAAGGCTGGCTGAAGCGTCAGCTGGAAATTCAGGCGGAGGGACTGTCCGGCCATCTGGATGAAATTTGGCCCGATATTCGGGATTCCGCGTGGATCGGCGGGAAGGCCGAGGGCTGGGAGCGGGTTCCCTACTGGCTGGACGGCTTCGTGCCGTTGGCCTATCTTCTGCGGGACGAAGCGCTGATCGCCCGGGCGAAGAAATACGTGGAGGCGATTATGGACGCGCAGCAGGAAGACGGCTGGCTCTGCCCCTGCACCCAAGAGGAACGCGCAGCCTATGACGTGTGGGCGGTGTTCATCATTTGCAAAGCACTGATGGTCTATGGTCAATGCAGCGGAGATAGCAGGGCGGCGGAGACCGTTTATCGGGCCATGAAAAATCTGGAAGGCCATCTGACCCACTGCACCCTGTTCAACTGGGGCCAAAGCCGCTGGTTTGAAGCCCTGATCCCCCTGCAATGGCTGTACGAGCAACGGCCCGAACCATGGATGATCGAGCTGGCCGTGACGATCGCGTCGCAGGGCCTGTCCTACGAGCGAGTGTTCGCCTGCTGGAAGGATCAGCAGCCAGACCCCCGGGGCGTGTGGCGGCAGCAGACTCACATCGTCAACCTGATGATGGCGCTGAAAAGCGAAGCCGTATTCTCCGGCCTTTCCGGGCAGGAACCCGGTGCGTTCGCCCGAAAAATGTACGAGCAGCTGCGAAAGTACCACGGAACGCCCATGGGACACATTCAGGGCGACGAATGTCTGGCGGGGAAAAGCCCCATCCGCGGCACCGAGCTTTGCGCCGTGGTGGAGGAAATGTATTCCTGCGAGCTGCTGGCCTCCATCACCGGCGAGCCCTTTTGGCTCGATCTGCTGGAGCGGCTGGCGTTCAATTCCCTGCCCGCTACGATCTCGGCGGATATGTGGTCTCATCAGTACGACCAGCAGCTGAATCAGGTCTCCTGCTCCATTCAGCAGGGAACGCCCATATTTGGCACCAACGGCAGTCAGTCCAATCTCTTTGGGTTGGAACCGAATTATGGCTGCTGTACCGCGAATTTTTCGCAGGGCTGGCCCAAGCTGGCACTGTCCGCCTTCATGGAAACAGAAAAGGGACTCCTGTCGGCAGTGCTGGTTCCTTCCTCTGTTCAGCTGGAACGCGGCGGCGAAAAGGCGCGGGTCACGCTGGAAACGGAATATCCCTTCCGGGACAGTCTGCGGTATAGCGTTCACTGCGAACGTCCCGTCCGTTTCGAACTGGCCGTTCGCGTCCCGGCCTTCGCTGAAAGTGCCGAAGCGGACGGGCAGCCCGTTCAGCCGGGGGAAATCTGGCGGACGGAACGGCTCTGGCAGGACGGCGACAGCGTGGAAGTAAAGCTGCATTTTGCCGCGAGGCTGGTTCCCGACGAAAACGGAATGGCCTGTGTGGAACGGGGATCGCTGGTATTTGCCCTGCCGCTGGCGGCGAAGAGTTACCTGTGGGAATATGAAAGCCACGGCGTCACCCGCAAAGCACCGTACTGCGACTGGATCATCCTGTCGGAACAGGACTGGGGTTACGCCTTTGCGGAAAAAGACTTCCAACTGGTGGAAAATCCGCTGGGAGATCAGCCCTTTTCCCGGGAACAGCCGCCGCTGCAGCTGGAGACCCGGATGAACCGAATCGCATGGGGCACCTGTCCCGGTCAGCCCGGCGTATGCGCGGAAAAGCCGGAAAGTCCGGAACCTATTGGGACGGAAACGGTGCGGCTGCAGCCCTACGGCTGCACCACGCTCCGCATGACCCTGATGCCGGATCTCTCTTGTTGAATAACAACTGTTGTGCTATAATCCTCCCAAAGGGTTCTTTGGGAGGATTTCGTATGTTTGTTGATCTGACCCCGGAAAATCTGGCGGATGAAACGCTGTGCTGCATTGTCCGCATGAAAAAAGCTCATCCCGGTGTGGAAGCCAAGCGGCAATGGCTGGCGGAACGGCTGAAGGAAGGGCACGTCTTTCGAAAGCTGGAAGGCCGGGCGACGGTGTTCATGGAATATGCGCCGTTGGAAAAGGCGTGGGTGCCCATTTTGGGGGAAAATTACCTCTATATTTATTGCCTGTGGACGGAGGGGGAGAACCGGGGCAAGGGTTACGGCAAGGCGCTGCTGGAATCCTGTCTGGCGGACGCGCGGGCCCAAGGAAGAGCCGGCGTGTGTATGCTGGGGGCGGCCAAGCAGAAGGCATGGCTGACCGATCAGTCGTTTTTCCGGCATTTCGGCTTTGAAACGGTGGACACTACCTCAAACGGTTACGAACTGCTGGCTCTTTCCTTTGACGGAACCTATCCCCGGTTCGCGCCCAACGTATTTAAAATGGAAATTGAAGAACGGGAGCTGACGGTCTACTACGACGATCAGTGTCCGTTTATCCCGCAGACCATTGAAAAGCTGCGGAAATATTGCGAGGAAGCGGGGGAGCCGCTGACCCTGCGTTATGTGGACAGCTTGCAGGCGGCGAAGAAGCTGCCCTGCGTGTTCAACAACTGGGCGGCGTTCTACGGCGGTAAATTTTTGACGGTCAATCTGGCGGACGGGGCTTCCCTGCTTCGGATGGCGAAAAGAAAATAGGGGAAAACGCCCGCACAGCGCGAACGGCAGGGGAGCTAAGGAAAGTGCGCCCATGGAAAGGCCTTGACAGGAAAAGAACGCGGCATTATACTGCTGGTAAATCGACCGAAAACGACATAAAAAGACGGCCTTCCACAAATAGACGTTGAAAGGAAAATGAAAATGAAGAAAAAAACGGCGATCTTTCTAACGGCGCTCCTCCTGCTGTGCATGGTGATACCGGCCTTTGCGGAACAGGCTGTGACGTTTCCCCAGGGAACCATCACCAGCGAGCCGATCGAGCTTTTCAGCGAACACTTCCATGTGTCGATCGACGCGGGCGTGTACGTGCCGGGCGACCTGATGGAACGGTGGGAAGGGATATACCGCGCCATGGAGACGGTCAGCGGCATTCGCTTTGAAGACGGAGCCTATGCGCGGAAGATCGAGGTGCGGTGCCGCGCAAACGAAACGTCGGAGGAGGGGGAATTCTACGTCCCCGTTGCGTATCAGAACCAGATCGACCTTTACCCAGCGGATCTTCTGGCTAATGGCAGCTATGCCATTTTACATGAAATGAGCCATACCCTGAATTACTTTTATCACGAGGCTTCGGAGGATTGGGAAAGCCGGCTGATGGCGGAAGGCTTTGCGGAATATACCTCCTATCAAACGGCAAAGTGGCTGGAAGAAAACGACCCGGCGCTGGCCTATGCGGTCGGCCCGTCCCAACAGATCCTCTATAACGTTGCACTGGAAGACGAAGAAACACTGTATACGGAGGAACTGTCTCACTGGATGAAAGAACCCTATCCCTATTCCGGCAATCCGGGCTACAGCGAAGGATTGCGTTTTATGGCCTATCTGGATCGGGTGTATGGAAACGACACGGCATGGATGACGGCACTGGATCAAGCCACAAAGGGGAAGCGGGTCGAAAGGGAAGTCAGCGCCCTGAAGGCCAGCTATGGCGAGGATGTATTGGACGGATTTTATCCATGGCTGAAGGAGAACAGCGCCCTGTTCGACTACGGGGATATGGACGCGCCGATTGATCTGCGGGGCGTTCAGCAGGTGACGCTGTATCCGACTTTTAATCGCCTTGAAAACGTTGCGCGGCTGTCCGGACGCTCCGTGCGTTATTCCGATCTGTATGTGGACTTGTCTCAGGCGATGCTCTACCTGCGCGACTACAAGGGGAAGGACGTTTCAGCCGCGCAGCTGAAGGTCGATTGCCTGACCACGGTCGATGTGTTTGACGCGAACGGAAACCTGCTGACGACCATCGACAAGGAGGGCATTATTCCCATGGACGGCATGGCTTATGTGCGCCTGAACGGGATTGGTACGCTGTACGGGCTGGACTTGATCGGGTGGGGCGAATTTTACTGGTAAAAGCACACCATGGCCAAGAAGTACAATGTTGACGAATACGCCATCAAGTACATGGTGGGCCACCAGATTACGGACATCACCGAGAAGGTCTACACCTGCCGCGATCCCACCTGGCTGATGGACGAAATCTGCAAAATAAGATAAATGGTAAAACAAAAACTCCCTCGCAGCGTAAGCCACGAGGGAGTCGTTTTTGGTGTACGAGTAGAGGTGTACGAGTAATGTACGAGTAGTGTACGAGTGAACAAAAATCACTCGTCATTTTTCACAATTTACGGCGCTTAAGTGACCACATTTTTGTGAAAAATACACGAAGAAATTACTTCTGTGCTTCCTCTACAGCCACGGCCACAGCCACGGTCGCGCCGACCATGGGGTTGTTGCCCATGCCGATCAGGCCCATCATTTCCACGTGAGCGGGAACGGAGGAAGAACCGGCGAACTGAGCGTCAGAGTGCATACGGCCCATGGTGTCGGTCATGCCGTAAGAGGCGGGGCCGGCGGCCATGTTGTCGGGATGCAGGGTACGGCCGGTGCCGCCGCCGGAAGCCACGGAGAAGTACTGCTTGCCGGCTTCCCAGCATTCCTTCTTGTAGGTGCCCGCCACGGGGTGCTGGAAGCGGGTGGGGTTGGTGGAGTTGCCGGTGATGGAAACGTCCACGCCCTCGTGCCACATGATGGCAACGCCCTCGCGCACGTCGTCCGCGCCGTAGCAGCGAACCTTGGAGCGCTCACCGTCGGAGTACTTGGTCTCGTTGACGATGGTCAGAGCGTGGTCTTCCTTCACGTCGGCAGACAGGTAGTCGTACTTGGTCTGCACATAGGTGAAGCCGTTGATGCGGCTGATAATCATGGCGGCGTCCTTGCCCAGACCGTTCAGGATGACGCGCAGGGGAGTCTTGCGGACCTTGTTGGCGTTGCGGGCGATGCCGATGGCGCCTTCCGCAGCGGCAAAGGACTCGTGGCCGGCCAGGAACGCGAAGCACTCGGTCTTCTCGTCCAGCAGCATGGCGCCCAGATTGCCGTGGCCCAGACCCACCTGACGCTGGTCGGCGACGGAGCCGGGGATGCAGAAAGCCTGCAGGCCTTCGCCGATGCACTTGGCAGCCTCGGCGGCGGTCTTGACATCCTTCTTCAGCGCGATGGCCGCGCCCAGTTCATAAGCCCACTTGGCGTTTTCGAAAGCGATGGGCTGGATGCCCTCCACGATCTTGTAGGCGTCAACGCCCTTGGAATTGTTGAAAGCCTTCAGCTCATCAAAATCCTTGAAGCCATACTTTTCAAGCACAGGCTGGAGCTGAGGCATGCGACGTTCAAAACCTTCAAACAAAGCCATTTCTGCACACCTCCTATTACTGCTTGCGCGGGTCGATCCACTTGACCGCGCCGTCTTCCGCCTTGAACCGGCCGTAGGTGCCGATGTTCTTCTCGTAGGCTTCGTTGGGGGACATGCCCTTCTTGATGGCGTCCATCATCTTGCCCAGAGACAGGAACTGGTAGCCGCAGACCTGATCGTCCTTGTCCAGCGCCAGCTTGAGCACATAGCCTTCGGCCATTTCCAGATAACGGGTGCCCTTCAGCTTGGTGCCGTACATGGTGCCGACCTGACTGCGCAGGCCCTTGCCCAGGTCTTCCAGACCCGCGCCGATGACCAGACCGTCGTCGGAGAAGGCGGACTGAGTGCGGCCGTAGACGATCTGCAGGAACAGCTCGCGCATGGCGGTGTTGATAGCGTCGCACACCAGGTCGGTGTTCAGCGCTTCCAGAATGGTTTTGCCGGGCAGAATTTCACTGGCCATAGCGGCGGAATGGGTCATACCGGAGCAGCCGATGGTCTCCACCAGCGCTTCTTCAATGACGCCGTTCTTGACGTTCAGGGTCAGTTTGCAGGCGCCCTGCTGAGGGGCGCACCAGCCGATACCGTGGGTCAGGCCGGAGATGTCCTTGATCTCCTTCGCCTGCACCCACTTGCCTTCTTCGGGAATGGGCGCGGGGCCGTGGTTCGGGCCCTTGGCGACGCATACCATTTCTTCAACTTCCTTGGAGTATTGCATCGAATTGGTTCCTCCTGTTCCAACATAATGTGTAATGTGGACACATACAGGTGTAGTATATCACATTTTTCTGTTTGTAAAAAGTCCTCACGCTAATATTTTGTGATTTTTTGACGAAGCGCCCGAAGAATGACCTGAAAAAGAGAGCAATTTTTCATTTTTTCCCTGTCCATTCGCCGCAGGGATGTGGTATACTCCAAAAGGCTTTTGTTTTTATTCTGTTTTTTATGGGAGGATCATCTCTATGAGCCGTTTGGGAGATTTGCTGCATACCGAGCGTCTGCGCCGGAACATGACACTGAAGCAGGTGGCCAAGCTGGGCGGCGTGAGCGAGGGCTATTTGAAGGATGTGGAGGCGGGCACCCGCATCATCGCGGACGATCAGGCCCGCCGCATTTTGAAGAAAATGGGGCTGACCGAGCAGAACGAGGCCGGGTTCAGCCTGGACGACATCGCCGCCACCGTCGATTTGCAGACCGCCGCGCCCAAAGCCGCGCCGAAGCCTGCGCCCCGCGCCCGGGAGGCGGAGAAGGTCTACAGCTCCCAAAGCGAGGAAGAAAGCAAGAACATCACCGGCGGCGTGTGGCTGGACGCGCTCAGCAGCGTGCTGAAGCGGGTGCCGGTGTACAACGCCGTCATGAAGGAAGTGGATCACCGGCTGCTGCCCATTATGGATGGCCGCATCGAGGGTTCTGCGCCTGAAAAGGTCTTCTATTTTCAGGCTCCCGATGATACCATGCGGGGCTTCCGCATCATGCGGGAGGATCTTTGCCTGATCGTGCCCGCCGGCAGCCCCATTGACGGGGCCATCATGCTGGTGGAAAAGGACGGCCACCGCTTCCTGCGCAAGGTGAAGAAGCTGGACGCGATGAACGTGCTTCTGCAGAGCTACGACCGGGAATACGCAGGCGAGAGCTGCGCCCTGCCGGAACTGAACTTCGTGGGCCGCGCCGTGCGCGTGGAATTCAGCCTGTAACCGCCCGGAAAACGTAAGGAGAGAACGAAAAGATGCAGAAGGAAAAACAAACGCCTGCTCAGATCGTGCGGGACTATACCATGCTGACGCTGGCCACATTGCTGATGTGCGTAGGGATTTATTTCTTCAAATTCCCCAATCATTTCTCCACCGGCGGCGTCAGCGGTATTTCCATCATTCTGGGCCATTACGCCCCGAACCTGTCGGCGGGCGCGTTTGTGTTCATCATCAACCAGAGCCTGCTGCTGCTGGGCTTTCTGGTATTCGGACGCTCCTTCGGCTTCCGCACCGCCTATGTGAGCCTGCTGATGTCCTGCGTGATCTGGGGGCTGGAGTACATTTGCCCCATGGACGCGCCTCTGACCAATCAGCCCCTGCTGGAGCTGATCTTCGCCGTCACCTTCCCCGCCATCGGCAGCGCCATCATGTTCAATATGCAGGCTTCCAGCGGCGGCACGGACATCGTGGCCATGATCCTCAAGAGCAAGACCAACATCAACATTGGCCAGTGCCTGCTGTTTGTGGACTTTACCATTACGGTGGTGTCCGGCATTGCCTTCGGCATCGAAACGGGGATGTTCAGCCTGCTGGGACTGGCGCTGAAATCCGTCATCGTGGACATGGTGCTGGAAAACATCGCCGTGCATAAGTGCTTCCAGATCATCACCAGCAAGCCGGAGCAGATCATCGACTTTATTGTGAAGGATCTGCACCGGGGCGCGACGGACATGCAGGGCGAGGGCGCGTACACCCACGAGAACAAGACCGTCATCCTGACGGTGGTGAACCGGGCGCAGGCCATCAAGCTGCGCCTGTACGCCAAGAGCGTGGATCCTTCCTGCTTTATCCTCATCACGAACACCACGGAGATCATCGGCAAGGGCTTCCGCGGCGTGATGTAATCTAATAGGTAGAAACAAAAAACCGTCCTGTCCGGGCCGAAACACGGCTGAAGGCAGGACGGTTTTTGCGTGTTTGAGCCTTCGAATTTTCCGCGCAAAAAACGACAAATTCTATTGACATCCCCCCTGCTTTGTGATTAAATACATACTGTTTTGCGAGTTTACTATTTCTAAACTCACGGACGAAAACAACACCCATCGGAAAGAGATGAGCCTCGGTGAACATTGGGGAGAAGCTGAAGGAACTGCGGATCCAGCGCAACCTGACGCAGGAAGAACTGGCCGACCGCTGCGAGCTGAGCAAGGGCTTTATTTCGCAGGTGGAACGGGATCTGGCCTCGCCGTCCATCGCCACCCTGACGGACATGCTGGAATGCCTCGGTTCCAGCCTGAAGGAGTTTTTCTCCGACGATTCGGCGGAAAAAGTGGTCTACGCCCCGCAGGACATGTTCGAAAAGGAAGAGGACGATAAGAAGATTACCTGGCTGGTGCCCGACGCTCAGCGCAACAGCATGGAACCCATCCTGCTGGAACTGCAGCCGGGGGCCCGAAGCAATGAACTGCCGCCGCTGGAAAGCGAGGAGTTCGGCTATGTGCTTCACGGTCAGGTAAATCTGGTGGCGGGCAAACGCACCTACCGGGTGCGGAAGGGCTTCAGCTTCTGCCTGCACCCCAACACGACCCATTATCTGGAAAACACCGGCGCTCACCCCGCCGTCATTCTTTGGATCTCTACTCCGCCGAGCTTTTGAGAGCTTGAGCCTGCTAAAGGAGCTGTACCGTCATGATGGAACAGGAACACCTCATTGAACTGAAAAACGTATCCAAGGAGTTCGACGGAACCACCGTTTTGAGCGATATCGACCTTTACATCCGCAAAAAGGAGTTCCTGACGCTGCTGGGCCCTTCCGGCTGCGGCAAGACCACCACCCTGCGGATCATCGGCGGGTTTGAATACCCCACCACGGGCACCGTGTTTTTTGAGGGCAAGGACATCACCGCCGTGCCGCCCTATAAGCGCCGGGTGAACACCGTGTTCCAGAAATACGCGCTGTTTCCCCACCTGAACGTGCGGGACAACATCGCCTTCGGCCTGAAGATCAAGAAAATGGGTCGCAAGGAGATCGACGTGAAGGTGGACCGGATGCTGGAGCTGGTCAACCTGAAGGGATACGGCAAGCGGGGCGTGGATCAGCTCTCCGGCGGCCAGCAGCAGCGCATCGCCATTGCCCGGGCGCTGGTGAACGAGCCGGAGGTGCTGCTTCTGGACGAGCCGCTGGGCGCACTGGACTTGAAGCTGCGCAAGGAGATGCAGCTGGAGCTGAAGAGCATGCAGCAGCAGCTGGGCATCACCTTTATCTACGTGACCCACGATCAGGAAGAAGCCCTGACCATGAGCGACACCATCGTGGTCATGCAGGACGGCCACATCCTGCAGATCGGCGACCCCAAGAGCGTGTATGACGAGCCGGCCAACGCTTTCGTGGCCAACTTCATCGGCGAGAGCAACATCCTGCGGGGCACCATGATCGAGGACGAGCTGGTGAACTTCTGCGGCTTCGACTTCCCCTGCGTGGATTCCGGCTTCGGCGAAAACGCGCCGGTGGACGTGGTCATCCGCCCGGAGGACATCATGATCGTGGGCGAGGACATCGGCCAGCTGACCGGCGTGGTGCAGAGCGTGCTGTTCAAGGGCGTTCACTACGAAATGATGATCGACACCGGCGAAACGGTGTTCAAGGTCCACTCCACCATCATGCAGCCCCAGGGCTCCCGGGTGGGCCTGACCATCGTGCCCTACAACATTCATATCATGCATCCCATGCCGGAGCCGCCGGTGGATGAGGAGGCGATCGCGGATGTATAACGTATCGCTGCCCTGGTGGGCCTACGCGCTGATGGGCGCGGGGCTGATGCTGTTTCTGGGGCTTCTGACCCTGAGCGTGAAGCGGAATCACGGCGTGAAGCGTTCGCTGTTCGCTTCGCCCTATATTCTGTGGATGATCCTGTTTACGCTGCTTCCCTGCGTGCTGATCGCCTATTACGCTCTGACCGACGGCAGCGGCCAGCTGACGCTGGATAACTTCCGGGCGTTCTGGGACAGCAACCACATCATGCGGGAAAACATGCGGGCCGTGGCCGGGGACGAGGTGGCCGCCACCATTCCCCGGGGCTCCGTCAATGTGGACACGCTGGTCTATTCCCTATGGATGGCGTTCCTGTGCACGGCCTTTTCCCTGCTGCTGGGCTACCCGGCGGCACTGTTCATGGCCGACCGGCACATGAAGCTGGGCTCCACGCTGGTGGTGCTGTTCATCATCCCCATGTGGATGAACTTCCTGCTGCGCACCATCGCGTGGATGAGCCTTTTGGAGGATAACGGCCTGATCAACGCCTTTCTGGAATGGATCGGCGTGGGCAGGGTGCAGCTGATGTACAATCAGGGGGCGGTGCTGCTGGGCATGGTGTACAACTTCCTGCCCTTCATGGTATTCCCCATCTACACCAGCTTGAGCAAGATGGACCCCAAGCTGGGCGAGGCCGCCATGGATCTGGGCTGCAACGAAGCCAAGACCCTGCTGAAGGTGACCATGCCGCTGAGCATCCCCGGCGTGATCAGCGGGATCACGATGGTGTTCATGCCCTCGGTGACCACGTTCTTCATTCCCCGGGTGCTGGGCGGCGGCTCCACCCAGATGTTCGGCGACCTGATCGAGACCACGTTCCTGACCGCCGGCGACTGGAATCTGGGCAGCGCCCTTTCCCTGATCATGATGGTGCTGATCCTGATCTCCCTGTCCATCCTGCGCAAGGCGGATCCTAACGGGGAAGGAGGCGGCATCGCATGAAGAACTTTTTCAAGAAGTTTTACCTGGGGATCATTCTGGTGTTCCTGTACGTGCCCATCGTGGTGCTGATCTGCCAGTCCTTCAACGCGGGCAAGAGCCGGGCCAAGTGGGAGGGCTTTTCCTTCCGCTGGTACGGCGAGCTGTTCCAGAATGCCTCCATTATGAACGCCCTGTGGGTGACGGTGTCTATCGCGGTGATCGCCACGGTGATCGCCACGGTGCTGGGCACACTGGCCGCCATCGGCATCTACAGCATGAAGAAGCGGCCTCAGGCCATCATGATGACCATCACCAATTTGCCCAACACCATGCCGGACATCGTGACCGGTATCTCACTGATGCTGCTGTTCATCTTTGCCAAGGTGGACCGGGGCTACATCACCATGGTGCTGGCCCATATCACCTTCGACGTGCCCTATGTGGTGCTGTCCGTCATGCCGAAGCTTAAGCAGATGAACAAGCACACCTACGAGGCGGCGCTGGATCTGGGCGCTACGCCCGGCTACGCGCTGACCCACGTCATCGTGCCCGAGTGCCGTCAGGGCATCGTCACCGGCGCGCTGCTGGCCTTCACCCTGTCGCTGGACGATTTCACCATCAGCTATTTCACCACCAGCCCGCTGGTGCAGAATCTGTCTACGCTGATCTATTCGGCCACCAAGCTGGGCATCAGCCCCGTGTACTATGCCCTTTCCTCCCTGATGTTCGTGGTTTTGCTGATTCTGCTGTTGATCGTCAACCGCAGGACCGCTGAGACCAAGGCATAAAACTCCCCGGGCGCGGCGCGCCCAATGGCTTAGGAAGGGCCGGACGGCTTTTCCTTAGACAGAGATTGCCCTGTCAAAAAATATGATAGGAGGAATCCCACATGAAAAAAATGGTTGCCTTTCTGCTCTGTATCGCCCTGCTGCTTCCCGCCTGTGCTCTGGCGCAGGAAGTGGTGAACGTGTTCAACTGGGAAGACTATATCGACGAGTCCGTGCTGCAGGACTTCGAAGCCGAAACCGGCATTCACGTCAACTACATGCGCTTTACCACCAACGAGGACATGCTGGTGCAGGTGGAAGCCAATCCTGGCGCTTTCGACGTGGTGTTCCCGTCCGAATACTGCGTGGAGCGTCTGGCCAACAAGGGCCTTTTGGCCGAGATCAACTATGACAACATTCCCAATTTCCAGAACATCAAGGAAAGCCTGAAAAACCCCAGCTACGACGAGGGCAACGCCCATTCCGTGCCCTATCAGTGGGGCACCCTCGGCATCCTGTACAACACCGAGATGGTGGACGCGGAGGACGTAAAGACCTGGAACGTGCTCTGGAACGAGAAGTACAAGGGACAGGTGCTGATGATGAACAGCATCCGCGACGCCATGGGCCTTGCGCTGAAGCTGCAGGGCTACAGCATGAACTCCGCCGACTACACCCAGCTGCGCGCCGCCGCCGACCTGCTGATCCAGCAGAAGCAGTCCGGCATGGTGAAGGCCTACGGTCTGGACGAGTTCAAGGATAAGATGGTGGCCGGGGAGGCTGCGCTGGCGGTGGTCTACTCCGGCGATGCGGAATACGCCATCGAGCTCAACGACAAGCTGGCCTACTCCGTGCCGGACGAGGGCAGCAACGTGTGGGTGGACTGCGCAGTGATCCCTGCGGCGGCCAAGAACAAGGAGAACGCCGAAAAGTTCATCAACTATCTGTGCAGCCCTGAAGTGGCCGTGCGCAACTGCGAAGCCATCGGCTACTGCTGCCCCAACGACGCGGCCATCGAGCTGATGGGCGAGGACTACGCTTCCAATCCCGTCATGAACCCCTCCGACGAGACTGTAGCCAACTGCGAATATTTCAACGATCTGGACGCGACCTGGCTGACGGTGTACAACACTCTCTGGCAGGAAGTGCTGAACACCAAACAGGGAAATTGACGATCCGTATCGAATGCCTAGCCGGAACTTTTTCGGCTGGGCTTCTTTCTATTTTTAGAAGAAGAGAAGCTGAATCCCAATGCAAACAGGAGGACAAACACGATGACGCTGGCAAAACCGACGGCGGAAATGCTGGAATGGCACGAGAGCGAACTGGGGGTCTTTTTCCATTTTGATATGGAGGTCTTTGCACCGGAATGGAAATTCGGCGACCCCATCCCGGATATCCAGTGCTGGAATCCCAAAAAGCTGGACACGGATCAATGGCTGCGCACGGCCAAAGCCGCAGGGGCGCGGTACGCTCTGCTGACGGCCAAGCACGGAACGGGCTTCTGCCTCTGGCCCACCAAGGTGCATGATTATCATGTGGGCAATTCCGCCGTTCCCCGGGACGTAGTGGGGGAATTTGTGCAGTCCTGCCATAAGTACGGCATCAAGCCGGGCCTGTATTACAGTCTGGGCGGACGCTATCTGAGCGACCTTTGCACCCGGGAGGACGGGACGCTGGATCGGGAAAAACTGAACGACCTGCTGCTGCGGCAGCTGGAGGAGCTGATCACGGGCTACGGCCCCCTGTTTGAGATCTGGTTTGACGGCGGCATTCTCCGGCCCGAAAAGGGCGGCCCGGATATTCCCGGCCTGCTGAAGCGAATCGCCCCCAACCTGATCTGCTTCGGCGGCTGCCCGGGCATCACGAACGTGCTGCGGTGGAGCGGCAGCGAACAGGGCGTGGCCGTGCCGGAGTGCTGGTCCTGCGCCCACTATCAGACGGAGCCGGAGCGGGACAACGTGACCCCCGACTCTCCCGGCGACCCCATGGATCCGGTCTGGGCCCCCGTGGAGGTGGATATGCCGGTGCGGGACGTGATGTACGCCTATAAGGGCGGCTGGATGTATCATGCCATGGACGCGGACAAAACCTACAGCGGCGAATATCTGTTCCAGCGGTACCTGACCAGCGTGGGCCGGAACGCCAACCTGCTTATCGGCTGCGTCCCGGACACGGACGGCCTGATCAGTGAGGATCAGGTGGACTCCTTCCGCAGCCTGGGCGAGCTGGTGAACCGGGAGCTGGGCGTTCACGCGGGCATGACGGAAACGCTGCTGGACGGCGAACGGATGGAGGTCTGGTTCGACGGCCCGGTGGACGCGGAATATATCGAGCTGATGGAGGACCAGACCGAAGGCCAGCACGTGCTGGAGTGGGTGGTGGAAACCCGCTGGCCCGCCTACTGGTGCACCAAGGACGGACTGGATCGCTGGGTGCCGCTGGCTCAGGGACAGAGCATCGGCCACAAGCGGATCATCCCGCTGGGCAAGATGCGGGGCTACGCCTTCCGGGTGCGCATCCTGAAGAGCCTGCCGGGCATGGCCATGCGCTCCATGCGGGTGTATGGACGGAAGGTGCCGATGCAGTTCCACGATTCCATCGACGCCTGACGGAAAAGAAATCAGGAAAGAGACCCTCCTGCGGATGGAAAAGTTCGCAGGAGGGTTTTTCCATGGGCGAAAAAAGTTGGTGGCGCGGGAAAAATGTGATATAATGGTAAAAATGCAAGGTAGCGGAAAGGGGAAAGAACAATGAAAATTTTGCTGATCCGGCACGGAGACCCCGATTATAAGCACGACACGCTGACGGAGCAGGGCTGGGTGGAGGCGGAACTGCTGGCCCGGCGGCTGCAGTCGGCCGCTATTGACGACTTTTATCTTTCGCCGCTGGGACGGGCGCAGGACACCGCCGGCGTCACGCTGAAAGCGCTGGGGCGCACCGGAGAGACACTGCCGTGGTTGAGGGAGTTCTGGGGCGGGTTCGACGAGCCGTACACCGGCAAGCGCCGCTGTCCGTGGAACCTGATGCCCCAGTACTGGACGGCGCAGGAGAAGCTGCTGCATCCCACCCAGTGGCGGGAGGATGGGCTCCTTCGCACCGGCGATGTGGCGGAGGTCTACGACGAGACTGCCGTCGGGGTGGACGAGCTGTTGGCCCGCTACGGGCTGATTCGTCAGGGAAACCTGTATACAGGCGAAAACAATCACAAAACCATCGCCCTGTTCTGCCATTTCGGCATCAGCATGGCGATTCTGTCCCATCTGATGATGATCTCTCCGGCGGTGCTGTGGCAGGCGTTCTTTATGCCCACCGCTTCGGTGACGACGCTGGTAACGGAGGAAAGGACCAAGGGAAAGATCATCTTCCGCTGCTGCGGGCTGGGCGACGCGTCCCACCTGGAAGGACAGGGGAGAGTGATGGGCCGCTCCGGGCTGATGCGGGAATGCTTCGAGGACGACACCATTGAACGCTGAAACCCGCCATTGACGCGGATTTGCAGGAATGCTACAATGCGGAAGTATTGATCCTGAACTTATCCTGGGAGGTGGGAGAATATGCCGTTCTCCGTTAATGACCCGTTTCTGTTCTGGCTGTCCGGCATCGTGATCGCTGCGGTGCTGGCGGAATCGGTCTTCTTTCTAGTGAAGGCCGTGCGGCGCGCCCGGGAGCTGAAACTGTCCAAGGGGACTATTCGCAAGACGATCCTGTCCAGCGGATTGTTCTCGCTGGCACCGGCCGTGTCCATCCTGATCGGCGTACTGACGCTGAATCGTTTTCTCGGCCTGCCCTTCCCGTGGCTGCGGCTGAGTATTCTGGGCGCTGTGACCTACGAACTGCCCGCAGCCACCATCGCCGCCAACGCCGTCGGTGCCGGGGTGACGGAAACCATTACCAGCGCCCAGACCTTCGCAGTGATCGCGTGGACGATGACGCTGGGCATTATTGCGGGCATCGTCCTGATCCTGTTCGGACTGAAAAAGCTGCAGAAGGGCATGAACAGCCTGGGCGGCAAGGATGAAAAGTGGCGCGGGATCTTGATGGACGCGCTGTTTCTGGGGATGATCTCCGCGTTTCTGGGGCTTCTGTTCGCCAATGTGCGGGACGGCGTGCCGGGCTTTATCCCCATCGTGGTGGCGCTGGTCTCGGCGCTGCTGATGGGCGTGTGCGGCATTCTGATCCGGGTGCTGAAATGGACGTGGCTGGAGCAGTACGCCCTGCCCCTGTGCATGTTGGGCGCGATGGCGCTGAGCATTCCCATTACGGCGCTGATGGCTTAAGAGGGAGGGAAAGAGAATGGACAAGCAGCTGTCTCCCTATGAAGAGAAACAATATACCTACGGGCGCGTCTGGACGGCGCTGCTTCTTATGATGATGCTGGCCGTTCCACTGGCCATCTGCGTGTATTACAATGCGTGGCCGCCGCTGACGGCGGTGCTGAAGGCCCTGCTGGGCGTAGCGCCCATGTACTGGCTGGTGGGCATTATCGAGGTGCTGACCTACGTGCCCATGCTGGGCACCGGCGGAACCTATCTGGGCTTCGTGACGGGCAACCTGACCAACCTGAAAGTGCCCTGTGCCCTGAACGCCATGCAGGCGGCCAAGGTCAAGGCCGGGACGGAGGAGGGCGAGGTGATCTCTACCATCGCCATTGCGTCCAGCTCTATTGTGACGGTGGTGGTGATCGCCATCGGCGTGTTCGGTCTGCGGCTGCTGGAGCCGGTGCTGGAATCCCCGGTGCTGAAGCCCGCCTTTGACAACATTTTGCCGTCCCTGTTCGGCGCGCTGGGCGTGGTGTTCGTATCCAAGAACCCGAAGATCGCGGCGGCTCCCATGCTGTTCATGGTGGTGCTGTTCCTGCTGGTGCCCAGCCTGAGCAGCAGCGTCAGCGTACTGGTGCCCGTGGGCGCGCTGATCGCCATCGGCGCGGCGCGGCTTCTGTATCGGAAAGGCATGATCGGAACGGAAAAGGAGAGTGGAAACAAATGACACTGGTATGGCTCCTTCTGGGGCTGCTGGTGCTCTGGCTGGCAGTGATCGTGGTTCGGGCCCTGCAATTCAAGCCCTATCCCATGGAAAAGACGGAAGCGGAGAATTTCCCGGTAGATGAAAAGCGGGCGTTGGAACGCTTTCAGGATATGATTCGGCTGAAAACGGTCAGCTACCCGGATGAAAGGCTGGAAGACCCGCAGACGTTTGCTGATTTTCAGAAACTGCTGGCCGAAGCCTATCCGGCGGTGACAAAGACCTGCCCCCGGGAAATACTGGGCCGGCGGGGAATGCTGTACCACTGGAAGGGCAAGAGCAGTGCGAAGCCTTCCGTACTGATGGCGCACTATGACGTGGTGCCGGTGAACGAAAACGAATGGCAGGAGCCGCCCTTCGGCGCGGTGGTGAAGGACGGGGAGCTTTGGGGCCGTGGCACGCTGGACACCAAGGGAACCCTGCACGGCGTGATGGAAGCCGCTGAAATGCTGATTGGGCAGGGCTTCGTGCCGGAAAACGACGTGTATTTCGCCTTTGGCGGCGATGAAGAAATTTTCGGCGGCGACGCGCCTGCCATTGTGGAAGAACTGAAAAAGCGCGGCATTCACCCGGAGTTTGTGCTGGACGAGGGCGGCGCCATCGTGGATGGGGTATTCCCCGGCGTCAGCAAGAGCGCGGCGCTGATCGGAACGGCGGAAAAGGGGACCGTCAGCGTGGACATGACCGCGTCCGGCAAGGGCGGTCATGCCAGCGCTCCGGCCAGCCGTCAGGCGCTGGGCATTCTGGGCCGGGCGCTGAGCCGCATTCAGGATCACGCCATGCCCTTTACCCTGACCCCTCCCGCCCGGGAGATGTTCGATATTCTGGGTCGGGAATCCAGCTTTGGCTACAAGCTGCTGTTCGCCAACCTGTGGTGCTTCGGGCCGCTGCTGGATCTGGTGTGCCGCAAGTCTGGCGGCGAGCTGAACGCGCTGGTGCGCACCACCTGTGCCCTGACCATGGCTCAGGGCTCCAAAGCCTTTAACGTGCTGCCCTCCACTGCTCACGCGGGCATCAACCTGCGGCTCATCAGCGGGGACACCATCGAGGCGGCCATCGCCCGGCTGAAGACCATCGTGGACGATCCGTCCGTCGAGGTGAAGCTCGTCTCCGGCGGCGAACCCAGCACGGTCTCCCAGACCGGCGATGAGCCGTGGAACCGGTTGAAGAGCGCCATCAGCGCCGCCTATCCCGGTGTGCTGGTCTCGCCCTATCTGATGCTGGCGGGCAGCGACAGCCGCCACTACGGCCCCATCAGCGAGCATGTGTACCGCTTCAGCGGCATGCCCATGTCCAAGGAGCAGCGGGGACTGATCCACAACGCCGACGAGCGCATTCCCGTGGCCCAGCTCAAGGACACCATCTGCTTCTTCGCCGAAGTGATGAAGCGGTGCTGAAAAGTAGAATTTGATTTTCTAAAATAAAACAGCGGCGGAGGCCGTCATGCCAGTAGGCAAGGCGCACCTCCGCCGTTTTTTCATTTCCCCCTTGAAAAGATTTCCCCGCAAGGAAAAACGCTTGCGGGGAAAAGGTCAGTGAGACGCCGGAAAGCGAAGGACAAAGGTTCGGTACAGTCCGTTTAGCTGCAGTGTCCAGTCTTTTTGGAACGAATGCGTTTGTTCGCCACTTGGGGTAAGTTCCAGAATCTGGTCGGGGGTCTGGGGTAGTTTGATACGGATGCCTTCCACGGTTCGGGGCGCAAAGAAGGTGGAGCCGTTGAAGCCGCTGTGGTTGATGAATTGCAGAATCCATCGGCCGTCAGGCAGCGCATGAAGGAAAGTTTCCACACACTCTGGCGCGTCAATCTCCGCAGGTGGAGATGGCAGCATGGGAGAGAGGGCATCCAGAAAGACCTGTTTGTGATCCTCATAGCCGTAACGTTCATACAGGCTGCCGGGGGAGAATGCAGCGTAAAGACGCTTCCCATCCGCCGTCACGGTGAAGCCGGGGAACAGCGTTTTCCGATGACCGAAACAGCGCTCCGGCGGGCCGTAGGCTGCAGGATCTACAAGAGGCAGCCAGTTCTGATTGCCCTCCGCTGTACGCAGGTAATGCAATGGTTGATCCAGAAAGATCCAGTCTCTTTCCACAAAGGACGGAAACACGACTTTGGGTTCCGTTTCCGCATACCAGGAACGGATCGATGGGGCAGGAAGGAGTTCCTGGACGCCAAACAGTTTTTCCAGCCAGCGCAGACCCTCCGGCATTTTTTTCAAAAAGTCGTCGGTCGCAGCCAATTTCAGGGAGGCATTTTCCAGATAACGGAGCACGTTTTCACTCAGCCGCGGCAGACCGGGAAAGATAGCCAACTCATATGGATTCAGCCGCTCTGGATTAGCTTCCAGACATTCCCGCGGCAGTACGTCAAACAGAAGGTGACGTTCCTTGAAAATCCTGTAAAGACCGCGATATTCCTTTTGACTGTTTTCTCCTTCGTCAGGACGGATCAGCACCATGCGGGCCAGAGAGAAAAAATGGCCATAGTATTGCTCATGTAGGGCGTGAAAACGAAATACCTCCCGGGCGGCTTTCCAGCCCAAACGGTCAGGATAATCCTCAAATACTCCAATCAGACACCAGTCCAGCCCGGAGCCAGAGGCAATATTCTGATAGAGACGGGCCTGAGTCAGCCAAGGAGAAACGCCCTGAAAACGGTAGAAAATATCCACCGCGTTAATGGCACAGTTGCTGCTGATCTTATCGGGATAGCCGTCTACGATCTGCTGGCAGTTTTCACTGGCAGAGTACAGCCAGAAGGGGAGGGGACGGTCTACAGCAGAATTGGACTCATTGCGCACCATGTCCACAGAATGAGTCGTATAGGTACATACCGCCACGTCTCGTCCGCAGGCGTCCACTACCGCACGAATCTTGTCCAGCAATTCCCGAACGGTTTCCCTTTGAAACTGGCGGTAACGATCCAAGCCGGGCTCGTCCGCCGCCTCCCGTTTAGGAAGGACGAGCCCCGTCACCTCCTTGAAACGGCGGCGGCAGTTTTCACATTGGCAGATGCCGTGGTAAACGCCGGAATAATCTCGGGTGGTATAGCCGAACATGTTGAAAAAGATGCCGTCTACCGGGCAACGATCCAGCACCTCCTGAATCAGCTGCAGCGAGCACTCCTGCTGATAGGAACCGTTGATGCAGGTCTGCACGGTGTCGTGATAGAAAACGGCGTTTCCTTCTCCATCGCGGTAATACCAGTCCGGGTGTGCCTGAAAGTGCCGGATATGAGTCTTGCTGAAATCGAACCGGGCGATTACACGAATGCCTTCCCGGTGGCATTTTTCTACGATCTCTCCCAACAGGTCCCGATGCTGCAAAGGGTTTTCCGTGCCGCATTCCAGTTCGGTCGGAAAGAACGAAGTAATGCCCGAAGCCCCCACCATCACCGTGTTGCAGCAAAAGGACTTCCATTCTTCCACGGCTTTGTCCACATCCATGAAGATGTCGATATCTCGAAGATTGGCCTGTACCATCCGTAGCCGGTTATCCATCCACCATTTCATGGGCGGGTCTCCAAAACGCCGTTGACCGCATTGACCGGGCTTCCCTGTAGAAAGGCGCGGACGTTTTCCACGACCGTATTCATCAGGCGCTGCCGGGCTTCCTTGGCAGCCCAAGCAATGTGCGGGGTGATCAGGCAGTTGTCCAAGCCCAGCAGAGGGCTGTCCGCGGGGATGGGCTCCTGTTCGGTCACATCCATGGCCGCTCCGGCCACATGGCCGTTGAGCAGGGCTTCTCGGAGGGCGGCTTCGTCCACCAACGGGCCGCGCCCGGTATTGATCAGCAGAACGCCGGGCTTCATTTTGGCAATCGTTTCATGGCTGATCAGGTGCCGATTCTCCTTTGTCAACGGGCAATGAAGAGAAATGACGTCGCTCTGCCGCAGCACTTCGTCCAAAGAAACGCTGCCTTCCCGGCCCGAGGGCGTGGTGTGAAGGACCGTCATATCGAAAGCGCGGGCGATGCGCTCCACAGCCTTTCCGATGCGGCCGTAGCCAATCAGACCCATGGTCTTCCCACTCAGTTCGATCTGCGGGTAATCCCAGAAACAGAACTCTCGACCCTGGGTCCAGCGGCCTTCCTGCACGGCCTGATTATGCGCGCCCACCCGATGGCAAAGCTCCAACAGGAGCGCAAAGGTATACTGGGCAACCGCGTCCGTGGCGTAAGAAGGAACGTTGCATACAGGGATATGCCGTTCCGCAGCCGCGACGGTATCCACCACGTTAAAGCCGGTAGCCAGCACGCCGATCATACGCAGGTGAGGATGACTTTCGATCATTTCTCGGGTGATAACGGTTTTGTTGGTCAGCACGATCTCAGCGTCCGCCATACGCTCTGCCGCTTCCGCCGGTTCGCTGAAGTCATAAACGGTCAGCTCGCCCAGCTTTTCCAGTTCCGCCCAGCTCAGGTCGCCCGGGTTTTCCGTGTGACCGTCTAATACTACGATTTTCATAGGTAATTTTTCTCCTTTCAGACCAGCTCCCATGCCCGAGACAGGAAGCGCTTGGAACCCGCAATCAGCATTTCGCTGTCCTCATCGCCCCAAGGCTTGATTTCGAAAGAGACAGGGGGACACTTGCCCTCGCCCAGATAGCCCACTTTGAACAGCATTCGCAGAAAATCCGCCATGATATCTTCCGTCACGACGACGTTGTCAAAATAGAATCCGGGGTGCTGGTCGCCGTAGGCCGGCGCTTCAGGCATCAGCACAGCGGTAGCCAGATGCGCGTGACGGATATAGGGACGGATCGGCTCCAGATTTTCTTCGAAGCTTTCTCCCAACTGCATGATATGACTTAAGTCCACCATCAGGCCAAACTGGTCGTACTTGGCGTTTATTTCTTCGGCAAAGCGCTTGGCCAGCGGAGCAGGGCCGATCAAAGAACATTTCTCCACGTCCTTGTCGAATACCTCCAGATTGACGGGCATGTTTCCATGCTCCTTGGCGTATTCCATGATCTCGCAGGTGCTTTTGACCAGCGCCTGATAATGCTCCTCGATCCGGCTGGGGTCATAATGCCATGCCAGAAAAGCAATACCGGCCGCACCCATTTCTTCCGCCTCGTCGATGCAGGCTTTCATGCGGCGCACGGCGGACTGGCGGACTTCCTCATCCAGACTGTTCAGGTTCTCCTTGTTGCGCATCAGTTGGGGCTGAGCACCGTAGAAGACGGTGGTTCCACTCTGGGCCGCCCAGCTTCGGGCTTGCTTCCGCATTTCAGGGGTCGCCATGCGGGTCAGCTCGATGCAGCCAAAATCGGGATCCGCCATAATTCGATGGATGCTTTCACTCATGTCGTCCGTTCCGGCCATGGCTTTCGGATAAGCCATGAAATGCACGATTCCCAGTTTCATATAATCCTGATAGTTCCCTTTCATTGCAGGTCCTCCTTCATGTCCAGACAGATAACTTCCCAAGTGAGAATGGGAGAGGGCGTAATTTCCAGCTTTCCGTTCTTTCGGCATACCTGTGGGGCCTCGCCCAGAAGGCTGCGGATTTGGGGCAGCGGTTTTTCGTCCGCCCAATCGATTTCCAAAGTAACGGAGCAGGGGATGTTCTGACTCAGGGGCCGCTGGCCGATCCCATTGACCAGATGGATCAGGCGGCAGCCCGGTTTTTCATATTCCATCAGCTGAATGCCGCGAATAGGAGTCATGCGCACATCCAGCCGGTTCCCCAGCGCCTGACGCAGCACACCGGAGACCAGCAGCGTGTGTTCGTTTAATTTCAGCTCGCCGATCATAGCCGCCATAGGGAAGAGGAAAGAAACGATGGAACCGGCGCCTTCCCGGCGGCGGAGCAGCATGGGCAGATCAGTTTGAGAACAGGGAATGCTGGCCCGTTCAGGTGGGGCACCGACGGCCTCCATGGGGGCAAAGGGCGGTACCAGTGTTCCAAGCACTTTGGTGTTTTCCATGGCTTCCGCATACAGGACACGTCCCCGTAGGGGAAGAAGCGGCGTGTGCGTAAGCTGCTCCATGGGCAGGTCATTGCCGGGTTCCATCCGAAGATAGCAGGCATTCAAGGGTTCACTTTGCTGGACACCTTGCCGGATTCCCAACCACTCCGTCACCTTTTTGTCCGGCTCGCCGGAGGCTTCCACCACGGCGCAGCCGCCCTGATGAACGAACTCCTGAACGGCCTTCAGAAGTTCGCCCTCCCGCAGACCTGCAGGAGCGACCAGTACCTGATAATCTTTCAGACGCCCTTGACAGATTTGTTCCGGCAGCAGTACGTCAAAGGGAATCTGACTGTCCAGCATTGCTTCCGCCCAACTGTTGGCGGGCGCGTCCAGCCTGCCGCCAAAGGCTTTGGCCATGTCTCCGCCGTCCATATCCCAGAGAAGCGCGACGGCCGCCCGGGAACGTGCGCCTTCCATATCTTTTTCTACTTTCATGATCTGGCGGTTCATCGTGCGGACATTTTCCAGAATGCGCTTATCGGAGATGGTATCTGGGAAGCCGGTGATGGAGTGCCAGATCTGGCCGCCATTGGCAGGTACCTGACTCATCCAGTAAAGATATTCGGCGCTTGGTAGGCCTGTATGTCGCCAGTCCATTCCGGGACAGGAATGAATAATGCCGAATGGACGGGGCGTATCCGGCTCGGAACGGCCTAGACGGATGCACAGGGCAGGCTTAAAGCTCTGCGGAATCTCTTTCCAGCCAAGGGAAAGAACATCCTGCGGCTCCGCACAGATCATATCGCAGCTGGCCAACCGATCGAACAGATTGTCAGAGGCGATGGAATAGTAGAGAATCACAGGAACGTCGCTTCGGGTTTCCTGAACCGCCTGCCGCAGACGGGTGGTGTTGTCGTACAGACAGCGGCTCTTCCATTCCTTACGCCAATTGCGTTGCAGATCAGGAAGTTCCTCGCCGTACAGAGAACGATATTTTTCCTTGCAACGGGAGCAATGACAGTCGGTTGGATGGGGCGCGTTGAAGAAAACGCCGTCGATCTCATAGCGGCTCAGAGATTCACGTAGTACCTTTTCCGCAACCTCACCATTGCGGTATCCGCTGTTGATGCAGGTGGAGTAGAGCAGATCCCATTGCCCCGGACGCATCGCGCCGATGACCTGCGGAGTTCCATCAGGATTGCGGGAAAACCATTGGGGTTTCCGTTGGTAAACGCTGTCGCTTGCCTTGGAAAAATCATAACGAGCCACCAGTCGAATGTTTCGGCGGTGACAGGAAATGATCAGTTCCTGAAGCAAATCGAAGGACTCCGGGAGACAGGGATTCACCGTATGGAACGGTACTTCCGTTGGGTACCACGCGTAAATGCCGCCTACATTGACCACCAGCACATTGGCCCCCAGGTCTTCCATTTCCGCGGCGATTTTTTCAGGCTCCATTTTGGGGGTATCCAGCACCTGTAAATTGGTCTGAATAACCCGCAGGGGCTTTTTCCACCATTCGTGATTCATGGCTTTTCCTCCACGACCAGAACTTCTTGAAGTTCCAACTGTTGAATTTTGATATATATGCGGCCATCCTGCCGCCAGGTTTCCGGTGGAACAGAACGGGTCAGGCTGCAAACGTTGCCGTCTTCCGCTAAGGGCAGCGAGACGATGACTTCCGGCAGAGGAAGAATTTCATCCCGATATCCGGGCTTTCCATCCATCTCGCCCACATTGACCAGATGCAGAATTTTGCGTTTTCCCTGCTGATACAGGCTGACGGCCAGCTTGCCGGGGCCGTCTACCCAGAGAGGACGCTGGCCTTCAATGACCCAATCCACAGCGTTTTGTAAAAGAAGACTGTGATCCGGCAGACGATCCTGTCCGTAGCAACGGTCAATATCCGCTGCCAAGTAGACGGCCCGACCGCCCCAGGGCAATTCACCGGCCAGCATGACCGGGAAGCGCCAATCAGGCTGTGGAATCGCGGCCATTTCCGGCGGATAAATCGGGAAGGGCGGAATAACGCCGCCCAATGGTTTCAGCAGGCCAAGGGAACGCACGGGAGTCAAGATTCCGCCGAAGCCGAGAATGTCGGTATCTTCCAGCCCTTTCCAAAGTGCGTGGCGTTTCGGTTCTAACGCCAGATATGTATGACGGGCGGCGTTTTCCCAATTTCCACGGGCTTCGGCGGTGCTTTCTTCCGCATGGGAAGCCAGTTCCATACCCAACATACGCCATAGCTTGCTTTCCCGGCGGGGAAGGCCCTCTTCATTGAGCAAACCACTTTTCCCGGTGAGGAGAATGCTGCCACCTTCACGCAGGTAGGTGCAAAGGGCCTCTTCCTGCTCATCACTCATGGCGGCCAGATCAGGCAGAATGACGGCGCGGAGCCTGCCTTTTTCCCGGCCAAGATCGCTTGCATTCAGGGGAAGAAAGGGCATCCGCATATCCCGAAGCGCCGCCGTAAAGCCGCGCCAGGGCAGCGACACGCGCTGCCGCACCTGATCACGTCCATAGAAATCACTGTTTTCCCGGCTCCAGAGCAGCGCTACGTCGGCCAGACTTTTGCGGCTGTACAATGAAAGCTCGTTTTTTTCATGCCACTGCATCAGTTCGGGTGTGGAAGAAAATCTGCGCCGGTCTTCCGTGCCGCCGCTGATGTGATGGAACCATGGCGAGATCCCACCGGCAAACCCTGCCGCCATCCATGTCTGCACCTCGGCGGCCGGCATGGCGCTGAGACGGAAGGTTCTGTCGCCTGTCACATAATGCGCCATGCTTTCCAGCACCAGTTTGTCCTCGCCACCCAGTAGATGAAGCAGCTGACCGTTGAGGACGTTTTGTTCGAAACCATCCAGCGCGTTGCGGCTTTGATGATCGTTAAGCACAACGGGAGCCATGAAGCAGACAGCGTGCAGATCCACATAGTGACCGCCCAGATCGGCCGGGTCTGCGTTGACCATCCCGATCCAACGGCAATCCGGCCCTCCCGCCTCCTGAACGACCCTGTCAAAGCGCTGCCATACTTCTGTACGGCACCGATAGCTCCAATTGACGTATTTGCGGTAGACGGGATCCTCCCAGTCTGCTTTTTCCGGCAGCGCTGCGCCGCAGTCCGCCTGAAAACGTTTCCGGCAGTTATCGCAGTAGCAGATGGTTCCTTTTCGCATCCCGGACCAGCTGTTGTCGGCAAAACCGTCCGGGTGCTCTCTTTCGACGATTTCTCTTAAAACGGCGGGCAGGTATTCCCGGTAATAATCGCTGTTGACACAGGAAAAGTAACGTCCCTGAGACTGATAGGGCTTTCCGTCACGATCTACGCAGAACCAGTCTGGGTGAGCCCGATAAAATTCCTCCGTGGCCCGATTGCTGTCCATGCGGGCAATGATGGCCAGTCCCTCTTCCCGTGCGGTACGGATGAAACGGCCCAGCAGGTCGCCATTGCCCAGCTCTTTTGCCCGGTATTGCAGAGGAAACCGACTGGGGTAATAGGCTACAATGCCGCCGGCGTTTACGATAACGCCGCCAATGCGCATTTTTTTCCAATATTTCCGCCAAAAATCAAGATCAATTCGTGGGGGATCGTTTTCCGTCAGGTTGGTTTGACCCCAGCGGGTTACCTCTGTATACCAAGGCATCTTTTTCCTCCTGAAATTAGGCTGTGGGACGCTTACGGCTGAAAAGATCTTCCTGAGTCAGCTGATTCTGCAGCGTTTTCCCTTCCCGATAGAGTTCCAGATTTTCCAGGACGATCTGCAGCGAGCGCGCCCAACGATCCGGCACGGTAGGGGTGTTATGGGGAGTAATGATCAAATGGGGGACATCCCACAGGAGGCTGTCGGCGGGAAGCGGTTCTACTTCCGTGGTATCCACGCCCGCTCCCTGAATGACGTCGGTCTCCAGCGCCTCCCGCAGGGCCGCCTCATCGATAACGCTTCCCCGGCACATGTTGATCAAATAGGCCCCCGGCTTCATTTGCCGCAGTTCTTCCCGACCGATCATGTGGTAGGTTTCATCATTGAGACGGGTCATCAGGATCAGATAGTCGCTTTGTTGAAGCAGGGGAGCGATTGTATCTCCGGCATCTTTGGAATACATCCGATCCACGCCTTCTACGTCCTGAGCACGGCGGCGATAGCCGATAACGTTCATTCCGAAGGCTTTCAGACGGCGTGCCAGTTCCGAACCGGCATGGCCTACGCCGATAATACCCGCTGTTTTTTCAATCAGGCCGCGCCGGTCGTTATAACCGGGCAGGCCACCCCATTGATGCTTTTTTTGCAGTTCAAACAGCTCGGGCAGAGCATACGTCAGGGAGAGCATGAACATAATGGCATGTTCGGCCAGCGTGGGGGCGGAACGTCCCGCCGCCCCCGTGACAGCCAACCCACGGTCGAAAATCTCCTGCCGGGCCGAATGGGTCAGACCAGAGTGGTCACAATGGATCCAGCGCAGTTTTTGACCCTCTCGAAGAATCTGATCGTTCAGGTCGCCATTAAGAATCGCAACTTCGGCGTGCTCCAGTGCCTTGGAAATTCCTTCGGTATCCTTATTGGACAGGATCCAGACCTTGGCAGGAGCAAAGGCCTGTTCCAATTTTTTCATTTGTTCCTCTGGAAAAGGAACCGTTACCAGTACATTGCTGATTTCGTTCATGGTGATGTCTCCTTTTTCAGGCATGGTAGAGAAGATCCTGAGCGGGCTGGCCGTTTTCGTTCAACAGGGATAGGCTGAAGCCCACTTCACGGCCGCTGCGCTGTTCGGGATAGTCCACAAAGCAGCGCACGAGGAAACGGTTTTCTCCGGGATGGAGGCGAAGCTTGGTTTCGGGAACCTGCTTGAGCTGCATTCCGTCTTTCTCATAGGCCAGCTCGCCGTTCACCCACAGAGCGAACGTGCGGTCTGCCGAGAACTCGAAGGAACACTCCCGTTCGTCCGGGCTGATGGCCGTAAAGCTGGCATAGCCGGTTCCACGGCCGTTCTTCATCCGCTTGGAGGCAAACGCACGCATATCCTGATAACCAAAGCAGGTGGCGTTTACACAGTGCTTCCAGAAAACTTTCCGCGCAGCTTCGTCCGTGCCGGCACCGCCATTGCTCAACTCGCCGTCATCGATGGTTTTCCGTTCCATGGATTGATGGCTGGATTCGCCGATGAGGTAGGAATAGGGGAGCTCTCCGCTTTCTACCCGAGCCATCACAACTGCGTCTGCGGGATCGTTCGGCTCAAAGAATCCAAGGATCTGCAGGTCGTTTACATAGCCATAGCCGCACAGGAGCGTGCGCTGGCATTCCGTCTCCTGACCGTTACGCTGAATATGAAGCTGGATACGAACCGGGAAAATGACGGGTTGGCTGATACGCTCCGGCTGGATATCAAACTGGAAATCTACCAGCCCACGCATGGTCTTTTCTCCCTTGTTCAGGGGCGTTTTGCGGAAATAGCAGGGCGCATGGGTCAGCTTCATGCCTTCCGGCAGCGTGATTTCGTATTGGAGGATCGTCTGTTCCAGCTTAGTATCGCCGGTGATATGGATGCGGGTCGTGCGGTCGGTGGTCTGATCCCAATCGAAATGGAGCCATTCCGCGACTGCACCGTCTTCACCGCAGCACTCTACCTGATAGGTACGGTCGGAAGGAAGCATGCTTTCCATACCCTCGATCACCTGAGCCGTCAGCTGTCCATTCTCCCAGCTAAGCAGCGTTTTGACATATTCGTCCTTCTGATAGCCCCGGCCCTCTCCGGCGTCGTTATACAGAACGAACTGCCCATGGTCTCCATAGGTACGCACGGTGATGCGACTTTCCGGCTTGTCCCCCACAAACTGGGCGCAGTCCGCCAGCGGCAGCAGGCTGCCAGCCTTAACGTAAACAGGAATGTGGGAGAGGGAAGCCTGCGCAGTAATGGTTCGCCCGCCGGAAATTTTTTCATTCGTCCAGAAATCGAACCATTCGCCTTCAGGCAGGTACACCTGTCTGGAACGCTGGTCACGGTTCAGAATCGGAGCAATCAGCAGCGAAGGCCCAAAGAGATATTCGTCCTTCAGATCGTAAACCTTCTCATCGTTTGGGTAGTCCAGGAACAGTCCGCGCAGCATTGGTTTAGAGGTTTCATAAACTTCTCTGGCACAGGAGTAGATGTAGGGCAGCAGACGGTAACGCAGTTCGATATACTTCCGGATGATAGGTCCTGCTTCACTCCCGTAAGACCAGGCCTCATTTTCCGCACGGGTACCGTGGGTACGCATCAGCGGGCAGAAAACGCCCCATTGCAGCCACCGGACAAAGAGCTCCGGGCTGAAACGTTCATCCGTGGCAAAACCGCCGATGTCGGTGCACCAGTAGGGAAGACCGGATGCGCAAACGCCGATGCCTACCGGCACCTGATCCCGGAGCACTTCCCAGGAAGAGTCGATGTCATTGCTCCACAGGGCCGCGCCGTAACGCTGAATGCCTGCATAGGAAGTGCGGGACAAAAGGAACGGACGGGTCTTAAGATCCCGTACATGACCGTCATAGATGCTCTTGGCCCAGAAGGAGGAATAAAGGTTATGCACGTGCTCCCGACTGCCCAGATGGCAGGTGGTTCCCTGCGGATGATCTCGGGGTTCGCCCATGTCGATCCAATAAGCGTCGATGCCCTGATCGACAAACCGTTTGGTCTCCTGCCACCATGCTTCCCGAGCCTCGGGGTTCGAATGGTCAAAAATCGGCAGCGTGTTGGCGGGGGTGCCCATCAGGTAGCCCTTTTCCCGGAACTTTTGCACCTTCAGGCAGTCTTCGTAAATGAAGGGATGGTACGCCTGCATGACATGGAAGTTCATTTCATGCAGCTTGCGAAGCATTCCTTCGGGATCCTTCCAGTATTCCTTGTCCCATTCCATATCGCCGAACTGATGGAACCACAGCCAGTCCAGCACCAGCACGTCGCAGGGGATCTTCTTTTCCCGGTAGGTTTTTCCCAGCGTCAGGAACTCTTCATCGGTACGGTAACGGTTTTTGCTCTGAAAATAGCCGAAGGCCCACTTTGGGGGGAGGGGCGCAGCGCCGGTCAGCTCGCCATAGCCGCGAATGGCCTCATCGCCGGAGCGCAGCACCACAAATACGTCCATGCGGCCGTTTTCCAGAATCAGGCTCATATCATCCGGGTCTTCCTCACCGGAAGAAACGTTCCAATCCCAGGGCCCCTTCGAACGCTCAATGCTGTGAGCGGGCGGCGGATCGGATACCTTGGCTTCGCCTATCGCAAAACGGCTGGGCCATCCGCTATTCAAAAGCAGACCATAACCATGACTGGAAAGATAGAAAGGCAGAGCCGCGTTGGCACAGACGTGCAGGCCGCCCCATTCGTTCCACATCCGGCGTTCATGACCATTGCGCTGAACGTTCCCCATGGGATCCTGTCCCAAGCCCCAGATTCCCTCGTTTCGATCCAGAGCCACGCGCAGGACGGAACGCTCCTTTTCGACTTCGCCCATGGCGCAGGGCTTAGTGGAAAAAACAAGTCGTCCGTCCAACTGATATGCGCTGATTCGGGCAGGCTTTTCTTCTACCAACACCTCCACCTTGGAGGTGCGGAAACGCAGACATGCCTTTTCAGGAATCAGCTGCAGTTCCAGAAGCTCCGGCACCTGTTCTACGACCATGCGGTCCGGGTCCTCCTGAAGTTCCAATCCCTCGTTAAAGCGCAGGCGAAGCACATCTTCCGCCGTCATAGAAAGTCCGCAGACAGCTTCGTTTCCAAAGTGCAGCCGAAGCTCCCGGTTTTGAAGCTCGTAGGACGTGATTTGATTCAGCCGCATAAGCAATCCTCCTTATCCTTTGATGGAGCCAATCATGACTCCCTTGACAAAATATTTCTGCAGGAAGGGGTACAAAATCAGAATGGGGACGGTAGCGACGACGATTGTCGCATACTTGACTGTTTCGCCCACCATCATTTTGTCAACGCTGTCAATGCTGGTGGTCATATTCTGCGTGGAATTCTGAATCAGAATTTCCCGCAGAAACACCTGCAGGGGCAGAAGAGAACGATCCTGAATGTACAGAGAAGCGTTGAACCACGCATTCCAGTGACCGACACCATAGAACAACGTCAGTACGGCGATGATGGGCTTGGCCAGCGGCGCGTAGATTTTCCAGAGCACCTGGAAGTCGTTGGCACCGTCGATTTTCGCAGATTCTTCCAGAGCTACGGGAATCCCTGCGAAGAAGGTGCGCGCGACGATCAGGTTGTACGCGGAGACCGCACCGGGGATAATTAGTACCCAGCGGGTGTTGGCCAGTCCCAGGTTGTTGATGAGCATGTAGGTGGGAACCAAACCGCCGTTAAAATACATGGTGAAGGTAATCATGAGCATTACGATGTTCCGAATGCGGTTCCCTTCCCGGGAAAGGGCATAAGCGGCCACCACCGTCAGCACGACGTTCAGCGTAGTGCCCACAAGAACATAAAACATCGTGTTCAGATACCCGGAGGTGATCCAGCGGTTGGCAAAAACCAGAGAATAGGCTTCCACGGAATAGCCGACCGGCCAGAAAAGCAAGCCACGGTGGGAAACAATCCGCGTCGCATCCGAAAAGGAGGCCGCGATGATATGAATCATCGGATACAGACAGACAAACATTACCAGAAACAGAAGAAAACCGTTGATATATTCAAAAACTCGTTCTTCTGCCGTTCTTTGAATTTTCACGCTTCTCCCTCCTTACCATAGACTGCTTTCCGTGGTTTTGCGTGAAATGAAATTCACCGTAACCAGCAGCAGGAAATTGATAACGGAATTAAACAGGCCTACCGCCGCACTAAAGGAATAGCTGGCTTCCAGAATACCCTTGCGGTAAACAAAGGTCGAAATAACATCCGCCTTTTCATAGGTGAGCGGGTTATACAACAGCAGGACTTTTTCCGAGCCGATGTTCATCATCTGACCGATTCGCAGGATCAGCATGATCATAATGGTCGGCAGCAGATTCGGCAGGGTAATGTACCAGATCTGCTTGAGCCGCCCGGCACCGTCCAGTTTGGCGGATTCGTACTGTTCCTGATCAATGGAGGTCAGGGCAGATAGATAGATGATGGACCCCCAACCTACTCCCTGCCAGATATCACTGGCAACGTAGATCGTTTGGAACATCTCCGGCTGCTGAAGAAAGAGAATCGGTTCCAGACCAAACAGTGCGCGAACATCGTTGAAAAGGCCCGTGTAGCTGCAAAATTCAAACAAAAGGCCGCACATAACCACTTGAGAAACAAAATGAGGCAGATAGGAAATGGTCTGTACGCAGCGTTTATAGGTATTGTTGCGCACCTCGTTAATCATGAGCGCCAGCAGAATCGGCGCAGGAAAACCAAACAACAGATTTTTCAGGCTGATGGAAAGCGTATTGCCCACCACGCGGGAAAAATAACGACCGTTAAAAAAAGAAATGAAGTGCTTTAGACCCATCCAGGGGCTTCCTTGAATGCCGAGGGCCGGGCGGAAATTTCGAAAGGCGATCTGAGCGCCGTACATGGGGTAGTAGTGAAAAATCAGAAAAAAAGCAATGATGGGAATCAGCATCAGATACAGGCATCCGTTTTTTTTCAGATCAGCATGAAGACGGCGCGCCAGTGGCTTCTTCTGATAAACCGTTTTTTGTGCGGAAATCATGTCGGGAACTCCTTTCATCAGCTTTGCGCGTGGCTTCCGCCTGCGGCGGAAGGCTCCCGGATGGAAGTGGAGCGCCGACAGGCGCCGGCGCTCCACCCGCTTGTACGAGCCACTGCGGAAAGCTCTTATTTCATGTAGGCATCGTAGGCAAGCTGCTCGATCTCGATTGCACGCTCGATTTCCATGGACTTGAGCGTGTTGAGATAGTTGTCGTAGTTATCGAAGGACTCAGCACCCGTGATGAACTTCAGGATCATTTCATCTACGTAGGTGTAGACTTCGTTCAGGATTTCGCTCTGCTCCTGGCTATATTCGGGGTCGATGACCAGAGAGGGCAGAGTGCGCTCGGTGGAAGCTTTGGCCCAGACCACGTCGCGGGCTTCACGCTGCAGGGGATGGTTGGCGCGGGCGTTCATCACGGCCAGGTCGGGCATATGAGCGCCGGTGGTGCCGGCGGCGCGGCAGTAATGCGCGATCGCACGGGTAATGTCCAGACCGTCTGGGTTGTTCAGGATCAGATCCGTGAACACGACTTTGCCGTCCACCAGATTGTAGGTCAGACCTTCGATACCGTTGTTGTACAGGCGATGGCCTTCCTCGGTGTAAGCATAGTCGAACCAGCGAGTGGTGGCGATGGGGTTCTGGTTCTTAGTGGTGATATTGGCACCGTTGGAGCAGACGATGTCGTTCAGGCCGGCGCAGAAGTTATAAGCCTTGCCGGTCTTCACGTCCACGGGATAAGCCAGAGCGGCGATTTCCCAGTCGGGTTCGTCCTCGTCGCAGTACTTCACGAAACGGCCCATGTCACCCATCAGACCGCAGAACCAGAAGCCAGCCTGGTTGCCGAAAATTTTGGCGTCGAACATGGTCTTGTCCGTAGTAGCAAATTCAACGTCGATCAGGCCTTCGCTGTACCATTTGTTCATTTCCTGCAGGTACTCTTTCCATTCGGGTTCATAGGGGCCGAACTTCACGGTGCCGTTATCGTTATAGAACTTCATGTTCACACCGAAACCGGAAGCCAGGACGTTGATGTTGTCGTTGGCGCAGCTGATGGAAGCGCCCTTGGAAATCAGCGGAATCTCATCGTTGGGATCGCCGTTGCCGTTGGCATCGTTGTTTTTCACAGCGGTCAACACGTTGTACCAGTCTTCGATGGTGACCGGGTCTTCCAGATTCAGCCGACGGAGCCAGTCGCGACGGTACTGGGGTCCAATCATGATTTTGGCCGCTACGGCATCTCCATAGTAGAAGCCAGTCATCATATACTGCCGTCCGCTGCTGGTAGCGGCCTGACGGGCGCCTTCCGGCGTTTCTTCCAGAATCTTCTTATAGTTAGGAGCGTACTGATCGATCAGGTCGGTCATGTCGATGATTACGCCGTCTTCCAGAGCCTTTTCAGGTCCGCCGGGACGACCCATCCAGTTCTGCTCGATGATGTCCGTCAGATTGCCGGAAGCGACCATCAGGTTGAACTGTTCGGAAGCAACTTCTTCCACGGGGTGCTGGTATTCAATGTGGATGTTGGTGATGTCTTCCAGCACCTTGCTCATTTCCAGCTCGTTGAAGTTGGTAATGGTGGCAGTGTACTTTTCGTTCAGGGGAACCCAGTAAGTCAGGGTGATTTTGTCCTTTACGATTGGGTAGGTGCCGGTTTCAGTGAGGTTGTCCATGTTTTCCGCCGTGGCTGCCGCAGTCATGCTCAGGACGAGCACGAGGGTCAGGCATAGAGCGAACAGGCGAGTGATTTTTTTCATGACGATCTCCCGTTCCCTTTCCTTTTTGATGAAATGATGTAGCTGTTAGCAAGCGGCCGCTTTGCTATATCACGGTCAGTATAAAGGCTTCCCAATACTCTGTATATATACTTTTTCTTTGTTTTTTTCCAAAATATACATTTTTTACGTAAATCTTTTTTGTTGATTTATAAACGTTTTAAGCCATAATGTACATCGAATAAAAACAGGGACGCTGGTTGCCCCTGTTTTTATTCAATGCCTCAGTTGCCTCGATAATTTTTTCGATATTGTCCCGGTGTTTCGTTTTGCTGCTTTTTGAAGGCACGGATAAAGCTTAGATCGCTGGCAAAGCCGGTTTGGGCCGCAATTTCTTTGACGCTATCGTCGGTTTCTCGCAGCAGCTCCATGGCCTTCTGGATGCGCAGGTTGGAAATATAGGAGGACATTTTTTCTCCTGTTTGTTCCCGGAAAAAGAAGGAAAGGTAATTGGCAGATTTGCCAAACTGATCCGCAATCATCTGCTGGCTCAGGTTTTCATCCGCATAGTTTTGCTGAATAAATTCTTCAATTTCCTGTCGCAGACGGTCGTTGTGACTGCGCTTTTTGGAACCTACAAAATCACAGATTCTTCGATAAACCTGTTTGAAATGCTCCAATGCCTCATCGACGGTTTCACAGCCGCCAAGCCAGACGATGGGGTCTCGGTCGCCGAATACATCATCCATCGGAATATCCATTGTGTTCAGAAGGCGCAGAGTCGTGCTGACCAGATCATACAGCAGACAGCGCACCATAGTCATGGAAGTGGCACGCTGCACAAAGCTGTTCTGGAACAGCTCCGTTATCAGTGCTTCGGTTTCGTCGTAGTTGCCGGCGCGAACGCTGTTTTCCAACCGCTTTTCCACTTCCGCTGTGTATTCATAGTAGGCGTTTTCGTTGGTCGTTGCGGAAAGATCGCCGTAGCTGATAATACTGCTCAATCCCTGAACCATACGGTACTCCAATGCTCGAAGTGCGTTGAGATAAGACGTGTGGATCCCTGTGAAGTTTTCTTCGACACTGCCGATCCCCACGGTCGCAATAGCCGGATATTCTCGCTCCGCCAATTCTTTCAGCTGCGTTGCCGCTTTGGACAGGCGCTCCGTTACGCCAGCTGATTCACGGGGAAAATTCAGAATAGCGCACAGGCAGTTTCGCTCATAATTCGCGGTCACGGTCAGCTCGCCTTCGTCCGTCAGGCGTTCCACCACGTCGGAGATCATATACCAGACACTGGCATTATCCCGATCCCGGAGGTTGTTTTCAAAGCGCTCGCTGGAGTCCAGATGGACGGTCAGAACGCAAAAGCATTGTTCCTTCAGCGATACGCCGTACAATTGACAATCGCGGAGAAAATGCTCCAAATCTCCATCATAGGCGTTGCTCAGCAGGTGATTGACAAAGGAGTTCCGCATGACCTGCTGGGAGCGCTGCGCAAGATCCTGCCATTGCTTCTTTTGATTAGACAGATTGCGGACACCTGTTTCGATGTAGTTTAGGGCGCCGATTCGCGTGGAAAAATGCGTTTCGGTCTCCGCGTCCACCTGCTGAACCACGCGTTGGAGGGGCCGGTAGGTCCGAAGCGTGAAGAGAGTCGCCAGACCAATCATCAAAAAGAGGCCTGCGCCAAGTGCCAGATAGAAAATTCGGCGAATGTGGAAAACCGGCTGGTAGACACGTTCGCTGGGAAGCAGAATGACAAGATTTTTCTGACTTTTGGAGGAAACCTTATTCAGAACGATGTATTCCCGTCGTTCTATCGTGATACGCTGCATATTTCTACTATTCAGCTGAGTGGAAACAGCAGGCCAGTCCGCGGCGGAGGAGGATGCAGCAATGAGCTGGTTGTCAGCGCCCAACATATAGGCCATGCCGTCATAACTATCCTCAATGCCGCTGAAAATGACGTTAAATTTTTCGCTTTCTACGACAACACAAATGTTTCCAAGTACCCGGCCATTGCGCCCGGTGGGCATGGAATACCAAAAAAGATGATATTGCTTCTCATCTGATTTGGTCACGATCTGGTGGGGGGAGGAAGAGGATGGACTGTTATAGTTGGCAGTCAGCAGCTCGTTGAAAGCCTCCCAGGAAAGAAAAGGTTCCAAATTTACTTGATAGAACAGGCGAGGTTTGGCGGTGGAGGTATCGGACATCAGAAGGTCCATGCCGGAAAAATAAACAAAGGCCGAGTGAACAAAGTCGGACATGTTTACGTACGCGCTCATGTCCTTGATCAATTTCAGGGCTCGAAGCGTATTGTCGCCGCCGAAACCGGCGGAAGAATACATCATCAGCTGGGCGTTCTGGTTCATGTAGATCTGATTGGACATCATTTCTACTTCATTCAGCCGTTCGTCCATAATGCTTTGAATCTGTTCGGCCAATGCATCGCCCGCCTCTTGCGTCTGCTGGACGACCATCCGATCTGTTTTTGACCAGGTGTAGCCCAGCAGCCCCATGGGAATCAACGAAATGATAAGGTAGGATATGAAAAAAACCAGAAACAGACGTTTCGACTGACCCGAAGTCCCCAATTTGCTCCCTCCTATTTGCCTGCTGCTTCTTTCAGCACAGCGATCACCTGATCAACTCTTTCCCGGTTCACGAGAAAACGGCAAACGCCATTTCGCTCTAACAGATCGAAGTCGCGATTGTACTGCCAGTATACGACGCTTTCTTCCGTTCCATCGACGATGGTGTAGACCAGTTCCAACCGCCTTTCAAGCCCTTCCGCAGAAGTCTCCGCTTCCAGGATTCGATCGATTTTCGGCGTAAGGAGGGTCTGATAAAATTCCTTAAAGGAAGTTTCATCCCATGGATGGCCGTTTACGGAATAAAGCGTATGGTCTCCCTGCTCCAATCGATCCAGCACCAGACTGCCATCCGCCCACTGAATGGCGGCATGAGTGATGGCGGAAAGGGAAACGAGACCGGCAAAACGATTCATTAAGGTGGATGCCTCTACCTCTTCGAAAAAACGAATCGTTTCTTCGTTGACGGTAAAGATGCTTTCGTCCCCTTCCATAAAGAGGTAGCGTTCTCCGTTTTCAGCGCTTGCGCCGAACAGCAGCGCCCAGGACGTTTCACCGTAGGTGACTTCCAGACGAAGGGAATGGTCAAATCCAAATTTCTGAAGGTTTTCCGCCGTTGCCGGCGCGTACCAGCCGGTGATCTCGATGGCGGATAATGCGTTGATGAAACCGGCGGCCTGTTCAATATCCATTTCCCAGGAAAAAGGCTCCGTCAGTGCTAGAGAGGTGACGCCTACGCTGCGATCGTTCTTCACGCCGCCTGCCAAACGGGAACCGTCTTCATGAACAATCAAAAAATCGTCCGGCATATCCCCGGTGGTATAGAGAGTCGGAATGGCATGGAGTTCCTGCAGAGAAGGAATGCCCGACAGGAAAAGAGGCGCAGTATAGGTTTGGCCATCCAACTGAACATAGCGACCTGTGCCGGAAGGCAGCAGCGTTCCCAGACGGAGCTTGGCTTTTCCGGCAGAACCGGTGACAAGAACGGTTTCGTTTATACAATCGAACCCGAGAGCGGTCTCGTCCAGAGAGGACGCCAAGGGAGTCAGCTGCAGCGCGGTCAGTCGGGAAAAGAGATCGTTGCCCTTCTCCTGACTGATGACCAGACTGCTATTTTCCCGGACAGCATAGCCTCCGTCCGCCCGAGCCAGTACGGTAAAGGAATTTCCGTCTCCGGGAAGGCAGACTTCCGTAAGACGGGCGCCTGTCCACTCCGAAAGCCGATGAACGGCAGAAACGTTATCACTGGCCTGAGGCTCCTCCCGAAGCAGGAAAAACAACGACAAGCTCACCAGTACCAGAGCCGCTGCAAGGGCCAGCGGCAGGGGAATTTTTTTTCTGGCACGGCGTTTCTTTTTCAAGTCCTGAGTCATCGTTTCTTCCTCCAAAGGCGAACCGCACCTTCTATCAGCAAAATGACCACGGGGATGGCCGCGAGCAAAATGCCGAGGCGGATCAAAGTTTCCTGCGTGTAAATCTTCAGACCTTCCCGCAGAGCCGGTTTGAAGACAATGTCCAGTTCTTCCGATTCCCGATGGCAGAGCCAAGAGAGAAGCTCAGCCGCAAATTCGGAATTGTAGAAAGAACGGTTGATGGACGCGTTGTTGACGATATGAGAGGAGCCAAGGGCCACAATTCGTCCGTTGAGAGTAACAGATTCGAAATCCTGCACCTGCTCCACCGCCGCAGCCATGACGGCTTTTCCTACAGTGTCGTTTTCATGAGGAACGATACTGGTGCGGGAGGGGTCGCGCAAGTCCAGACAATAGGCATCGCTACGGGAAGTCAGCAATTCATAGGTGCGGTAATCGTTGCGCTTCATGCCGGTCAGCCGGACAGGCACGCATTGAGCGGCCAGCACTACCGCGTCTTTTTGAGCCTGCAGGGAGGAGAGCAGTTTCACATCGCCTAGCTGAGCCACCAGCATGGCAGGATTGCCGGGGTAGTAGGCGGATTCGTCTTCGGGATTGGCGATCACAAGGCTGTTTTCATAGGCAAGGCCATAGTAAGCGAGCAGCCCCTCCAGATGAGGCACAGCATCCATGCGTCCCGGCTCGCGGGAGACCAGCAGACTGCCGCCATTCGCCAGATAATCTTTTAAGACCGCCGCTTCCTCGGCGGTTAAATCTTTTGCAGGGGAAAGCAGAATCGCCAGATTGACATCTGTCAGCTGCAATGCCGACTTCTGGAAAGAGACCTTATAGCCCTGCGACTGAAGAAGCTCGGAAAAGACGCTGCTTTCGTCCTCCGTATATTCTCCATGGCCCGTCAGGAAAACCACCTTGGTTTCTTCTTCCGTAGTCAGCTCCAAAATCGCCCGATCCAGCAAAAGCTCATATTGATAACCGGCTTTATAGGTGTAGTCCTGACCATTGTAGGATTGCGTACCATAGAGAGTAAAATCGTCTACAGGAAGAAAGAGCAGTTTGCCGCCCTCGGCTTCCAGAATAACGCTGCCGGCGCTGACTGTTTTCCCTGTGGTATCCACCCGGTTCATCAGCGCGGGCTCCTGATCGGGATCAATATAACGAAGTTGGAAAAATTCACTGTGGGAGGAGTAAGCTTCGGCTACGCTTTCCACCTGAGCGTCCGATAGACCATCTACTCGAAGAACATACAGGGTCAGCGGACTTTCCAGTTGATCCAGCAGCTTTTTAGTGGTGTCGGAAAGGGTCAGGAGCGCATTGTAGGAGCAATCCGCTTCCAGATGCCATTTTTGCTGTGCTGCCTGCGCCAGCAGATTGACGCCCGCGGTCAGGGCCAGAGCCAACAGAATACAAAGGCAGGTATAAAGCTTTGGATAACGACGTTTCATTCTTTTCTCCACCTCCGGGACTGCAGAGTCAGCGCGGTCAGGAAGAGGAACAGCGCCGTAATGGATGCGAAATAGCAAAGGCTGCTCAGCGTAATCGTGCCGTTCTGGGTATCTTTAAAATGTTCATACAGGGACAGGGATTCCAACACACGGCTGAGCCAGGAAAGCTTGACATAGGGAATGACCCAGTCCAGAGCACTGAAGGTGAAATGCAGGCCGAAGGTGGCAATCGCCGCCGAAACCTGATTTTCGCACAGAGAAGAAACCCAAAGGCCGCTGCTGATATAACAGAGAGAAAGAAAGAGAAAACCAGTGTATCCTGCCAATACTTCTCCCCAGTAGATCAGTCCATATACGACGATAATCGCTACAAACACGCCGGTCAAGAGAAGCGCCAGACAGTAAATGGTCACGGCTGCCCAAAATTTGCCCATGACGATGGAAAAGACGGACAGGGGTGCTGTCAGCAGAAACTGATCGGAGTGATTCTTTTTTTCCTCTGCAAAGGAACGCATTGTCAACACGGGAATCAGGAACATGAGAAAAGAGGTCAGGTCGGATAGATAGCTGATGACCTCGCCGCTTTTGTAGGCCAGATTGTAGAAAAAGAACATTAATCCTGCCAGCAGCATAAAAGCGCTGGCAAAGACATAGGCCACCGGGGTCAGAAAGGCACGTTTCAGTTCATAAAGATAGACGCTTCCCATGTCATTCCACCCCCTGTTCCGTCAGTTTCAGGAAAATATCTTCCATACGATTCGTCCCCCGGCGCAATTCCAGAATAGGACAGCGCAAATCGGCCAACGTATAAAACAACCGTTTTAGTGTTTCTTCCTCCTGCTCCGGCCTGATCCGAAGGAAAAGCAACCCTTCCGGCGTTTCGTGAGCCTCCTCGATTCCATCCAACTGGCGAATCGCTGATAAGACGGGTGCTTTTTCGCCGGAAAGGCGCAAAAGCCAGCTTTGATCCTGCTTTAGCAGATCCTCCAGACTGCTTTCCGCTACCAGCTTTCCCTGATCGAGCACCATGACCCGGTCGCAGATCAGTGAAATCTCGCTGAGAATGTGGGAGGAAAGCAGCACGGAATGCTCCTTTCCCAGAGAACGAATGCACTGCCGCATTTCGATCATTTGCTGCGGGTCCAGTCCTACGCTTGGCTCGTCCAGAATAATGACGGGCGGATCCCCAATCAGGGCGTTTGCCAGGCCTACACGTTGACGGTAGCCCTTGGACAGGTGGCCGATGAGCCGGCGGCGCATCTCTGTCAGACCTGTTTTTTGGCAAATATACTCGATATGCGGTTTTACAGCGCTGCGGCGAACGCCCTTGACGGCGCAGGCATAGCGGAGGTATTCCTCTACTGTCATTTCGGGATAAAGAGGGGGAATTTCCGGCAGGTAGCCGATATTCATTTTGGCTTGCTCCGGCTTGCGGGCTATATCTATGCCGCAGATGTGCACAGTGCCCGAAGTGGCGGAGATATACCCTGTAAGCATGTTCATGGTCGTGCTTTTTCCGGCGCCGTTTTTTCCCAGAAAGCCCAATATTTCCTTTTCTCCTAAATGAAAGGAGACGTCGTTTACTACACGACGGCTTCCGTAATCTTTTGTTAAGTGTTCAGCCTGAATCATCCGATGCTATTCCTTCCTTCTTACAGACACTAAAATGTACCTTTCGGCAACTATATTTCCAGTATAAATATGAATGTAAAAATGAAAATAGATGATTTCTTATAATATCAGGCCGAAGAGGGCATTACATAAAAAAGATAAATCGTAAAAAATGTATGTTTTGCAAGTTGGGGCGGCAAATAGACGGGATGACCGTCTACCTGCCGCCCCGCTTTTCCGATCAATCGTGCAGTTCCGTGTTGGCCAACTTTTCGAAATAGTGAATCAGGGCGCTGTGATCCATGGAGCCGCAGCCGTCGTGGTGCAGAACCTTCATCATTTCCAGAACCTGCTGCGTTAGCGGGATGGGAGCATCTACGCTGCGGGCTGCATCAACCACATTGTTCAGATCCTTGATGTGAAGATCGACCCGGAAACCCGGCTGAAAGTCATGCTTCATCATCATGGGGACCTTGGCGTTCATGACCGTGGAGCCTGCCAGACCGCCGCGGATCGCTTCGAAGATTGCTTCGGGAGCTACGCCAGCCATCTGGCCCAGCATCATGGCTTCGCTGACGGCGGCAATATTCACTGCGACGATGATCTGGTTGCAGAGCTTGGTGACGTTGCCCGCTCCGATATCGCCGCAGCGCACGACGGAGGAGCCCATCTTTTCCAGCAAGGGCCGGTATTTTTCGACCAGTTCTTCCGGCCCGCCCACCATAAAGGCTAACGTGCCGTCTATTGCCTTGGGTTCGCCGCCGGAAACAGGAGCGTCCAGCATGGAAATTCCTTTTTCGGCGAGGGCTGCCGCGATTTCCCGCGAGGCGACCGGATTAATGGAGGACATATCGATGACGACACTGCCTGGCCGCAAGGATTCGATTGCGCCGCCTTCGGCCAGCAGCACTTCCTTTACTTGGGGAGAATTAGGAACCATGGTGAGCAGAACGTCCGCCTGTGCGGCTACATCCCGGATGCAGGAAGTAGGGGTCGCGCCCTGATCCGCCAGCAGTTTTACCGCAGCGGGATTCAAATCATATACCGTCAGTTGGTAGCCTGCCCTCAGCAGATTGGCTGCCATATGTTTGCCCATTACACCAAGACCAATAAAACCAATATTCATGTTCCTTTTTTCCTTATATATGATAGATTATATGATAGAAGATTTATGAGCAGATTCACACCAGATTGACGGGACTGCCATCCATCCACTGGCGCAGGGAATGGAAGACGATTTCCGCCCGCAGATCCATGGATTCCAGAGAGGCGAAGGCGATGTGGGGAGTTACCAGGCAACGGGGAGCGGCAAGCAGCGGATGATCCACGGGAAGCGGAGGTTCCTTTTCAAACACGTCCAAGGCTGCACCCGCAAGGCGTCCCGCTGCCAGCGCTTCTGCCAGCGCGTTTGCATCGACTACGGGGCCTCGGGCCATGTTGACCAGATAAGCGTTCGGCTTCATAAGCGACAGCTCGTTTCGGCCGATCAATCCCTTGGTTTCCGCCGTCAGCGGGCAATGAAGAGAGACGATGTCAGCGGTGCGAAGCAGCTCGTCCAGACTGACATACTGCAGGTACTGCCTGGCGTTTTCCTTGGGACGCGGAGCGTAGCCGATTACACGACTGCCAAAGGCTCCGCACAACTGAGCCACACGGCAGCCAATCGCGCCTGTTCCGATAATGCCGACGGTACAGCCGCTCAACTGACGCCCGACCAGACCGTCCTTGGTGCCTCCGTTTCGGCAGCGCTGTTCGGTAGCGGGAACATTGCGCAGCAAAGAGATCATCTGGCCGATTGCCAGTTCTGCCACCGCCTGCGTGGAGTAACCGGCGGCATTGCAAACTGTGATGCCCTTTTCGCGAGCGGTGGCAATGTCGACGTGATCCACGCCGGTAAAAGCGATGTCGATCAGCTTTAGGTGCTGACAAGCGCGAATGACATTGCCACTGAGAGGCATGTTCGCCAGCATCAGTACGTCCGCGTCTTTTGCTTCCTCAATGAGCTGTGCTTCATTGCTGGTTCTCGGATAAGCAGCAAATTCATGCTCGTTCAGCAGAAGAGGCTTCACCAGCTCGTCCAGCTTTTCCTGACTGATTCCCAGAGATTCCAAAAGCACGATTTTCATTAGATATGCCTCACTTTTTCAATATTTGAAATCCAATTTCAAATTCTTTGAAATTATAACACGCCTTTGGAAATCTGTCAATCTTCGACCCTATCAAAAACTGTGGCGCGGCGACCTTTTTTGGCTTCAGGCATCCTTCTGGCCGGTGACGAGACGGGTCGTTTTATGAGCGGCTTCCAGCAGCTGCGGGACGATTTCAGTCTCATACCGTAGACGCGTCATTCTGGAAATCGGGCCGGATACGCTGATGGCGGCGACAACATTGCCCTGCATGTCCCGAATGGGGGCGGCTACGCAGCGCATTCCAATCTCACATTCTTCATCGTCCAGTGCATAACCGCGTTTCAGACAGTTATTGAGATCGTATTGCAGATCTTCCAGCGTCGTCAAGGTATGAACCGTCAGAGAAGCTAAACCGTTCCGGCTAACGTAGTTTTTCAGTTTTTCCGTGGAGTATTGCATTAGAAAGAGCTTTCCGCTGCCGGTGCAATGCATGGGAGCGGAACCGCCGATACGCTGGCGGATGGTAATCAGGCTTCCGTTTCCTTCAGTCACGTCCAGATAACGCACCGCATCGTTTTCCGAAATGGCAAGGCAACTGGATTCTCCCGTCAGAGACGAAAGACGTATTAAATAGGGATGGGCGATTTCTCGGATGTTGATATGTTCCGCAGCCATCTGTCCAATGCCAAGAAAACGAGTGGTCAGCGCATAACGCCGTAGACCTTCTTCTTCCTGATAGGCATAGCCCTGCTCTATCAGCGTGCCGACCATTCTCAGAACGGTACAGGATGGCATTTCCACCTGACGCGCCAGCTCGGACAAGCGCATAGGGGTGGGGGACGACGCAAGGGTTTCAATAATTCGAAGCGTCTTTTCAACGGATTGATTGCTGAGCGTTTGTTTCATGAGTAGCATCCTCCTTGTCGTTCAGAGTATCATAATATTTCATTATGTGCAATAACTGTTTCGATATTGGGAGAATTTGGGGCCGTGTGAATCATAAAATGAAACCATAAATATACAAATTTTAATATTTGAAATTTTATTTCATGAATAAAGAAGGAATTGACGCTCTTTTCTTCGAAAAAAACTTTATCAGGAAATGGGAGGTTAGCATATGTTATCCAGACTGCGCCAAGATGCGGAAACGATCGTGAATGAATCCATCAGAGAGGTCCAGCCCGACAAGGCGGTCGTTCGGGCGCTGGAAGAGAACCCTCTAGGCGGAAGAATCCGACTGGTGGCCGTTGGCAAGGCCGCATGGCAGATGGCCAAGGCGGCCGCAGGATTTTTAGGCGATAAGCTGGAGCGAGGCATCGTCGTTACGAAATACGGACACGTTCAGGGAGAAATTTCTGGTGTGGAATGCTATGAGGGCGGACACCCGGTGCCGGATGAGGGTTCTTTTCGCGGTACGCGCAAGGCGCTGAAACTGACGGAGGGCCTGACCAGCGAGGATACGGTGCTGTTTTTGCTGTCCGGAGGAGGCAGCGCGCTGTTTGAGTTACCGCTGATTCCGCCGGAAGAACTGCAGGATCTGACCCGACAGCTATTGGCCTGCGGCGCGGACATTGTGGAGATCAATACCCTACGCAAGAGACTGTCTGCTGTAAAGGGCGGTCGATTTGCAGAGCATTGCGCTCCGGCCCGGGTTTTTTCCATTATTCTTTCCGATATTCTGGGCGATCCGCCGGACATGATCGCCTCCGGCCCCGCCTGCCCGGATTCCTCCACCTGCGAGGAGGCGATGGAGAGCGTTCGTCGATACCGGCTTTCCCTGAGCGACGAGACGCGGCGGCTGCTGATGGTGGAAACGCCCAAGTCGCTCTCCAATTCACAATGGAGGATCAACGGGAGCGTGCTGGAACTTTGCGCCGCTGCTGCTCGCGGCTGTGAACGTTTGGGCTATGAGCCGGTCTTTCTGACGGATCGGCTGTGCTGTCAGGCGCGGGAAGCGGGCAGCATGATGGCGTCGATCCTGCGCACCCATGCGAAAGACGGAAAAAAGTTAGCTTTTCTGGCTGGCGGGGAGACGGTGGTTCGGCTGACGGGCCATGGCAAGGGCGGGCGCAATCAGGAATTGGCCCTGGCCGCTGCCGAGGGAATCGCCGGGCTGGAAAACGCCGCATTGTTCAGCGTTGGAAGCGACGGAACTGACGGCCCTACCGATGCGGCAGGCGGCTTTGTAGACGGCGAGACCTGCCATCTACTGCTGGAGCAGGGAATCCATATTGAACAGGTGCTTCAGGATAACGACGCGTATCATGCGCTTCAGCGTACCGAGGGTCTCATCTTCACCGGCCCTACGGGCACCAATGTGAACGATGTTGCCGTTGGGCTTTTAACGCTCCCACTATGAAGGTTCCCACCGCTGATGGTAGAAGAAAAATACCTTCTGTTCCTGAACTGCGTTTTGGCGACAAGGCGGGGCGTGAAGGGTATGGGAAAGCTGCGCTTACAAACAGAAGGCGGCGGTGTATTTGCGCCGCGGATGAAAGAATACTAAAGTGAAAAAAGAACCAGAACGAGCCGATGTGCAGTTGTTTTGGTCCTTTTTTTGGTCAAGTTCTATCGAAAGAGAGGGATTGACCTTGCAGCTAGTCGTCCCGCGTCCATTCCCGAGGAATTTTGCGGAGGACGATAGTTGAAATAATATTGTTTTTATTTTACAAAAGGAATTAGAAACGAAACAAATCTTTCGATAAAGTGATGACTTTTTTGTAAAAATATGTTAATATTATGAAGCAAAACATTCGCCATGCGGGGTTTGTTCTTTTCCCTGCGGGAAATCCGGTTTGCGAAAGGAGAGGCTTCGGATGAAAAAGACGCTTGCGTTCCTGTGCATTGTCGTGATTGTTGCGACGACGCTGCTGCCGCTGATTGCGCTGGCGGATACACGCTATGTGTATACGAAAGACGGGAAGTCCCTGAATCTGCGGAGTACGCCCAAGAGCAATACCGGCAACAAGATCGGCAACATTCCCTACGGCACGAAGATCATCGTTCGGGAATACCTGGACGACGGATGGGCTTACGTGAAGTATGGGAAGCGCTTCGGCTACGTGATGAGCAAGTATCTGTGGGAAGTGAAACCGCTGCCCAAGAAGACCCGGACTACTCGCCGGTAATGCCGGCAAGGCTCCGTCAGGAGGCTCACTGCAAAAACCCGGATGACCGATCGGTCATCCGGGTTTTTGCAGCTTATCAAAAGATTACCCTAGGCGAGCTTTTTCGCCAGAAACTATTGTGGTCTGCCCCACAGTGTACGATGGCCAAGCCCTGCGCTGAGCTTGCGCTTGGCTGCACGGTCTGAGGCTAGTCATCCTTAGGCCTTCCTTGGTCGCACGCTCCGAACTGCAGTAGCCTTTTCAGGAATTCGAAAAAACGAAGAGCATACCGCATTGCAGCGCAAATCGGAAGAAGTTGCGATCTTGAGAGACACTATGGCAAAGGGTTTTCTGCCTAAAAGACGGACTCATTCCATATAAGCGCCCTTCATGGGGCTGACGGCGTGCTGGGAGTAAAGCTTCAGCAGACCGCGGGTGTATTTGGGCGGCTTGGGCTGCCAGCGGGCCCGGCGTTCCTGGAGAATATGCTCCATTTCCTCGGGCGTTTTGGGCTGGCCGTTTACCCCTACGATGGCAAGTTCCCGGGCGGGAACGTCGATGCGGATGAGGTCGCCCTCCTCCACCAGCGCGATGGGGCCGCCTGCGGCGGCTTCCGGGCTGACGTGACCGATGACCGGGCCGCGGCTGGCCCCGGAAAAGCGGCCGTCGGTGATGAGCGCCACGCTGGAGGCCAGCTTGGGATCCGCACAGATGGCCTCGCCGGTATAGAACATCTCCGGCATTCCGCTGCCGCGGGGGCCTTCGTAGCGGATGAAGATCGCGTCGCCGGGCTTCACCTGACCGTTCAGCACGGCGTGGATGCATTCTTCCTCACTGTCGAAGGGACGGGCCAGCAGGGTGGCCTGAAACATATTCTTCGGACAGGCGGTGTGCTTGATGACGCTTCCTTCGGGGGCCAGATTGCCCTTGAGAATGGCGATGCTGCCGTCGGTGCCCTTGGGATGGTCGAAGAAATGAATGATATCCGTCCGGGCAATGGACAGGCCCAGCTCATGAGCCTTCTTTTGCAGAAGCTCGTCGCAGTGCTCATAGAAGCCGCCGCGTTTCAGGTCTTCCAGATTTTCGCCCAGCGTTTTGCCGGTGACGGTGAGAACGTCCAGATGGAGCATGGACTTGATCTCCTCCATGACCCGGGGCACACCGCCGGCATAATAGAAATACTGGGCGGGCCAATCGCCGGAGGGGCGGATATTCAGCAGGTAATGAGCGCCCCGATGCATTCGGTCGAAAGCGTCCGCGTCCAGCTCGAAGCCGAACTCGTGAGCGATGGCGGGCAGGTGCATGGTGGCGTTGGTGGAGCCGGAAATGGCCGCGTGCACCATGATGGCGTTTTCAAAGCTCTTTTGGGTGACGATATCCTTTGCCCGAAGGCCGCTTTCCACCAGCTTCATGAGCTGCGCGCCCGCGTCGTAAGCGGCCTGTTTCAGCTCGGGGGCGGTGGCGGGCATGAGGGCCGTGCCGGGGAGCATCAGACCCAGCGCTTCCGCCATGATCTGCATGGTGGAGGCGGTGCCCATAAAGGAACACGCGCCGCAGCTGGGACAGGCGTGATGCTTATAGTAGTCCAGCTGCTTCTCCGGGATCACGCCGGTCTTTTCCCAGGCGTCGAACTTGCCGATCTGTTCCAGCGTCAGCAGTTCGTTGATCTTGCAGGCAGGGTCGTTCACGGTGTATTCCTTCGGCAGGGTATGCGCCTCCATCACGCCGCCGGTGACGACGATGGCGCTCATGTCCTTCAGTCGGCCGATGCTCATCAACATGGCGGGGACGGATTTATCGCAGCTGGCGATGAACACGCCGCCGTCGTAGACGCTGGCGTTGGCCTGCGCTTCGACCAGATCGACCATGGCTTCCCGGTGGGGCAGGGAATAATTGATGCCGTCATGGCCCTGAGCGATGCCATCACACATATCTGTGGCAAAATAACGGGCGGATTTTCCACCGTGCTCGTTGACCGCGCGGGCGGATTCCCGGACAAACTGATCCAGATGGGCGCTGCCGGGATGGCTGTCGCCGAAGGTGCTTTCGATCAAAATTTGGGGCTTGGACAGATCGTCCGCCGACCAGCCCATGCCGATTTTCAGAGGATCGTTTTCCGGCGCGAGGGCGCGGACTTCCTGAGAACGCAGTTTCATGGCTGTCGCCTCCGAGATGGATTTGGCTGCGCCGGGCGGCGCAGAGTCACTCTATTATAGGAAGGAAAAGAGCGATTGGCAAGGGAAAGATGGGGCAAAAAGGAAAAGAACGGCGGTTCGGATTGCTTTTTTTATGGGTTCGGGCTATACTAAAGAATGAATTACCATGGATTTACTGAGGAGAAGAGGAACGCTATGAAACTTGGTATCGTAGGACTGCCCAACGTGGGAAAGAGCACGCTGTTTAACGCCATCACCCGGGCGGGAGCCCAGGCGGCGAATTATCCTTTCTGTACCATCGAACCCAACACCGGCGTGGTGCCTGTGCCCGACAAGCGGCTGGACGTGCTGGCGGAGATGTATCATCCCAAGAAAGTGACCCCTGCCACCATCGAATTTGTGGACATCGCTGGTCTGGTGAAGGGCGCCAGCAAGGGCGAGGGACTGGGCAACAAGTTCCTGTCCCACATCCGGGAATGCGACGCCATCGTGCATGTGGTGCGGTGCTTCGAGGACGAGAACATCATTCACGTGGACGGCACGGTAGACCCGGCACGGGACATCGACGTGATCCAGCTGGAGCTGGTGCTGGCCGATCTGGAGACCATGCAGCGCCGGGTGGAAAAGGCCAACCGGCTTTTGAAGGGCGGCGACAAGAAGCAGGTGCAGGAAGTGGAACTGGGCCAGCGGCTGCTGGCTCATCTGGAGGAAGGCAAGCCCGCCCGCACCTTCTCCATGACGGACGAGGAAAAGGAGATCGTCCACAGCTGGTTCCTGCTGACGGACAAGCCGGTGATCTACGCGGCCAACATTGCCGACAGCGACGTGGGCACGGACGAGAGCCAGCTGCCCTTTGTGCAGGCAGTGCGGAAGATCGCCGACGCGGAAGGGGCGCAGGTCTTCACGGTCAGCGCGCAGATCGAAGAAGAAATCGCCAATATGGAGCCGGACGAAAAAGCGGAGTTTCTGGAAGAACTGGGCATTGGCGAAAGCGGACTTGACCGATTGATCCACGCCAGCTACAGCCTGTTGGGGCTGATCTCCTTCCTGACGGCGGGCGAGGACGAATGCCGGGCGTGGACCATCACCCGGGGCACGAAAGCGCCGCAGGCGGCGGGCAAGATCCACACGGATTTTGAACGGGGCTTCATCCGCGCCGAGGTGGTGGCCTTCGACGACCTGCGGACGCTGGGCAGCATGAACGCCTGCAAGGAAAAGGGCCTTGTGCGCAGCGAGGGCAAGGATTACGAGATGAAGGACGGCGACATCGTGCTGTTCCGCTTTAACGTATAAGACCGGAAAGGGAGTTTGGGAAATGAGCAGACTGTCCTTCTTTTTTAAGCGGCTGGTGCGCATGGACTGGAAAGCCATGTGGAAGACCACAAAAATCCTGAAGGAGCGGAGCGGAAAGAGCCGCCTGTGGCTTTTGTGCGACATGCTGCGCTGCGCGCTGAAATACAACGCGGGCTACGTGGATTACAAGATCGCCGAAATGTACCGGCTGACCGACGAGCAGAAAAAGACCCAGATCACCCGGGGACTGAGCAACACCATCGTCCGCCGGATGAACGACAAGGCCTACTGGTATCTGTTCGACGACAAGGCCACGTTCAATCGGCTGTTCAAGGACGAGGTGAACCGGGACTGGATCGAGCTTTCCGACGAGCTGAGCTTGGAGGACTGGAAAGCGTTCCTTGATCGGAACGACGACCTGATCTGCAAGCCGTTGGAAGGCAGCAGCGGCGTGGGCATTGAACGGCACACGAAGGAAGAATGGCAGGGCCGGGAAGAAGCGTTCCTGCAGGAGCTGCGGGAAAAGAAGATCGGCATTGTGGAGGAACGGGTGATCCAGCATCCGAAAATGGCGGAGATGTGCCCGACCTCGGTCAACACCATCCGTATCGCTACGCTGCTGGGCGACAAAAAGCAGGGCATCGTTTATGCCTTCCTGCGCATTGGCAACGGCAAGGTGATGGACAATGTGGATCAGGGCGGCATGGCGGCCCGAATCGATCTGGAAAGCGGCACACTGCTGACCGTTGGTGCGGACAAGCAGGGCAACACCTACACCGAGCATCCCATGACCCATACGCCCATCATCGGATTCCAGATTCCTTATTTCAAGGAAGCCTGCGATATGTGCCTGAAGGCGGCCCAGAAGGTGCCGCAGATGCGCTTCGTGGCGTGGGACGTGGCTATTACGGAAAAGGGGCCGGTGTTCATCGAGGGCAACAGTTTTCCCAGTCACGCGGTGCCACAGTTCGCCGCTCATTACCCGGACGGGATCGGCATTATGCGGGAGTTCCGGGAATTTATCGATATTTGAGAAAACAGAAGCAGGGAGCGAACGTGTGGAAAACGCGGGCGCTCCCTGTTTTTTGAATGGGAAAAACGCGGTTTTTGGAATGAAGAGACACAAGGAGACAAACGGAAACATCCGTATACAGAAAACTGTGATATAGTATATCCTGTCAAAGGTGGGGGACAGAAACCGGAGAGGCTGAAAGGCCGTCTCCGGTTTTTGTATGCCGGAAAAGGCGGAGAAAGAAGGCAATGAATGCAGCGGCGGAAAAAGAGCCGGTGTTTGGGATGGATGAAGGGAAACGGCTGAATGTTGGAAGGAAGAATAATTTTTTGAAGGGAAAATGGGGCAAACGGAGGAAAACGTTGGCTGCCCGGAGAGTGAGAGTATTGCGAGTGAAAGGGATAGGCTGCGAACGATGGAGATGGCTGGACAGTTGGAATGCGGAGAGAAATGCGGAAAAACGGCAACGGTTGAAGCGGGGCTTGGAAAAGTCGGTCTAAAAAGCGACATATGGAGAGAGACAGCGAAAATCGGCCAAGTGGAACGCGAGCTGGGGTGCAGGGGCACTGTCCCTGCCGGGGAAAATGAGCAAAAAAGCGACACGCGGCGAGAGATAGAGGAAATCGGCCAAGTGGAACGCGAACCGGGGTGCAGGGGGTCACCCCCTGCTGCGGTTGCGGATGCGGAGGAGGTGCTGGCGGCGCTGACGCGGATTTTGCGCGGAGAGGAAGAAGCGAAAACCAGCGAGGTGCTGCGGGCGGCGGAACTGCTGGGAAAACAGTATGGGCTGTTCGGCGACCGGGAAGGAACGCCCACAGAAGCCCCGAAGATTGTGATGGACGTGCCGGGACGGGGGGAAAAGAAGTGAACGTGAAGCTGGGAGAAAAAGTGCCGCCGGCGTTCGAGAGGCTGTTCTGGGATATGTATGAGGGACGGCACGACGAGTACTGGCTGAAAGGCGGGCGGGGAAGCGGAAAGTCCAGCTTCGTCAGCCTGATGGCGCTTTGCCTGATGCTGAAAGACCCGGAGGCGAACGTCATCATTTTTCGGAAGGTGGCGGAAAGCCTGCGGGAAAGCGTACTGGCGCAGATGCGCTGGGCGGCAGAGGAAATGGGCATGAACGGGTACTTTCAGTACCGGTTGAACCCGATGGAAATGACCTATCGGCCCACGGGACAGCGCATTTTGTTTCGGGGCGCGGACGACCCGGAAAAGAGCAAGGGCGTGAAATTGCCCAAGGGATATTTCGCACTGCTCTGGTTTGAAGAAGCCAGCGCTTTTCGCGGAATGGAGGAAATACGGACGATCCAGGCCAGCGTGCTTCGGGGGAAAAGGGGCGTGACGGTGCTGAGCTATAATCCGCCGGTCAGCGCCCAAAGCTGGGTGAACGCGGAGGCGCTGAATCCCTGCGAGGGAAGAGTGGTGCATCAGAGCGACTACCGGCAGATGCCGCCGGAATGGCTGGGCGAGACTTTTCTGAAACAGGCGGAACGGCTGAAAAAACGGGACGAACGGGCCTACCGGCATATGTATCTGGGGGAAGCCGTGGGCACGGGAGGAAAGGTATTTGACAATCTGGACGTGCGGGCGATTTCCCGGGAAGAACGGGATCGTTTCCCGGTGCGGTACGCGGGGCTGGATTTCGGATTTGCCAATGACCCGGACGCGCTGGTGTTGTGCGCGTGGGACAAGCGGGGAAAGCGGCTGCTGCTGTTGGAAGAAGCGGTGCAGACAGGACAGAGCCTGGAAAAACTGGCGGAAAGCTGCCGTAAAATCGCGGGAGAGAAGATCATCCGCTGCGACAGCGCCATGCCGCGGGAAATTGCCGAATTGAGACGGAGAAACGTCAACGCCATCGGGGCGAAAAAAGGGGCGGGCAGCGTGGAGCACGGTATTCGCTGGCTGAAGGAACTGAACGCCATCGTCATCGATCGGGAAAGATGCCCCAAGGCCGCCCGAGAGTTCAGCCTGTACGAATACGCCCGGGGCCGGGACGGGTGCTTCCTGAACGAATGTCCGGATCGAAACAACCACACCATCGACGCAGTGCGCTACGCGCTGGAGCCGCTGATGACCGAACGGGTCGTGCGGCTCAGAAAGGGGAGGATCGAATGATCGTGATCGACCGGGAATGGCTGGCGGACGGGGAGCCGTCGCCGGAGCTGATCTGGGAAGTGCTGAAGCAGTTCGACGGGAAACGGTTTCGGCTGAACGAACTGAAAGATTATTACGACGGGGAGCACAGCATCTCCGAGCGGTGGCGGGGAAGGGGCGCGCCGAATTACCGGCTCAGTCATGATCTGCCGGGGTACATCGTGGCGATGACCAGCGGCTATCTGACGGGCGAACCCATTCAGTACACGGTCAACGGGGAATGGACGGGCTTTCAGACGCTGTTGGACTGCCTGCGCCGCAGCGCGGCGGGCAGCGTGGACAGCGAACTTGCGGCGGACGCGGCCCTTTACGGCAAGGGCGTGGAAATGTATTACGCCGATGAAAACGCCATGCCGCGGCTTTGTCAGGCGGACGCAAGAAACGCCTTTGTGGTGTACGACAACACCGTGGAGCACAGGCCGGTCTTCGGCGTGATGCTGACGGAACGGCGGAACCGGCATTTTCAGCGGATGGGCCAGCGAATCGAAGTGATGACGGAGGAATGGAACGTCCATTATGAGCGAACCGGCGGAGAGATCCCTCGGGAGACGGGGCGGGAGAGACATTTCTTCGGCGGCGTGCCCATGACCGAATACTGGAATAATCAGCGGGAACGGGGCGATTTTGAAGGCGTGAAAGCGCTGATCGACGCTTACGACGCGCTGCAGAGCGACCGGGTAAACGACAAGCAGCAGTTTACCGACGCATTGATGGTGATCTACGGGGCCACGGTGGAGGAGGACGAAGAAGGACGAAGCGTACAGCAGCGGCTTCGGGAAACGCGAACGCTGGAAATGCCTGCTGCAGACGCGCGGGTGGAGTATCTGACGAAACAGCTTTCCGAAAGCGACACGGAGATCCTGAAGGACAGCCTGAAGGCGGACATCCACAAGCTGAGCTTCGTGCCCGACCTGACCGACGAGGCCTTTGCGGGAAATATCAGCGGCGTGGCCATGGAATACAAGCTGTTCGGGCTGGAACAGCTGATGAGGGGCAAAGAACGCTGGTTCCGGGAAGGGCTGCTGTGGCGGCTTCGGCGGATGGTGTATTTTCTGCGGCTGCGGGGCTGCCGTCTGCCGGAGGCAGAGGAGATCGGCGTGCATTTTTCCAGAAGTCTGCCGGTGAACCGGCTGGAAGTGGCGCAGACGCTGAAAGCCTATGAGGGGTTAGCCCCGAAAAAGCTGCTGGTTGGGCAGGTGCCCTTTGTGGAGGATGCGGAGAAAGCCATGGAAGAAATGGAAAAGGAAAAGAGGAGATAAAAAGAGCTGCCGAAGGGCGGCTTTTTTTATAGAAATAAGTGGAAGGGAGAAAAGAGCATGGAAGAAATGACGGTTCACGAACCCACGGAAATGGAACGGCTGGCGCTGGAACGGGAACAGACGCTGCGGCAGCGGGAGGCGGCGCTGGAGATGCGCGAACGCCGCGCCCGGGCGCAGGAGCTGCTGACCCAGCGAAATCTGCCGGCGGAACTGACGGACTGCCTGAATTTTTCGGATGACGAGAGTCTGGAAAAAAGTCTGAATGCGCTGGAAAAGGCGTTTCTGGAACAGGTGGACAAGGCGGTGGGCGAACGGATGAAGGGCGCGGCGCCACGAAGCGGGGAAAGCGCGCTTTATGCCGGTCAGCTTCGGTCGGCATTGGGACTGAAATAAGGAAAAGAAAAAGGAGGAAAAAGAGATGGCTAATTCGATCGCACTATTCAAACAATTTGTGCCGCTGCTGGACGAGGTATACAAGGAGGCCAGCAAGACGGCGGTGCTGGACGGCCGCCCGGAGCTGGTGCAGGCGGGGGCGAACGCCAACGAGCTGGTGATCCCCAAGATGACGATGGACGGCCTGGCGGACTACAGCCGCAACGGCGGCTACGTGGGCGGCGCAATGAACCTGACCAACGAGACGGTGACCTGCAACTTCGACCGGGGCCGTATGTTCGTGGTAGATCACATGGACAACGCAGACACGGCGGGCGTGGCCTTCGGAATGCTGGCGGGGGAATTTATCCGCACGAAGGTGGTGCCGGAACTGGACGCTTTCCGCTTTGCGACTTACGCGGGCGCGGCTGGGGTCGGTTCGGGAAGCGGTACGCTGAACGACGGAGCGGCGGTGGTGGCCGCACTGCGGGAGGCCATCAACGCCATGGACGCGGATGAAGTGCCCATGGAAGATCGGGTGCTGTTTATTACGTCCGGCCTGCTGGGCAAGGTGGAGGATCTGGACACCACCAAGAGCCGGGAAGTGCTGCGCCGCTTCTCCGACGTGGTGGCGGTGCCTCAGACCCGCTTCTATACGGCCATTCACCAGAACAGCGGCACGGTGGTACAAAAGGGCGGCGAGACGGCCAGTGACGAGACGGCGGGCGGCTACGCCAAGGATGAAAGCGGCAAGGACATTAACTTTATGGTGATCCACCGGGGCGCGGTGATCCAGTTTTCCAAGCATATCGCGCCCAAGGTGGTAACGCCGGAACAGAACCCGGACGCGGACGCGTGGAAGTTCGGCTACCGTCAGGTGGGCGTGGCGGATGTGTACGAGAACAAGACCGCCGGTATTTACGTGCATCACAAGGCCTAAATGCGCCCGGAAACAGTGAAAGGAGAGCCGCATGGACAAGCAGAAAGGGCTGGAAGCGCTGCGGCTTCGGCTGGAAATTTCCAATGAGGAGCAGGACACGCTGCTGACGGCGCTTTTGGAGGATGCGGAGCAGTATGCGCTGGGGTATACCGGGCGAAGCGTCCTGCCTGCCGCGCTGGAAGGGGCGGTGCTGGAACTGGCGATCCTCCGCTACCGCCGACGCGGCATGGAGGGGGAAACCGTCCATGGAGAAGGCGGCTTACAGACGACTATGGAAGGGCTGCCTTCGGCGTTGGAAAAGCTGCTGAATCGCTACCGAAGAGCGAAGGTGGTCTGATGGGACTGAGCCGCGGAAGAATGAGAAGACTATGGCTTCATCAGCCCAAAGCACAGCGGATCGCGGACGGTATGGAACCGGCCTTTGAGACGGAGAGCGTCGCACTGCTGGGGACGATCCAGCCGTTGGAAGGAAAGACATCGGCAAAGCTATACGGCGAAGAAAGCGCGGAAATGGCGCTTTTATTGACGGAGGAAAAGACGGAGCTGAAAAAAGGTGTGGGGATCGCGCTGGAGGCGGCGGGAGAATGCCGGTTCCGCATCGCGGCACCGCCGGAGCGTTGGCCGACCCATCAGCGGGCGGTTTTGAAAAGCATCTAGGAGGCATGGATGGGACTGGAAAAAGTGGGGGCGGCGATAGCCGCCGGTGCAGCGAGCGCCGTGGAACGGTTGTGCATGGAAACTGCGGAAAATGCGAAGGCGTTATGTCCGGTGGGATCCGGAGAATTGAAGGGCAGTATCGCGCCGCAGGTCATGGGCCCTTCGGGAAGCGTAGCCGCCGGGGCGGGCCATGCCGCCTATGTGGAGCTGGGAACCTGGAAAAAGGAGGCCCGGCCTTTTTTATTGCCCGCTTTTGCCATGACGAAAGAAAAAGCGGCGGAGGAAATCGCCCGGGAGATCAGAAACGCGATTCGGGAGGGATGAACTTGAGCGCGGAAGGAGAGAAACGGCGCATTCTGGAAGCACTGGGGAGCATCGAAACGCTGAAAAACGTCAGCCGCAGCTGGCCCCGCCAGCAGGCGGCGCTTCCCTGCGCGGTGGTGACATTGGCCGGGGAGCGACGGGCAGACGAACGGGATGGGGCCGAGTATCTGACGGAAACGGAATACTATGTGCGCTGCTTTGCCCGGACGGGAACGGAAGCGGATGAACTGGCTCCGAAAATTCGGCGGGAGATGGAAAAACTGGGCTACCAGCGGAAATTTGCCTGGGAAGAAAGCAGTGAAGCGGTTTTTCAGCGGGTGGAACGGTACAAAAAGTGGATCGGATAAAAGAGAGGAGAATGAAAAAATGAGCCAGAAACGAGCGGCAACGGGATTCAAGGGCATCGCGCTGGCCCCGGTGACGGAGAACACGCTGACCAGCTACAAGACCTCGGCGGCGGAAAGCCTGCCCTACGCGGGCAGCATGAGCCGCACCTCCAAGGAGAGCAGTACCGACCTGTACTATGACGACGACCTGTACGCCCAGATCAAGAACGTGATGGGCGAGGACGTGGAACTGCACATGGCGGAGGTGCCGCTGGAACGCATGGCTGCGCTGGGTCTTGGCACCTATGACGAGGAAAACGACACGCTGGAGGCGGACTTCAACGCCGCCGGGAAGGAGTACGCCCTGCGCTTTGTGGTGGACACGGTCAGCGGCCTGCCCTTCTATTTCAACTACCGGCTGTTCCAGCTGACGGGCATCAAGTTCGACAACTTCACCACCAAGCAGGACAGCGTGACCGTGTGCGAGGTCATCATCACCGGCGTGTTCAAGCGGCCCAACATGGCGGGCCTTGCGCCGTGGGCGGTGATGCAGCTCAAGGACGACAAGAGCAATCAGGCCAAGTGCACGGCCTTCATCACGGCGGCGGAGACGAAGCCGGCCATTTAAAAAAGCAGGCCGGGGGACGGAAAACCATCCCCCGGCGCTTTCTAAGGACGAACAAAAGGAGGCCCCATGACGCGCTCGGCAGAGTACTGGAAACGGCGGGCGGAAGCCAACATGGACGGCGTGCAGCGGGGCGCGGAGCAGCGCCTTGCCCGGCTGGGCAGGGCCTACCATCAGGCGGCGCGGGAGCTGGAAGGCGAGGTGCAGCGCATCCTCGGCACATACGCGAAGCGCTTTGACCTGACCCCGGAGGAAGCCGCCGCCGCGCTGCGGGAGCCCGCCGACGAGGAAAGCCGGGCCTACGGCTACCGCGTCAGCCGGGCGGAAGCGCTGGAAAAAGCCATCCGGGAGCGGCTGAACGGGCTGGGGGCACGGCTGGAACGGGAGACTGCCGCCCAGCGGGAATGGACGGCCTCTAAGAGCTACCAGAGCGCCCGGAAGATGATGCTGGACATGACCGGAGGGGTGGTGAGCCAAGCCGTGCCCGATCTGCAGGGAATGCTGCGGGCCATGGACACCGCGTGGTCGGGCCGGAACTACTCCGCCCGCATCTGGCGCAACACGGACCATCTGGCGCAAATGCTGGAAGACGAGATCGAAGCCGCCTTTTTGAGCGGCAAGAGCGTCCGCCGGATGGCGAACGTCATCATGGAGCGCTTCGGCGTAGGCTACCGGGCGGCGGAATGCCTGGTGCGGACCGAGACCAGCTATGTGCAGAACCGGACGGCTGCACGGAGCTACGAGGACGCAGGCTGCACGGAATACGAAGTCCTGACGGCCCAAGACCGCCGCACCTGCCAGTACTGCGCCAAGCAGAACGGCAAGCGCTACCTGCTGGCAACTATGCAGGCAGGCGAAAACGCGCCGCCATTTCACCCGAACTGCCGGTGCACGGTGCTGCCGGTGGTGGGGGAAGATAAACAGCTTGCGAAAAAGGCCGGGCCGGAGGAACTGGGCTTTGCCGTTGCAACGCCGAGGAAAAGTGGTATAATAAAAGCGGACAGAGTTATATCTGGCCATTCAACAACGCCCAGAAAGGCAGAACCTAATGTGGTGATCGATCATGTTGACGAGAATGGTTCTGTCAAGGCCAGAGGATTCTATGATGCCGATGGAGTGAAAGAAAAAGACATCCATACCACAAATCATGGCAATCCCAAACGGCATCCATATGGTGAACATGGTGAACACATACATGAATATATGTGGGATGCCAATGGGAAGCTGTTGGATAAAGTAACGCGCAATTTAAGCGATGATGAAAGAAAAAGGAATCGTGATATTCTATGACAAAGGCGGAACTTAAAAAAATCATTGCCGATTGCTGCAACGATGTGATTTTTACTTATCTAGGAAAACCTTCCGGCATTACATCAGAAGTGCATCATTACATTCCTACCTTTCAGGTTTGGCATGGGGAAGATCTAACGAAGGATTATGACAACGTAGATGATGTCATGAACGACCCGTTTTATAGCGGAAAGTCGTTGAATGAACTGGCTGATGAGGGAGTAGAATTTTGGGCAATATAAACTAGAACAAGAACATCCAGACCGCCACGCCGAAAGGCAAGGCGGTTTTTTCATACCCATTTTGAAAAAAGGAGACGAGCCATACATGACAAGCAAGAACAGCGCGACCCTTTCCCTGCCCAAGAGCCGGACGGTGCGGGGGTATGAGATTCGAAAGATGCCCATCGGGGCGTTTCTGGAGGCGTGCAGCCTGCTGGAAGAACTGCCGGGGACGGCGCTGCGGCTTTTGTTTCCCGAGAAAAAGGAAGGGGACATTCTGGCGGAGCTGGCCGGGCTTGATAAGGACAAGCTGCAGGAGCTGTTCCTGCGGGCGCTGGCGGTGCTGCCGGGGGAAATGGTGCGGCTGTTCGCCCGCTTGAGCGGCGTGGAAGAACAGGCGCTGCTGGAAGACGCGCGCATCGGGCTGGACGGCCTTGGCGAAATGGCCGAGGCGTGGCTGGAGGTCAATGGGATCGAAAATTTTATCAAAACCATGGGGGCACTGGGAAAACGGGCGCGGGCTCTCATGGGCGGAGCGAACACTGGTTCCAGGGGCTGATCGCCGCGGCGCTGAGCATCGGCATCAGCAAGCGGGAGCTGCTGAACGACTACTACATGGATGAGATCGGGCCGATTTTTGAGGAATGGAACCGTCTGCATGACCCTGATCGGGAGGAGACGGAGGAAGTGGAGGCGGCGGACTTCCTCGGGGGCGAAGGAGAATGGCTGGAGTGAGGGAAGGAGGGGAGAACAAGAATGACGATCGATGAATTGACCGTCAAAATTACGGTGGCGGCGGAAGAAGCGGAAGCGGCGTTGGATGCGCTGCTGGAAAAGGTGCGGGCGTTTCAGGAAAAAACGGGACTGGCGCTGCAGCTGGATGCTGGCAGCTGGGACAGTCAGTTGGCGGAAACGGGTGAAGGCTTTCAGCAAGCCGGAGAACAGGCGGAGGCGCTGGCGGACAAGCTGCGTCAATCGACGGAAACGGCGTTGGCGCACAAAGGGGCTTTTGAAGAACTGGGCGGCGAGGCGCAGAAGATTCGAGAAGGATTCCAGCAAAACGAAAAAAGCGTTCAAGGTCTGGTACGACAGCTGGCAGAGCTGGGCCGTCAGCGGGAAGCGTTGAACCAGCTGAAAAATCTATCCGCCCAGTTGAAAAACTGCGAAAAGGGCGGAGAAGGTTATCGGAAAACATTAACGCAGATCCAGCCGGTGCTGAAGAAGGCGGGAATTTCAACGGAAAATCTCGGCAAGGGCATGGAAGGGCTGGACGATGCGGTCACCTCCGCGGAAAAGAGCATGGGCAGCGCCGCAAACGGGATCGCCGGGAAACTGGAAGGCGTGATTCGGTGGGCGGAACAGACGAAGCAAAGTCTGACCATCAGCGGAAGCGTCAACGTGGATACCAGCCCGTCGATTCAAGCGTTGAACGGGCTGATCGCCGTGGCACAGACGGCGCTGGCGTTGCTGAACGCTTTGGGATTGGGCGGCGGCACAGGGAAAAGCGGCGGCGGGGGCGGAGGCGGCGGAGGCGGGAACAAGGCGGAAGAAGCCGAGAAAAAGGCCGAGGAAGCACGCAAGAAAGCCCTGCAGGCGGACTACGACCGCATCGAGCACCGGCGGCACCTGAACGAGATCAGTCTGGAGGAGGAACTGGCCGGGCTGGAAGAAATCCGCCGGAAGCACCAGATGACCGCCGAGGAGATCATGGCCTGGGAAGAGAAGGTCTACGACCTCAAGAAGGAAATCAGGGAGCGGGACGCGGACAGCATCGATCAGCTGGCGGACGGGGTGGTCTCCGCGCTGGAAAAGCGCTACGAGGCCATGCGGGACGCGGAGATCGAGCGGCTGGACAAGAGCCGGGAGGCGTGGGAGCAATGGCGGGATGACAGCGTTGCGGCCATTGAAGACCAGATCGCCGCACTGGACAAGCTGGCCGACACCGAGGACGAGGAGAAAAAGAGCGCCGAGGAGCTGCGGAAGATCGAAAAACTGCGCCGGGAGGTGGAGTATGAGCAGGACGCATATAACCGGCAGAAATTGCAGCAGCAGCTGGATGAGGCGGTGGCCAGCCGGGAGGAACGGCTGCGGAAGCTGGAATTAAAGCAGCAGAAGGAGGCCCTGCAGGAGGAGATCGAGAAGATCAGAGATCAGGCCTCCGAGAAGATCAAGGAGCTGGACGGCGAGCAGGACGCCATCGAGAAGGCCTACGAGGAACGGCTCAAGGCCGCCAGCCTGCAGGCCGAGGCCGAAAAGCTGCTGATGACCAAGAGCCAGGACGAGATCATGGACCTGCTGTACGAGTACGTGCCCGAATACGACGCGCTGGGCAAGAGCATGGGCGAAAAGCTGCTGGAGGGCTTCCAGAGCAAGGTGGGGAGCATCACGGACTGGTTCCGCGGCTTCAACGACCAGCTGGCCCGGATGCAGGAAAATCTGGCGGGCAGCATGAACGCCGCCACCGACCGATTCTACGAAAGCCGCCGGGACACTGCCAGCCAGAGCGGGCAAAGCGGCGCGACGATGGTGCAGCAGACGGTGAACTTCTACGAGCCGGTAGAAAGCCCCGGTCAGGTGGCCCGGCGGATGGAGGACGTGAACGACCAGCTGGGGTGGATGATGGCGTAGCGCGCTGCGGCGGGCGTTTTTTCATGGTAAAATAAAAAAGGAACGGGAAACCGTGCCGCGACGGAGGGCAACACCGAAATCCTGTGAAGGAAGGAGGTGAGGCCCAAGGAGGGGGCGAAGCCCCGAGGGCTGAGAACGCCGCGAAACGGAACCGCAAGCCCGAAGCCCGCGACGGCCCGAAAGGCCGGGGTGGGCCGAAAAGAAGGTTCCGCGAAG
>URJB01000004.1 GCA_900548145.1 uncultured Eubacteriales bacterium | reverse complement strand
AGGGCTTTTTCCCGTAGTCGCCGTGCCGCTGGCTTTCTTTGGTACTTTCTTTCGCATCGAAAGAAAGTACTGCCCCTCTCAGGGCGGCAGCCCCACCGTTCGCGCCGTAGTCGGCGCGTCATGCACCCGGAGTGGGTTCCCTTCCGGCAAAGTTGGCGTACACCGACACAGACAGGTGCTTTCCGCTCACTACCTGCACCCCTTCGGTTCGCCTACCCAAGCAAAACAGCACCCCCATAAGGCTGCACCTGTGCTTCCGCACCGTAGTCGGTGCGCCATTCCATCGGCTCGGCGGTGAAATTCTTACGACAGAATCGTTGACTGCCGATAAAAGCAGGGGTTCTTTCCTCGGGACAAACACTCGGCAAACCACTGCTTGCAGATTTCTTCCTCTAGAAAAACAAACAGCACGGCTTGCACTGCCGTGCCGTCTGCTGTTATGCTGAAAAATCAGCCTGATTGGAGATCAAAACTACCGGGAAAATGCAAAGCCACAGCCCAGCTTCCTTATAGTTCCTTCGCCATGTCCAGCGCCAGCGTGATCATGTTCGTCAGCGTGGTCTGGCGTTCTTCCGCCGTCATGGCGCGGCTGTCGTCGCCGATGATGTCGCTGACGGTCAGAATGCCCAGCGCCTTCTTGTGCAGATAGGCGGCGTTCATGTAAAGGGCGGAACATTCCATCTCCACGCCCAGAATGCCCATGGCGCGCCACTTGTCAAAAACCTCCGGGTTGGCGCGGTAGAACATGTCGCTGGCCAGCACGTTGCCGACACGGACGGGCAGCCCCTTCTTTTCCGCCGTCTGGTCGGCCAGCTTCAGAAGGCCGTAGTCGCAGATGGGGGCAAAGGTGCCGCCAAGACCATACTGGCTGCCGTAGTTGCTGTCCGTGGACGCACCCTGTGCCAGGATCACATCGCCCAGATTCAGGGACGCGTCCAGACCGCCGATGGAGCCGATGCGGATGATATTCTCCACGTCATAAAAGGAGAACAGCTCGTAAGTGTAAATGCCGATGGAAGGAATGCCCATGCCGTGCCCCATGACGGACACGCGCTTGCCTTGGTAGTTGCCGGTGTAGCCCAGCATCCCACGGGTCTGGTTGAAGCACTCCACGTCGGTCAGGAAATTTTCGGCGATCATTTTTGCCCGCAGCGGATCGCCCGGCATCAGACAGGTGGACGCGATCTGGCCTTTTTCAGCCGTGTTATGGGGAGTCATGGAATTACCTCCTAAATAGAAAATAAATCGTATCTTTATCATAACAGGAAGCCCCGGGAAAATCCAGCTTTTCCAAAAAGAAATTCATGGCTTGACAGGAAAAACGGGAACTTTTTATAATGGGAAACAGGTCGTCATGCCGAGCACTTTCAAAAAAGAGCCGTATGACCCTGATATTGAAACCAAAGGAGACGACGTATGGGAAAATGGGGCTGGGTGCAGCCGGAATACCGTAAGTTTGAACCGTTCCACACACCGTTTACCGCTTTATTTTTGAAGGTGTCCCATAAACCGATGGAGCTGCTTCTGCACGCAGGTTCCTCCCGCAAGGTGGAGCAGCGCTGGGTCACCATCCCCTCGCCGGGCGGAGAAATGCAGATGCTGATCTCCGAACCCAAGGACACGGACGAAACGCTGCCGCTGATGATCTATACCCACGGAGGCGGCTTCGGCTTCGGGGCCGCGCCCCAGCACCGCTGGATGAACGCCCTGTTTGCCCGGGAGGCCAACTGCCGGGTGCTGATGCCGGATTACCGGCTGCTGCCGGAGCATCCCTACCCTGCCGCCCGGGAGGATGATATTGCCGCCTATGCATGGGCCTGCGAACACGCGGAGGAACTGCATATCGACCCGGAACGCATCGCCGTGGGCGGGGAAAGCGCCGGCGGCGCATTGGCGATCTACCTTTGCCGCGACGCGGAAACGCGGGGCCTGCCCGTGCCAAAATTCCAGATGCTGATCTATCCCGTGGCAGATGAACGCATGGAAACCGAATCCATGAAGAAGTATACCGATACGCCCATGTGGAACGCCGAGCACAACGCGGAAATGTGGCGCATGTATCTGGAAGGAAAGACCTGCCCGGAGGCCTCGCCTATGGAAATGGAGCTGCCCAAACAACTGCCCCTGACCTATATGGAGGTGGCCGAGCTGGACTGCCTGCACGACGAAGGCGTGGCTTATGCCCGGCGGCTGGAAGAAGCGGGCGGAACGGTGGAGCTGCACGAGATCAAGGGCGTGTTCCACGGTTATGACGTGGACCCCCGCACCAGCGTCATGCAGGAGTGCCTCTGCAACCGTTCGGACGCGCTGCGGCGTGGCCTGTGGGGCGAATGAACCCTTTCGGCATTTTCCGCCCTAAACAGACGGAAAATGCCGTTTTTTGCGCGCTGGGGAACCGTCGCGTTCACTTGAGTGACTTTCGGCTTTGTGGTATAATTTCAGACGGTAGTCACGAAAAACGCTGACCCATCCATGACTGGCCGCATTCATCCGGCGGTTCGGGAAAAAATAGAAATCGGAGGAATGATCCATGTATGTTTCCGACGCTATGGTGAAGCGTCTGCCTGCCTATTACCGGCATTTGAAGGAGCTGGAACGGGAAAGCGTCCGCCAGATCTCCTCCAAGGAACTGGGCCAACGCATGGGACTGACCGCGTCCCAGATTCGGCAGGACATCAACTGCTTCGGCGGCTATGGGCGGCAGGGGTACGGCTACTCCGTCAGCGGCCTGCGGGAACATATCGGTCATCTTCTGGGGCTGGATCAGACCCATCAGATGATTATTGTGGGCGGGGGCAATATCGGCAGGGCCATGGCCCGCTCCGATTCCTTTCCACGCAACGGCTTTGAGACCATTGCCATCTTTGACCGGGATGAGAAAAAGATCGGCAGGGAGGTCGACGGCCTGTTCGTGCAGGATATTGACTGCATGGAACGTTTTGTAAGAGAGCACCCGGTGGATATTGCGCTGCTGGCCGTGCCCGCCCGCGCCGCACAGGGGCTGGCGGAGCGACTGTACGCCTGCGGCGTGCGCGGGTTTTGGAACTTTGCGCCCGTAGACCTGTACCTGCCGGAGAATGCAGTGGTGGAGAACGTGCATCTGGATGAAAGCCTGGAAGTGCTGAGCTTCCGAATCCTTCAGAAGGCGGCTTCTCCCATGGAGCAGGAGGACGGCTATGGCGGCATTGGGCGGAGGATATGAGACGAGGCCGGAAGAAAAGAAACGGCTGATCGTGAATGAACAGGGAGAATTTGTCCGCCCGGCGGATTTGCAAAAGACCATGGGCGGGCCGTTATTTTCTCCCTATGAGGAGGAAGAACAGGAGTTTCTTTTCGACGACGATCTGGACTGGCGCGCGTCGGTCCAGTCCCTTCCGGTTCGGCGCAGGGCGGGAAGCCGGCCGCCGGAGGGACAGCCAAACCGCCGCCCGGAACCGGGCAGAAGGAAACCGGCGAAGGGCAAAGACCGCGGGCGGGGCAGAGAAACGAAGCCGTGGAAGAATTTCCTGTATGTGTTCATCATTGCCCTGTGCTTTTTCGGCATGTGCGTGCTGGGCGTGATGATGATGCCCCAAATGGCGGGATATTTCTGGAAGGACTTTGGAAATTACGCCTTTATCAACGGCGAGCTGCTGCGCTATGACAGCCGGGCCGCCGCGCCCTACCGTCAGTACAAAAATTACATGGCCCAGAACGTGATCTATCCCGGCGTATTTGTGGACGGGGTCAGCGTGGGCGGCATGACGGTGGAGGAAGCCCAGGAAGCACTGTCTAAGACCACGGGGGAGACGGCGGGGCAGTTTTCCGTCACGGTCGCTATCGGGGATAAAACGTGGAATTTCGATTCGTCCAACGTGCCGTCTGCCCGGGATTTGGGCAACGTGCTGGAAAAGGCTTATGCCATCGGCCGCACCAATACGGTGGAGATTCAGGCCACTCAGCAGACGCCCTTCCGTCAGCGGGTCAACACGGCGCTGGCCCTTCGGGAGCAGGGCGTGAACCTGACCACCACCGCTACCTACGATCACGAAGCGGTGCGGGCGCTGGTGGATGAGATCGCCGCCTATGTGACCCGCGATCCCATCGACGCGCAAATTTTGACCTTCGACTACAAGACCCGCAGCTTCACCTTTTCCAGCGAACAGCCGGGCGTGACGCTGGACGCCGATCTGCTCTATGAGCGGGTCTGCGCCGCGCTGGACAAGTGGGAGAAGAACGCCACCGTTACCGTGGACCCGGTCATCACCCAGCCGTCCGTCACCAAGGACACGCTGGCGGCAGGCTTTACCATGGTGGCCGCCTACACGACTACCACTACGAAGGATTCCAACCGCAACACCAATATCCGTTTGGCCTGCGAAGCCATCAACGGCACGGCGCTCATGCCCGGCGAGATTTTCAGCTTCAACCAGGCCACCGGGCAGCGCACGGTGGAAAAGGGCTACAAGTCTGCCGGGGCCATCGCTGCCGGGCAGAGCATTGAGGAGGTAGGCGGCGGCATCTGTCAGGTGTCCTCGACCATTTTCAACGCCGTGGCCAGGGCCAATCTGGAGATCGTGGAGCGCAGTCCCCACGCGTGGCCCAGCTCCTATGTCAATAAGGGTGAGGACGCGACGGTCAACTGGCCCAATCTGGATTTCAAGTTCAAAAATAACACGGACTACCCGGTTTTCCTGATCACCTATTACGAGGATCGGAAAATGTCCGCTGAAATTTGGGGCATGACGCTGGGCGAAGGGGTCAGCATCGACTTGGAATCCCAGGTCATCCGCACCATGGACCCGCCTACGGAGGTCAAGTACGTCTACAACGCTCAGCTTCCTTACGGCACCAACAAGATCACTGTCAAGGCCCGCACGGGCTACGTGGTGGAAACCTACAAGGTCTGGTATAAGAATGGCGAAGAGTTCAAGCGGGAAATTCTGCACACCAGCACTTACAAGGCCTACCAGCAGACGGTGGAGTACAACGACTGAAAAAAGCCGCCGTCCTGTTGAAAGGGACGGCGGCGTGACAATCTGAAAAAATCGGAAAAGAGGCTGTTTACCGCCACAGCGCGGCGGCGGCGACGGAAAGGATCATCAGAGCGGCCAGCGTGATGCAGATCACCCGCACCAGAATGGTATTCCGCTGCGCCTTTTTACTCCGGGAACTTGCCATATCAAACGACCTCCTTGCAATGCGTTAGGGTCAGTATAGCATAATGTTTTTCCCTGTAGCAACCCCGCAGGGGTGCTGAAAGCGAAAATTCATCTTTCGTTCACGGCAAAGTTCACCAAATATTCACACCGGGCCCAAGCTTTGCCGGGGCGGGTGGGTTGAAACTTTGCCGGTCAGGTTGTATAATTCTTTCATCATCATGCCGGAGGTGCGTACAGCGTGGAAGAAATTCGTCTGGGCGACGTCATTCAGACGCGCAAGGCCCATCCCTGCGGCAGCGACCGCTGGCAGGTGATCCGCATTGGCGCGGACATCAAAATCAAATGCCTTGGCTGCGGACGCGTCGTTATGATGGAACGGCCGGAATTTGTGAAGCGCCGCAAGAAAATACTGGAGCAGGGGCCGGTGCCGGAGGCGGAAACACTGCGGCAGATGGCCGGGCAATTCGAAGGAGGAACACGGTAATGCAGACGGACAATGCAGCGGAAAACGTTCAGGCGGCGGAAGAACAAAACCTGCAGCCTGCGGAAGAAACGAAAAAAGGCAAGGAAAAGAAGCCTGTGAATGTCAAAAAGGAAATTTTGAGCTGGATCCTGACGCTGGGCGCGGCGGTCATTATCGCTTTGGTCATCCGCACCTTCCTCTTTGAGCCGGTACGGGTGGACGGCCACAGCATGGACGACACGCTGGCCAACGGCGAGATCATGTTCGTGACCAAGCCAGAATATCTGACGGGGGATCCCCAGCCCGGCGACGTGGTCATCTGCCATTATCCGGGCCGGGGCGACACGAATTTTGTCAAGCGGGTCGTGGGCGTTCCCGGCGACACACTGATGTTTGTGGATAATGTGCTGATCCGCAACGGGGAAGTGGTGGACGAACCCTATCTGACGCCGTCCCGGAACCAGAACGGTTTCAGCATGTTACCTATTACGCTGGGTGAGAACGAGTATTTTGTCTGCGGCGACAACCGCGACAACAGCCACGACTGCCGCAACCTGACCAACGGTGTGCCTGAAGCTATTACCCGGGACATGATCATCGGTCACGTCCGATACGTGGTCTATCCCTTCAGCGACGCCCGCTCCATCAACTAGGCAGGCAGGGCGGGGCCCTGCACCCCGGACTGCGCGCCGCAGGCGCGCAGGGTACTCGGACGACAGGAAAGTTGGCTGCGTTTTACCGCCGCTCGGCGGAGGGCCTCGCGGCTCGCGGGTTTGGCGTGGTTCTATCTGGGAATAAGAGAAAAGGCCGCCATTCGGCGGAGGGCCTCATGGCTTGCTTAAAAAGACCGGCGTGTTTTCGTTACACGCCGGTCTTTCAAAATGGAATGGAAAAAACTGAAAAATGCGGCGGCTTCACGAAGAAGGGAAGCCGCCGCTTTTGAATAGGAGGATCAATAGCCGTATTTCTTCTGCTTTTTCAGCAGGAAGAAGATGGTGGCCAGCACGGCCATGATCTCCGCCGCCACGATGGAGAACCAGATGCCGTCCAACCCCCACAGCAGGGGAAAGAGCAGTACGGCCGCCACCTGAAACACCAGTGTACGCAGGAAGGAAATCAGGGCGGAGGTCAGGCCGTCGTTCAGCGCGGTAAAGAAGGACGAGCTGTTGATGGCAAAGCCGGAGAACAGGAATGAGAAGGAGAAAATGGCGAAGGCATGGGTGGTCATTTGCAGCAGTTCTTCGTCATAGGCCACGAACAGGCGGGAAAGGGGAGCGGCAAGAAGTTCCCCTGCGGCGAACATGCACAGCGCGGCAATCGCCACAATAAAGATGGCTTTCCGCAGCAGGCTCTTGAGTTCTTCCCGGTTCTGCGCACCGTAGTGGTAGCTGACGATAGGCGCGGTACCCACGGAATAGCCGATGAAGATGGCCTGAAAGATCATGCTGACGTACATCAGTACGCCATAGGCGGCAATGCCGTCCTCTCCGGCGTACTGCATCAGCTGGACATTGTACAGCATACTGACCAGCGACATGGAGATATTGCTCATCAGCTCGGAGGAACCGTTGGCGCAGATACGGCCCAGCGGGCGAAGCTCCAGACGGCAGCGGGTCAGGCGCAGACGGCTGGAATTTTTCCGGGCGAAATAGACAAGCGGGAACACGCCGCCGATGAACTGGCTGGCGGCCGTAGCCGCCGCCGCTCCGGCCAGTCCGAAGGGAAGAACCGCTACCAGCAGCCAGTCCAGCACCATATTGGCCACGCCTGACGCAACGGTCACATGCAGGCCCAGCTTGGGTTTTTCCGCCGTGGCGAACAGACACTGAAACTCATATTGCAGAATGTAGAAGGGCAGGGCGATCAGATTGATGGTGCCGTACAGCAGGCTGTTTTCCAGCAGCTCGCCCTCCGCGCCCATCAGCCGGGCGAAGGGCCGCAGAAACAGCAGCCCCACGGCGGTCAGCACCAGACCGCAGAGAATGGAGGCGAAGACGGTCATGGAAAAAAGCTTGTCCGCTTTTTCCGCCTTGCCCTCGCCCATGGTTTTGGCGATCAACGCGCCGCCGCCCGTGCCGAACATGAAACCCACGCCGCCCAGAATCATCAGAAAGGGCATTATTAGATTCACGGCGGCGAAGGGCGTTTTGCCCGTATAATTGGAAACGAAATATCCGTCCACCACGCCGTAGATGGACGTGAACACCATCATGACGATGGAGGGCAGGGAAAAGCGCAGCAGGCGCTTCCGGGTAAAGTGATCGGATAATTGAATGGCTTGCATTATAGGAAACCTCCGTTTTTACAGTTGCCGAACCTGCTCCCGCAGGGCGGTCAGATAGCGCTCGGACAGCGCCAGATATTGGGCGACGTCTTCCTCTGGCCAGGAAGCGAAGACCGCGTCCTCAGCCTGGATCATGCGAAGGGCGGTTCGCGCGGCCAGCGCCCGGCCCTTCTCGGTCAGGCAGACCAGCTTGTTCCGCGGGCCGTCGCCTTCCAATCGGAGAACGCCCTCCGATTCCAACTTGCGAAGGGCAGAATGAACGGTCTGCTTACTGGAAAAAGCAAAGCGATAGACCAGCTGCAGCGGGCAGGGATCCCCCTGCTCACAGAGAATGTAGAGCAGGTTCATGGCACTGTCGGAAATGCCAAGTTTCAGGCATAGTTCGTGATAGGCGGCATCCGTTTCACTGTGGAGATAATTGGAACGCCGCAGCGCTGGAGAAAGCGTGTTTTTCACTCGGCAACCTCCTTTCGTCCGAAATCGTACCGAAGGATTTTAGTACGATTTCGGACAAAAGTCAAGAAGGATTTAGAACGTGGGAGAAAGAGATTGTCAGAAGCGGTTTTCTCTGGTAAAATTCGGAAAAGACGGGATGAAACGGCGGCAGTCTCCCGTTTGTTTGAAGAAAAGCATATGGAAAAGCGGCGTTTTCTGCGCCGCGAAGGGAGCGGAAAAGGTTGCATATACAGCCGAAAAAACAGAAAAAGATCCGGCGGCTTTCGGGAATGGCAGCCATGCTGCTGGCGCTGGGCGGGTTCGATCTGTCGAGCGCGGAGGCGAAGACCTACCAGCCCGGTCAGGGCGTATGCGGCAAGGAAAACTGCTACTGGGAAACGCCCATGGACATCCGGGACACGGAAGCGGTTTGGGCCATGCTGCAAAGCCCTATCACGGTGATCGACGGCGGACAGAAGGACACGTTTTACCTGCTGGCCGAGCCTGAGGAAGGCGCGGAGCGGGTCGGAGAGGTCACGGGCGCGTCGCAGGGCGTGCATGTGCTGGAAACGCTGGAAAATGGCTGGAGCTATGTGGAGTGCTATTCCAGCTCCTTTCATGACAGCAAGCTGAAATTATGGAACCAGCTGGTCAGCGGGTATATCCGCACGGAACTACTGGTGGAGAAGGAGGTTCAGCCGGAATACGGCATCGTGATCGACAAGCTGACCCAGCGTCTGTATCTGTTCCATGACGGCGAATTGATGGACACACTATTGGTCTCCACGGGCCTGCCCAACGACAAGCAGCCCTACAATGAGACCCGTTCCGGCGAGTTTATGATCGTCAGCCCGGTGGGGGATTTTCCCTCGGGCAACATGACCTGCGGCTATGGAATGCGCTTCAACAACGGCGATCTGCTGCACGAAGTGCCCTATCTGACCAACAAAAAGGATGGCCGCCGGGATTACAATTACTGCGAAAAGGAGCTGGGCAAGCGGGCCAGCCACGGCTGCATCCGGGTGCAGCGCCGCAAAACGCCCAACGGCGTGAACATGCAGTGGATCTGGAACACCCTGCGCAGCCGTATGGGCACCCGGCTGGTGCTGTGGGAGGACTGGCACGGGCGGCAGATTCCGCTGCCGGAGGACGATCTGCAGCTTTACTACAATCCCAACGGCGGAAAGAGCTACCACTCCGCCGCCACCTGCACCGGCGTGAAGGACGAGTATCTGCCCCTGACGGCGTTTTCCTACGCCCAGCTGTTGGAGGAACCCTTCTCCAAACTGGTGCGGTGCGACTATTGCACTCCGGCGCTTCGCCCGGAGGAGATCGAGACGATCAACAAGGAATATGAAGCGGACGAAGGTCTGACGGTGAAAATCTATTAACGGTGGGGGAATGGCTGCTGTGGCGCGGCCTTTCCCTTTTTCTTCCCTTGACGGAAAACGATTCACACACTATAATAGACCCATGCGAAAGCGGAACGTCCATATGCCGGAAGGAGGGGAAGGCCGTATGAAGTTTGGCAAAATGCTGCTGATAGCGCTACTGTGCGGCCTTTTTCTGCTGCTTTTGAGTGCGCTGGTCGTTGCGCCCGAAACGGAAACGGTTCTCCCGGAAAATCTGCCCCTGACCGGCCTTGAGATGAGCGCCTGCGCGCTGCCGGTGTGGGCAGATGCGGGGGACAGTGCGTCCCGCTGGTTTTGGATGCTGGCGGCGCTGTTTTTCTGCGCACCGCTGTGCCTGCTGCCCCGTCTGGTTTTGAGCCGGGACTCCAACGGCTGCGTGCTGCGCCGGGGCCGTTATCTGGATGAAGCGTATTTATTGTTCCGGCAGGACGTCGCCTGCGGCTGATCTTCCCGGATTTTCTTTCCGCGGCTGCGGAAAATAAAATCATAAAAAACAAAATACGGACGGAAGGATGGTTGACAAACAATGAAAGTCAACAATCGTCGCCACGCCAAAATGAGCAGGAAGGCTTCGGCCATTCTGGCTCTGTGCGTGGTACTGGTACTCACCATCGCCGTGGGTTATCTGGGCGTGCATGGCACATGGCTGGATAGCCGCGGCTTGTACAAGCTGCTGCCCTGGCTGCCCACCACCGACGTGGACAACTGGCCTCAGAGCATCGCACTTGGCCTTGATCTGAAGGGCGGCGTGTACGTCGAATACGAAGCCACCATGAGCGACGAGCTGCGGGAGGAAGGCAACAACTTCGATTACCTGCTGCAGAACACCATGGATATCATCGCCAAGCGTCTGACCGAGAAGGGCTATCCGGAAGCCACCGTCAGCAAGGTGGGCGTCAGCGGCATCCGCGTGGAGATCCCCGATGTGACCGATCCCGCCGCCGTGCTGGATCTGATCGGCTCTCCCGCCAAGCTGGAGTTCCTGGACTCCGACGGCAACGTCTTCATGGACGGCAGCGCCCTGCAGACCGCCTACGCCACCAAGGATGAAAACTCCAAGCCCGCCATCAGCTTCACGCTGACCAAGGAAGGCGCGGATATCTTCGGCGATATGACCGCCAAGAGCATCGGCAAGGCCATCACCATTCAGCTGGACGGCAACGTGCTGATGAGTCCCACCGTGCAGAGCGCCATTTACGGCGGCCAGGTGCTGGTGACCGGCTCCTTCACCGAGGAGCAGGCGCAGAACTACGCCCTGCAGCTGCAGAGCGGCGCGCTGCCGCTGGATCTGCGGCAGGATAAGCTGGATACCATCTCCGCCACGCTGGGCGTGGACGCGCTGGGCACCAGCGTGAAGGCCGCCATCATCGGCATCCTGCTCGTCATGCTGATCATGCTGGTCCGCTATCGTCTGGCCGGTCTGGTGGCCGACTGGGCGCTGTGCATCTACATCATTCTGCTGTTCCTGTTCATCGCCGTGGTTCCCGGCATCCAGCTGACCCTGCCCGGCATCGCCGGCGTGATCCTGGGCATCGGCATGGCCGTGGACGCCAACGTGGTCATCTTCGAGCGCGTGAAGGAGGAAGTCCGCGCCGGACGGCCCACCATCCACGCCGTGCGCATCGGCTTCAAGCACGCCATGAGCGCCGTGGTGGACGCGAATATCACCACCATCATCGCGGCCGTGGTGCTGCTGTTCTTCGGCACCGGCTCCGTGCAGGGCTTCGCTACCACGCTGCTGTTGGGCGTTCTCGCCAGCATGTTGACCGCGATCCTGATCACCCGCTTCCTGCTGACCCGCGTGGCCCGCATCTGGTCCAATCCCGCCCTGTATGCGGCTAATGTAAAGCCCGCTGCGGACGAAACCGTGAAGGAGGCGAAGTAAGATGAAAATTCAGAATCGTGCGAAAATTTGCCTCTGCATTTCCATCGTGATCATGCTGGTCGCCGTCGTCATGAGCCTGACCGGCCATGGCATCAACTATGGCATCGACTTTGCGGGCGGCCTGAACCTGCAGTACGACATGGGTTCCACCTATGATAAGGCCGATGTGGAAGAAGCGCTGAAGGCGCAGGGCATCGAGGAGTTCGTGGTTTCCACCGTCGGCTCCGAAGGCACCGCCGTGCAGATCCGCGTTCCTACCTTGTCTGACGAGGACGAAGTGCAGAATCTGCAGAATGGTCTGGAAACGACTCTGCTGGAAAAATATCCCAACATGGACACCGACAACGCCACGGCCAGCTATGTGGGCCCGGTGGCCGGTGCGACGCTGGTTCGCAACGCCATTTTCAGTGTGCTGATCGCCGCCGTGCTGATGCTGATCTACATCGCGTTCCGTTTCGACCTGTTCAGCGGCGTCGCGGCTGTGGCAGGTCTGCTGCATGACGTGCTCATCATGATCAGCTTCATGGTCATCCTGCGCAACGTGATCCAGATGAACTCTTCCTTCATCGCCGCCATGCTGACCATCGTTGGTTACTCCATCAACAACACCATCGTGATCTTCGACCGCATCCGCGAGAACAACAAGAAGCCCGCGCTGGCCGGTCAGCCCCGCTCCGAGATCGTGGAGCTGAGCGTGAAGGAGAGCCTTGGCCGTACCATCAACACTACGCTGACCACGCTGGTGACCATCGTGACCCTGTACATTCTGGGCGTTGCTTCCATCCGGGAGTTCAGCCTGCCCATCATCATCGGCATTCTGGCCGGTGCGTACAGCGCCAACCTGATCAACGGCTACGTCTGGGCCGCGCTGGAAGACGCCCGTCTTGCCCGCAAGAGCCAGAAGAAGGCCGCGTAAGGAAGATCCATCAAACAAAGACCCATGCCATGTGCATGGGTCTTTTTGTGTGCCAGGAAGGGAGAGGGAGCGGCACGAAAAATCGCCATAAAAGAGGGAGGTGAGACAAGGCACAGAACGCCGATGCCATCCGTCATAAACGCTGGGGTCGTTTGGGCAATATGCAGAACCGTTGGAGATATGGCCTTGTTGAACATTTTAAACAAGATTATTTATAATGTATTTTTCAGCCATTTTATTTCCAATATTTGCATATTATGGTATACTGGAAATAACCATTTGATCTGAACAGGAGGTCTTTCCATGAGCAAGGTTCAACTTACCCCTTCCCCCAAGAAATCTCTTTCCCTGATTCTTTGCATTGTCTTCCTTGCGGCGGTCGTGCTGGCGTTTGTGGGCTTTGTCGGCAAAAACGCCGCCCTGACGGAAAAGGCCGCCTTGAACGTCCAATTAGAGGACACATTGGCCCAGCTGGAAGAAAGCAAAGCGGAAGCGGAAGCAAAGGCGGCGGAACTGGAAGCACTGCAGGTCTCCGTGAAAGAGAACGAAGAAAAAGCCGCCGCCGACTTGGAAACCGCCGTGCAGCAGGCGAAGGACGATGCAAAGCAGGAAACCGAAGCCGCCGTTCAGGCAGCGGTGAAGGAGGCGGAGGAACGGGCCGAAGCCGCCGCCCAAACAGCTGCCGAGACGGAAGCGGCACTGAAAGCACAGGTGGACGATCTGACGGCCCGGCTTTCCGAAGCAGAGGCCGCGTTGACGGAGCTGAAAGCCCAGCATGAAACCATATCCGGCGCGAACGCCCAGTTGACGGCGGAACTGGAAGCGGCTCAAAAGCAGGCCGAGGATGCAATCGCTCAGGCCAAGGCCAGCACGTTGGAAGCCGAAACTGCCGCAAAAGCCAAGGACGAAGCGGAAGCCGCGCTGGCTTTGGCTAAGGAGCAGACTGCCGCCGCAGAGCAAAAGGCGCTGGAAGCAGTGACGGAGTACGAAGAACTGCAGGCCTTTGCCGAACAGTTACAGGCGGACTACGATGAGCTGCTGGGTCTGAGCGCTACGCCGGAGCCCAGCGTATCCCCTAAGCCGACCACTACGCCCAAGCCCACGAAGAAGCCCTGACGGATATTCTGAAAAAAGAAAGACCCTGCACGAGGCAGGGTCTTTTCGATGGAAAAATGGATCGGTTATGCCGGGAAAAGTTAAGCAGCTTCTCCTCCGATACGCCACCCCTCGGCCTTTTCGCGGATCTGGATGAAACGCTTGTATACGCCGTCCTGCCGCATCAGTTCTTCGTGGGTGCCGCGCTCGGCGATCCGGCCGTCGTCTACGACCAGAATCTGGTCGGCGTACTCGATGGTGGCCAGACGGTGGGCAATGGTGATGATCGTCTTGCCACGGGTCAGCTCGGACAAAGCGGATTGAATCAGATGCTCGTTCTCCGGGTCGATGCTGGCGGTAGCCTCGTCCAGAATGATGATGGGCGCATCCTTCAGCATGGCCCGGGCAATGGAGATGCGCTGCTTTTCGCCGCCGGACAGTGTGCCGCCGCCCTCGCCGACCACGGTGTCATAGCCGTTGGGCAGCGACATGACGAAGTCGTGGCAGCGGGCTTTTTTCGCCGCGGCAATCATTTCTTCCTCCGTCGCGTCCGGCTTGCCGAAGCAGATGTTGGCGCGGATGGTGTCGTTGAACAGGTAGACGTTCTGGAACACCATGGAGATATTGGAAAGCAGACTGTCGCAGGTCAGTTCCTTCAGGTTGTGGCCGCCTACGGAAATACTGCCCTTCTGGGGATCGTAGAACCGTGCCAGCAGGCTGCAGATGGTGGTCTTGCCGCTGCCGGAGGGGCCGACGATCGCCGTGGAGGTCTTTTCCGGGATGGTGAAGGACACGTCCTTCAAGATCTGCCGGGAGTCGTAGCCGAAGTCCACGTGGCGGAACTCAATGTCGTAATGGGTAAGCGGAATATCCTTGCCATCTGCGTCGATCAGGTGCTCGCCCCGCAGCGCGTCCAGCTGATCCACGGCGTCGTTGATGACACTGAGAGTGTGGGCACTGTCGCTGATGGGCTCCAGACTGGCAAAAATGCTGAAGGAGAAGAAGATGAACACCAGCGCCACGGAAAAATCCATCTGCCCGTTCAGGCACATCAGGCTTGCCGCCAGCGCCAGACCCACGCTGCCGCATTTGAGCGCCAGCAGATGAAGCGCGTTGGCAGGCAGATAGCCCCATTCGATCTTCAGATGAATGCGGCGGCTGTCCGCCACGGCTTTCTTCACCGAATCCATCGAAGCGCCGCTTTCGCCGAAGGATTTGACCACCGCAAGGCCGCGGGCATATTCCAGAATGGCGCCCGTCATGTCGCGGTTGGCCGCCGCTTCCACGGGGGCGTTCTTCGCGCTGTAATGAGAGATCACCAGCAGACACAGGAACGACAGCACCGCGGCCGCCAGCGCGATCAGCGCCGTTACCGGGCTGAACACAGCAAGGCTGATGAAGATCACAAGGAAATTCAGATACCCGCCCACAAAGTTGTCGATCATGCGGATGCCCATGTTTTCCAGCGTGCCAAGGCCGGTGGTGATGGAATTGAGAATGTTGCCCGTGGACATCTGCTGGAAGTAGCCCAGCGATACCCGCTTGAGCGCGTCGCCCACGGCCAGCCGGTCCCGGGCCGTCAGTTCATAGCTGATGGACTCCTGATAGCGCGCCCGCAGGTAATCGAAGAAGAAACGCAGCAGCACCAGAACGACCTGAATGACGATGCATTTCCAGATCCAGCTGGTATCAAACGCCGCGCCGGTTTTCTGCGCGTCTATCAGCAGACCTACCGTATAGGCCGCCACCATCAGCGGCAGGGCCGCGAAAATGTGAGAAAAGAACGAACAGACAAACCCGGCGTACAGCCGTCCCTTGAATTTGCCGCACCAGTCGATGATGCGCTTGACTGTTTTGAACATGCCTTACGCCTCCTTTGCCGCGGACGAGACCGCCCAGTTCTTCGCGCCGATGTGAGCCTGCCACATATCCCGGTACAGCGGGCAGGTTTCCAGAAGCTGCTCCTGTGTGCCCTCGGCCACAATGGCGCCTTCTTTGAGCACCACGATGTTATCGGCGTTCTTGATGGTGGAAAGCCGGTGAGCGATGACCAGCAGCGTCTTGCCGCGGGTCAGCGCGGCAATGCTCTGCTGAATCTTGTCCTCGTTTTCCGGGTCGGTAAAGGCGGTGGCTTCATCCAGAATGACGATGGGCGCATTCTTGAGCATCATGCGGGCAATGGCGATACGCTGCTTTTCACCGCCGGACAGGCGCTTGCCCGCTTCACCGGCGGGAGTGTCGTAGCCCAGCGGAAGCTTCTGAATGAATTCCTCACACTGCGCCGCCCGGGCCGCAGCCTTGACCTCTTCATCCGTCGCACTGGGGTTGCCCAGACGGATGTTTTCCAGCAGCGAGCAGCGGAACAGGAAGTTATCCTGCGTCACAAAGCTGACGTATTCGGAAAGCTGGGAAAGGGGCATATCCTTGACGCTCACGCCGCCGATTTCGATACTGCCGGAGGTCACGTCCCAGAAACGGGCGATCAGCTTGGCCACGGTGGACTTGCCGCCGCCGGAAGGGCCTACCAGCGCGGTAAAGCTGCCCTGGGGCAGGCTCAGGTCTACGCCGTGCAGCACCTCGTCCTCCGCGTTGCCGGTATAGGAGAAATGCACGTTTTTGAGCTCCACGCCGGCAGACGGAACCACAGCGCGGTTCTTCGGTTCCGGCAGCTCCGGCATTTCGAGGAACTCCTGCAGGCCCTTTACCGTAAACTCCACCTGCCGCATGTTTTCGGAGAAGACTTCCAGCTTTGCCAGCGAACCCACCATGGAGATGGACAGCATCACGGCCAGCGCCGCCAGCGGAGCGGTGATGGTCCCGTTGGTGGCCAGCGCCAGCGCTACCGGCAGGGTGCCGATCAGCGTAGACGGGAACAGCGCGAAGCTCAGCTTCATGGTGAGATAGGTGGACGACAGCCACTTGACCACAAAGGTGCGAAAATCCGTGATGGCCTTGGCGTACTTTTCGTAGGACACGCCCGCCCGGCCAAAGGCCTTGATGACCTCGATACCCTCGACATACTCGACGATGGTGCTGTTCATGTAGGCGTTGGACTGGTCGTATTTCTGGAAATTCTTGCCGCTGATGGTCATCGTCAGCATCATGCAGACCATGGACAGCGGAAACGTGACCAGCGAGGCCAGCGCCAGCCGCCAGTCAATGCACAAAAGCGCGATGATGCTGACGATGGGCAGCACTACGTGGCCTGCGCCCTCGGGGATCATGTGAGCCAGCGGAGGCTCCAGATTCTCGATCTTGTCCACCATCATGCTCTTGATCTCGCCGATGGTGTGGTTTTCCACATTGCCCAGCGGCGCGTGCAGAAAACGATCCGCCAGCCGGAGACGCACCCCTTCCAGCACATGATAGGCCATATTGTGCGAAACGCCGGTGGACAGCGTGAACGTGACGATCTTCACGGCGTAGGCCAGCAGCGCCCAGAGACACCAGCCGACGATCACTGACGCAGTGGCCGTTTCCGCCACGAACAGGCAGATGATTCGATACATGCAGTAGAACGGGACCAGTCCCGCCGAAACGCTGACGATGGACAGCACCACCGAAAGCAGCATTTTCTTCTTCTCGCCCTCGGCATAGGCGAAAAGCGACTGAATCCAGCTTTTTTCTTTTGTTTTCATTCTTTGCCCCCTCTTTCCATGCGATATTCCGACGGCGTCATGCCCATCGTTTTGCGGAACGCAGCCGCGAATTTGCTGGCGCTGTCATACCCAACGCAGCAGCCCACGTCGGCAATGCTCTTTCCCCGGTCGCTCCTCAGCATTTCCGCCGCCCGGTTCATGCGGCAGGTCGTTACCCATGCGCCGATCGTGGAACCCGTGATCGACTGAAAGCATTTTTTCATGCTGGTCAGCGGGAAATCGAACTGCCGGGACAGCTGCTCCTGCGAAATGTTCTGCGTCAGATGCTCCGTCAGAAAACGCTGGATCGCCCGCACTTTTTCTACCTGTGTGCGGTAAAAGTAAGGGCGATCCGCCGTCTCCTGCGGAATTTCCATCCCCTGCAGATAAAGCAGCAGTTCCAGAATTTTGGTGCGGAGATAGGGAAGACGGATCGTCTGCGGCACCTGATACATTTCGCCGAAGAGATGCTCTACCAACGCAGCGTCGTGGAATACCCGCGGGTACTCGCCCAGTTCGAATTTTTCGAAGATCTGGTCGGGCTGAATCTGAAAGTATTTCAGTTCCGTCCGCAGGGTTTTCCGTGCCGCCGTCAGTTCCAACCCCACCGTCAGGCCGTGATAGTGCCCTGTGGGAAAAATGAACCGCCCCGTGTGATGCAGTCTGCGATCCAGCTTCATGTCTCCCGCACTCATATAGGCCACGGCGTTCTCCGCCGCCGCGTATTCCATCCGCCCTTCCCGGCAATGGTCGACGGCCAGCAGGTTTCCCGCCGGGACAAACCCGGAATCGAAGTATTCCATATGAAAATCATTGTAATGGAGCGCGATCCCCGGGAAAATGGAATAGGCGGTCATCGTTCCGTCGCCGGTTTCGTTGCGGAACTGCCATACGGCACATTCGTCGTTTTGCACCAGCAACACTGCGCCGGGCTGCTGCGCCAGCAAGTCGTTCAGCATACGTTCCTCCTCCTTTCCCTGAGTTAATTTCCTCTAACCGAGGAACATTCTATCGGTTTTTGCCTTCCGTGTCTATCCCGATTGGACAAAAAAGCTCCAAATCGTTGAAGAAGTTTCCAGGTAAGGCCAACTGAAAAAGCCCGTCCGCAGACAGGCTTTTTCATTGAAGGGCAAGGGCTTCAGCCCAATGCCACATCCAAGATCATCATGACGCTGAAACCGACGGCAAAGAACACCGTTCCGATATTGGAATGCTCCCCCTGAGACATTTCCGGGATCAGTTCTTCCACCACCACATAGAGCATGGCTCCTGCAGCAAAGCTCAGCAAATACGGCAGCGCCGGGACGATCAGCCGCGCCGCCAGAATGGTCAGCACCGCGCCGATGGGCTCCACAACGCCGGACAGTACGCCGCCCATGAAGGCCCGCCCTTTGCCGGCACCCTCTGCTCTCAACGGCAGGGAGATGATGGCCCCTTCCGGGAAATTCTGGATGGCGATTCCGAGGGACAGAGCCAGCGCCCCGGCCGCCGTGATCTGCGCATTGCCCGAAAGATACCCGGCGTACACCACGCCCACGGCCATCCCTTCGGGAATGTTATGCAGCGTCACGGCCAGCACCATCATTGTGGTGCGCTGCAGGCGGCTTTTGGGGCCCTCAGCGCTGGCGCTGTTGGCATGGAGATGCGGGATCAGGTGATCCAGCGCCAGCAGGAACAGCACGCCGATCCAGAAGCCCGCTGCCGCCGGAACGAACGCCCAGGTTCCCATGGCGGCGGATTGCTCAATGGCAGGGATCAGCAGGCTCCATACGCTGGCGGCCACCATCACACCGGCAGCGAAGCCGGTCAGCGAGCGCTGGACACGGTCGCTCAACGTTTTTTTCATAAAGAATACGCACGCCGCGCCCAGCGACGTTCCCAAAAAGGGGATCAGGATCCCATAAAACGCTTCCATGTTCCAGCTGCTCCTTAAAATTATTTGGCCTTGCCCTGCGCCGCCACGGCCCGCATTTTGGCCTCCACAGCCGCAGCGTCCCCCAGATAGAAATGCCGAATGGCTTGGCCGTCTTCGTCAAATTCATAAACCAGCGGCACGCCGGTGGGAATATTGACGGCGGTGATCGCTTCTTCGCTGAGGTGATCGAAGTACATCACCATGGCCCGCAGAGAATTGCCGTGGGCGGCGACCAGAACGGTCTCGCCCGCATTCATTCGAGGCTCGATTTCCGCCTGATAGTAGGGGATCACCCGGGCGATGGTATCCTTCAGACTCTCTGTCAGCGGCAGTTCCTTGGAATCGATCTGCGCGTACAGGGCCTGTTTTGCGGGATTCCGTTCGTCGTCCGGCGTAAGCGCAGGCGGCTGCACATCGAAGGAACGCCGCCAGATATGCACCTGTTCTTCGCCATATTTTTTCGCGGTTTCCGTCTTATTCAAGCCTTGCAGTGCGCCGTAGTGACGCTCGTTCAATTTCCAGCTCCGCACCACCGGGATATTGGCTTCGCCCATCTCGGCCAGTGCCAGTGCCAGCGTATGATTGGCCCGCTTCAGGTAGGAAGTATAGGCAACGTCAAAGTGATAGCCTTCCGCCTTCATGAGCCGTCCGGCGGCCTTCGCCTCTTCGGTTCCCTTTTCGGTCAGGTCAACATCCGTCCACCCGGTAAAACGGTTTTCCAAATTCCATTCGCTTTCTCCATGCCGCAGCAAAACGAGCGTGTGTTTCATTCTTTATGGCCTCCGATCTGATTTTATTTGGTTAGTTGCGTTTAACCGTGGATATTATAGGATATTTCGTAGGATTTGTCCATGGGAAAAACAAAAGGGGAAATACAGCTTGAATGGCGTTGTCGCCTATTCTTGAAGCCTGATATCGCATTGGGTGCTTTTTAGGGGATGAACATAGAGGGTAACTCTTTCTTTTTCACCGGCGACGCCATGGAAAACGCGGAACGGGACATGCTGGCCAATGGACTCGATCTTTCGGCCGATGTGCTGAAGGTGGGCCATCATGGAGCAGCTGCTTCTTCTTGTCAGGAATTTTTGGATGCCGTTCAGCCTTCCATTGCCGTTATTTCTTGTGCTGAAAGCAGCAGTGAACATCCCCACCCGGAAACGTTAAAGCGGCTTCAACAAACAGGCTGTCTGATTCTTCGCACGGATGAGAAAGGAGAAATCACGATTTTCACCGATGGTAAAACCATCTGGTATACCACGGAAAAGTAGCAATTGATTGCATTTTGAACGAACTTAGGAGGCAGCCTTTCAGGGAAATAGTACTTTCTAAGCATAAAAACCCACCGGTTTAACCGGTGGGTTTGAGTTTATTCCCTGTTCCCGGTAATATAGTAATCACAATAATCGCCGCCGGAAGCGATCGTTTGCTGGCGGTGGAGAACGCCGTGCTGGAGCGTGATCATCACATTGTCCAGCTCGCAGAAAAGCGGCATCAATTCCGAAACGCCCAGCTTTTGGGTGTAGGCGCAGATCGGACAGCGGGTGATGCGGTAGTAACAGGCTCCCGGGTGGGGCTGACCGACAAAATCCACCTTGAAGGAGGTGGGGTACTGCCGCTCTTTTTCCGGCGTGTACCATTTGACATACCGGGTGATGCTTTTTTTGTTTTCCGCCTTGCCCTTTTCCGTGTTCAGATCCGTCCTGCCGAGATACCATTTTATATGGTAGAGCGCCCGGCGCATCATCTCCTGTATGGTTTCCGGGGGCACTGCTTTGTCGCTGGCAATATACGGCGCAACGAACGCCAGCGCGAATAACTCGTTGTAGGCCATGGGATTGTCGTCTCCGATGTCGTCGGCTGCTTCGACCAGCTGGCGATAGACCTGCTTACTTTTTTTCATGAGGGAATCGGCATAGGCCCGATCGTATTTCTCCGTTAATACCTGTTTCATGGGTTTGGAAAATAGCCAGAAGTAAAAGCCATTGTATTTCATTGTTCTTCCCCTTTCTGTTTGGCAGCACTGTTCAGCAGCGCCGTCCAGCCGCCCATATGGTAGCTCATTAACGCATTCATGTAGTCTTTGGCCTTCGTCCGTTCATAGCCGTTTTTCACGATCTGTCTGTAGCTGTGAAACTGCGAAGCGATCAGCAGCTGCAGCAGATTCTGGTCGAAAAAATCCGCATTCAGCTCCTGAAAAAACGCCTCGGTTTCGCTTACCTTCCGCTCGACGATCTGGTCGAAGCAGCCCGCCAGGCTGCTGCCGTCACTGCGGCACAGCAGCAGGACTGCGTCGTTGTAGTGGTCGAAGATCAGGTTCAGGATGGCTTCGGATTCCATCCGCATGGAGGTTTCCAGACAGGCCAGCCGCTTACCAGGCGGGTAATGCCAGTACTCCACTTTGGTGTCCTGAAATGTTTGCTCGATTTCGGATAGAAATGGCTTCAACAAGCTGCAAAACAGTTCGTCCTTCGTTTTATAACGAATTTGGATTGCTCCCACCGTGACGCCGGCTTTTTCCGCTATTTTGCGCAGGGAAGTGGTTGGATAGCCTTTTTCCAGAAATTCGGAATAGGCTGCGTCCGTTATTTTGGAGTCCAGCGTATGATCCCGATTTGCCATCTTGTCACCTCTTATATAATTACACTGTAATTAAATACAACGTAATTATATAAGCTGTTTTCATTTTTGTCAATCAAAAACAGACCCACGGAGAAATCACGTCCGTAGGTCTGTTGGAATAGAGGCTGTTTATCTGGAGACATTTTTCATTAAATTTGTTCCAAATCCTTGTAAGCTTCCAGCGCGGGGCTTTGGTCGCCTACGTACCAGTAGTCGCAACAGGCGCCGCCCAGCGCTTCCGTCTGGGTGCGGATGAGACGGGTATGCAGGACTTCCGCCAGAAAGTGGTCGGTCTTGCAGAGATAGGGCAGCAGGTCTTCGTAGCCGTGCGCCTTCGCATATCTGGCGATGGGGCAGCCCACAAGGTGAAAGCAGAAGCCCTCCGTGCGGTGGTCGGGGTTGAGCTCCACCTTCCAGCTGTCCATCCATTCGCCCTTGGCCTGGTGTTCCTGCTGCATCCGGATGAATTTCCGATAGATCTTTTCAAATAGGCGGTAGGGCCACTGGCTCTTGTTGCCGTCCACGAATTTCCCCAGAAATTTCAGCCGTTCAACGGCCCTGCGCTTGATGGTCAGCAGAGCTTCGCCGTCCAGCCGGCGGCCGCTGGCTTCATAGAAGGAAAGGATTGTGAACCAGTCCAGCATGTTTTTTGCCATCATGTTCTCGCCGAGGTCGGGCATGTCCTTGAGAAAATCCCGGTAGTACGCTTCGGCCTTCTGGAAAATCTGCTCTGCCTCTGTGGGAAATACCTCCCGGCAGTATTGCTCGTGTGGCTTTGCGTACTGGGAGGACGCATAGACACGCTTCATACGAAGTCTCCCTTACTTCCGGCCCACGATCATGGCGGAATCGCCCAGCATCATGAGGGCGGCCCGGCTCTTGGAACCGAAGATCGCAGCGGCGGTTTCCACGTATTCAGCCTTTTCAAAGCCCATGTCGCGCAGCTTCTTTGCAAAGGCGTTCATATCGCCGTACATCTGGGGCTTCATATTGTCGTGCAGCACGAATACGCCGCCTTTTTTCAGCACACGCAGGCTTTCCAGCAGCAGCGCCTGTTTGTCGGCCCCCATGATGTTGTGGTAGACGTAGTTGCTGATGACCGCGTCAAAGCTCTCGTCCGGGAAATCCAGCTTGTTGGCGTCGCCGTGGACAAAGGTGCAGCGGTCGCCAACGCCCTCAGCACGGGCGTTTTTCTCGCATACCGCCTTGGAATAATTGTACATCGCGCCCCAGTAGTCCAGTCCAACGACTTTGGCAGATGGCCAGGTAAGCGCCGCGCGGTTGACCATCGCGCCGGAGCCGCAGCCGACCTCCAGTAGCTGCCCCTTGCCGTCAAAGTCCAGATTGCTCAAAATGGTCTGGTGAACCTTTTCCATCATGCCGCCCTTGCCGAAGGCATACTGACGGCGAATCCACGTGATCCAGCCAAGGCCCGCCAGCAGACCGACAACGGCTACCGTAAATATAACGCCCAGCACGGTGCTGTGGAACGTGGTGAACGACAGTACGGCCAGCACCGCCGCCAGCAGCGTTCCGCCACCGAAAACGTAAAATACGGGGTTGGACATCCAGCTTCCGTAGTCCTCGCCGTGAGTTCCGACCTTGATCTTTTTCTGCACCTGGGAAATAGCTTTCAGCATGGGAATCCGTCCTTCCTTTGTTGAAATTAGAAAATCAAAACCACCAGTCCGGCGACCAGCGCCGCACCGACCACCCAGATCAGGCTCAGAAACAGCCGCTTTTTCAGCATTTGCGCCATATAGGCTTCGTCCGCTTTGTGATTCATGGTGTAATTGAATTTCTTCATACAATGCTCCTTACGCCCGGCGACGGACGCGAGATCAGTTCAGCGAATCAAGAAAATCGTGGATCGTGCGCAGGTAATCCTCCGTTTTCAACACGGTGGACAGGTGCCCGCCGGAGACGCAGGCGATTTTCGGCTGGTGCATCAGGCGGATCAGATCCTGCTGCATCTGGCCGGAGAAAAAATCCTGATCGGGCAGGATGAGAAGAATTTTGCCTTGCAGCGCTTCAAAATCCGCCGCAGTAACGGGCTTCTGGTTCATCAGATCGGCCAGCAGGCTCGAAATATGCACGTCCTTTGCCTGCGGGTAATCCTTGAAGATCGTCTCGAACATATTCTGCGCGTAGGCGACTTCCTCGGCGCTTTCGTTGCGGAGATGGCTCATGCCGGCCTTGATGAGCCGCGGCTTGAGCTTTTCGTAATTGCAGTGCTTCATATGCCACAGCATGACGGGGGCAAGGAGGTATTTCCGCTTCAGACTTTTCAGCGTGTTTTCATCCATGCCGCCGGTGGAGATCAGGATCAGTCCGCCGGTTTCGCCCGGATATTTCTGCACATAAATTTGCGACACCATGCCGCCGTCACTGGCCCCGACGAAGATCGGCTCCCGGATGTCCAGCCGCCGGAAGAAGCCGTGCATCCCCACGACGAGCTCCTGATTGGTGCGAAGCTCTTGCGGATAATCGAAAAGCAGCACCCGGTTTTCTTGGGAAAGATCGTCCACGTAATCCATCCACATTTCCAGCGTATTCATGCCGCCGTTAAGCAGCACCAGCGTTTTTCCGCCCTCCCTGCCGCACAGAATATAGCGGAAGCGCGCACCGTCCACCGTGACGAACTGGCATGGGTGCTCCTTTTCAAAGAGCTCCAGTTTTTCTGAATACAGCATGTTCGTTTCCTCCCTCGTTGATTCTCGCCTTTTTCATTGCCGCCAGCAGTCCGCCGAACATCCACAGGTTGCCGATGCTGATCCATGCGCAGGTCAGCGCGTTGACCCACGGCTGATTGCCAAAGACCTTCAGCAGCATGGCCGCGGCCATGCCCACGGGCAGCGAGAATACCCAGCAGCCTTTCGGATAGGGGGTTAGTCCCTTGGCGAAGACCTGAATCTGCGTGATCACCAGCACAAGGAAGAAAATCCAGAACAGTGCGGTGGACGGGGTGACGAAATACGCCGCGTATTTCTCCAACAGTTCCGTGGAAAGCCCGTGCTTCATCAGAAACACGGCGGCGCAAACCGGCACGTGGAACCCGCAGTCACCGAAGATCACGTAGCCGAAGATTCCGGCCCGATAGCGGTGAGCATATTGGGGCGCATTTTCTGCGAACAGCCGGTAAACTCCGAAGTAGCACAGCCCCTCCAGCGTAAGCCCCAGAAGACCCAGCAGCGCCGAAGCGAAAATGCCGCCGTCGGAGGTGCCCGTATACGCCGAATACATCCGCAGAATGCCCGTCAGCGTTTCATCCTGTACGCCCCAGCCCAGAATCAGATCGCCGATCAGCGTCAAAAACGCGCCAAACAGCCCAAGACGGAATAGATGTTGAATGCGCGGCCAGTCCAGCTTGCGGGAAATCCCGATATCGTTGAAATCCTTCATGGTTTTCAGCCCTTTCGTAGTTCGTTGAGCCGCCGCCGTCAGCGTCCAGCCTTCTTTTTGTAGCCGCAGTCGCAGTACGGCCCGCCGGAGGCAAGGGTGTATTCCCGCACAAAGTCCGTTACACCGCCGGCGTCGCTCATGGTGTAGTCCAAGTGGCACATGGCGGGCGTGAGATCGTAAAGCCCCAGCTTTTTCATCAGTTCGCAGATGCCGCACTTGGTGAAACGGCCTTCGTAGCCGCTGCCGTCCGGGTACTCGAAAAAGTCCATGTTCCACGAATAGGGGTTCCGATCGGCGGCTTTCAGGGCCGCCGTGGCCTTCATCCCGGCAATGTCTTTTTCCGTGTATTTGCTCTTTCCGCTTTTGCAGCAGAACCACCGCATAGGCTTAGTCATCATGGCCCTGGCGTAGTAATCCGTCAGCCGCTCCACGTCGGGACGCTGGGGCATCGACAGGACGAACGCACACAGCATGGCGCAGTTGACGATATTCATCTGAAAACGGTCGCCTTTTTCAAAGGGCGGCAGCTCGTGAATGATCTCTTTGTATTTCGGCTTTGCCTTTTGAGTCACCGCCTTGGCCGTGGCCTTGTCGTAGCCGAACACTGCCGTCAGCTGACAGCAAAACGACTGGGAAAACAGCGCCCACATGCCCAGGGGCATTCCAACGTACTTCATTCCTGATCCCTCCGTGACGATGATTCGCTGCACCGGGGCGCAGACGGGTATTTGATAAGGTCGTATAGCACGCCGTGCTCCCCGAAGCGGCGCGTTCCGGCCAGTTCCATGCCCAGATGGATGTACTTGTCGCATTTGGACTGCGCGTCGGTCTCCAGAATCACCGGCACGCCCAGCCGGTCGGCCTCGTCATAGGCCAGCTTCAGAACCTTGCGCATGTAGCCCTGCCCCTGATATGACTCCCGCACACAGACCATTCCGACGAACAGGTAGGGCTTCTTTTCCTTGTCGAAGCGCTTGTCCAATCCCGGCTCGCCTTTGGCCATGATCCGGGCAAAGCGCATCAGGTCGCCGAAGCTCATGGAACCCAGCAGCCCTTTTGCCAACGGCAGAACGGCCTTGAGCCGAAGCTTTTCTCCGGGACGCTTGTAGGCGATATAGGCCTCGCCTTTTTCGCTCGTGGTGTGGAGCAGACCTCCTAGAAGCGACATCCGCACGTAGCCGCGGATGAAGGCCGCCGCCGCGTCCCGGCTGGGAAACGCGTCGATCAGTCCGTGCTTGGAACCGTAATCGTAGTAGCCAAAAGCGTGGCCGATGTCGGAAATGTGGCTTTCCTCCAGCGTGTCAACTTTCATCGCGCCTGTCCCTCCCATTTTCCGGCGATTTTCAGGTAGAAGTCGCAGCAGTCATCGCCGCGGCCCAGCGTTTTGGTTCGCCGCCAGACGAGATTCGGATGCAGACCGTCGTAGGTAATGTCGTCGCTGTCACAGAAGCTGGGGCACAGCTCCGGGCAGCCGTAGCGTACACACGCGTCGTGATAGGGACATTTCGTCATGTCGATACGCCATACGCCGCCGGCGGTTTGAATTTCCCGCGCGGCAAAGCCCGCCGTTTCGCCGAACAGCTTCGGTGTTTGGGTAGAGAAGATGCCCGGCACCTTTCGGTACAGGCCGGGAAGCCGCATCAGCTTGAGAAACGCTTTTTTCAGCCGCCACGCCCGCTGCTCCACATAGCCGTGAACGGTGCTCAGGGCTTCATCCTTGGAAAGAACAGTCAGCAGTGTTTCATAGACCGCGATCCCCGGCAGAATCTGCCCTTCCAGATGTCGCTGCAGTTCCGGGGAGGCGCCGGCGTTCTCCGAGCGCAGCTGATTCAGCCGGGCTTCGAAGGCCGCTTTCAGTGTTTCGGCCTGAGACGGAAATTTTTGCGACAGGGTGGTTTCAAAGGCGGCGACCAGATAATTCTTTCTCATGCGGCTTTCTTCTCTTTCCTTAAGAATGGCAGCTCCGGCAAGCGGTCTTGCTCCACGATGGAGGTCAGCATTGCCGCAAAACCCTTGGGGTCGCGAATCTGAAACTGCATATGCTGGTATCCCTCAAAGACCGGGTATTGGCCGTAGGGATAAGCCTTTTTCACGGCCTCGCAGTATTTGTAGTGCTCCTCCGCACTGCCGAATTCGAAGTACGTATACTTCTGCACCTCGTCAGGCAGCGCGGGGAAGGGCTTGTCCTCCAGACTGTCCGTCAACTGGCGGCGCATGTTGCCGTAACGCAGCGCTTGTCCGGCGGCAATGAAATACGGCTTGATGCTCTCGTCATCGCACCACATGACCTTCTTGAGCGTTTTCCCCTTCGACCAGTACAGGCTCTTGATGGCCAGATACAGGAAAGGAACCATGATCCGGCGGGTCGATTTTCCGATTTGGGCAAACTGGCCGCCGTCGAAGAAAACGTGCTCCACGGGAAGCTGGGTTTGCGTCAGAAAGGCCATGGCAAGGTCGGCCCCGATGGAGGAAGCCACCACCAGCGCCAGCCGCGTTACGCCGCAGCTGCACAGAAATTCCTCCACCTGACGCACCTCGTCCGCCTTGCCGGCGTAGGTTTGCCCGGCGCAGTAAACCGTGGAAGTGGGCAGAATGCAGAAATAGCGCTCCTGCAAATTCCGCGCCACCAGCTCGCTGCTGGCCCCGGTCACGCCCATGGCGTGAAAGAACAGCACAGCGGGATTTTGAGGGTTCCCAATGGTTTCAAACCGCACGGTATTTCCCCTCCACAAGATGAAATGAAAATTTGGGTCAGACCTGGCAGCTTTACAGGATCAGCGCCATCAACCCGGAAAGCGCCGCCGCGATCACCGCTACGCCCACCGTGCCGAAAAGCCACTTGCGCTTTGCGTCGAGAGGCGTGATGTAGGGCTTCAGGTCCTCCGTGCCGGGGATCGTCCAGGCCTTGGTGCGGCCTACCCAGTAACCGTCGATCAACAGCCGGTCGATCAGGTTCATCAGGGACAGGATGACCAGCAGCTGCCAGAAGCCCGCCACGAATCCCCGCGCGCCGTTGACGGCGTAAACACAGACCAGCACATAGGCGAGATAGATCGGAAGACAGCAGATTTTCATTCGGATGGCGTTTCGCTGAATTTCTTCCCGGGTCGTCAGACCCAACTGAATGCAGCGCCGCTGTACATCGTCATGATAAAGATGCACCATCCCCACCGCGCCTTTGCGGATGCCGAAGGCGCATACCAGCATGAGGATAGCGCCCAAACCGATTCCTTCCAAAATCACCTGCAGGATCATTTTGAATCCCTCCTTGCTTTTTCAAGGGAGCGCCGGTGCGCTGCCTGTATTTCCTGTGAAAATTGCTGCGGGTGTTCGCCGGCCAGACCGCCGTGGCCCAGATCGGAGAAGATTTTTTCCTCGAAGGGATAGCCGCCCCGTTTTAATTGGTCAAGGTTGGCGGACAGCTTTTTGTCCACGGTGCCCTTGATCCCGTACCAGAGGTACATATCCGCCTTTGTAAACAGGGAATAGTCGGTTTTGCGACCGATCAGGAAGTAGTCCTGATTTTTCCAGCTTTTCCATGTGGCCTTGCCGTACAGGATTCGGTCGGCCTCCTCCAGCGTTCTGCCACTGATCTTTGCGAGAAATTTCTTCCTTCTGGGACCGGGATGGCCCATGACCGCGTAAAAAATCCCGGTGAAGAAAAAACAGTAAACGTCCTTTCCCCATTTACTGCGGATGTTGGGATAGTCCCGCAGTCCCATGCCATCGGCAATGGTGGTCGTAATGGTCAGCCGCGGATCGGCCAGCACTTCCATCAGCACCCGGCAGCCGTAGGAAATTCCGTAGAAAATATCGACCTTTCCGCCATAATGCTCCACCAGATAATCGCCCAGCCGTTTGGCTTCGTCCATGGGCGACTGAAACTCCGTTTCCGGCTCGTCGGGATTGAAGCCGTCATAGGCCACCAGCACTACGTGATAGACCTTCGCCATTTCTTCCGCCGACGGCAGCATACCGCGGTAGCTGACGCCGCCGCGTGCAGCAATACCATCAATCCTGAATTTTCCTGACCAAATTCGAAATATTTCATTACGGCTGCGCCCCTTTCCGGCATACAAACCACGCGATGCCCTTTAAGCTGCCGACCTTTGCGGTTTCGTACAGGCCATTCAATCTGGCTTGCAGACTGGTCACGGTTTCATAGGGCGGCGTGAAGAATTTGGCCGGTTCATAGGCATGGCGGATGAACCAGTCCGTTCGTGAAAATCCGTCCTTTACATAAAAGCAGCCGCAGAACGTTCCGCCGGGCTTCAAAACCCGGAAGGTTTCCCGATAGGCGGCCTCCTTGTCTGGAAACGCGTGAAAGCCGTTGAGCGAAAGAACGATATCAAAGCTGCCGTCTCTATAGGGGAGAGCGCCTACGTCGCCCTGTTCAAAAGCGACGTTTTTCAGCCCCAGCCGTTCCGCTTTTTCCCGCGCCTGCGCCATCATATCCGGGGAATAGTCGAGACAGGTGATCTCGGCCCGCGGCAGCGTCTGATAAACCGGCATGGTGAGGATCCCCGTTCCCACCGGAACTTCCAGCAGCTTCCCCGAGAAATCTTCCGGAATGCCGGACAATGCACGGGCCAGATAATCGTCGCATTCGGCCTTGTTCATTCCCCATACCAGGCGGCAGACGGCCTTTCCCGGCAGTGTGGAGCAGGTTATCATTCCGTCGTAAAAATCATTGCTGCCCGTCAGACGATAGGCATTGCGAATGGTTTCCTTTCGTTCCATGCTTTTCACCTCTTCATTTTCTCAGAATCGCCGTGATCTTGCCGAAGTCCTCTTTCGCTTCCTTGAAATAGGGGAGCATACAGTAGCAATGCACCATGCCCGGCCGGGCGAAAGCGGTATGGGGAACGTGCGCCCGTTGACAGGCCGTTTCAAAGTCCGGCAGCGCGCCGTAGAGCACCTCGTCGGCACTGTAAAAGAAATGAATATCGCCTACGCCGGAAAAATCGCCGCGGGAGCCGGAAATCATATAATCGGGAACGTTTTCCTGGCCGTGACGCATGAATTTTTCCACCAGCGTCATAAAGGCGTAGTCGATGGAAACATCCTTGTCGTTCAAGGCCTGCATCCGCGCCTTTTCCGCGTCGTTCCACGGTACTTCGCCGGGAGAAACTGCCACGATATGCCGGGGCGGAGGCAGCGGCGCGCCCAGCGCGTTGTTGTGGGCGGCGATTCCCAGCGCCAGCGCCCCGCCGGAGGAAAAGCCGCAGGTGCTGACGTCCCCGCCGCCGTAAAGGTCGATCATTCGCCGGTAGCACTCGTAAACCATGGCGTAGCTCGTAGTGATGCAGTGTTCCGTACAGAGAGGATAGAACGGGAACCACACGTCGCAGCCGGTATCCCGGCCCAGCTTGCGTATGACAGGCAGGTCGCCCTTGTCGGGGCCGATGACCATGCCGCCGCCGAAGAAATAGAGGATCGCCCGTTTGGCAGGCTGCGGTTTTTCCCGGACGATCAGGCAGGGAAAGCCGTTTACATCGATCGTTTCATAGTAAGCCTTGCGATCGGTGGGAACGAATACGCCGCGGTGACGATGAGGTGCGTCAGGTGGAGGAATTTCTGTGCAGCTGCGGCGTAACGCGGCTGGCGCTGGTGGTGGCTTCCTCCATCGGGGCCGACCTTGCCATGGCCTTTCTGACGCAAACCCAGCTTCCCGTGGAGCACGTTTTCTTCGACGGCGGCCAGTTTGCCCAAATCGGAAAATCGACCCGTCTGCTTTTCGATCACCGGCACAATTTTGTCCTCCGGCAGGGCAAAGGCCTTTTTCGCCCCGGAGACCCGGTAGGCCGTGCGCAGCAGGGAAGCAAAAACGCTCATGGTCTCCGCCTTCCTTTCTTCAATGGACGATGCTCTTGACCAGCTGCACCCAATGCCTGGGCTGACAGGCCAACAGTTCTTCATGCTGCAGGTCCTGCTCGTGCAGGGTCGGATGGGCGAAGTGCCGCTCATACCGGGCACGGTACTTTCTTCCCATTTTCAGGGCATGGAAGATGTGAATTTCCGTGCCGGGCACGTCGATTCTGTCCGGCAGCGGCGTGATCAGGTCGGAATAGAACTGGTTTTTGCAGCTGCGCTCCGTAATGTACGGACGTGCGCCGCCCATCATTTCCATAAAGGCTTCGGCATACGCGCCGCCTTCAGCACGCCACTTTTCCATGCGCCGCTGCAGAAAGCGGGATTTGAACTGCCCGTCCCGAATCAGCGGATAAAGCAGCGGGATCAGCATGGACGTTTGCAGCTTGGCGGCCAAGGGAGAGGACTGATCCAGATCAGAGCTGCCCAGAATGCCGACGTCCATATGGATGTTTTGCCGGGCCGTCAGCAGACCGACGAACGAGCCGCCCAGCGAGCAGCCATAGGCCCCGTGAATGCGGCCGCCGCAATGCTCCCTGATATATTTTTCGATCTTTTCCGTTTCTTCCAGCATGGTGGGGAACTCCGTCCGCTCCGTTTCGTCGAAGCCGTCGTAGCTGACGCACAGAACGTGGTAATCCTGCATGAGCAGCGGGATCACATGGCCGAAGTTGCTTTTCCAGTGGCAGCAGGTGCCGGGAAGCAGCAGAAGGGTTTTTGCGTCCTGTGAACCGAAGAAATAGATTTTCACTTTCATTCGCCCCTTTTTTTCGCTTGGATTTGCTGCTGCGCCCATACGGCGTTGGCCAGCATCCAGATCAGCAGCGCCGCGTTGCCGGACCCCTGACTGAGAACGAAAGCCCAGGTGGAGACCTCTGCGCCGTACAGCTGGCGCACGTCCGGGATCAGGATGAACAAAAGCTGCCATACCAGCGGTTGAAAGAAGAAAATCCTGCGCGGCAGAAAAGTTTTCTTTGTCCAAACAGCCCATGCGTTTCCAACAATCAGCAAAATCATGCCCCCATAGGCGACCAGCGTGGCGGGGGAAAGCCGGGTGTATTGCGACTGAATCAGCGCTGCCGCTTCCTCGCGGCCCAGCAGGGGCGAGAGCATGCTCGTCCAGTCGACCAGACTGCCGATGAGCAGATGCAGCGCAGCGGCGGAGGTGAGGTAGATCACACCGCCGGTCAAAAGCGCCTCCCGGGTCTTACGATATTGGGGCTGAACTTGCGTATAGCAGACACGGACGCTGAAATAGTTCAGCGCCATACCGACAAGCCCCGTTCCCAGCAGGAGCGGCAGACGCCAACCGGGGTAAGCGCCGCTCAGGTAGGCTTCCCGCAGGAAAAGCCCGCTGTCGCCCGGATAAGCCGGGATGACGCTCAGGCAAAGATCGCCCATGAGCATGAGCAGCGCGCCCAGCGCTCCTAACAGACAATCGCGCCGGTAGTTTTTCGGAAGAGTTGCCATAGACCGCCTCCTGATAGGGCTCATTTCGTTAGGCTTGGCTAACTACGAGACTTTGAAAAACTGCCTTTCGGCAGTTTGAAAAGGAAAACAAATGGAACGATTTTATTTTATCACGCGTTTTTGCAGAAATCAAGGCGAAGAACCTCGCAGTGGCAACGAAAACAGCGGTTTTTATACGCCCTGTGTATTCTGAAGCATCCAGCAAGAATAGTTCAGACAGTCGATTGGTTTCTGGCTTTGGTGAAGGCCGTCCAGCAGGCCTGCCCGCCACTGCTGAAGCATGGCGAGCAACTCGCCGTTTTTGCCCTCACGTGCAGTTTGACTTTTACGCAGGAGACGCTACCGATGTGACAGAACGGCTGGATCACGGCAGTCTGGATTTTGTCGTGCTGCTGGAGCCGGTAGACACGGTCAAATACGAGTTTCTCTCTCTACGGGACTCCGCCCGGTGGGGACTATTGATGCCGGCAGACTGCACGTTAGCACAGAAGAACGCCGTTTCCCGGGAGGAATTTTGCCGCGCGCCGCTGGTGTTTCACCGCCGCGAGAGTCTGCAGCTCAAAATTGCCCGTTGGGCGCGAACGGAGCCGAAGCGCCTTCACGTTGTCGCCACCTACAACGTGGTCAACGGTACGCCCGTGCCCTTTGTCCGCAGCGGGCTGGGGTATTTTTTGACCACGGAAGATCACCTCGGTTCCATCCTTGACCCAGATGTTTGCTTCCGCCCTCTGGAGCATGAACTCACCCTCCGCCATGCACTCTGCTGGAAGCGCTATCCCGTTTTCAGCAAGGCGGCGGAGGTGTTTTTGGAAAATGTGGAGCGGGCGGTGGGGGAAACTTCTTAATTAAATGTAAAGAGGACTCGCGCACGAAAAAGTTTTTCTAGGAGCGAGTCCTTTTCTTGTGAAATTTTAAGGAAAGAAAAGGAAAAAGAAGATTGGGTCGCTGCTTTTTGACATGATTTTGTCTGATTTGTATTTTTAAAAGTAAAAAAATGCCTATTTGTTGTGCGAAAAGTGCATATGATTTATAAAAAGGGTTTTTCGTTTTATTCTTTTTAACTAGAACTGAGTGATGTTTCATGTGGTCAAAAAATGAACATTTACACATCTTTCTTTTTCTGTAAAACTATTCTCAACCAAACAAGCAGGAGCGTGGCTCCGAAAAATGAGGAGGAAACCGTCATGAAAAAGATCACTCGATTTCTATGCGTGCTGTCCGCTGTCGTAATGTTGTGCATGAGCACTGCATTCGCAACGGAATTGCCTCTCACCACGAGTGGTGAAACATTGACCGTATGGCGTATGCTTCACCCCACTGCCGCCAAGTACATTACTAACACGGCGGAAACAGAGTCTGCCAAGGCGCTGGAAGAACAGACGGGCGTTCATGTGGAGTACATCCATCCTGCGGTTGGTCAGGAAGCGACCGCGTTCAGCCTGCTGCTGGCCTCCGGCGAATATCCCGACATTATTCAAATGTATAATCTGGAATATCCGGGCGGCGGCGACGCGGCTATCGAGGACGGTGTGTTTATCCGCCTGAATGAATTGATCGACGAATATGCCCCCAACTACAAAAAGTGGCGTGAATCTTCCGAAGAAAACATGAAGATGACGACCACGGACGAAGGAAACATTTGGGCGATCTACCATCTGAACGATGTGGCCGAAGGCCCCTTCAACGGCATGTCCGTTCGGAAGGACTGGCTGAACAAGCTTGGCCTGGATATCCCGGAAACCATCGACGACTGGTATGTGATGCTGACCCGCTTTAAGAATGAACTGGGCGCTACGGTTCCGCTGGTCATGGCGAATAACGCCACTGTCGCTTATAAGACCGATACCTTCATGTCTGCGTATGGTGTAAACCGTGAATTCTTTGTGGGGGAAGACGGTCAGGTGAAATTCGGTCCCATGGAACCCGGCTATCGTGATTATATTGAAACCATGCGCAAATGGTACGCCGAGGGACTCATTGACCCGGACTTCCTGACTCGCACCAATCTGAACTATATGGCCTATCCGCCTATGGATCTGGTCGGCACCAACCAGACCGGCGCTTTCCCTAATAACTGGGACATGACTCAGGAATACTGGAAGGAAATGGGTGCCGTTCAGGACGATAGCTTCTATGCCGTCCCGGTTCCCGCTCCCGTGCTGAACAAGGGCGATACGCTGCATCTGGGCTTTAAAACCTACACAGCGCTGTATCCTGTGGCGATTACCAAATCCTGCAAGGATCCTGTGCTGGCGGTGAAGTGGCTGGACTACCTGTACTCGGAAGAAGGCTCCCGCACGATCAACTATGGTAAGGAAGGCGTTACCTACGAGATGGTGGATGGCAAGCCCGTCTATACCGACCTTATCAAGAACAATGTAGACGGTATCCCGCCCCGCGATATGATAATCTCCAAGACTTTCCATGATGGCATGGGTCTGGTGGATTATCGCCGCTTCTGGCAGATCTCCAACACCTCCCGTTTGGAAGCCATTCAGGTCTGGCAGTCCAACAACGACTATGCGTGGGTGATGCCCAGCGTGTCGCTGACGGTAGACGAAGGCAATTTGAAGAACGATATTTATCCTGACATTGCCACGTTGGTAGAGGAAAAAACGGTTCGCTACATTATGGGTACTGAATCTATGGATACCTACGACGCATTCGTTGCTCAGATCGAAAAGATGGGCATTCAGAAGGTCATCGACGTTTATCAGGCTGCGCTGACCCGTTACAACGCACGCTAAACCGTTGCTTTTGGCGGAATGAGGAGTCATTCCTCATTCCGCCTCTATTCTTCAAAATCGAGAAAGGGTCGATTGACATGAAGGCGTTTGCCAATCTTCGCCGAGATTTTCGTGAAAATCGGACGCTGTATTTTCTTTCCTTTCCCGTTGTGCTTTATTTTTTGATTTTCTGTTATCTGCCGATGGGCGGCATTGTGATCGCATTTCAAAAGTACAACATTGCCAAAGGAATTTTTGGGAGCCGGTGGGTTGGCTTCAGTAACTTTACCAATTTTTTTGAAAGCTACTATTTTGGGCGGCTTCTGTCCAATACTTTTTTTCTGAGTTTTTTGAATCTGCTGTTCAGTTTTCCGGTACCCATCGCGTTTGCTCTTTTGCTGAATGAAGTACGCAACCGTCCCTTCAAACGGACGATTCAAACCCTCAGCTATATGCCCTATTTTATTTCGCTGGTGGTGGTTTGCGGTCTGGTAGTGGATTTTACCAATGCCAATGGCATTATTACCAATTTTCTTTCTCTCTTTGGACGGGAGAAAACCGCGATGTTGGGCGACCCGAAGAATTTCCGGCCCATTTATATTATGACGGACATCTGGCGCAATACCGGCTACACCAGCATCGTGTACCTTGCGGCGCTGACCGGAGTCGACAGGTCGCTTTATGAAGCAGCGGAAATCGACGGCGCTAAAAAGCTTCGTCAGGTCTGGCATATTACGCTGCCGGGGATCGCTCCCACGATTATCGTCATGCTGATCCTTCGCGTGGGCAATATGTTCGCGCTGGGCTTTGAACAGGTCATGCTTTTGTACAACCCTGCGATTTATGAAAGCGCGGATATCATTTCCACTTTTTCCTATCGCAAGGCGTTCGAGGACTATAACTATGGTTCCAGTACGGCGATCGAACTGTTCAATTCCGTGATTAACTGCGCTCTGCTTTTGGCCACCAACCAGATCAGCCGCCGTTTTTCATCCACCAGCCTGTTTTGAGAGGAGGAAAAAACGATGGTTGAAAACAAAAGTCTGGGCATGAAAATTTTTCGCGTGGTCAACACGCTGCTGATGCTGCTGATGGGCGCGATCTGCTTTCTGCCGATGTGGCATGTGCTGATGGCTTCTATCAGCGATCCGATCCTTCTGCAGCAAAATCATTCTCTGCTGCTTTGGCCGCTGGGGCCTGCAACGGAAAAAGGCTATCTGCTGGTCAGCATGAATCCCAATATCCTGTCCAGCTATGCGAATACCTTGTTTTATGTTGTCGTTGGTACGCTGCTGAGCGCGTTTGGCACGTTGACGATCGGGTATGTTCTGAGCCGCCGCTCTTTCCGCTATCGGAACGTATTGATGGTCATGATTACGATCACCATGCTCTTTAAAGCGGGTATGGTACCGCTGTTTCTGGTTGTTAAAAGCCTGAAACTGCTGGATACTCGCTGGGCGGTGCTTCTTCCGTCGCTTCTGTCCGTATTTAACATTACGATCATGCGCACGGCGATCGAGCAGCTGCCGGAAAGCCTGATGGAATCGGCGAAGATCGATGGCGCGGGAGATGTGACCATTCTGACCCGAATCGTCTTTCCGCTGGTCAAAACCACATTTGCCGTTATCGTCCTTTTTTACGCTGTTTCCAAATGGAACGAATGGTTCAACGCCATGCTGTTTTTGCAGAACCGCAAGCTGTTTCCTTTGCAGCTGGTGCTTCGGGAGATTTTGATTATCAACAGTGACGCAAACGCTGCCGGTGCAGAGGTGGCAGGCGGATTGGATAATTATAAAGAATTGACCAAGTATGCGACGATCATCGTGGCGACTGTGCCGATTCTCTGCATTTATCCATTTGCCCAAAAATACTTTGTTTCCGGGGTGATGATCGGGGCTGTCAAGGGGTAAGCTTCTCTCGGTATTTTCCGGGTGTTTCTCCCTCGTAGCGTTTGAAGACGCGAATCATGGCCAGGCTGTTGTAGTAGCCGGTCTTTTCCGCAATCTGATTAAGCGTCGCCGGGGTGGAAAGCAGTTCCTTGATCTTTGCGATGCGTACCTGATGCAGGTAATCCAGCAGGTTTTCGCCTTCCTGTTTCTTGAACAGTCTGGAAAGGTAACTGGCGCTCATGTTAAAGGTGCCTGCAATGGAGGCTACGCCAAGCTCTGGTTCCGGATAATGAATGGCGATGTATTCCTTCACACGCCGGGTAATGTCTTCCCCACGTGGGCGGCCTGCTTCCTCTTTCAGGTGATTCAGCTGCACCAGTGTCTCATCCAACCGTTCTTTCAGTTCGGCAAAGGAATGGCAATCCAGCAGGTTTACCCGGCTGATGACGGCGGAATAGCGTTCGTTTTGGGAAGAAAGTCTGTTCAGCGCATCCGTAACGTTGCTGACCAGAGAATAAAGACGCGCTTTGAGAAGCCGTGCCTGATTCATTGGCGCAGCGCTGTAAGAGCAATTCAGTTCTTCCAGAATTCCCTGTGCTTCTTCAAAATCTTCTCTTGTCAGGCTCTGACAGAGGGAGCTTTCCCATTCAGCCAGCCGCGGATCGGAGGTGGCTGCATCAATGACTGGAAACAGGTCCTCAAAGAAAGCCAAAATGCCGGGACGATCCAACAAAACGGCATATTCCAGAGCTTCGCGAACCTGAGAAGCCAGAACGCTCAATTCTTCCGCCTGATGAGTAACGGTGGAGATGACCATTCCTGCCGTGATGCCAAAGGCTTCTGTAAAGACGTTTTGGATTCGCTGGCAAAGCAGAGCCATTTGAGGCTTCCACTGGGTGATCTGTTCGTAGGAAAGGCTGACGACACAGTACACGATCCCGCGTAACTCAACCGTCTGGCAGACATAGCTCTCCTGAACCAGCTTTTCTGTTAAGGCGGACAAACTGGTTTCATCTGCTTCTTTGCCGCCGGATGAATCTTCCGGAAGAAGAAGTTCCTTGTCCTGACAACGAAGTCCGATAACGACCCATTGGGGATAGGGAAAATGAATGTTGGCGAGTGACTGATTCTGGCCCTCCAGTACCTTTGCCAGATGGTAACGGCTTAGTGTTTCCTGCTGCTGTTGAATGGTATCTGTCTGAGATTTGGATTCGGCCATCAAATGAACCATGGAGCTGTAGACATGCCCCATCTCGTGAGTGATAGAACCGTCCGTTTGCTGTTCCAACAGGGAAGTGATTTTTTTGATCGGGTCGTAGTAGCGGCGCGCCAAAAAATAGGAAAGTACTCCGCCGGCTGCCAGGCAGAGCGCTACATGCAGATACAGAAGGCGGCGGATCAGATTTACCTTACCAAGCACATGGGCTTTCGACGCAACGGTGCGAAGCTGCCAGCCGTTTTGGTTCAATGCCTGATCCATAAAGAAATACTGTTCTTGATTAGGTTCTTTTTCCGGAAAGGGAGAAAGGGTTTCCGGCAGCGTGGAACTACGGACTCTGAGACTCTCGCCGTCCGCGATCAGCCATACGTCGCCGCCGATCGTTTCCATGGTGTTTGTTAGTGCAGTGGCGATTTCCTGTTCTTTCATTCTCAGCATCAGTACCCCATCGGTTTGATGAGGTTTGAAACGAACGACTACGCTTCTTGCATAGTAAATATGTCCACCGTTAGGGGATAAGTACCACTGATTGTTTTGCACGGTTGTGGTCAGCATTTCGAATAACGTCTGATCCATTTCCAAGGCGCTGGCGGCTAAGGCCGACCGGGTTTGCGCTCGGGCCGAATGCGCCGAAGTCAGCAAGTAGTCAGAATTGGAGAAAAAGAAAGCTGCCTCCGCAATCGTATCGTTAGAAAGAAGCAGGTTGGCTATGGTGCTTTGCAACTCACCTGCGGTAATCAGGGCATTATTGTCGATCACCTGAGCTTTTGCCAGCTTAGCGACAACAGGATCCAAACAAAGGTTGGTCCCTACCCGGCTGATTTCTGCCATGGCGTTATCCAAAATAAGGCGCAGCTCGTTCAATGCTTTTTCGTGAACCTTGGTCACTTCTTCTTCCAGTGTGGAAACAGCTGCACCGTAAAGAGAAAAGCCAAGCAAAATCGGAATCATCAAAATCAGCAAATAGGAACCGATCCATGTGGCAAGGTGCAAATCCATGCGGAATTTCAAACGATGCTTGGTGGGCTGCATATATGGTACTCCTAACTCTATCCTGCTTATTTTAATTCACATTATATCACGGTGGATAAGGTTGTCAAAGTACTTTCCCTGAAGGAGGAAAAGAAAGTGAAACGGAACACATTACTTACTGTCCGGCGAATCCATCATGCTTATGTTATTACGCTTGCGAAAGAATGCCCGCAAGCAGAATTATTTTATGCTCCCGTTCCCTATGCAAAAGAAAAAAAGGCGCTTGGGAAAATTTTTGGAACGCAGCGCTGGCTCCCGTTCTCGGAACCGCAGAGAATGTATTTTTGTCTCTATACGCCGGAGGGAGAAACGTGGGCGGCCGATCCGGCTGTGGAGGCCTATGGTATCGAAAATTTTCGGGATATGGGAGGCTATTTAACGCAGGATGGCAGACAGGTAAAATGGGGGACGCTGTTCCGTTCCGGGATTATTCAAAAGCTGGAAGGGGCGGAGTTGAGCGTACTGGAAGGGTTGGGAATACGCCACATTTTTGATTATCGCGCCTTGAATGAAGCGGCAAATGCGCCGGATGCCTTTCTTAAGGGGGCAGTGAATCACCTTCTGCCCGCTATGAACCCGGCAGAGGACAGCAGCAAACTGACGGACATGGACATGGTTACGCAGCTTCAGTCTATTCGAACAGAAAAGCAGGGGGAGGAAATGTGGGAGATGTTTTCTCATCTTTACGATACGCTTCCTTTGCATAATCCGGCCTATCAAACTTTGTTTGATACACTGCTTCAAAATGATGGGGCGGTATTGCAGCACTGTACAGCTGGAAAGGATCGAACCGGCGTTGGGTGTGCGCTGACGCTGCTGGCTTTGGGCGTAGATGAAAAAACGGTGATGGAGGACTATCTCCTTTCTTCCATTTTCCGTGAAGACTGTAACGAGACATACCTTACCTATCTTCAAAAAGCGGGAGCGACCCCTGAGGCTCTTCGCATTGTGCGCAGGATGCTGAATGTTTCGCCGGAACTTCTGAACCGCAGTCTGAATGCCATTCATTCCCGTTATGATTGTTTGGAAACGTTCTTCTGTGAGGAATACGGACTTCACCAGAAAAAGTTGATGCATCTCCGGAAACTTTATACGCTGCCATTGAACGAAGGAGAGAAACGCTGATGACTTTTGCTCAACGCCTTATAACGGCGTCTCAACGACAAGAGGTTGTTTCACTGGAAAAATGCCGGGATGGCGTTTCGTGCCGCAGACAAAACGGCGTCAATCATATTATGACCGACCGGGCAGGTACGGTAGAATATTTGCTTTATGCAGATCATGTCAATGCATTTGTCCCATCGTCCATGGGATATCCGGCCTATTACCCGGTTCCCGAGACACAGCGTTGCAAAGGAAAACCTTTGGCACTTCTAATGGATTTGGATGGAACGACGGTTCACAGTGAGACATTCTGGATCGAGATCATTCAATCCGTTGTGCGCGATCTGCTTCATAAGTCCGGCTTTCAATTTCAGGCGGAGGATCTTCCCTATGTGTCGGGCCATAGTGTTTCGGAACATCTTTCTTATTGCTTAAGGACATATTGTCCTAATGAGGGTTTGGAACATGCGCGACAACTTTACTTTTTTCATACCCGTCATGAAATGAAAGAAATATTGGCAGGAAGAGGACGAAAAAATGCATTCGAACCCGCCCCGGGCCTGAAGGATTTTCTGCTTGAAGTCAAAAATGCCGGGATTCGGATTGGACTGGTCACGTCGGGCCTTTATGAGAAAGCTTATCCGGAGATCCTTTCTGCGTTTCAAACCCTAAACATGGGGAAACCGGAAGAATTTTACGATTGCATTATTTCCGCCGGGTATGCATTGGGGCCGGGCGGAGTCGGAACACTGGGCGAGCTGTCGCCTAAGCCGCATCCCTGGTTGTATGCGGAAACAGGACGCGTGGGTCTGCAAATTCCTTTTGAAGAACGAGGGCGCGTGATCGGAGTGGAGGACAGCGCGGCTGGTCTGCACGCCATACGATTAGCCGGTTATGTGCCCGTCGCTTTGGCTGGCGGCAATATTGCCGATAGCGGTGCAGAACCGTTTGCCGATGCAGCTGTATCTGATTTGGAAGCGCTTTGGCGTTTTATTATGAATAAGTGAGGTGTCTAGTATGGGTTTTCCAAAAAACTTTGATTTTGGTGTGGCTTCTTCCGCTTATCAGGTGGAAGGAGCTTGGAACGCAAACGGCAAGGGAGCAAGTATCTGGGATACTTATGCTGCGGTTCCCGGAAACATTGCCGATGGGATGACGGGCGAAGTGGGCTGTGATCACTACCACCATTATCTGGAAGATATCGCTTTGATGAAAGAAATGGGAGTGGATAGCTATCGCTTTTCCGTCTCCTGGTCGCGAATCTATCCGCAGGGGATTGGGGTGCTGAATCAGGAGGGACTGGCTTTCTATGATCGCGTTGTCGATGCGTTGCTGGAAGCAGGAATTTCACCGATTCTCAATCTGCATCACTATGACCTTCCGCAGGCTATGCTGGATGCGGGCGGCTGGCCGGAACGCAAAGTCGCGGAGGCTTCGGTTATCTATGCCGAAACCATCTTCCGTCATTTTAAGGGACGGGTGAAACGCTACGTGTGTATGAATGACGCCAGAAGCACGTTGCTGGGCGGCTATCTGATGGGCAATCGCGCGCCTGGATACGCCGGCCGTTTCAAAGAAGCTGTGCAGGGCTGGCATCATATCAATGTCGCCTGCGCTGCAGCACGGAAGGCACTTGCGGAGATCGATCCCGAGGCTCAAATGGGCTTTGTGCTGGGCGTGGTTCCCTTCCTTCCTGCAGAGGAGAACGACGCCAGCCGTCAGGCGGCAAAACAGATGAATTTCCTGTACAATGATTGCTTTCTGGCTCCGATGCTGAAGGGGATGTATCCCGAAGAAGTAAAACCCTTCCTGACCAGGATGCAGGCGTTGCCCAATGTGTTGCCCGGCGACTTGGAACTGCTGCGGCAATTCCCTCAGGATTTTATGGGGGTGAACTATTATACCGTTATGCGGGTGAAGCCAAATCCGAGCGGAAATCCTTCTAACCCTATGTCCATGGTTCACATAGAACGCCGGGAGCCAGTCACGGATTCGGGCTGGGAGATCTATCCCGAAGGTTTATATCAGGTGCTGACGGAGCTGCGGGATCACTATCAAAATCCGCCGGTTTTTGTATCGGAGGTGGGCGGGGCTTTCCGCGATGACCACATGGATGGAGAAACCGTCATCGACGATGATCGGATCGATCTGCTGAGCCGTTCCTTTGCTCAGGCAGAAAGGGCGCTGGCGGACGGCTGCAATCTGACGGGACTGCACGTTTGGTCTTTGCTGGACAATTTTGAATGGCAGTGCGGCTTTTCGAAAAAATTTGGTTTGATTCGCATTGACCATCAAGACCAGACTCGCCATCCTAAAAAGAGCGCAAAATGGTATCGTGATTTTATTGCGGCAAGCCGCGATTGAGAAAAGTGAAAAGACCTCAGAGAAAGTGAAAACTGGATTTGGGGGAAAGGACAGAGAAAACCTTCTGCTGTAAAAAAAGCGGCAGGAGGTTTTCTGCACGGAAAAATATTTTCGCGAAAGGCATACTAACTGTAGTTTTTCTGCTCCGCGGGGCAGGGGACTGAGGCGCTTTCGGCCCGCAGAACCCGCGGAGAACAGCCGTAGGCACGAAGAAACAGACGGTTGAAAGAAGAAAGAGAATGGAAGCCCACTTCACCGGCAATATCAAGAATGGGCTTTTCCGTGGTGCGCAGAAGATGCTCTGCCATGGACAGCCGCACATGAATAATATATTGTTGAGGCCCCATTCCCACGTTGTCATAAAAAGCTTTGCGAAAATAGCTGACGCTCATGTTGCAGCGGCTGGCCAACTGCTCCACGCTCAGGTGGCTTGCATACTCCATGGCGATGACGTGCAGGATAAAAGAAATTTGGTCAGCCATGGCATTGTGACGCATAGGCCGTCGGTTCGGCTCTTTCCGCTGGGCTGCGCGTAAAAAAATGGGCAGCAGCAGGCAAAATTGCTCCTGCCATTCGTCCGGCTGGTTTTCCAGTTCTCGAAACATCAGGTCGAAGAGAAATAAAAGCTCCTGATCGGTGGAGATGAAGCTTCGACCGATCACCGGGGCAAATCCCAATGCTTCCAGATCTACGAAAATATATTTCCATTCGCTGGGCTTTTCGTTGGGGTCCACCATGATAATGTGGGAATCATGGATGCAGCCTTTCTGAACGATGCTGACGCTGGCGGCGTTGAAGGAATAAACATCGCCGTTGATAAACTGCACGCCGCTGCCGTCAAAGCAACGACCGATCTCCAGGAAATTATGGTAGTGCAGATAATTGACGGTTTGATAATGCTGGGTGTAATACAGGCAGGTTGCACGGAAGCCGTTAGGAAATTTTTGATCTTCTTCTTCGATCGGAAAACTGGAGCGATTGAGCATAGTTTTATCTCCTTTTTGCGCAGAAATGTGCAAATTCATTTGATATAATAACATCAACAAGTCCGGAGAGCAAGCAGAAAGATTCGTACCACGTTGTATGAACACAGCGCCTTTTTGCGCGCGCCGGAAAAAAGAGAATGGAGGATCTATAAGATGAAAAAGCTGTTTGCAATGTTTCTTGCACTGGCGATGCTGCTGACGATGGTGGGCAGCTGTGCTGTGGCGGAAGAAAAGATCCATTTGACCGGTATGTGCTGGGGCAGCACCGCTCAGTATGAGCAGCTGGTAGCAGATGTGCTCGCCACCAACCCCGAGCTGGCTGAAAAGTATGAGGTCTCCTGGGTGCTGGGCGGCGAAGGCGATGGAAATTCCGCCGAAAAAATGCGCTTGGCTCTTTCCGCTAACGAAAATTTGTGTGACTTCGTGGTGCTCAATTACACCCAGATCCCGGAATTTGCCCGCGCTGAAGCGTTGGTGGATATCTCCGAGGCTTTGAAACCCTATGCCGACACCATGACCACTGCCGCTCTGGGACTGAGTCAGTACGAAGGCCAGACCATCGCTGTGCCTTTCGAAGTAAAGACCAAGGTATGGTTCTATCGCTCCGACATTTTTGAAGAGTGCGGCGTTCAGGTGGAAGACATCACCGATACCGATTCCTTCATCGCCGCCGGTAAGAAGATTCAGGAAAAATATCCCAATAGCTATATGTGGAACTTCGGCAGCAACGTTCCCGGTTATGCCTACTATCTGACCCTGTCCGGCAACGGCGCCACCTTCTTTGATGCAGATGGCAACTATACCATTGCTTCCGATGAAGGCACCCGCAAAATGCTGGAGGATTACAAAAAGATGGTGGATGCCGGCGTGATCGCTGATATCTCCGACTGGACTCCCGACTGGGAAAACGCTCTGGCTAACGGCACCATTCTGACTCAGCCCTGCGCGGCCTGGCTTGGCCAGGATATCTTCCTGCCCAAGTACTCCGGCGCTGGCAACCAGTGGAAAGTGACCACCTGGCCCGTGATCGGCGGCACGGACGCCGGTTCCGATGCCGGCGGCTCCGTGATGGCTGTTCCTGCGTTCTCCGCTCATCCCGAAGAAGCAGCCGAATTGATTTCCTACATCTGCCTGAGCGAGGAAGGCAGCAAATGCGTGTTCCACATGACCGGTTCGCTGCCTCAGAATACCGTCGCTCTGGCGGATGACAGCCTTTTCGCCGATCAGGCTAATGGATATTTCGGCACTACCTTTGTGGATGCTCAGAAGTCAGCTGTGGATAAGTTCGCGATCTTCAACTACTCTCCCAATGCCAGTTCCGAGCAGACCATCGTGTGTGAATATTTCACGAAGGCTGTGAACGGCCAGATGAGCATCGACGAGGCGCTGAATGCTGCTCAGGCGGATTTGCAGACCACCATCGGCAATGCTTTTGACTAACATTCGAGTGATCTTTTGAACTTTCCGCGGCGTTCCCCTGCGCTGGGACGCGGACGCCGCGGAATCTTTTTTCACCGCCTCGCAGAGTGCTGAGAAAACGCCCTTGTCCACCCGAACCAGAAGTTATGCAAAAACGAGGTGCATCCATTATGCAACAGACTCTTCCCCGTGAAACTGCCCGTTCCAAACGGCACGAAAAAATGGTACCCTATCTGTTTATCGCTCCGTTTTTGATTTCTTTCGCTGTTTTCTTTGTTTTTCCCGCAGGCTATTCGCTCGTTCTGAGCTTTTTCAAATACAAGGGTTACGGGAAGGCCACTTTTGTGGGGCTGAATAATTATCACTCTCTGCTTCACTATTCGGCCTTCTGGAAGGCTATCGGCAATACGCTGTTTTATTTTCTGGTGCATTTGCTGCCGGTAATGGGCTTCGCCTTTTTATTTGCGGTGCTGCTCCAGTCCGAAAGAATCGGAAAAATCCGTAACGTATTCAAGCCCATTCTATTTTTGCCTCAGGTCGTTCCCGTCATGGCCTCGGTACTGACCTTCCGGGTGATCTTTTCCACCTATACCGGCGCGATCAACCAGGTGTTCGGCTTGACCGTCAGTTGGCTGGACGATCCGAACATCATGCGCTGGACGGTGGTGGCATACAGCGTATGGCGCTCCACCGGATGGTTCATGATCATTTATCTGGCAGGCCTGACCACCATCAATCCTTCTCTATACGAGGCGGCGATTCTGGATGGCGCTACCAGCGCCCAGCGGATTTTCTATATTACCATTCCCATGATGCGTTCCATTTTTCTTTTCGCTTTTATCATGGATGCAATCAGCTCCTTCAAGGTGTACACCGAAGTGAACGTACTGCTGGCAGGCGTTGGCAATGCGCCCACCCATGCCGCGCCGATTATGAACCTGGTAACCACCAACATGAAGAACGGCAACTTCGGCATGTCTTCCGCGGCAGGATGGCTGCTGTTCCTGATGATCCTGGTAATTTCGCTGGTGGAACTGCTGCTGATGCGGGAAAAGGAGGATTGAACCATGCCGAAAAAGAAAAATGGGGCCGGTATCATGCTCTTGATCATTGCCTCTCTGATCGCCCTTCTGCCGATCTGGATCATGCTCTGTGATTCCCTGAAAACCGGATCGGAACTGTCGGTCAATTCCTGGGGCGTGCCCCAGACCCCCACGCTGGCCAACTACGTGGATCTGGTCAGCTATAACAGCGGCATTATGGTGCGTACGTTTCTGAACAGCGTATTCATCAGCGTCGTCTATACGGCGCTGACCCTTCTGCTGTCCTGCCTGGCAGCGTTTGCTTTTGCCAAGTACCGTTTCCGGGGCCGAAACGCAATTTTTATGATTCTGGTCGCTACGATGATGGTGCCCGGCGAACTGACCATGCCGGCGATTTTTCTGATGTTTTCCAAGGCAAAAATGCTGAATACCTATGCTATTCAGATTTTTCCCGGCATCGCCAACTCCTTTTGCCTGTTTATGCTCAAACAGTATATCGAGTCGCTCCCGGACTCGCTTCTGGAAGCGGCGCGGATCGACGGGGCCGGGCATCTGTATGTATTCCGCAAAATCGTACTCCCACTGGCAAAACCTGCTATCGGCGCATTGACCGTGCTGACATTTCTGGGCAAATGGAACGATTACCTCTGGCCTCATACCCTTCTGACCAAGGTGGAAGTGATGCCCATTATGGTGGTGCTGCCTACGTTGAACACTTCTACCAGCACCTACTCCATTCCTTGGGAACTGGTACTTTCCGGCTGTACGGTGATTACTTTGCCGTTGATCATCGTATTCCTGATTTTTCAGGATCAGTTCATGTCCAGCGTTACCATCGGCGCAGTAAAGGAATGAGTTTTCTTATCAGTCTATTTTCCGATACAAAGAAAGGAAGAACAAACCTATGGAACATTTTTGCCACGGCACAAACGGCGGCTGGAAGAAACTGCCGGAAAATCCACTGCTGGGCGGTGAACTGGGAACCTGCTTTGATATTGCCATGCTTCGGGAAAACGATGAGATCCTCTTATATTTTTCCTGGCGGGATAAGGCCAGCATCGCCCTGTGTAAGAGCCGGGACGGCATTCATTGGGATGAACCAAGGTTCTGCATTCGTCCCCGGAAGGCCAAAGAGGGACGGGAGGACGATTTGAATCGTCCCTCGGTGGTAAAAGTCGGTTCGATCTATCATATGTGGTACACCGGTCAGTTCAAGCCTGGTCAAGCGGATGGCACCTCCGATATTTTCCACGCTGTCAGCGAGGATGGAATCCATTTTGTCCGCACAGGCGACGAACCGGTACTGCGGGCGGAGCTTCCATGGGAAAAGCAGGCGGTGATGTGCCCCAGCGTGATTTGGGACGAAGGAACAAAGCTGTTCCGAATGTGGTATTCCGGCGGTGAGCAATACGAGCCTACGGCCATCGGCTATGCGGAAAGCGAGGACGGCCGGGTCTGGCGCAAGAGCCCGTTGAATCCCATTTTTCAGGCAGATCCCGCCAGCGAATGGGAACAGCATAAGGCGGCGGGCTGTCAGGTGTTGTTTCATGATGGATGGTATTGGATGTTCTATATCGGCTACCATAACGAGGATTACGCTCAGGTAGGCGTGGCGCGTTCACGGGATGGAGTCACCGGCTGGGAGCGCTCTAAGCTGAATCCCATTCTGGCTCCGGACGAAAACGCATGGGACGGAGAGGCCTGCTACAAGCCCTTTGTGCTGAATATGGGCGATCGCTGGATGCTTTGGTATAACGGCCGCCGGGGCCATAAGGAGCAGATCGGCGGCGCGGTGCTGGATGCTTCAGAACTGGCCTTCTAATTTTTTCGAAGTAATAAGGAGCAGAGCGGCCATGATGGATTTACAGCGAAAGCTGAAGGAATATGTGGAACGATTCAATACGCTGGACGAGGAATGCTACCTTCAGGCTGTGCCAAATGCCCAGGCCTACGAGTGGCTGAAGGAACAGATCCCGCTGTTGGAATGCCCGGATGCGGCGTTGGAAGAAACATATTATTTTCGATGGTGGACATTCCGAAAGCATTGGAAGGAGACCCCGGAGGGGCATATCGTAACGGAATTTCTGCCAGAAGTGTATTGGGCCGGGCCCTATAATTCCATTAACTGCGCTTGCTGCCATCATGTACGGGAGGGGCGCTGGCTGGCAGACCCCTCCGGGTGGATGAAGGAGTATATCCGCTTCTGGCTGAATCGGAAGGGCGATGCGCTTTCCTATAGTACCTGGCTGGCTTCCGTAGTGGAGGACTACTGCCGTCTGCGGGAAGACGACGCTTTCGCAGCCGAGTGTCTGGATGGCCTCGTTTCCCTGTATCACAGCTGGGAAGAAAAGGCGCTTCAGCCCTGCGGATTGTTCTGGTCAGATGATGACCGGGATGGAATGGAGTTTTCGATCAGCGGGCCCGGACTGCGCCCCACGCTGAACGCCTACTTGTATGGCGACGCCATGGCCATTTCCCGTATGGCGGAACGGGCAGGAAGAAAACAACTGAGCGTGGCTTTTCGTCAGAAGGCGGAAACCATCCGGGAGGCCATGGATCGCCTTTTGTGGGATGGCGATTTTTACCGCACGCTTCCCTGTGTGAAGGGAGCGCCTGTCGATAGCTCCGCACGGCCCGCCGTGGAAGAAAGACGCAGGGTACGGGAATTGGTGGGGTACCTGCCGTGGTATTTTGCAATGCCGGAGCAGGGCAAGGAAGCGGCTTTCCGGCAGCTTCTGGATCCGAAAGGCTTTTTTGCTCCCTGGGGGCTGACCACTGCTGAGCAGCGGCATCCTCGATTCGGCTTTTTTCATGAGCATGAATGTCTGTGGAACGGCCCGGTTTGGCCTTTTGCCACCGCTCAGACCCTGACCGCTGCCGCACGGCTTTTACGGGAATATCCTCCGGCAGACGCTTTTACGCAGGAAGATTACTGGACGCTTTTGCGGCAGTATGCGCTTTCTCACAGGCAACGGGGAGCAGATGGGCGGTTCCGCCCCTGGATCGATGAAGATATGGATCCTTATACCGGCGATTGGACGGCACGCAGCCAGTTGAAGGCCGATCATTGGAATCCTCAGCGAGGCGGATATGAACGGGGGAAGGACTATAATCATTCTACTTTCTGTGATCTGGTGCTGGACGGTCTGTTTGGCATCGGCGCGGATTGCGAGGGAAACTTGACAGCACGCCCCATGGTGCCGAAAAACTGGGCCTATTTCCGTGTGGAGGGCGTGCCCCATGCTGGAAAACGCTGGACGGTTCTGTATGACCGGGACGGCAGTTATTATGGGCGCGGCGCTGGTATACAGATTTTTGAAAAGGAGATAGAATGAAAAAACTGCTTTCTCAGGAAAAATTTTATTTGTTCGGCATGGGAAAACGCCCCAAAATGATTTGGAAAAATCATTGCCTGTTTGAATTGAAAAACGGGCGTGCAATGGCCTGCTTTGACGAAAATTTGCCGGTGGAACTTCAGCCGGATCGCTACCGGGTACAGATGGGGGAAGATGCGGTCTGGGAGGATGAAAGCGGCTTATATTTGCGGCAGAATGGCCGAATGCAGGTGCTGAGCCGGGAACCTGTTTCTCTGCCGGATTTCGAGCCATCCCCGTATGCGCCGCTGATGCGGACGCTGCATCATGACCTGCTGGTATCTGTGGTGGACGGAAAACCGCTGCCTAATCCGTTGGTATATCGGAAGCCGTGGTACCGGGACTCGGCTATGATGGCCATGGCTTTTCAGCAAACCGGCAACCTGGAACAGATTCGTCAGTGGATCTTATCTCTGGACGACCCCTACGACCGCAATAATCATGGGGTAGAGGAAACGGACAATCTGGGACAGGCACTGTATCTGATCTCGTTAGTGAGCGGCCGGGAGCATCCTCTGGTGGAAAAAATCCTCCAGGAAGCAGAACGCCGCACGGAAAACGGTTCCTTGACCGGGCTTTCTGACTATGCGCCCCATCCCGTCTATCAGACGAAGTGGCTGAAGCTGGGACTTTCCTGTCTTGGAATCGATCATAGCCGCTGGACAGTGCCGGAGACGGAGGACGATTATGCCGAGCTTTTCTGGATGGACGGCGGAGAGCCGTCCACGCAGGCGAAGCCTGTTGATTACAGGGGAGAATTATATCCTTATTTGAACGTGGCCAGAGCGCATTTTCGGCGCGCGCCGCTGGAAGGATTGCCGGGCGGAAAGAATTATCCTGTTTCCTGGGAGAAAGAAGCGTCTGAAGCGGAATATGAGCGCAATTTGCCCTTTTTGCCGTTGTATGCTGCGGAACGGATGGGCGCTCCCCATACATGGCATTCCGCAGAACTGCTGCTTTATCTGATGGACGGAATGAACGAAAAGTGAGGAACAAACAATGCCCGGATACGCCGGCTGGAAACAGCTGTATCAGGAAGAATATTTTCAGATGCGGGAGGAGGGCTTCGACCTGACGGGTGTTCCCGCGCCGGAGGAAATGCTGTTTCAACTTCCGCTGCCCGTAAAGCCCGGAGAACAGGCTGCTGCACCGGAAAATGAACCCGTATGGGAGAAAGCTTACCGAACGCTCTGGAAACGTTACGCGGAGGGAGTTTCGCCGGAATATCCTTATGTAGAGCCAAATCGGCTGGAGGATATTTTTTCGGAAGCGGCTTCGGTTCCCGCGTTGGAAGCGCCGGTGCGCGGCGAAATATACCGCAGAAGAATCGAAGGTGCCTTCGGAGGACGGTGCGCAGCTGTGGTGCTGGGCAAACCGTTGGAAATGGGAATGAACCGAGAAATGATCGAACGTTATCTTCGCAGTGTGGATGCATATCCGCTGAATGATTTCGTTCCCGCCCGGTCTGAAAAATTGAATCTGACGCTCCGGGAGGACTGCCTTCCCAGTACCCGAGGTAACGTTCGTTTTGTTCAACCGGACGATGATATTCACTATACTCTGCTGGCACTGAACCTTGCGGAAAGCAAAGGTCTGGAGTTTCGGACGGAAGACGTTGGCTGGAACTGGCTGGAAAATGTGCCGTATCATTGGTTCTGGTGCGCTTCCCGGCAGGCCTATTATCATATGGTGAACCTGACGGACGGCGAGGAACGGGCCGCGCAGATCGCCCGGATCCCCACTAGTCTGAATCCCTGGCGAGAATGCATCGACGGGCAGATCCGATGCGATCTATGGGGATATATTCGGCCGGGCGACCCGCGCCGGGCCGCAGAATTGGCGTATCGGGACTGCTCCTTCAGTTTGGTGAAAAATGGTTGCTACGGCGGCATGTTTGTGGCGGGTTGTCTGGCGGCGGCTTTGACGGAACGGCCCACAGTGGAAAGTATTCTGGCCGGAGGTCTTTCTGTGATCCCGACCCGATCCCGTCTGGCTGAAGCGGTGAACCGGGTGATCGCATGGTATGATGCGGAAAAGGAATGGAGCGCCGTTTGCAGGCAGATCGAGAATGCCTACGGTCATCTGCCCTTCGCGGCCACTATCAACAACCTGAGTATGGTCACGCTGGCACTGCTGGAGGGAAAGCTGGACTATACCCGTACCATTACGACGGCGGTCATGTGCGGGATTGATACGGACTGCAACGCCGGGACGGCTGGCAGCATCGTAGGCGCAGCCGTCGGCAGGGAGGGAGTGGAGTCCCGCTGGCTGGAGCCGTTGAATGACACCATTCGCTCCGGCGTAGCCTGTTTTGGCACTTGTGCCATTTCGGATATCGTGGATCGGATATGCAAACTGTCGGAGAAGAATGTCTGATACCTTTGTAACGCTGGAAACAGAATGTGGCATATGGGCAATCTAGAACCACAGGGACGAGCAGCGTTTTCTCGGACGTGAAAACGACTCGAAAGACGCGGAAAATAGACCGTTACAAGACACGGATAAACAGTACGCATATGAAAAAACACCTGCTCACGCGACCTGCTATTTTCCCATTGTTGATGACGGATGACGTGCAGAGCGGTTCCTCCAGAAAGATATCTCTCATATTGGAAACTGTAAAAAGGCCGAACGGCAGAGAGTGAAAAGAAAAATAGCCCTCGCGATCCTTCAGGATCACGGGGGCATAATCATGGTTTAGACGGAAAACGCCATGAAGTGCATTTTTTTCAAAGGGGGAATTTGCATCGCTTGAAAGCTTTGCACTTTCTTTACATCGAGAAAGCTCAACCTTTGACAGAGCCGATCATAACGCCGGTCACAAAGTACTTTTGGACAAAGGGATAGGCGATCATCATGGGCAGGATGGCGATGACGATCACGCAGTATTTGATCAGCGCCTTGGTCTGGTTGATGAGGCCTGCGTCTGCGGCGTCCGCCTCGATCACACTGTTGGTTTCCGCAATGACGATCTCCCGCAGCCAAAGCTGCAGAGGGTACAGGTCGCGATCCTTGATATACAGCGCGCTATGGAACCATGAATTCCAGTGCTGCACAATATAGAACAGTGTGACAACAGCCAGAATGGATTTGCTTACCGGCAGAATGATCTGTACCAGGATCCGAACATGGCCTGCACCGTCGATCTGAGCCGCCTCTGTCAGCGCATCGGGAATATTGTCAAAAGAAGTGCGCATGATCATGACGTTGAAAACGGAGACACACAGGGGCAGTACGATGGCCCAGACCGTATTGAGCATTTTCAGATCCCGAATGACCATATAGGTGGGGACCAGACCGCCGTTGAAAAGCATCGTGAAGGTGATGAAAAAGTTGATGGGTTTCTTGAGCATCAGATCTTTTCGAGAAAGACCATAGGCGGCCAGACAGGTCAGCACCAGCCCGATGGCGGTGCCAAGGATCACATAGTAAACGGTGTTGAGATAGCCGCGAAGAATGTAGCTGGTTTTGAATACTTTTTCGTACCCAAGGAACGTCCATTGACCAAGGGGCCAAAGCACAGTCCCCCGGTTGGCGTTCAGCAGCGTCGGTTCGCTCACGGAGCAGCAGATTACATGCCAGACGGGGATCAGACAGGCCAGCGCGATCAGCGAAAGAATGATCGTATTGAATACGCTGAAAATTTTTTCACCACGTGTACGCATCATGTCCTATTTCCTCCTTACCACAGGCTGGTGTCCGCAGCTTTGCGGCTGATCGCGTTGGTCAGCACCACGAAGATCAGATTGACGACGGAGTTGAACAGCCCCACCGCCGCACCGAAGCTGTAGTCGGAACCCTTTGCCAGAGAAACACGATAAACATAGCTGGTAATGACGTCGGCTGTTTCGTAGGTGGCGGAAGAATACAGCAAAATGATCTTCTGATAATTGACGCTCATGAAGCTGCCGATTTTCAGGATCAGCATGACGATACAGGTGGAGGCAAGTCCGGGCAGCGTAATGTGCCAGGTCTGCTTCCAGCGGTTGGCACCATCGATGCGGGCCGCTTCGTACAGCTCCTGGTCGATGGAACCCAGCGCGGCCAAATAGACGATGGCTCCGTATCCGAGGCCCTGCCAGATGCCGGAGAAAACGAAAATTTCCTGAAAGTAGGACGGGTTCGTCAAAAGAGATTCCTGTTTGCCGGAAAACAGACCCACTAACCGGCTGATGGCGCTGCCCTCCTGCGTAAAGTCCATCACCATGCCGCAAACGACGACCAGAGAAATAAAATAGGGCAGGTAAGAGACTGTCTGAACCGTCTTTTTGAAATAACGGTTGTGGACTTCATTCAGCAACAATGCAAAAATAATGGTGGCAGGAAAAGAATAAAGGATATCCTTCAGACCGATCATCAGCGTGTTGCGCAAAAGACGGCCGAAATAGATGCTGTTAAAGAAACGCTCGAAATTATCAAAGCCCACCCACGGACTTTTGAAAAAACCCAGCTTGATCTTGAAATTTTCGAAGGCCATTAGAAGACCGGCCATCGGCAGATAATTGAAAATAAAAAAGAAGGCGATTACCGGCAGCAGCATCAGGTAAACGACCCAGTTGCGGCGCATGTCGTTTTTCAACCGCTGCCCAAAGGTGGATGGCAGGACGGCGGCGTTGGACTTGGTGGTCATAAATGGCCCTCCTTCAAAGGATCGCGCCGGTTGGCGCGGAAACAGGGGCGGATGCGGCTGACCCAAACCGGTGCAGCCGCATCCGCTGCGGATCGAATGATTTTAACGAGCGTTGTAGCGGTCCAGCGCCTGCTGTTCGATCGCCAGCGCCTGATCGATTCCCATATCGAGGATCTTCTGGCGGAAGGTCTCAAAGGTGTAAGTGCTGGTGCCCATGATCATCTTGGTGGTTTCTTCCAGTACGAAAGTGTTGATGTCTTCCATCAGCACGCTCATCTGACGGTTTTCATCAGCGGTGGGGGTCAGTTTATCGGGCATGACCCAATCGTCCTTTCCGGAGACCCACGCCTGCTGGCTTTCCAGCTGCACGGGAGTCCAGGAACCCATGACGCGGGTGTAGTCCTCGTACAGGCAGTTGACGGTGGTGTACTTGCAGCGGGCCTGATTTTTGGTGATGCCCTCTTCGTTGTGATTGATGAGGTCGCCCCAGTGCAGGTTGCCGTTCTCATCCTTTACGTAGGACTCGCCTTCCCGCAGGCCGTAGTTGAAGATCCAGGCATAATCGGGGTTGTAGAAGATATCCAGCCATTTCACGGCGATTTCGGGATATTCGCAGTCGGCGGACACGGCAATGCAGTCGGATTTCACGATGGTGTCGGGATAACGCAGATGGGTCTCATCGCCTGCGCTGACCACGGGATGGGTCACGCCTACCAGATTGAAATCGGGATTGGTGGCGCCGCAGCTGACGTAGTAGTCGGTGCCGCTCCAGGAGGCGAAGGTGGCCCACGCGCCGATGCGGTCGTTCAGCACCAGATCCTCCGGAGGCTCAGCGGCAGTGCTTTGCAGGGCGAAGTCGGGATAGATCAGGCCTTCCTTGTACCACTGCGCCATCATATTGACATACTCGCCATAGCCATCCTCGATGGGGCCGAACTTGGCTACGCCATCCTGCTGGAAGAAGGTACGGCTCACGCCATAACCGGCCATCCAGCCATCTTTATCGCAGGAACCGGCGTAGTTCAGCAGCAGAGGATATTCCACGCCCAGTTCCTTGAAGGCGGTCAGCACTTTGTGCCAGTCTTCATAGGTGACAGGAGCATCCAGACCAGTCTTGTCCAGAAAATCCTTGCGCAGGGCAGGGCCGAAGTTGCACTGTTTGCCGTCCCCGCTGTAGATGAAATTAAAGCTCCAGCGCAGACCACTGTCGGTGGCGGTATCTTTGGCGATGGTGGGATTGTCCGCCATCAGCTTCATATAGCTGGGGGCATACTGTTCCATCAGATCATTCAGGCGAAGATAGTAACCGTCCTCGACGGCTGCTTCAGCGCCTTCGGCATAGGCGTAGGTGTCATTGTTGAAAACCAGATCGGGCAGACGGTCGTCGGCAAACAGCAGATTGAAGGATTCGGCCTCGGTGCTGTTGGCGGGGTGGATAAATTCCACATGGACGTTGGTCTGTTCTTCCAGCCACTTGAACACATCGGTATCGGCAAAGGAAGAAATGCCGTCCGAGAAGAACGTGGCCTGATTGATGGGATACCAGCAGGTCAGGGTGACCTTTTCATCCGTCAACCAAAGGTCGCCTTTTTCGTTTTCCGCCTGTACAGGCAGGGCGGAAAGCAGCAGCGTCATACACAGCATGGCGCAGAAGAATACCCGGAAGTTCTTTTTCACTGGGGATGCCTCCTTATTCGATCTTGCCTCAGCGGCAGCTCGCCGCTCCGGCGTTGACAAGAGCGTATCCCATCCCAAAAGATTTTTCAATCAGGCAAATATGCAAAAATGGTTTCTTTTCTGCCATATCCAAGGTATCAATTTGAGGTTCCCAACTATCAAAAGACGAAAAACGGCTTTTTTTCCATTGACGTAAGGTGCGTTGAGCTTCAAACTGTGTTACAATATTTGAAGAAAAATGCCGACGGGAGAGACAGCAATGACACAGAAACGGAAAAGCAGGCAGTTGTGGAAAAGCGGCTTATATCGCTCCCTCTTTTTTTCTTATGTGATCGTGCTGCTGGTGCCCATTTTGGTCAGTCCGCTGGTGCTTTATGGTGCGGGAGACGCGATCACCCGTCAGGTAGATCATGCGAACGAAACTTCCCTGACCCTGCTGCGCGATGCGGTGGATGCGCAGCTTTCCGAAATCTATACCGCTTCTTCTTATTTGCTGATCCACGAGGCCGCGTGGCGTTTGAAACAGAAGGAACATTTTACGTCGGATGATACCGCTGACCTGCGCCTTTTACAGAGTATGCTCAAACAATTTATCGGCCAGAGCCCGATCATTGCGGACATTTATTTATGCTTTCCGCTGGCGGACGCCGTATTGAGCAAAAAGGACCTGACTTACGGGCAGGGCTTTGCCTATACGGCCCAAACAGAACTGGGAATGGATTATGCCCGTTGGAAAGAGGAATTGGGTTTTTCCGGCCGCCGAAAGCACCTGATCGTGGGCGATCATGAAAATAAGGCCCGTCAGCATCTGCTGATCTATCATCAGTATAACCGAATTACCAATGAGGGCGTCTCGCCTCTGGTGATCGTAACCAATGTCAATCTGGATATGCTTCGGGGGCTTTTGCGGGATTACGGGCAAGGCGGAGCGGCTTCCTTCTCGATTGAAAACGGCGATGCGGCCATTTCCGACGGCAGCGCTTCAGCAGAGCCGAAGAAGGCTACTCTGCTGGATCGTTTATTCTACCATGGTCTGTCGGCTCGAATGGCGGGATCCAAGGTTTTGGACTGGACCTACCGATTGACTCCCGAGGCGGACGCGACGGCGCTGGGCAGCGAAATGCCGGCAGCACTGGCGGCTTATTATGTCGTGTGTTTACTGCTTGGTCTTCTTCTGGTGGGAATTTTCAGCCGAAATCATTATACGCCGGTGCAGCGGTTGACGGGGACCTTGCTGAGCAGTATGCGGCGAACCCAGCCTAACGATGGCATTGATCAGAACGAATACGCTTTTTTGGAACTGGAACTGACTCGGATGCTGCAGGAACTTCGGGATTCAGACCGGCAGATCGGCGAAATGCAGAACCTGCGCAAGGAAAAGCTGCTGCACGATATGGCGCGGGGACGGGTGGATAGCCATACGGACAAGAGACTGGAAGAATTCGGCCTAAGCGTCCGCCGATGCTCGTTTATGCTGGTCGTGTACTCAGTGGATCAGATCGATCTTCATTTGTCCTCACTGCCGGATGAAGACGCCGAAGACGATCGAACGTCGCTGGATCTGATCGATCTGGTGATCTCCAGAGTGGCGGGCAGTTTCCAACCGACGGGATGCACCACGCATCTGTTTTCCATTGACAACATGATCGCGTGCCTGCTGTTGGCAGAAGAAACGCGGCTGGAAAGCGAACAGGTAACGGAATTGGCGAACCGAGCGCTGCGTTATCTGTATGACCGGCTGGGGATCACGGCGACTGCGGCAGTTAGCGGTGTTCATGAAGAACTGACAGAAATGCCGGAAGCTTATCAGGAAGCCCGGGAAACACTAGGCTCTATGGCACTGAAGGGACAGGAACGGCAGACGAGCTGTTATGAAAAACTTCCTAATTCCTACGGTGCGGGAGACTTGGACGGGCTTACCCGTCAGACGGCGTTCCAGCAGCAGCTGGTCATGCTGAAAAAGGCCCAGGAGTATGAGCAGATGGAGCAGTGCTTCCTGAAAGAAGTGGACCGTGCCTTTGCCGGCGCGGCTGCGTTGTCGAGACGGCAATTAGAGTTGCTGCTGACACGGTATGTAGGCGTGCTGTGGGAAATCGCGGCGGAAATGCCTGAAAATACGCGGGATGTGCAGCTGGAAGAAAATCTGTTGGGATGCGGCGATATCATTACTTTGAAATGCTGCGCACAGAAATTATTCCAGAAGATGAAACAGGAAGATAATCCCAAAGAAGGAGGAGAACCGATCAGCGAACGAGACCGGCAAATTGTGGTCTATATTCAAGAGCACTATACAGACTGTAATCTGAATATCAACGCCCTGTCAGATCATTTTCATCTGACTCCTTCTTATCTGAGCAAGATCGTCCGTCGCTGTGTAGGAACGACAGCTCTGGACTACATTCAGAGCCTTCGCATCGCCAAGGCCAGAAAACTGATCAGCGGGACCGATAAATCTCTGCAGGAGATCGCTGAAGAAGTTGGCTATGGTAACAAGCTGAATATCATCCGCGCTTTTAAACGCAGCGAAGGCGTTACGCCCAGCGTATATCGAGAGCAAAACGCACGCTGATATTTCGCTGAAATCACTGGAAGAAAGGGAGCATTTCTATCATGAACACGGAAACCCTTCGTAACTACCACACGCATACGACGCGTTGCCTGCACGCCCGCAATACGGATGAGGAGTATGTCCGGGCGGCACTGGCCTCGGGCTTTAAGACGCTCGGCTTTTCCGATCATACCCCGTGGCCTTACCACGACGGCTATGTCAGCCGGATCCGAATGCCCGCCGAACAGCTGGCGGAATATGTGGAGTCTATTCGCCGACTGGAAAAAATCTACGAAGGAAAGATACAGCTGTATGTAGGTCTGGAATGCGAGGCTTTTCCTCAGTATTACGGCTGGCTGAAAGAACAAAAGGAAGCGCTTGGACTGGACTATTTGATTTTGGGCAATCATCTGTCGGATGAAAAGGAAGAAGGGCATTTCTTTTTGCAGAGTACCCGGCCGGATCAAGTGAAACAGTATACCGATATGACGCTGGCTGGAATGGAATCGGGTCTGTTTACCTATCTGGCTCATCCAGAAGTCGTCTTGAGCAATTATCCTGTTTTTGACGCTGCCTGTGTCAACATGAGCGAACAGATCTGCCGCCGCGCATTAGAATTGCGTATGCCGCTGGAATATAACCTGCAGGGGAATCACTATAGAGCCATTGGAAACTATCACGGCGTTGGCTACCCCACTACCTGCTTCTGGGAGATCGCCGCGCGGATGGGAAATGAGGCGATTATTGGTGTGGACGCCCATAACGCGGAAATGATGACATGGAGCAAGCGCTTTCAGGCTGCCCGCCAGTATTTGGAGGGTTTAGGGCTGAAAGTGTTGGATCAGCTTCCCGGAATGCCGTAAAGCTCCTAAGCACAGTAACGCTATAGAGCTATTCCGGGAAAACCCATGCGAATGTCCCTTACTATGAAAAAATTTTTCGATGGTACCTTTTTTCGCAAACAAAAAACTTTTCTGCTGTCTTGCCGCTTGAACGGTCAAAGTCAGCCTGCATTTGGGGAAAAACGGACTCATGGCAGTAATCCATATCATACTGCCATGAGTCCTCGTTGACTTTACTTCTTTTTGTGAAAATCCATAGTGAAATATTTTGGCGAATCCAGTAAACCATGATACAAGAGACGCAGCCCTCTGCCGGGTGCAGTAGCGGGCGCATTTGCACCTGATAGAGAGCCGCTTCACCCCCGGCGCTCCAACTCAAGCCGGAGTGCCGGAAAGCCGCTATGACTTTACTTCATTTCCATGCCGACGTGACCAAACTTTGCACCGTTCAGTGTCACAGCGGAAACCGCCGTTTCGGCAAGCGTGCAGCGATAGGCACGGCCGATCAGAGAACCGATTTCGGACTTGGCAATGTCAGCCGCCGCCGTGATCGTGCCGGAAGCCGTGCAGTCGGAAATGTCATAACTGTGCACTTGTAGGTTTGTCAAACATATTGGACAGTGAACTTTGAGAGCGACGTCCAGCGGAGGGGTCTCATGGGCAAGTTGTTAGAACGGTGGTTATGGACGACGAGTTGCTTTGCAAAGTCATCCAGAGAATAAAAGGCGTGACAGGAGTAAAAGCGCTTCTGATCCTCGCGATGGCTGCGCTCGACCTTGCCGTTATGGCGTGGCGAATAAGGACGGATCAGCTTATGTCGGATACCAAACACTGTTATAATCTATCAAAGGTTCCAGCGTGTCAGACTGTTTTTTAGAACGAGAGGGGGAGTGTTATGCTTTATTTAGTAGTTGCCTTCATCAGACTCAAAACTGACATCTAGCAAAGTTTTTATTTTATCGCTTTTGATTCGGTTGCATGTGCGATGCGTTAATTGAGCATTTTCAATCGAGGTTGGACCACCTTTTGAGAAGGGGATGATGTGATCAACTTCGCAGTCTTCTATGGTTAGAATTTTATTTCCACAAATTGCACAAACGGGATTGCGGTGAAAGAGCTCCTGGCGAATGCTTTCATCAAAGGTGCGAGGCATATCTATCTCACAAGGGTCTATGCAGCCAGTAATGATATTGATGACTTTCGTGATTCTACTGCGCACACGACGTCCTGCATTGGTTCCGACATAAACATTTTCACGGTACTCTGCATCGTTTTCTTTCATGTTGAAAATGCCATCCCGAATTTTATCGGCATGTTGTAGAAGCGAACGCTTCGGAAAAAGTGAAAAAGGAATTACGATAGAATCATAAACAGCGCCATTAAACTTACTTGCACGTTCACCATGAAAGAAAAACGCTTCGCAACCGAGAACCTGTTTGATGGTATCCATAACTGAACGGTATTGATTTTCCATCTCATAAATTTCATCGTCAGAATCATTTTGGTGCTTGGTCATAAACTGATTCATGGTATTCTTAAAAGTACCTGAAATATGATAAAAATCACGCATTGCAAAAAAACGCAAGATACGTTCTTCGAATTCCATACGTGAGTTATCGGTATAATGGAAAAGAGCTTTCACGTTTTCATCGGTATCGGCAATGCGCCGTAACATTGAATTAAAACTGCCACGGAAAATACAGTTACGAACCTCCTGATCCTTCAGTTTTACTGCACCGAGGTTCAGTCGGGAAAAAATTTCATATTTAAGCTCCTGAGAATCGCGGTCGAGGCAAATGGCTTTGAGAGATTTTGCCCGGAGTCGGCGCTGCATGGGTTTATCCAGATCACGAAAAAAAAGGCCGTTTAAGGCGCTCAGGGTGGTCAGACCACATAAAGAAAAATCATTTTTCAAATAGCGGGTAAAAGACATAATCCGCTGTTGACCATCAATAACGGAATAAATTCCATCATCTTCCTCGCATAAATAAATGATGGGGATCGGAATGCCGATTAAAATAGACTCAACCAGCAATGATGCTCGTTTATCATCATACACATAGTTACGCTGATATTCGGGATTGACAATAATATCATTAGCATCAACCATCTCTCGAAGTTGCGACAGTGTGATATCTTTTGTTTCTGTATGAACGACAAGCTGATCCAATTCATCAGCTTTCATAAGTATCTCTCCTCAAAAAAACCTGGCAAGCAAGCTTGCCAGGCATGTGGTGGTCGCAACAGGACTCGAACCTGTGACCCCATCGATGTGAACGATGTGCTCTACCAACTGAGCCATGCGACCATTCATTGTACACCGTCTTCCGACGACGTCATTAATCATAACACAGGCTTTTGGAAAAGTCAAGCATAAAAATCCCATTTTGGCATTTTCTTCGTAAAGAAGTGATCCGTTCTGGTCAGCCCCAAAGACAGACTAAAGCATTCCATTGTGAAAGTGCAGGAAGCGATGCCCTCTGCCGGGGGTTTTAGGAAGTCAAACCCATATGCGGCTCTGCTTACGAGCATACGATTCCATCGTGTATCGTCGGCTTCCCCTGTCGGACGATCTCTCAGAAGAGCAAAGGCATCCTCGATCGTAGGAAATCCTCCCTGCAGTTTATATCATCGGTCAGTGCGACCGCTCTTTCTCCTTTTTATTTTACGCAGTTGCCCGTCTTTCCAAAGAGAACCTCCTGCCACAGAGCCGGTTCTGTGACAGGAGGCTTTTTCTTTCCTTTTGTAACGATTGGATCAGAACAGCTTCTTACTTTCCGTAAGTGGCCGCCAGCGTTTTCAGCACATCCGCGGCGCTGGTCGTGTCGCCAGCGTGAATATGGGCCTGCAGAGCGTTTACCAGATCGGTAGTAAACGCCTGATCACCCGGATAATTGAAGCCCTTGGCTTCGGCAATGTATTCGTCGATCACGGCCAGTGCGGGATTGGCAGCCTGGAATACCGGCAGCGCCGCTTCCATGCAGGGACGGTCGCCCATGAGCTCCGCACGCTTCTCCTGAGACTCCTGACGGGCCATATAATAGGCCACCTGCGCAGCCAGATCTTCATTCTCGCCGTCCGCGATCACAGCCGCACCATAGGAATGAAGCGTGCAGCCGGTCTTGCCGTTTCCGCCGGGGAAGGGAATGAACACATAGTTCGTATCCGGGGCAGATTCCCGCATCAGGTTCACATACCAGGTTCCCGCAGTGGTCATAGCAGCCTTGCCGGCAGCGAAAACTTCGCCGTCCCAGCCCAGCCCCAGCGTGCGGGGAGCGGCGGCAACTCCCTCGTCAAACATTTTGAAGACAAAATCCAGACCGTCGATGTTCTCCTGACGGTCGATGTCATGGGTGCCGTTCCAGCCGCCGCCGAACGCGTTCAGATACTGCGTAGTCGCGAACAGCGAGCCGTCGTGAATGCACAAACCCACCACGCCGTCCTTCGTCAGGGTCTTGGCGGCTTCATACACTTCTTCCATGGTAGTCGGGTAATCGCCCAGACCGGCAGCGTTCCATAGATCCACATTGATGGCGAACAGAGCGGGAGCAGCGGTCATGGGGATCCCATATTGCACGCCTTCGTAGTTCCATGCCTGCACGGCGTTTTCGGCATAGCCGGTCAGATCGAAGCCATAGCTGTCCAGCGGCGCCAGCACGCCGTTGTCGATCAGCTGCAGATGCCGTTCGTTGGTGGCCACGACCACATCGGGAGCAGTACCGGCCACGAACTGACCGGGCAGCTTCTCGTAGAAATCATTGGCGCTGGGATACTGCACCTTTTTGACTTCCTTTACGCCGGGAATCGCTTCCAGAACGCCCTCCAGCGCGGCGTCGATGGCCTTGTCCTCGCCGGAAGAACCCCAGAAACCAACGGTAATGGTGGCGCCCTCCTCCGCGCCGGCGGTCACGCACAGACCCAGTGCCATCAGAAGAGCCAGAAACAGGGAAACGATTTTCTTGGTTGCCATGAGATGAGCCTCCTTTAGGTTGATTGGTAAGGTTAGCATAGAACTTTACCGGCCGCTTTTCATTACAGAAATTTGCTATTTCTATAAAAAAACGGATTTTGCAGGCCGTCAGCGCTTTCCACTGTTTCGGTATTGATTCGGGGTCATGCCGCACAGCTTCTTAAAGGTATTGTTGAAGTGGACCGGCGAGCTGAAGCCGCACTGTTCGGCAATTTCATAGTATTTCAGATTGGTGGTCAGGATCAGCTTCCGCGCTTTTTCAATCCGCTGGCGGATCATGTAGCGGGAAAAGGATTCGCCCACTTCTTCGGAAAAAATATGACTGAAATAACCGGCGCTGATCCCCAGCCTGCCCGCCACATCTTCCAGTGAAGTCTTTTCCCGAAGATCGTGATTCATCAGGAGAAGCGCCTGTTTTACCAGATAGCTGTATTCCTTTTCCCCTTCGGAACGCTGCAGCGAAGAGAGCTGATGCAGCATTTCCGCAATGCTGGCGCAATCATCGCCTTCCAGCGCCGCCGCTCCCGGATACATCTCGTCCAGCCGGGTCAGAGACTCGCGAAGGGTTTCCAGAAACGCCTTGCGGTCGATAAAATTTTCTCCCTGTGCGGCCAGCCATTTTCGAAGGACGGCCTCTATCTTTTCCGGCTCGTCCGCTTCCTTCAGCCGGCAGGCCAGCGAACCAAGCTCCGCCTCCTGCCGGGGATGGAGTATGCCCTCCCAAAACAGCTTTTTATCGGGATAGAACCAGCTCTGCTCCAGAAGCTGGCAGGCCCGTTCATAGCCCTGATTCAGTTTCTCCGGCGGATAGGCGTTTCGGTATACGACGATCACGGCGTCTGCCTCCAGCATCCGTTCAAAATGAAAAGCCAGCTTTCTGACCATGCCATTCAGCTGCTCCTCCAGCTTCCGGGCGCTCGGCTCTCCCGAGCAGGTAAACAGGAGATGGCACAGATACGGCTCCGTATACAGCAGCTCCCATTCATCCTGATTCTGCAGCACCTCCCGGACGATAGCGTCTACGGCCCGGAAAAACACATGCAGGTCGCTTCCCCGGTATCGGGCCACAAGGCTTTCCCAATGCCGGAACGAAAAGGTCAGGATATAAATTCCGTTCGGCTTGAACCGAATATGATGGTTCTCGCAACCCCGCAGAAACATTTCCCGGTCCGTACAGCCCATGCGAAGAATGTTTCGAAGAAAATTGTCCTTGTATTGCTGAGCTGTCTGTTCTTCCTCCAGAAGCCGTTTTTCTTCGGCCGTCTCCGTCTGCCGGGCGCTCAGCTTTTTCAGATATTGAGAAAAGCTTTCCTCTGCCAGATCGTTTTTCAGCACATAATCGTCCGCCCCCAGCCGAAGCGCCTGCTGCACCAGGCGAAATTCATCATGGCAGGTCAGCATGGTCACATGCCCGGAATAGCCCCTCTGCCGAATTTCCTTCAATACCTCCATTCCGTCCAGTCCGGGAATGGTAATATCCAAAAATACCGCATTCGGCTGTTTTTGCATAATCATCTGGACGGCGGAAGCGCCGTTGTCCGCCTCGCCCACCACCGTATACTTTCCTTCCTTTTCCGCAATGGTTTTCAGGCCCATCCGGACATAGGATTCATCGTCAACGATCGCTATCCGAAACATCTTCCGCCTCCAAAACCGGAATTTCCACCCGCACGACGGTATACGCTCCTTCTTCGCTGCGAATGGATATGCCATATTCTTCACCGAATACCAGTCGGATCCGCTGCTGAATGTTATACAGCCCGATCTTCATCATGCCCTTTCCCTTGAGGTGCTTCTGATGAAGGACCTCTTCGATCCGGGCGGGCGACATGCCCGCGCCGTTATCCTGCACCTCATAAACGATCCGGTCCGGCTCACGGCGGATCTGGACGCGAATTTCAATGGAACGTTCCACAAGGTCCAGACCGTGAAAAATACTGTTTTCCACCAGCGTCTGAAGAATGTATTTTAAGGTGCAGCAGTCCAGCGCCGCCTTGTCTACGTCGTAGCGGATGCGGAACCGGTCAAAATAGCGCAGGGAAAGGATCTCCGTGTAATACCGCATCATGTCCAGTTCCTTGCGGATCGGGATCTTTTCACTTTTTTCCCGCACGGCAAAGGAGAGAAGCTGCGAAAATGCGTTCAGCGCCTGTTCGATGGTCCTGACTCCCTGAATAACCGCCATCCATTTGATCGTGTTGAGGGTATTGAGCATAAAATGAGGCGAGATCTGAGCCTGAAGCGCCTGATATTCGGCCTCCATCTTTTCCCGCTCCTGCAGCTTCACCTGCCGGATGAGCTGTTCGGTATTGATGATCATTTTATTGAAGGAATCGCATACCTCGGCAAATTCACCGCCTGTCTCCACCTTAGCCCGAACGGACAGGTCCCCGGCGCGCACCTCCTTCATAAGCTGGTTGATCTCGCTGATGGGTTTCATGCTGTTGCGGGTGATCAGTTCCGTAATAAAGGGGATCAGCGCCCCGAACGCGCCGGTCAGGAGGATCATGGTCAAAAGCGTCCGGCGGATATTTTGCTTCAGCTGATCCTTTGGAGCCAGACTGGTCAGGGAAAAGCCGAACTGCCGGGACCGGCTGGACACCGTCACGCGGCTGGGGCGCAGGCGTTCCAGCGCTTCCCGCCATTCGCCGGACGGCAGCGAGGTATACAGCAGCTCCTCGGCCTCGCTGAGAAGCACCACCTGCGTGTCTTCATCGCCCTCCAGGATGTTCTTCAGATCCCGGGCGGCAATGTCCACACGGATCAGGCCCAGCGGCTGCTGGCCGATGGGATCCATCAGCAGCCGGCCCACGGAGATTACCGGTTCTTCGCCCGGGTACAGATCATCTTCCCGCAGGGGAAAAATCAGCGCCTGACGGCCGTTGGTCTGCCGAAGCCGCTGAACCCATTCCGCCTCCCGGGGATCGCCGGGCAGCAGCCCCTTGCCGCTCCGCTGTTTTGTATAAGCGGTCTCCGTATGAAACCCGAACAGGGTAATGGAATAAACATATTCGTTTTCATAAAACATCTCGGTATACAGCCGGGCGTTTACCGTTTCGTAGTCCAGATATTGCTGATAGCCCGTCTGCGCCTGACGGTAATCCTCCGCGCTTTTTCGCAGGATGGACAGGATGGTATTGTCAAACAGGGGTTTTTCCGTGATGGTGGCCATGGTGTTCATTAGGCTGTCCATCGTCATCAGCTTCTGTTCGCCGACGGAACGGAGAGAGTCCTCCATGTCCCTGCGGTAGGTCTGGATCGTCGAGCCGAGAATAATGGCGGTATAGATCGCCACCATGGCGGCCATGATCCCTACCATGGAAATTTTGATCCGGGTCTTCAGCTTCATGGAACCCCTCCTGTTTTACAAGATCCGCACCATCCCAAGATGCATTATAGCAGATTCGCCGTGCGGCTTCATTATGGAATGACGCTGTTTCTTCACAAAATCTGCTGAAAGGAAGGCTTTCCCCACTGCTCCAGCCTTCTCCACCGCGAAATCAGCGAATTTTCTTAAGAAATAGCAGAATTCTGTAATGAAACCCCCGCGCTGCCGGTTTATTCTTATTTCGGAATGAATTCTATCAAATAACGGACCCGCGCCAGCGCGGGCGTATTGGGGGAACGTGCGGGCATGAGAAAAAAAGCGAAGCAACAGAAAACACGATTCCGGGAAGCGGTTTCCAGAAATGAAAAAGCGGCCGGTTGGATCTTCATCCTCCCTGCGACGGTCTGTTGGCTGATCTGGTTTTTATATCCTTTTCTGCAGTGCGTGGGCATGAGCTTTCTGGATTACAACTACCTCAAACCCAAAGCCCGGGCCTTCGTGGGGCTGGACAACTATATCCATATGTTTCAGGATCCCAAATTCCTGCTGGCGCTGAAAAATACGCTGTGGTTTGTCGCCGTCACCGTACCAGTGGTCACAGTACTGGCTTTGGCGTTGGCACTGATCCTGAACAGCAGCTTCCGGGGCCGCGGCGTTTTCCGCACCATCAGCTTTATCCCCTACACGATCTCCGGCGTGGCCGTGGCGACGGTCTTCATGCATCTGTTTGTCAAGGATAGCGCCGTGACCGTCTTCTTTTCCCGGCTTGGCGTTGAAAACGTCACATGGTATGCCAGCATTCATCTGGTGATGCCCTTCATCTCCATCCTGTTCATCTGGCAGATGGTGGGATTCTATACCGTCTACTATCTGGCGGGAATTCAGACCATTCCGGCGCAGGTCTATGAAGCCGCCGTCATCGACGGGGCCGGAAAGTGGAAAACCTTCCGCTATATCACGCTTCCCCTCCTAAAGCCTACCACCTATCTGGTGGTCGTTTACGCCATCATCCAGGCCTTCAAGGTTTATGACCAGATCGCCGCCATCTGCGGCGGCGCGGGCGGCGGACTTGGCTCCCCGGCAGGCGCTTCCTCTACCTTGCTGACGTATTTCTATATGAACAGCTTCAATTACTATAAGGTCGGCTACGGCTGCGCGGTAGCCATTGTACTGCTGCTGATCATTGTCGCCGTCAACCTGATCCAGAATCGGATCACCGATTCCGGCGATCAGGATTGAGAAAGGAGCGTTGACCCATGAGCAAAACTGCAAAACTTCCGTTTCGGCTCCTGATCCTGATCCTGGGAGCGGTGTTTGTGGTTCCCCTTCTCTACGCCCTGTATAACTCCTTCCTGCCTCTGGACAAGGTCGAAAGGCTGGTTTCGCCGGATCAGTTCACGCTGAGCGTCTATCAGGATCTTTTTACGAATTATCCTGTTTTCGTCTGGCTGAAAAATACGGTGATCGTAGCGGGCCTGACCCTGCTCTCCCAGCTGTGCATCACCGTTCCGGCAGGCTACTCGCTGGCAAAGCTGCGGTTTCCCGGCCGGAGCGTCGTTTTTACGATCGTCCTTCTGACCATGATGGTGCCCTTTCAGGTGCTGCTGACGCCGCAGTATATCATGATCACCCGGCTGGGCTGGAACGATACCCTCGTCGGCCTGATCGTCCCCTATATGATGAACACGCTGTATATCTTTATGTCCCGGCAGTTTTATCTTTCCTTCCCCGGCGATCTTCTGGAAGCGGCGCGGGTAGACGGGCTCGGCTTCTTTCGGAGCTTTTTCCACATTGTGCTTCCCCTGTCCAAGCCCATTGTGGCCACGGTGACGATCTTCAACTTTGTGCAGAGCTGGAATTCGTATATGGTGCCCTCCACCTTTGTCATGAGCGAGGAGCGCTTCACCATGGTCGTGGGTCTCAACACCCTGAAGGACACCTATTTTAACCGGCTGAACCTGACGATGGCGGGCGTGGTCGTGACCTGTCTGCCGCTGCTGATCCTGTTTCTCTTTCTCCAGAAGCATCTGATCCGCGGGATCGCCTCGGAGGGCATCAAAGGCTGAGAGGCCAAAGCCCGTCTCTGACTTTCCCGCCGTTTTTGGCCGCAAAAGCGCTCACGCCCAAAAGAACCTGGGCATGAGCGCTTTCTGATTTCTGTTCCGCAAACAAAGACCGCCGCAGAAGGCAGAACTGCAGCGATCCTGCAGCCGTTCTCGCCGTATACCGGGCAGACGGAGGCCGTTTTCTGTCCGAACAGGCTGCATTCCATCGTCTGGCACTCGAGGGCGCCTTTTTTGCCGCAGCCCTTGCGCTACCAACTGAGCCATACGACCAATTCATTGTGAGCCGTCTTCCGACGACGTTGCCAGTCATCATAAAGGCTTTTGGAAAAGTCAAGCATAAAACGAGTATCCGAAAATTTTTTGAAAAAGGGAAAAGGAACATTGCAAAGCCCCTCCGGCCATGGGAAAACAGCCGGAGGGGCAAAAAGCTTATTTCTTGTGGTAGAGCTTGTGACTTTGGTATTTGGCGTCGCAGGTGACATTCACCTTCAGGCGGCGGAAAATGTTGCTGTCCACCTGCGGAAGAATGACGGTGGAGTGCGCCTCGCAGCCCGCCAGCAGGGGAAGCTGCTGCATGGCCAGCGCGGCGGTCTCGTTTGTGGCGGCGCAAATGGACAGCGCTACCAGCACTTCGTCGCTGTGCAGCCGGGGATTGTGGTTGCCCAGATAGTCGCACTTGAGGGACCGAAGCGGACTGATGACGGTGGGGGAGATCAAACGGATCTTCTTGTTGATGCCGGCCAGTTTTTTCAGCGCGTTCAGAAGCACTGCGGCGGACGGGCCCAGCAGGCTGGAGGTCTTGCCGGTGACAATGGTGCCGTCCGGCAGCTCCAGCGCCAGCGCGGGGGCGCTGGTCTCCTCGGCCCGCTGACGGGCAGCGGCGATCACAGGACGCATTTCCGGGTTCAGCCCCGCCTTCTGATAGATCATTTTCAGCTTGTCTACTTCGCTCTGCTCCGTGTGACCCTCCACCAGCAGGCAGCGGGCCGCAAAGTAGCGGCGGATGATCTCCTGATGGGCGGCTTCCCGGCAGACTTCGTCGTCAATGATGCAGTTGCCCGCCATATTTACGCCCATGTCCGTGGGGGATTTGTAGGGCGAAGTGCCGTAAATGCGCTCGAATACGGCCTTCAGCACGGGGAAGATCTCCACGTCCCGGTTATAGTTGACGGTGGTCTCACCGTAGGCTTCCAGATGGAAAGGGTCGATCATGTTCACGTCGTCCAGATCGGCGGTGGCGGCTTCGTAGGCGACGTTCACCGGGTGGTTCAGGGGAAGATTCCAGATGGGGAAGGTCTCGAACTTGGCATAGCCCGCCTGAACGCCCCGCTGGTGCTCCTTGTACAGCTGGCTCAGACAGACGGCCATCTTTCCGCTGCCCGGGCCGGGAGCCGTTACCACCACCAGGGGACGGGTCGTTTCTACATATTCATTGCGGCCGAAACCGTTGTCGCTGACGATCTGTTCCACATCGTAGGGATAGCCCTCAATGGTAAAATGGCGGAATACCCGCACTCCAAGGTTTTCCAGCCGCTGCTTGAACAGGACTGCGTTGTGCTGGTCGTTCCAGCGGGTCATGACCACGCTGCTTACGTACAGGCCGATGCCGCGGAACGCGTCGATCAGCCGCAGCACGTCCGCGTCGTAGGTAATACCAAGGTCGCCCCGTACCTTGCTTTTTTCAATATCATCCGCGTTGATGACAATGACCAGTTCGGCCTGATCCTTCAGATTCAGCAGCATCCGCACCTTGCTGTCGGGCAGAAAGCCGGGAAGCACCCTGGAAGCGTGATAGTCGTCAAAGAGCTTGCCGCCGAATTCCATGTAGAGCTTTCCGCCGAAAGTGTCGATGCGCTGGCGGATACGCTCGGACTGCATGGCCGTGTATTTGTCATTGTCAAACCCGATCTGCATATGTATCTTTCCCCTTTCCAGTGTACAACCCATCTTATCATGACATTTTTCGGAAGACAAGGGAAAGATTTGACGAAAACGGAGAAAGTTTCCGGGTGGATGGGCGGCGAAAGAAATGCTATAATGCAGAAAAAAGGAAAAGGAGAGATTCCTGTGCCGTGCTTCGAAAGCGAACATTACCGTTTCCACTATTCGGCGGGCAGCTTTGCAGAAAAACATATCCGGGAGCTCGCCTTGCGGCAGGAAAAATGCTTCGCCTACATCTGCCGGGTGCTGCAGGTGAAACCGGACCGGAAACTGCAGTATTTCCTTTGCGAAACGCCGGAGGAGGTAGGGGCGTATTACGGCGATGAGGAACCATGCGACGGGTTTGCCCGGGAACCCGACCGAATCTATGCCGTGTACAATGAGCGCTGCCGCTGCGACGGGTTTCATGAGGACGCACACTTGATCAGCTTTTTTCTCCATAAGCCGCCTCAGGCCGCTGTCCGGGAGGGATTGGCCATGGCCTTTGACCGGCAGTGGTGGGGAATCTGTAATTTCGAATGGGCGTTGTATTACCGAGAAGAAAACCGATTGCCGCCTTTCAACTGCCTTCTGGAAAACGAACGCTTTTTTGCTTTGGACTGCGGATTAAGCTATCCTATCGTAGGGGCGTTTACCGAATATCTTCTGCTGACCTACGGAACGGAACGCTACCGGCTCTTCTGGCAGAAGGAAAACGGCGGGGAAGAAGGGTTCCGGAAGGCCTATGGCAAAACAACGGGCGAACTGAGCCGGGAGTTTGAACAGTACTTGACCCTGTTTTCGCTGGACGGCGGCGTAAGGGAACGGATCGCGGCGAAATTGAGCGGAGCGCCCGCTTCTCCGGGTTGACAAGCAGGGAAGGGAATGTGTATAATTTTTTCATCTGCGCATGGCGCGGAATGGGAATGAGGTGTAGGAAATGTTGACGAAGATTCCGAAGGGAATGAAGGACGTGCTGCCCGCGGAAAGCGCCCGCTGGCGCGCGGTAGAGAAGGAATGCCGTCAGGCGGCACTGCTGGCCGGATACCGGGAGATCCGTACCCCGGTTCTGGAGCATACGGAGCTGTTCGCCCGCTCGGCCGGCGAAAGCAGCGACGTAGTGCGCAAGGAGATGTATACCTTTAAGGATAAGGGCGACCGCAGCGTGACCCTGAAGCCGGAAAGCACGGCGGGCACGGTGCGCGCATTTTTGGAAAGCGGCCTGTACGCTCAGGCGCTGCCCATGAAAATGTACTATATCAACGCGCCCCACTTCCGCTATGAAGCCCCCCAGTCCGGGCGGCTCCGGGAGCATCATCAGTTCGGCATGGAGTGCTTCGGCGCGTCCCAGCCCTCGGCGGACGCGGAGCTGATCGTGCTGGTGGTGGAACTGCTGGGCAAGCTGGGGCTGGAAAACCTGTCCGTGCGCATCAATTCCATCGGCTGCCCCAACTGCCGCCCCGCGTATCAGCAGCATTTCAAGGAATATCTGAACGCACGGCGGGAGAAGCTGTGCAAGTCCTGTCAGGAGCGGATGGACATCAACCCCATGCGCACGCTGGACTGCAAGGAAGCCGCCTGCAAGGAAGAACTGAAGGACGCGCCTGTGATGATGGATCACCTCTGTGATGAGTGCCGTGCGCACTTCGAAGCGCTCAAGGGCTATCTGGAGGCGGCGGGCATCCGTTATACGGTGGATCCCCGCATCGTGCGCGGGTTGGACTACTACACCAAGACCGTGTTCGAGATCATTACCGACACCCCCAACGGCGAGCTGACCGTGTGCGGCGGCGGCCGGTATGACGGACTGGTGGAGGAGATCGGCGGACCGTCCATTCCGGCGGTGGGTTTCGGCATGGGCATCGAGCGGGTGCTGATGCTGCTGGATCAGCAGAACAGCCAGAAGCTGGCCGTGGAGGACGAACGCCCGCAGGTGTTTGTGGCCTGCCTGAATCAGAGCCTGTCGAAGAACGCTTTCCTTTTGATGGAGCAGTTCCGCCGGGCGGGGCTTCGGGCGGACATGGATCACCAGGGCCGCAGCCTGAAAGCGCAGTTCAAGTACGCCGATAAGCTGGGCGCACAGTACGTGGCCGTACTGGGCGACGACGAAGTAGCCAAGGGCGTGGTCAAGCTGCGCAATATGCAGACCCGGGACGAATGGGAATCTCCGCTGAAAACGGCCCCGGAGGATCTGAAAGCCCATCTGGAAAAATAAGCCGGATCGTTACAGGCTGTATTTGTAAATCCGGGCAGACACGGGGATGGCGAGCCGTTCCGGGAAAATGCTGACTTTGGGTGTTTTTCCCCGGAAAGCGCTCCCTTCGCCGGCGCCTCGCCGGGTTGTCAAGCGCTGAAATATCTGGTATACTATCCTTCGGGTATGCGCACCGGCGCGCCCGTGAGGAAACAGACCACAGGAGGTGTCTATCATGGCCCCCAAAAAGGATAATTTGCCCCTGACGCTGGAACAGGATCAGGACTCTACCGGAACCATCACCTACGCCAATGAAGTGGTGGCCGTCATTGCAGGCGTCGCCGCCAACGAAGTGGAAGGCGTTGCCGGAATGTGCGCGGCCAGCGGGATTTCCGAGGTGTTCTCCCGCAACACCAAGAACGTCACCCGCGGCATCAAGGTGGAGCTGGGCACGGAGGAAGTCTCCGTGGATATTTACCTGATGATCGAATACGGCACGCCCATCCAGACGGCCGCCCAGAACGTGCAGGAAAACGTTCGCAAGGCCATTGAGACCATGACCGGCCTGCACGTGGTGCGGGTGGACGTGCATGTACAGGGCGTCAGCTTCGAAAAGGAAAACAAGGACACGCAGGCGGGGCTGGACGAGCTTCATTCCAGCGTGGCGGAAGTGGCGGCGCAAAAGCCGGCGGGCCATGTGGAATTTGAAGGCGAACCCACTCCGGCGGAGTCCCACAACACGCCTGATCCCGAACCGATCGACGTGAAGGATGAAAACGAGCCCGAAGAAGCCTGACAAACGACGGCAAAGCAATACCGGCCCAAACCGGCATTGCTTTTTGCCGTTTTTACGAATCTGACCCCATGAGGATGGGAGAGGAGGTTTTTTCCATGAGAAACAAGTTCTGGAACCGGGTGCTGGTAGCCCTGAGCGGCCTTTTTATTTTCGCCGCAGGCGTGCTTTTGTTTTTGGTCAGCTTCCTGTCGCTGTTCAGCATCAGCCTGTCTCTGGGCGGCACGGAGCTTTCCCAGCTGCTGAACGGACTGGCCGTGTGGCAGAAAATTTTGTTGATGCTGGGAGGCGTTGCCGCAGCGGCGCTGGGTCTGCACGATTTGAGTATTCCCTTTCCCAGCCGCCGGGAGCGGGGCTTCATCATGCAGCACACAGAGTTGGGCGACATGAGCATTTCCATGAACGCACTGGATACCATGGTGCGCCACTGCGTGGATCAGCATAAGGAGCTGACCGTCAAGTCCACCCGTATCAGCCGCGTCAAGAGCGGCATCGTGGTGGAGATTCGCATTATGCTGGCTGCCGGGGTGAATATTCCCCTGACGGTGAACGCCCTGCAGAAGCAGGTGAAGCAGTACATCATGTCCTGCAGCGGCGTGGAGGTCTATGAGGTGAAGGTGCTGGTGGAGACAGGCATTCCCAACGGAAAGACCCGCCACAGCAAAGAGCTGGTGCTGGAGCCTCAGGCCGCGTCGCAGCTTGTGAAGGCGGGACCCGTCAAAGAACCCGCTCAGACCGCGGAGCCTGAACCCGTCGCAGAGCCGGTGCCGGAGCCGGAAATGACTGCCGAAGAAGAAGCCCCCGCCGTCACGGCGGAGGAAGAAACTGAGAACACGCACTGGGAAGAAACCCGGGAGGAAGAAGAAAACGAGAGCCAGCCGGAAGAGACCCTTTCGGCCAGCAAAGAATAAGGAGCGTCAGTCATGGACGAGAATAAGGGATTTGCGGTCGGCACGAAAAAATGCGGTCTCCTGTGCGGCGCGATTGGCGCGCTGGCGGCTTTGTGCTGGGTGCTGTTTGGGTTTTGGAACATGATCTTCATCGCGGCGATGTTTGCCGTCGGGTATTTCGTCGGCGCGTGCGACCATAAGGCGGAGCTGTTCAAGCGCATCGTGGATCGCTTCGTTCCCAAGAAGGGCGAGTAAGCCCCGGGCGGGGAGACCCGCCCTTTTATGCGAAACTGCGACAAAAGAAATGGAGTGTTGAATCGAATGGCGCGTTCATTGGCCAGACGGGCTGCCATGCAGCTTCTGTACGAACGCCTGTCAGGCGGCGAGGCGGATCAGGAATCCCTGGATATGGTATACGAGCAGTTATCCCAAGAGGGGGAAAAGCCTCAGCGCGTGAACCTGACCCCGGAGGATCGGGCCTACATCGATGATGTGCTGCAGGGTGTTCAGGATCACCAGCAGGAGCTGGATGGCCAGATCGCCAGCCATTCCACCGGCGAATGGACCATCAGCCGGGTACCTCATGTGGATCTGAGCATTCTCCGCCTTGCGGCCTACGAGATGCTCCACCGCAGCGACGTTCCCGACAATGTGGCCATCAGCGAGGCGATGGAGCTGGCCTCCCGGTACAGCGAGCCCCGCAGCAGCCGCTACATCAACGGTGTGCTGGGCGCCATGGAACGCGACAAGCAGGAAGGCTGATCTCCATGGACGCAGTGTTGGGTCTGGATACCAGCTGTTATACCACTTCCGCCGCCGCGGTGGACGCGCAGGGAAAGGTGATCGCCTTTTCCCGCCTGCTGCTCCCCGTGGAGGCGGGCCAGCGCGGCCTTCGCCAAAGCGAGGCCGTTTTTGCGCATGTAAGGCAGCTGCCGCAGGTGATGGAAAGCCTGATGACAGAATTGCCGACGGAAGCGACGATTCGCGCCGTCTGCGCGTCCTCCAAGCCCAGGGACGAGGCGGACAGCTATATGCCCGTGTTTCAGACCGGTTGTGGTTACGGACGGGGGATCGCCGCAGCGCTGCGGGTCCCGTTTTTTGAAACGACCCATCAGCAGGGGCATATCGCCGCAGGATGCATCGGCCTTCCGCCGCTGGACGAGCGCTTTCTGGCGCTGCATTTGAGCGGCGGCACCACGGAACTGCTGCTTTGCGAAAACGGCCGACTGCGGCTGGTAGGCGGTTCGCTGGATCTTCACGCCGGGCAGATGGTGGACCGGGTGGGCGTTCGGCTGGGATTGCGTTTCCCGGCAGGGCCGGAGCTGGAAAAGCTGGCCATGGCCTGTGCGGATCCCACCGAAGCCCTGCTGCCTGCTTCGCTGGAAAAGGACGCCTGTTACTGTCACCTTTCCGGGGCGGAGACCCGGGCGGCACAGCTATGGGAAAAGCAGGTTTGTACCCCGGAGCGGATCGCCGCCGAGACCTTCGATCTGCTGGCCCGGACGGTCAGCCGGATGCTGGCGGCGGGCTGCAAGCGGTATCAGGTGCGGCAGGCGCTGGTGGTAGGCGGCGTGGCGTCTTCAAAGCTGCTGCGCGGACTTTTGCAGCAGCGGCTGAATAAGCTCCGTTCGCCGGTGGAGGTTTTCTTCGGAGCCCCCCGCTACAGTGCGGATAACGCCGCCGGGGTAGCGGAGCTTGGGCTGGAACAATACCGGCAGTGGAAGGAACACCACGCCTGAAACAGGCGCTTGATTCGAAAACAGGGAGGGACGGGCAATGGCGGCGAAGATTCTGGACGGCGCGGCAATGGCGCTGGAGGTCGAAAAAGAACTGAAACAGCGGGTGGAAGTCCTGCGGGAGCGCGGCGTTGTGCCCGGTCTGTGCGTCATTCTGGTGGGCAGTGATCCTGCCAGCCAGACCTATGTAGCCAACAAGGAAAAGGCCTGCGCCCGGCTTGGGATCCACTCCCAAACCCTTCGGATGGGGGCGGAAACCACGCAGGCGGAGCTGGAAGCCTCCATCGAACGGGCCAACGAGGACGAAGCCATTCACGGCATTCTGGTGCAGCTTCCTCTGCCCGCACAGCTGGACGAGCACCGGGCACTGGCGCTCATCCGTCCGGAAAAGGATGTGGACGGCTTCCATGCGGTGAACATGGGCCGTCTGGCCCGGGGAGAGGATTGCGTGGCGGCCTGTACGCCCAAGGGAGCGCTGCATATGCTCAAGGCGGCGGGCGTGCCTATCGCGGGCCAAAACGCCGTGGTCATCGGCCGCAGCAATATCGTCGGCAAGCCCATGGCGCTGCTGCTGCTTCAGGAAAACGCCACCGTCACCATCTGCCACAGCCGCACGGAAGATTTGGCAGAGCACACACGCCGGGCGGATATTCTGGTGGCGGCGGTGGGCAAGCCCCGGTTCGTGACCGCCGATATGGTCAAGGAAGGCGCAGCGGTGCTGGACGTGGGCATCAACCGGGTGGACGGAAAGCTTTGCGGCGACGTGGATTTTGAAACCGTGAAGGAAAAGGCCGGATGGATCTCGCCCGTGCCCGGCGGCGTGGGCAAAATGACCATCGCCATGTTGATGGAAAACACGGTGTCCGCGGCGGAAAAGGCGGCGCTATGACCAGCGAGCGGATGACCCTGAGCGTTGCTCAGCTGAACGAATACGTCCGCCGGACGCTGGCGTCGGACGCGATGCTGAAAAATATCTGCATCACGGGCGAGATCAGCAATTTCAAGCGTCATGTGTCGGGGCACTGGTATTTCACTCTGAAGGACGAAGAAGCGGCCATCAACTGCGTCATGTTCCGTCAGGCGGCTCAGACGGTGCGCTTTCAGCCGGAAAACGGCATGAGAGTGCGGCTGACGGGCAGCGTCAGCCTGTATGTCAAGACCGGCTCCTACCAGTTTTACGGCGAACGGATGGAGCAGGAAGGGCTGGGCGAGCTGTATCTGCGGTTCGAGCGGCTGAAGCAGAAGCTGCTGGCCGAGGGCCTGTTCGACCCGTCGCTGAAAAAGCCCCTGCCCCTGCTGCCCCGGGGCGTTGGCATCGTCACCAGCTCCACAGGCGCGGTGGTGCACGATATCTGTACCGTCACTTGGCGCAGAAACCCGGCCATGCCGCTGTATCTCTGCCCAGTGAAGGTGCAGGGCGAGGGGGCGGCCAGGGAGATTGCCGCGGCCATTCGCCGGCTGGATCGGATGCCGGAGGCAGAGGTGCTGATCGTGGGCCGGGGCGGCGGCAGCATGGAGGACTTATGGCCCTTCAACGAGGAGATCGTGGCCCGGGCGATCGCAGCGTGTCGGACGCCGGTGGTCAGCGCCGTAGGCCATGAAACGGATTTTACCATTGCGGATTTTGCGGCGGATGTGCGGGCTCCCACGCCCTCGGCGGCGGCGGAACTGTGCGTGCAGCCGAGGGTGGCCCTGCTGGACGAGATCGACCAGCAGGCGGAGCGGCTGGAACGCTGCCTGACGCTGGCTTTCAGCGATGCGGAAGCGCGGCTGAAACAGGCGGAGACCCGCTTGAAGGCTCGGGAGCCGGAACAGCTTTTGAGCCGGTATGGCCTACGGCTGGAAAACGTTCGGCAAAGGCTGGACAGCGCCGCATCCCAGCGATTGCAGCAGACGGAAGCGCGGCTCCGTCATGCGGAGACACGGCTTCGTTCCTCCGGGCCGCAGGAGACCCTGCGCCGGGGCTACGCCGTGGCGTTGAAGGACGGTCGTCTGCTGAAAAGTACCGCCGACGCGGCGGCAGGCGATCCCGTGCGGCTGATGCTGCAGGACGGCAGTCTGCTGACCCGGGTAGAGACGGTGGAAACCGAACGTTGAACCCATGGAAAGGACGGGAAGAATATGCCCGCGAGAACGGTCAAGAAAACGGCTTCTTTTGAGGAAGAACTGCAAAAGCTGGAAGCAATGGCCACCCAGATGGAGCAGTCGGAGCTGCCTCTGGAGGAACTGATGAAGCTTTATGAGCAGGGCGTGGCCTTGACGGCCGAACTGAAAAAACGGCTGGAAGGGATGCAGGCCACGCTGAAGGAGATTCGCGTGAGCGCAGCCGACGAAGCGGCCGATCAGCCTATGGAGGGGCAGATCAGCATGAGCGAGCTGGAAGGGAGCGGCAGAGCATGAACGCCTACTTTGACGCGGTTCAGACGGCGCTGGAAAACTACGGTCTGCTGCTTCCCGACCCGGGCCAGCCAGTGACGGAGCCGGAGCGGGAAGCCCCGGCAGAAGGCGCAGTGCCCCAGCCCCTGCGCAGCGCCATGCGCTACAGTCTGCTGTTGCCGGGCAAACGCATCCGCCCGGTGCTGCTGCTGGCTGCGTATCACCTGCTGCGGGACGACTGGCAGGAGGCCGTGCCCTTCGCCTGTGCGCTGGAAATGATCCACACCTATTCCCTGATCCACGACGATCTGCCCGCCATGGACGATGACGCCCTTCGCCGGGGAAAGCCCACCAATCATCGGGTGTACGGCGAAGCCATGGCCATTCTGGCCGGGGACGGTCTGCTGAACCTGGCTTATGAGACCATGCTGGCCGCGCCGCTGACGCAGAATGCGCCGGAACGGGCGCTGCCTGCTATTCGAGAAATCGCGGAGCGGGCGGGCGTTCGGGGCATGGTGGCCGGTCAGGTGTTGGACGTGACCATGGAGGGGCAGCCGCCCCGGAAGGATATCGTCCGCTACATCCACCTGCACAAGACCGCCGACCTGCTGACCGCGCCGCTGACCGCTGGACTGATGCTGGCCGGGGCGGACGAAGCCCAACTGGAATTGGGCCGCCGGTATGGCCGGGGACTGGGGCTGGCATTCCAGATCGAGGACGACCTGCTGGATCTGGAAGGAGACGTCAAGCTGCTGGGCAAGGACGTGGGCATGGACGCTCAGCGGGGCAAGATGACCTGGCCCGCTGTGGCGGGCGTGGAACAGGCCCGTCAGGATGCGAGACAGGCCGTCGAGGACGCTGCCGCCGCCATGGAGCCCTTCGGAGAACGCGGGAAATTCCTGACGGAACTGGCCCGGCAGACCCTGACCCGCAGCGTTTGACAGGCGGAAGGAGGAGCGCCTATGCACTCGATTTTAGGCTTGGGAGCCAATCATGTGCTGTTCGCCGCGCTGATTAGCTGGTTCGTGGCGCAGGCATTGAAGATTCCGATTTATCATCATGTGGAGCATGTGTGGGATTTTTCCCGCTTTCACGGTTCGGGCGGTATGCCCAGTTCTCATTCGGCCATGGTGACGGGCACGGCGGTCATGATCGGCGGCCTGTACGGCTTTGACAGCGGGCTGTTCGCCCTGAGCGTGGTGGTGGCCATGATCGTCATGTACGACGCGGCGGGCGTCCGCCGGGAGACCGGCACGCAGGCCACCGTCATCAATCAGATCTTGAAAGACATGCTGCTGAACGGGAAAAAGATCTCCGACGAGGAACTGAAGGAACTGGTAGGTCATACGCCGCTGGAGGTGGCCGGAGGCGCCCTGACCGGGCTTCTGGTCGCCGTGATTTACTTGCTGATTTTATTTGCTTAAAAGGCATTACACAGGAGGGAATACTATGGATCACTTTATGGAAGAAGTCGTGGTTAAGCACAATCGTACCTTTGATGACATCCTCTACGTGCTGTCCTGGATCATGCTGGTGATTTTCGGCCTGTTCGGGCTGCTGATGCTGCAGTCCCTGCTGTATCAGTTCAGTGTGCCCGCGCTGATCGAGACGGTGATCTTCATCGGCGGCGCGGTGCTGCTGTACCTGTTTAAGGATCGGCTGAAAACGGAATACGAGTACACTTTCACCAACGGCGATCTGGACTTTGCTCAGGTGTTCAACAATCAGAAGCGCAAGGCGCTGGGCACCATGCGGGTGAAGAATGTGGAAGCCTTCGGTCCCGTGGACTCCAACGAGTTCCGCAAGCTCATCAACATGCCCGGCCTGACCCGGAAAAACTGGTTCCTGAACCGGGGAGCCAAGCTGTACTACTTCTACTATCAGAAGGAAAACAACCGCACCATCATCGTTCTGGAGCCCTCCGAGGAGCTGGTAGGCATGATCCGCAAGTATCTGCCGCCTACCGCCTGGCGGGCCTGATCTTCTGAAAAAGAGGCGCGAACGACATGGTTTATCTGGATAACAGCGCGACCACACGGCCCAGTCAGGCAGTGCGGGACGCGATGGTTCATTCCATGGAAGAAGTTTATTTCAACCCGTCCGCCCTGTACGGCCCCGCCATGCAGGCGGAAAAGGAGTTGACCGCCGCCCGGAAGGCACTGGCGGACCAACTGGGCATTCCGGCTAAGAATGTGATCTTCACCTCCGGGGGAACGGAAAGCGATAATCTGGCTATTCTGGGCCACTTGCAGACCCTGCGGGGCAAGGGCGAGGTGCTCTACACCGCCGCTGAACATGCGGCGGTAAAGAACGCCTGCCGGGAGGCGGAAGCCCGTTTCGGCTGCAAGGCCGTCGAAATTCCCCTGACCCGGGAAGGCTCGGTGGATCTGGAAGCACTGGAAGGAATGCTTTCGGAAAACACGGCCGTGATCTGCGTGATGCAGGTATGCAACGAGACGGGCGTGATCATGCCCATTGCGGAGATCGCTGCGCTGCGCGACCGGCTGGCCCCCAAGGCCGTCCTTCACGTGGACGGGGTGCAGGGCTTCATGCGTCTGCCCTTCTCGCTGAAAAAGCTGGGCGTGCAGTCCTATGCTTTGAGCGGACATAAAATTCACGGCCCTAAGGGCGTGGGCGCGCTGGTCTGGCAGGATGGCTTCCGTTTCCGGCCCCAGATCGTGGGCGGCGGACAGCAGGATGATTTGCGCAGCGGCACGGAAAATACCTGCGGCGTCGCAGGTCTGCGGGCGGCGGTGGAGACGTACCCCGCAGACGGCTACGAGCATATGCTGCAAATGAAGCGGCTGCTGGTCAGCCTGCTTCGGGAAAAGCTGCCGGAGACCACCGTGGTGGGCTTCCCGGCGGAAGATGACCGCAGCGCAGGTCACGTGCTGAGTGTGGCCTTCCCGCCGGTTCGGGCGGAGACGCTGCTGCATGCGCTGGAGGGCGACGGCATTTACGTGGGCACCGGCTCGGCCTGCTCGTCCAAAAAAGGCAAGCATTCGGCGGTGCTGACCGCCATGAAAACCCCAAACGCCGTGATGGACGGGGCCATCCGCATCAGCCTTTGCCCGGAAAATACGGAAGAGGAAATGCGCTTTACAGCGGAAAAGATCAAAGAGCATGTGGAGCTGCTGCGCCGCTTTGCGCGCAGATAAAGCGACACAGGGGAAAGCGGAAGGAGAAAACAACGTGCGGGAGTTATTGCAGGTTCGCTTCGGCGAGATTCATCTGAAAGGCCAGAACCGCCCCTATTTCATGCGGATGCTGGTGGAGCGCGTCCGGGAGGCGGTGAAAGACGTGCAGGGCCATGTGTGGCTCAATGACAGCCGGGTGTACGTCAGCGATATGACGGACATGGACGAGGCCATCCGCCGGGTGACGAAGGTCTTCGGCGTACACAGCGTCTGCCGGGCCGTGGAAGTGGACAAAAACGACTTCGAAGCGGTCTGCGCCGAAGGGCTGAAGTTGCTGGAAAACCATCACGGCACCTTCAAGGTCAACGCCCGCCGCAGCGACAAGCGCTATCCCATGGACTCCATGACCATCAATATGGAAATGGGCGGCTATATTCTGGAGCGCCGCCCCGACCTGAAGGTGGATGTAAAGAACCCTGACGTGACCCTGTCGGTGGAGATTCGGGACAACGCCTATCTGTACACCCATCCCATCATGGCGGTGGGCGGTATGCCCGTAGGCACCAGCGGACGAGCCACGCTGCTTCTGTCCGGCGGCATTGACAGCCCGGTGGCGGGTTGGATGATCGCCAAGCGCGGCGTGACCGTCAGCGCGGTGCACTTTTACTCCTATCCTTACACCAGCGAACGGGCCAAGGAAAAAGTGCTGGATCTGGCGCGGATCCTGTCTGAGAGCCTGTGCGGCATCCGGGTGCATGTGGTGCCCTTTACGGACATTCAGATGCAGATCCACGAAAAGTGCCACGAGGACTACACCACCATCATTATGCGCCGCTACATGATGCGCATTGCCGAGGCCATTGCGAAGAAAGAACACGCGCAGGGGCTGATCACCGGCGAGAGCATCGGTCAGGTAGCCAGCCAGACCATGTACGCCCTCTGCTGCACCGACGAGGTGGTGGATATGCCTGTGTTCCGGCCACTGATCGGCTTTGATAAGCAGGAGATCATCGATATTGCCGAGAAGATCGGCACTATGGAAACGTCTTCCCTGCCCTTTGAGGACTGCTGCACTGTCTTTACGCCCCGGCACCCTGCCACCAAGCCCAAGATGGAGATCATTCTGGACGGCGAGAGCAAGCTGGACAGCGAAGCGCTGATTCAGGCGGCCATTGACAACGAAGAAGTGTTCGAGCTGTAAGTCAGAAGCTCCCGCCAAAAAAACAGGCCAGCAGCGCGCCGGGCAGGCCCAGAAGGCCGGTCAGCGCCGAAGCGGCGGGGCCCGTAGGGATAGAAATTCCCATGGGAAGGAAGATTCGGCTCAGCAGGAAGCATAGAATAATGCCAAGGAACAGCCGCTCCACCAGAAGAAGCAGTCCTCTGCGCGGGGTGGAGCGGAGGCTCCAGAACCACAAAGCGGCCAAAATCAGGGTAAAAACGCCGAGGATCCACAGACGGACGGCCATGGACGCACGCCTCCTGTCAGTCAGAGAATGGTACAGGCTATGCCCGGCTGGCTGGGAAGATGCGGAAACCCCTGCTTTTTTGGCCAGAACTACCGAAATATGAAAGAATTGTCAAAATCCCTTGCGATTCCCGAACATTTCCTGTATAATGCCCGTGGGATAAATTTTGTCATGCGGGACAAAATTTGTCCCGACACGATGCTTGGGAAAAGGTGGCGAGAGGACGATGCAGGATAATTATTTTACCCTGATTGAACGGCTCGCCCCCGACTTGGCGCAGGAGATCGAGCGCCGGGCGCTGGTGCTGGAACGCATTGGCGCGCTGCAGCCTGTGGGCCGCCGCCAGCTGGCGGCAAGGCTGAACCTGCCGGAGCGGGAAGTCCGCACGGTGGCGACGCTGCTCAAGGAGCACGGGCTGGTCAGTCTGGACGCCGCCGGAATGAGCCTGACGCAGGAAGCCAGCGACATTCTCCCCATGGCGCGGCTGTTCAGCCGGGAGCTGCGGGGCCTGACCAAGCTGGAGACCGCGCTTTCCGCTCGCTGGAACGGCACGAAGGTCTGCGTGGTTCCCGGGGATGCGGATCAGGACGAACACGTGCTTCACGAGGTGGGGCGCTCAGCGGCCGCGCGGCTGCGGAGCTTCCTGCAGAGCGGCTCCACGCTGGCAGTGACCGGCGGCACGACCATCGGTCAGGTGGCGGCGACGCTGCCCGGCGGTACGCCCATGAACGTCATGGTGGTTCCTGCCCGGGGCGGTATTGGCCGCTCGCTGGAAACGCAGGCCAACACCATCGCCTGCGAGATCGCCCGGCGGCTGGGCGGTCATCACCGTATGATGCATCTGCCTGACCTGCTGGATGAGCAGGCCCTGAACGAGATGCGCAAGCTCAAGGAAATCGACGAAACGCTGGCGCTGCTGGAACGGGCCGACGTAGTGCTGCACGGCATCGGCCGGGCAGACGAAATGGCCCGCAAGCGGCAGCTTCCTCCCGCCGTGGAGGCGGAGGTGCTCAAACGGGGCGCGGTGTCCGAGGCCTACGGCTGCTATTTCGACCGAAACGGTAAAATGGTATGCTCTGCCTCCACCGTGGCTCACGATCTGGGCAAGCTGAAACCCGACTGCGCGTGGATCGCCGTAGCGGCGGGCACGGGCAAGGCGGAGGCCATCGACGGGGCTATGCGGGCGAAGCCCCATCGGATGCTGGTAACGGACGAGGGCGCGGCCAAGGCGATTCTGGCGCTGCCCGAAAAGGAATGTTTGCACGCCTGAAAAACGGCTTTGCAATAGAAATTTTCATCTGCTAAGGAGTGTTGGTTATGGCGAAGAAGACCATTGAAGACATTCAGGTCAACGGAAAAAAGGTACTGGTACGCTGTGATTTCAACGTGCCCATGGACGAAAACAAAGTGATCACCGATGAGAACCGCCTCCGCGGCGCGCTTCCCACCATTCAGTATCTGATCAAGAATGGCGCGAAGGTCATTCTGTGCTCTCATCTGGGCCGTCCCAAGGGAGAGTTCAACATGAAGTATTCTCTGCGCCCCGTCGCCGAGCGTCTGAGCCAGCTGCTGGGTCAGGAAGTGAAGATGGCGGACGACGTGATCGGCGAATCCGCCCACAAGCTGGCCTCCGAACTGAAGGACGGCGAAGTGATGCTGCTGGAGAACGTCCGCTTCCATAAGGAAGAGGAAAAGAACGACCCCGAATTCGCCAAGGAACTGGCTTCTCTGGCGGAAGTGTATGTGAACGACGCGTTCGGCACCGCTCACCGTGCGCATGCTTCCACCGAGGGCGTGGCCCATCTGCTGCATCCCGCCGTGGCCGGCTTCCTGATTGGCAAGGAGCTGAGCATCATGGGCAAGGCGCTGGAGGATCCGGCCCGTCCCTTTGTGGCGGTGCTGGGCGGCGCGAAGGTGGCCGACAAGATCGGCGTGATCAACAACCTGCTGGATAAGGTGGATACCCTGATCATCGGCGGCGGCATGAGCTACACCTTCCAGAAGGCGCTGGGCGGCCGCATCGGCAACAGCATCGTGGCCGAAGACAAGATCGATCTGGTCAAGGGCATGATGGAGAAGGCCAAGGAAAAGGGCGTCAAGCTGATGCTGCCCGTGGATAACCTGGCTGCCGACAGCTTCTCCAACGACGCGATGTGCATCACCGTGCATAGCAAGGAGATCCCCGACGGCTTCGAGGGCATGGATATCGGCCCCGACACTCGCGTGCTGTTCAGCTACGAGGTGGAGAACGCCGGCACCGTTGTGTGGAACGGCCCCATGGGCGTGTTCGAGTTTGAGAACTTTGCCGAGGGCACCCGCTGCATCGCCAAGGCCATGAGCGAGTGCAAGGGCGTGACCATCGTCGGCGGCGGCGACAGCGCGGCGGCTGTGGAGCAGATGGGCTTTGCCGATAAGGTGACCCACGTGTCCACCGGCGGCGGCGCCAGCCTGGAGTTCCTGGAAGGCAAGACCCTTCCCGGCGTTGCGGCTCTGGACGATAAATAAGCTGCTTGAAGGGCTGCGGCATCGCCGCAGCCCTCAGAGTGTCAAAAAGTGGAGGTGCAGGAGGCACTGCCTCCTGCCGGGGTTATAGGGGCAGAGCCCCTAATCCTTGTGCCGCAGCACTTTCCCCGCAAACCAGCGTAGCGCTGTTTGCGGGCAACGGAGGCCAACTCGGGGTTTTTCGACAGACTGAGGGCTGCGGCATCGCCGCAGCCCTTTTTCGTGGATTTTTGATAAGAATCATTTGCAAACAGGGCTCTACAGTGGTATCCTATCAGGTGGGAAAAAAGCGCCTTGCGCCCTTTCCCACCAAGAGTCCAACAAATCAATGGAAGGAAGAAATTCGTTATGCGCAAGCCGATTATTGCCGGTAACTGGAAGATGAACAAGACCCCCGAGGAAGCCAAAGAGCTGGTTTCCGCTCTGATTCCGCTGGTCAAGGACGCGGACTGCGACGTGGTGGTGTGCGTTCCCGCCGCCGATTACACCGTGGTGGCTGAGACCATCAAGGGCACCAACATCAAGCTGGGCGCGCAGAACGTCCATTTTGCCAAGAGCGGCGCTTACACCGGCGAATTGAGCGCGGATATGCTCAAGGCCTGCGGCGTGGAATATGTGGTCATCGGCCACAGCGAGCGTCGTCAGTATTTCGGTGAGACGGACAAGACCGTCAACCTGCGCACTCGCGCCGCCGTGGAAGCGGGCCTGAAGCCCATCGTCTGCGTGGGCGAACTGAAGGACGAGCGGGAAGCCGGCTACACCGATATCATCGTGGAATATCAGACGCTGATGGCTCTCCACGGCCTGACCGCCGAGGAAGTCAAGGGCGTTGTGATCGCCTATGAACCCGTTTGGGCGATCGGCACCGGCCTGACTGCTACCGACGAACAGGCCAACGAGACCATCGGCGCCATCCGCAAGGCCATCGAGCGTCAGTATGGCAAGGAAGTCTCCGATGCTGTCCGCATCCAGTACGGCGGAAGCATGAACCCCAAGAACGTGAAGGGCCTGATGGCTCAGCCTGAAATCGACGGCGGCCTGATCGGCGGCGCGTCTCTGAAGGCTCCCGATTTCTCTCAGGTGGTTCTGTACAACAAGTAAGGGGGACGTTGGGGCGCTGCCCCAACCCCCGGCAGGAGGCAG